>CABRZP010000001.1 GCA_902475545.1 uncultured bacterium
TCAATACAACAAACTAACAATACTACCAACCTTGGTGGCAAAGTACCCGCTGTGGCGAGCAGAACAGTTCTGAAACAACTAACCCCAACCCAAAAAACCGCCCTAGGTGCAAAATCACAAAATACAACAAAAACAACAAATAGTGCAATACTAAAACATCTGTAATAAAATCAACTACCCGCAACTCCAACCAATATTGGTGGCATATACCCACTGCGGTGAGCAGACCTCGCATATTTTATGCACCCAAAAAGCGGCAGACCAGTGAAATAGCTTGCCGCTTTTAGTTTTGTTTGAGGTTGTTAAATATGGTTAAAAATAAGGATAGGTTATTACTTTTGACAATCAATTGATGTTTTTAGTATAATTCACTTATGGTTATGCTGAATAAATATTTAAGACAGTCACCAACTTACAGATTGTTTTTACATTTTTTACGAGTATGTGCTGATTTTTTGGACACAATTGGTAAGATTGCACAAATTGGTTTTCATGTTCTTAAATGTATATTCAAAGGTGAAATCTCCATAAAAGAATTATTTTATCAATGTGATAGATTTGGAGTAAGTTCTTTACCTATCACCTTGTCTATTGTTGGAATGACTTCAATAATTGTGGCTTCACAAGTTGCTCATGAAATGGTTAAGCAAGGTGGAAGTAATTTTGTAGGAATGCTTATGACTATATTGATTGTGCGTGAAGTCGGTGCTATTATGTCCGGTTTTGCAATTACATCAATGATTGGATCATCTTTGGCTTCTGAACTTGCAACAATGAGGGTTACTGAACAGGTTGACGCGATAGATGTTCTTGGAGTTGATTCTGTAAGATATCTGTTTGTGCCAAGAGTTTTATCAGGAATTATAATGATGCCATTTGTTGTAATTCTTGCTTCTGTTGTTGGAGTTTTGCTTGGGGCTGTAACTTCGGATATGTTTGCAGGATTAACATATCGGGCATATTTTGACTCGGTGTGGTTAGGTTTGTATATGAAAGATTTATGGGTAAGTCTTTTGAAAGCGGCTGTATTTGGCGGAACTATATCATTGATTAGCTGTACTTGCGGATTTTTTGCATCCGGTGGTGCAAAAGGCGTAGGTCTTGCAACAACTAAGGCTGTTGTATGGTCATTTATTGCAATTGTTATCTGGGATATGGTTTTTGCAATTTTATTTTTCTTTTAATTTGTGTAAGGATAATGTTATGAGTATAGAAGTTCGTAATTTAGTTAAAAAATTTGATGATCGGGTTGTTATAAATGATATCTCTTTCAAGGTTGATGATGGAGAGGTTCTTGCTATTGTAGGGTTTTCAGGTTCAGGAAAAAGTACTGTGTTGAAACTTATATGCGGCTTGATTCCGTTTGATAATGGTGAGATTATAACTTCAGAAGGTGATATTGCGATGGTATTCCAATATTCTGCACTTTTTGATTCTTTAAATGTTTTTGACAATATTTCTTTTGCATTGAGAGAAAGAAAAGATTTGAGGAAAAAGTATACCGAGTCAGATTTAAAGAAAATTGTTTCTCAAAAATTGGAACTTGTTGGTTTGCAGGGGATAGAAAATAAGTTCCCGTCTGAATTGTCAGGTGGTATGCAGAAACGTGTCAGTTTTGCACGTGCAATTGTAACTAAACCTAATACGATTTTATATGATGAACCTACAGCAGGTTTAGATCCTATGTCGTCTACATTGATTGAAGATTATATTGTTCAATTAAAACGGGAAATTAATGCAGCATCAATTGTTGTTACTCACCAGATGTCAACTATTACAAGAACGGCAGATCGTGTTATAATGCTGTATGATGGAAAGATTGTATTTGAAGGAACTCCATCAGAATTACTAAAACAGGATAATCCGTATACAAAGCAGTTTGTAACGGCTTCTCTTGAAGGTCCTATGAAAATGAAAGCGTAAGTTAAGGAAGTAAAAATATGAAAAATTTATTTAATGAAGATGCAATGTCTTTAGACACATATATAATGGTTAAACTTAAGGAAAAAACCGCTCAATTACGAGAAAAATTAGAAAAACGAAATAGAGCTCCTATTTCATTGTCTATGGGTGCACCTACTGCAAATCCGCCGGAAGCTCTTATTGAAAAATTAAAAGAGTTTTTAACAGAAGATAATATCCATTTATATTCTGTAACCAGAGGTGAACCATATTTCCGTCAAGCTATCGCAGAAAGAATGAAGAACAGATTTGGAGTTTCTTTAGATGCAGATAAAGAGATTTTTTCTTTATTGGGCTCAAAAGACGGATTGGCAAATTTAATCCGATTTATTATTTCGCCAAAACATGAAGATAAGGAAAAAGATATTATTTTAATTCCTGATCCGGGGTATGCATCATATTCTCAAATGGTTGGCTGCTCTGGCGGAAAAGCTTTTCCTATTCCATTGACTGCTGAAAATAATTATCAGCCGAATATGGAAGATGTATTTGAAAATCTTAAAGCTGAGGGTTATGATGAAAATAAAGTTAAGGCTTTGATTATTAATTATCCTAATAATCCGTTAGGTGTGCCTGCTACCCGTGAATATGTAAAATCAGTTATTGATTTTTGTAAAAAACATGATATTTTATTGATTTCGGATGCTGCATATTGTGATATTTATTTTGATGAAAAAGAAAAACCGTTTAGTGTTTTAGAATTTGATGGTGCAAAGGATATTGCGGTTGAATTTTTTAGTTTGTCTAAACCTTATGCAATTACAGGCTGGAGACTTGGCTGGGTTTGCGGTAACAGTGAAGTTATCTGTCGATTTGCAAAAGCTAAATCAACTATTGATAACGGTATATTTAAAGCTTTACAAAAGGCATGTGCTTATATTATGAATTCGCCGGAAGGAGATGAATATATTGCTTGCGGTAATTGTGCTTATAAAAGAAAACAGGCAATCATGGTTAAAGGTTTACGAGAATTAGGCTGGGAAATTGATGATAATAAACTTCCACATACAACCTTCTATTTATGGCTTCCAATTCCAAGAAAATATGATTCTTCATACAAATTCTGCGAAGACTTACTTGAAAAATCAGGTATTGTTATTGTGCCGGGCGATGCGTTCGGAAAATGCGGAGAAGGGTATTTTAGAATATCTTTTGTTTGTAGTGATGAAAAGCTTCAAGAAGTTATTGACAGAATGAAAGCTGATGGTTTTAAATATTAGTAAATAAAAGAAGCGGCGGTTTGGTTTAACATCCAAACCGCCGCTTCTTTTTTATAAATTAAACCTCAACAAATAATTTTCTGCCGACAATATTTTGTTTTCCGTTGTAGTAACCTGCAAAATATCCGCCTTTTACAGGTTTATTTTGTGCATAAAATCTTGAAGAAAAACTTCCTCCGTTATAGTTTACAAACGGATTATTGCTATATGGATTTGCACTTTGAGTTTGTCTTACTACCGGAGCTGTTGTGGACACTCTGTTAGATTGAAATGCGTTTGATAAAAAATTTACTAAACCTGCTGCCATCTTATTAAAACCTTTCTACTACACACAGTTTTTAATAATAAAAATTTATTTGTCATTATTATATCATAGTAAATGAAAATTTTTTAAAATATCTTAACAAAAATCATCCGTTTTATGTAGTATAATTTTATTATGTCAAATGAAAAGAAAAATATATTATTAATAGGTCAGGGTGCTGTAGTTTCTGCACTTGCAAAAAAATTAAAGTCTTATGCCGAAGTTGGCGAAATTTACGCCGCTCCGGGAAACTGTATAGATTCTGATAGTTTTAAAAATATTGATATAAGAGAAGATGATTTAACCGGATTGTTAAAATTTGCATTAGAAAATGATATAGATTTGACTATTCCGGTTACAGATAAAGCAATAAAAGCCGATGTTGTTTCATTTTTTCAGTCAAACGGCCAAAATATTTTTGGCTCATCTGCTGAGGCTGCATATTTTACTCTAAATAAAATTGCAGGAAAAAGATTTTTATATAAAATCCATGCTCAAACTTCTAAATTCGGGGTTTTTGATAAGTTACAACAGGCTGAAGATTATTTGAAAACTGCAAATTTCCCTGTAACAATTAAATGCAGTGAAGTTTCAAAGTTGTCAGAAGACAGACTTGTTTGCCCAACTGTTAGTTTGGCTAGGGAATTTCTGTCAGTACTATTATCAAAAAATGAGACAGATATTTTGATTGAAGAATTTACTCATGGTAAAAATTTTACTATTTATTTTATTACTGATGGGTATGGTGCTTTACCTATGACTTCTGTTGCTAATTATAATTTTATGGAAGATGGCGATGGTGGAATTTTAACTTCAGGTGTCGGATGTTATGCTCCTGATTATAAAATATCAGATGTTGTAATCTCAAGGGTTGAAAATGTAGTAAGGAATGCACTTGTTTCAGTTGAAAAGAAAGGTGAACCTTATGTAGGCATTCTTGGTGTTGAATGTGTATTGACGGGAGAAGATAAATTTTATGTAACTGAATTTAAGCCGTTTTTACAAGATCATGATGCCTCTGTGGTTTTGAATTTATGTTCGGATAATCTGGTAGAAATTTTTATCTCTTGTATAAATGGATTTTTCTCTGATGAATATAGCAGTATAGAAATGAATGATTGTTGTTCAATTTCTTCTGTTGTATCTGCACGTCAACTTAATAAAAAAATTTCAGGTCTGAATTTGGTTGAGGATATTAATAATATAGATTTTATTAATATTAATAAAGCTAATAATGAGGTTTATCTGACTGTAAAAGGTGCCAATTTTGTTTTGACCCGAACTGCGGGAACTCTTTCAAGGGCTAAAAAATATTTGTACGAGGATTTATCCCAAATATCTTTTGATGGTATTAAATACCGTAAAGATATCGGTGGTAATGAAGTTAATTATTAATCCGTTAAAAATCTACTGATGGTGATGTTGAAATTTTATAATTTATCATTAGATAAATTGTATGGTGTTTAATATTACAAAAAATTATTATGAAATTTTACAGGTCAATGTGGATTCAACCTCTGCTGAAATTAAGACTGCTTATAGAAGATTGGCGAGAAAGTATCATCCGGATATTAATAAAGATGTTGATGCAATTGAAAAATTTAAAGATTTGACCGAAGCGTATGAAGTTTTGTCAAACCCAAAAGAGCGTGAACAATATAATATTGTTAAAGGTTATTTTAAAAATGAGCAGACAAAAACTCATTCTCAGCGTGTCGAGGAAGAATATAGAGAAACAAAATCTAAAAATGCTAATTACTCTTCCGAAACAATAAATGATAATGCTGACAATAGTAAATCTCCATCAAAATCTAAACAACGAAAATTTAGAAAAAATAAATTCTTTCAAGTTATAGATTTTTTTAAATACTTGTTGTTAAAATTCAAAAAGAATAAAAGAAATGAAGATCGTTATAAACCTAAAAAAGGTGATAATATAACTACAGAAGTTTCAATTTCACCGGAAGAAGTGATTACAGGCAGTAAAAGAATTGTGAATGTCAGAACAACCCAAATGTGTCCAAAATGTTCAGGTCATCGTTTTGTTAACGGCGGAAAGTGTAATGAATGTTCCGGCAAAGGAGAAATAACCAGAACTAAAAAAATTACGGTGACAATCCCGAAGGGCATAAAAGATGGTGCTAAATTAAGACTTCGCGGTGAAGGTGCTAACGGTAAAAACGGCGGACCTTGTGGAGATTTGTTTATTAATGTGAAAATTGAAACGAGAACTCAAATTTATTTTGATAAACTAAATATTTACTATACAGTTCCGGTTACACCTTTTGAAGCTGCTCTTGGTGAAGAAATCACAATTCCGTGTTTTGACGGCAAAATAAAATTAAAATTACCGCCCAATACTTGTTCCGGTCAAAAATTCAGAATTGCTAATCAAGGAATAAAGAAAAACGGTAAAGTCGGAGATTTAATAGTTTCTGTAAGTATTGAATTTTCTCATGATTTGTCGGATGATGAGGTTAAGTTATACGAAGAACTTAAAAATTTGTCAAAAGATGATGTGAGAAAGAATTTTGGATATGGAAGCTAAAATAAATGAAATATTTTCATCAATTCAAGGTGAAGGTCCTGTTGTAGGGTATAAACAATTGTTTATAAGATTTTGCGGATGTAATTTAAATTGTGATTATTGTGATACTGAATTTATGCATGGGCAAATTTACACCCCTCAATCTTTGGCAGAAAAAATAATTTCAGAATATAATCTTGACAGTTTTCATTCAATATCATTAACAGGTGGCGAGCCTCTGTTATCAGCAAAGTTTTTGGAAGAATTTTTACCGTTGGTTAAGGCTAATACTAAAATTTACTTAGAAACTAACGCAACGCTTTTTGAAAATCTTCCGATAGTAAAAAAATATGTTGATATAATTGCTGCTGATATTAAATTGCCGTCAGCTACAGGCAAAAATACTTTTGCTCAGCATAGAAAATTTTTGGCAAATTGTGATGGTGTTGAAACTTTTGCAAAAATTGTGTTTGATAAAAATATTACCAAAGAAGAAATTTCCCAGGCTGCGGCTCTGGGTAAAGAGTTTGGTATTGAATTGGTTTTACAGCCTAAAATGGGTGCCAATAATCAAATGACTGTAACTTCAGAATTTTGCAACGAAATTTTAGATAAATTTACTGATATTTATCCTAATGTTCGTTTGATTCCGCAAGTTCACAAGTTTATTGATGTCAGATAATTATTGATTAGATGATTCAGATTTTTCGATATCTTTTTCAGTTTGATTAAGAAGTTCTTCTGATTCTTTAATCGCTTTTTGTGTTTCTTCATGCAAATCTTTCAATTCTTCGTCAAGCAGTGTATTGCCTTTTTCCATATCTGACATTGAGCCGTTGGTATCGCCAAGCATTAGCCTTACCATACCTCTAGACATGTAACAATGACCGCTTTTAGGGTTTATTGTTATACAGGTTGTGAAATCTGTATATGCACTCTGCGGACTGTTTAAATCCATTTTTAAAATTCCACGCATAAAGTATGCATCATCATATTTAGGATTTAACTGAATTGCTTTATTATAGTTTGCCATAGCTGATTGTTTACTGTTTAATTCTTCGTATGCCTGACCTCTTTGGCAATATAATTCAGCATTATCAGGATATTGTTTAATTGCTTCATTAGCTTTTTCTAAAGCTGCTTTGTATTCCTTTTTATAATTCAGGTCAATAATTTCATATTTATAATCATCCAGAGAGACTGCGTATGCAGCACCTATTCCAATGCCAATAATAGACGCTAATAGCAAGTTAGAAACTATAATCTTTTTCATTTTTTAATCCTCTTATTTTTTATTTTTTTGTAAATCAGTATCATATAATTTATTTGCTTTTTCCAAATCTTCATCTGCACTTTTCATATCGCCTATTTCAATTTTTGCACAGGCTCTCATTGTGTAGGCAGAAGAATTTTCCGGATTGATTTCTAATGCTTTATTAAAATCTAATATTGCATCGTTAGGATTCCCAAGTTTTAATTTATAAATTCCACGCATTACGTATAATTTACTGTCTTCAGGTTTTAGATTTATTGCTTTGTTATAATCTTCAAGAGCGTTTTCTCCATTTGCAATTTTTATAGATGCTCTCCAATAATATAAATCAGCATTGTTGGGATATTTTTGAAGGGCGTTATTACATTTTTCAAGTGCGGTTTTATAATTGTTATTATTAACTAAAATTCCTATTTCTGTTACAACATCGTTTTCTGTTTCAACAGAAAATGCAGGGGTGCTAAATCCATATCCCAGTAATAATATTGCTCCAAAAATGATTAAATATTTTTTCATTTTAATAACCCCGTTAACAATAATAAACATATTTTATTATACACTATTTTTGACAGAAATACCAGTTGTTATAAAATATTTTTTTAAATTGCAATGACTTTTGATTTATAGTACGATGTTAACAGGAAAAATTTAGGAAGAAGGTTAAATATATTATGGCAGTAAGAAAAGTTTTACATTACGGCGAACCATCATTAAGAGAGGTTTCAAAAGAAGTTCATAAAGTTTCGAAAAAGATTTCAGATTTGGTTAGAGATTTATTGGATACAATGTACGCTCAAAATGGTGTAGGTCTTGCAGCTCCGCAAATCGGTGAAAATGTCAGAGTTTTTGTAATTGATGTAGCTACAGGTAATGAACCTCTTAACCCGATGGTATTTATAAATCCTAAGATTATTAAAAAGAGTGGAGCGGTTAAAAGTAATGAAGGGTGTTTAAGTTTCCCTGAAGCGTATACTGATGTAAAACGTTATAAAAATGTTATGGTAAAAGCTATAAATGAACACGGAAAACCTTTTGTAATGGAAGCAAAAGACGGAACTCTTCTGGCAAGGGCTATTCAGCATGAAAATGACCACCTTGACGGAATTTTATTTATTGACCATTGTATAAATAGGTTTGAAGCTGAATCTGTGTTGAAAAAATACAATTTACCGCCTCTTGATCCAGATTTATTAGTAGAAGAAAAAGAGTTAGAGGAAGAATTAAATAAGAATGATTAAAGTTATATTTTTTGGAACGCCTGATATCGGGTTAAAATCATTGGAATATTTGTATAATTCTAATAATATTGATGTGCTGGCGGTTGTTACACAGCCTGATAAGCCTGCAGGACGCGGACATAAATTACAAATGTCTCCAATAAAGAAATTTGCTGTGGAAAAAGGGTTACCTGTTTTTCAGCCGAAGTCTATACGCAAAGAACCTGATATTCAACAAGAACTTAAAAAACTTGAGCCTGACTTTTTTGTGACATTTGCATTTGGTCAGATTTTATCTCAAGAAGTACTTGATATTCCTAAATATGAAACTATTAATCTTCATGCATCACTGCTGCCTAAATACAGAGGGGCAAACCCTATTCAACGTGCAATTATTAATGGTGACAAAGAAACCGGAATTTGTACAATGATAACTGAATTAGGATTAGATTGCGGCGATGTTTGTCAAAAATTAGTTATTCCGATTTCTGAGACTATGAATTGTGAAGAATTATGGAATGAAATTGCTGAAAAATCACCAAAAATGATAGAAGAAACCTTGGTTGGGCTTAAGTCGGGAGAGTTAAAACCTGTTAAGCAGTGCGAAGATGGGTTATGTATGGCTAATAAACTTACAAAAGAAGAATGTCTGATTGATTGGTCAAAGTCTAATGTTGACATTAATAACCTTGTTCGTGGTATTTGCAGATGTCCGAGTGCATATTTTATGTTTAACGATAAGATAATTAAGGTTATCGAATCAATGCCTGTTGATGGAAACGGTATGGTTGGAAATGTTGTCAGCTTTTCTAAAGAAGGTGTAGATATCGGTTGTGGCGTTGGTTTGTTGCGATTAATTAAGGTTAAACCTGAAGGTAAGGGTGAAATGCTTGCCAGAGATTGGTATAACGGGGTGAAAAAATAATGATAACAAAAGGTATTCGAGGTGCTATTACTGTCGAGGCTAATAATGAACAAGCTATCAAGGATGCGACTCTTGAACTGATTAAGGAAATTTTTGACAGAAATAATTTAAATGGTACTTCTAATATTTCGCATGTAATATTTACGACTACAGAAGATTTAGATGCTGCATTTCCTGCCAAATTCCCTCGTGTAGAAATGGGTTGGGATAAAGTTGCGATGATGTGTTTTCATGAATTACCCGTGCCGAATTCTTTAAAAATGTGTTTACGAGTTCTTGTTGTTGTAAATTGTGATGAGGATTTTGAGCCGGAATTTGTATATCTTAAAGGTGCTGAAATTTTAAGAAAATAATAATTTTATATGCAAAATTTGACCTTGTGTTATAATTTGTTTATGAAATTATGTGTTTTTCAAGGTACGTTTAATCCTGTTCATAATGCTCATTTGCGGGTTGCTCATTATGTTGTTGATAAATATAATTTTGATAAATTGTTGTTTATTCCTGCATTTAACCCTCCGCATAAAGAGATTTCGTCTGATATGGCTGAACATAGGTTGAATATGGTCAAGCTTGCTGTGCAAGATTTGCCAAATATTGAAGTGTCTGATATTGAGTATAAAAGAACCGGTGTCTCATATACATATCTGACAATTTGTGAATTATATAAACTTTATGATATTGAGGGTAAAATTCACTTTTTGATTGGAACAGATGCATTTCAGCATATTGAATCCTGGTATGAAACTGAAAAACTTAAGAGTTTAGTTAAATTTATCGTCTTTGTTAGGGAGGACAATTTTGAACCTTTAAAGTATAATTACTTACGTGACAAAGGTTATGATTTCGAATTCGAACCGTTAGAATTTCAAGATATTTCATCGACGGAATTACGTGAAAAGATAAAATCCGGCAATAGTATAGGAAGTTATGTGCCCAAAAGAGTAGAGGATTATATTTATAAAAATGATTTATACAAAAGTTAGTAATGAAGAACTTATATCATGGCTTAAGGCAAATTTGAATGAAAAAAGATACATACATTCTATCGGAACTGCAGAATGTGCAAAAGAACTTGCAAAGAAATTTGGCGAAAATGAAGAAAAAGCTTATGTTGCAGGGCTATTGCATGATTGTGCAAAATGTTTTTCTTATGAAGAATCTGTAAAAATTTTAGAAAACTATTCTTTAGTAGACGAAGAAGAAAAAAACAATCATAAAACAATTCATGCTCCTGTTAGTGCGTATATTGCCGAAACTGAATTTGGAGTTACGGATAAAGAATTATTATCTTCTATTCGCTGGCACACTCTTGGGCGTGCGGATATGTCTGATTTTGAAAAAATTGTATTTATTGCTGATAAAATTGAGGTTCGTACACGGACTGAAGATTACGCTGATATTATTAGAAAGGCTTTGGACGAAGAAAACGGATTAAATAAAGCCATGTTGGCATGCTATAAAGAAACCATAAAAAGTTTAGTCAATAGAAATTTAAAAATTTGTACTGCAACTGTTGATATATATAACAAATTGGAAGAAATTGTTAATGTTAACTAACTTAATATTTTATCATATTTCGTAACTTTTCATGGTACAATTCTAACAAAAGAGCGAGAGGGAAAGATGAAATTACTTGAGATTAAGAACAACTTGATAAAATTATCATTTGAAAAGTCTGAAAATCCTATATTAGGCAGATTTATGGTATTAACCTCTCCTGAAAAATCTTATGTTGCTCAGTTTGTGAATCTTAAATCAGAAGTAGCCGGAAACTGTGCAATTGCTCGCTTGTTGTTTACTTTTTCATCAGAAGGTATTGTTGATAATTATGATGGTTCTGTTCCGTCAAAAGATTCTGAACTCGCTTTTTTAAACCCAAAAGAACTTTTAGATTTGCTCCCTGTAGAAACTCCAATTAAATTTGGTACTCTGGCTCAGCATGAACAGGTTGTTAACTTAGATATATCAATTTTTGAAAATAATTTTACTGCATTTATTGAAAGAGATCTTGATAAATCTGTTTTTATTTCTAATTGTGTCAGACAGTTGTTTCAATTGAAAGAAAAATCCGTAATTATTGATACTGATGATTTATTTGCAGATTATCCGCTAATCGAATTTTCAAAAGATTTTAAACTTCCGCTAAATGCAGAAATGATTGATTTTTTATTTGAATATGAATTGTCAGGTGTGGATTCTTCTACAAAAGCTGTTATTCAAGATATTTTTTACGCAATTCAGCAGTATATTAAAACTTTAGAGTATGAATTTTTACCGATTGATAAATTTGTTGACGTGGTAGCTGCTCAATATAAAGAAACTCAAATGCCTGAATTAGCTCTTCTTAAAAACAGATTATTAAAATATAGAGATGCGAATATTTTTGCAAATACTAAAGAGGAATTTCTGGCATTAAATGAAATTGTAAATGAAAAAAATTGTTCAATAATTAGTATCAAAAATGTTAGTGATGCTCTGCAAAAAGAAGTTGTTTCGTTTATTCATAAAGCCCTTGAAACAATTGAAAAGTATGTTTATTTATTTGTTTCATTTAATGATGATAATTCAGATAAGCAGTTACTAAAACAAGTTTTAAATAATAATCATGTTTTTACAACTTTATTAGTTCATAATGATTATAAATATGCAAAAGATTTGAAATCTTGTGCTGAAAATATTGTTATATTTACACCGCAAACAATGCAGCATGACTTTGCCGCATATAATACATTTTTAAATAAATTAAATTTAGGTGAAGCTATATTGTATGGTAAATTAACACAGGGAATTCCATTTATAATTGATATTATGGATTTAGAACTTGATTTGACGAAAGATGATGTACTTGGTGATAAATACAGATTTATTCCTGTGCCGGCTACAATGGAATTAATGCCTGCTGAAAGTGTTGAGGCGGCTGATAATTTTGGAAATTCGAATAGTTCGCTTGTTGCAGAATCAGATAATTTGATTTCTACTCAAGATTTTCCGGAAGTTCAATCTTTAGATGTTAAAAATGCTATTCAAGCGACTCAAATGCAGCAAGTTGAAATATCAGAAATGACTCCTGTTGTTGCAGAAAATTCGGAAGAAGTATTTGACTCTTCTGCTTTTGCTGAGGATAATTCTTCCAATATTGTTGCTCCTGTTTCAAATATATTTGATGAACCGGAGGAAGATACTCCTGTTATCTCAGAAGCTCCTGAAGCGGAAGAGGTTTCAAATGTTCCGGAACAGGATAATTTTGCTCAGGAAGAGGATTTGTTACAGGAAGATTTCCCACTTGATATGGAAGAAGATTTAACGGTTGATGATTTGGATTTTATTGAAGATAATCAAGCGTTGACAGAAAATCTTTTTGCAGGTGCAGATGATACAGCTCAGGATGAGATTGTAGAAGCTCCGCAATCTGATGAATTTGAGGATTATGCAGATGCTCAATACGAAGAAGAACAATCTCAGGTTGTCCCTGTATATCCTGTAGAAGATTCTTCCGTTGGAGTTGAAGATGGTGATTGCCCGTTTGCTCAGGGTGATAGCGTTTCACATCCCCGTTATGGTAGAGGTGTTGTAGAAAAAATTATTAAATATGGTAATAAAACACTTTGCTCTATTTCTTTTGAAAATGTCGGAAGACGTTTACTTGATCCATCAATTTCCGAATTTACAAAGTTATAAGGGTAAAGGGGTAAATTTTAAGCTTTTATTATAATCTTGAGCAAAAAAGATACTGAAATAAATTCAGGATGACAGGTTTAGACGTCATTCTGAGGCTTTTGTCGACGAATCTTATAATTAACTCTCTAATTATTTAAGCACGATGACGCAACGAGGGGTAAATGTAACAGTCATAACGTCCTCACAAACAAATCTAGCCGAAGTTGGTGGCGAATTGCCTCTTGCGGTGAGCAGTTTATTCGGAATATAATTCGCTGCTCAAGTATCTTTCACCACAGTCAGGAAGAATGGCAACAATTAATTTATCTTTGTTTTCTTCTCTTTTTGAAAGCTCTATTGCAGCCCAAATGTTAGCTCCGCCTGAAAATCCTGAAAGGATTCCTTCTTTTTGTGATAATTTTCTTGCAGTATCAATAGCATCTTCGTTTTTTACTGCAATTATTTCATCAATAACATCAGACGCATAATTTTCGGGGATAAAATTTGCACCTATCCCTTGAATTTTATGAGGTCCTGCTGAATTCCCGCCTAATAATTGTGATGAATAAGGTTCAACTGCAACAGCTTTAATATCAGGATTTAATTCTTTTAACCGTTTTGCTGTTCCTGAAATTGTTCCGCCGGTTCCTACACCTGCAACAATCATATCTACTTTGCCGTCAGTGTCATTCCAAATTTCATTTGCAGTTGTTAGATAATGTGCTTTTGGGTTTGAAGGATTATCAAATTGAGACGGAATGAATGAGTTTGGATTCTTTTTATGTAATTCCAGAGCTTTGTCAACGGCTCCTTTCATTCCGAGTTTACCATCAGTTAATACGAGTTCTGCACCGTAAGCTTTCAATAATAAACGTCTTTCGAGGCTCATTGTTTCAGGCATAGTTAAAATTATTCGGTATCCTTTTATTGCACACAACATTGCCAGTCCAATACCTGTATTTCCGCTTGTTGGTTCAATGATAAGTGTATCTTGATTGATTTTTCCGGATTTTTCTGCATCTGCTAACATTTGAAATGCAGCTCTGTCTTTTACTGAATTTGCGGGATTGTAGTATTCTAATTTAACTGCGATTGTTGCATTTCCTGAATTTAATTTGTTTAATTTTACTAATGGTGTATTTCCGACAAGTTCGATTAAAGACTCTGCGATTTTCATAATGTTGCTCCTTCTTCGCAATAATTATACATCAAAAATCTATTCTATAAATTAGCCTTGAGACCTGAACATAAATATGATATAATTAATATGGATATTAAAAGAAAGATTGTTGAGTATGATAAAAAAATATATAGCATTCACTCTGTCAGAAATTTTATTAACTATGTCAATTGTTGGGGTTGTTGCAGCAATGACTATCCCGACACTTCACTATCAAAAAGTCAGACGAGAATATACTGTTAAATTAAAAAATTTCTACGGCAAAATGGAGAATGCTGTTCTTGATATGCAGTTAGATCATGGTTCCTTTAAGGATATGGAAAAGCCTGCAACTATTAGTCAAGCTTATGATTGGTATATGGAAAAAATTGATCCGTATATTGGACATCAATATGTAAGATCTGCTGATAGAACTATATATTATAAGGATGGGTCAGCTTTATATCTTTCACATATTGGTGGGTGTTTAGATGTAATATATGATGTAAATGGTGATAAAAGACCAAATTCTATAGGTAGAGATAAGCAGTACTTTTTGTACTGTTTTGCTCCTGCTGAAAGACAAGCTCATTTTGGAAACAATGACATATTTTTCGGTACTTATGGTGGAGGACTGCAGGGAGCCGGTATATCTCGAAAACAAGCTCTTGATGCCTGCTCCGGAGCTGCAACATGTCCTAGTGCCGGTAAAGCAAGTACTGCTTGTTGTTCTCGTTTGCTTCAAATTGATCAATGGGAATTTAAAGACGATTATCCGTACAAATTTTAGTAAAAAAAGAGAAGATTTAAATCTTCTCTTTTTTATGTTATATATAACAATTATTCTTTTACCCAATAATCTGCATCTTTAGGCATAACCCAACCATGGAATAATAGTGCCTGATAACATTCGTGTGTAGTGTCGCATGTACCTGGGTTGGCAGTGTACGAACCTCGAATTTTTCCGGCTTTTGTAACAAAGAATGAAAATAAATCTCGACCTATAATGTTCGGTCTATCCGGACCGTTTATATCAACATAAAATATTCCAATAGTTTCATCTTCTGTGCCTTTATATGTTGGGTAATTTATGAGTTGATAGAATATTGTTGCTCCATTTTTTAAGAGCATACCATTTGATGGGGTGAATGGAAATGTTTCTGTAGCTTTTGTTGTAGGTGCATATATGGTTGTATATTGATCTGCAAAGCATTTCCTGTTAGCATTACAAGCTGCTATAGTACTTAAATCACTGTAAATTGCTGTATCAGATTTAAAATCTGTATCTGCAAGGGTTTTAGTTTTATGTGCAACCATTTGATCTGCTATTAGCTGTTGAATTGTTGTTGTAATATTCTTCATTTGAGTTGTAGTTAGTTTATTATTAATTGTAGTCATTAAACTCGGAATAGAGATAGCTGCAATTGCACCTATTACTCCGAGTGCAATTAATAATTCTGTTAATGTAAATGCTAATTTATTGGTTTTCATATAAACTCCTTTAAATAATTTATTTGTTAATATAATCAGGGTCAAATCCTGAACGTTCTAATAATGTATAGCATGCAGGTGCAATTCCTCCTCTACAATTAGACTTTAGAGTTGCTTTTGAAGCGTTTTTGTAGGATTCTCGACCCCCCATTTCGCCAGCATGGGTAGGTGGGTCGGCATTTAAGTCAGTTTTCTTTTGAATATCAAAAATCCAAAAGTCTATTCCTACAGTATTGGGGTCATTTAAACCGTTTAAGTCTATAAATATACTTGCGACATTATTACCTACTCCATTTTTATGGAAACCTACAGCAACTCCACTGTTTAATAGTAGAAAAACCTCTGCTATTCCATTAGAAATTGTTCCTCCGCTAAGAGTGTTAAGCTTATTCGGGTTAGAGTTACTTGTAACCATACAAGGGTTTGCCGTTGTACAAACTCTTTTTACATCCAGATATTTTTTAAAGAAGGCTTCAGGATCTTTAATAATATCTGTATCCTCAAGATTGCTTGTTCTTGTGTTTACAACCTCAGTTTGTATTGCTGAACTTATATTAGAAAGCGTACTTTGCAATAATGTTACCATAGCTTTGTTATTTGAATCTTTTATTAAACCCGGAAGAACCATTACTGCTAATGTTCCAATAACGGCTAATGTTATAAGGACTTCACTTAATGTAAATCCGTCCTTTTTTATCTTAATCATAACCAATCCTCATTATATTTATATATACTATTTTAACATTATTTTGCAAAAAGTTCAATCGCCTTGACTGAATATTTTGAGCAAGTTAAAATTTAAGTGTATATAAGGTGAAGGGAGTAGAAAATGACTAATATACAAGTTTCACAAGAAATTCAAGAAAAATGCTGCGTAGCTCGCGGTGTAAAAGGAGTACCTGCTCCAATTCCTCAAGAAGGAGAATGGACAAAGTGTAAAGAAATTAAAGATATTTCAGGTCTTACACACGGTTGTGGATGCTGTGCACCTCAACAAGGTACTTGTAAATTAACTTTAAATGTTAAAAATGGTATTATTCAAGAAGCATTAGTAGAAACAATCGGATGTTCAGGTATGACTCACTCTGCTGCTATGGCAGGCGAAATTCTTCCTGGTAAAACAATTTTAGAAGCTTTGAATACTGACCTTGTATGTGACGCTATTAACGTTGCAATGAGAGAATTATTCTTACAAATTGTATATGGTAGAACTCAATCAGCATTCTCTGAAAATGGTTTACCTGTAGGTGCCGGACTTGAAGATTTAGGTAAAGGTCTTTGCTCTATGTGTGGTACAATCCACTCTACTGCTCAAAAAGGTGTAAGATACCTTTCATTAACTGAAGGTTATATTCTTCAATTAGGTTTAGACAAAAACAATGAAGTTATCGGTTATAAATTTGTTAACCTTGGTAAAGTTATGGATGCAATTAAAAAAGGTGTTGATCCTAAAGAAGCTTACGAAAAGAATATCGGTACTTATGGCAGATTTGCAGATGCTGTAAAATACATTGATCCTCGTGAAGAATAGGGTTGCGTAAGCCGGTGTGGAGTCCGGTGTCGGGTTGCGATTAGTAAGCCGAGCAGGGCCGGAACATTACGATACCGCCGTTGTGACTGTAGTGAGAGCGAAAGGAACGAAGCAATCTTTGATTGCACAGGCGGGAAATAACAAGTAACAAACAAAGATAAAGGAAAAATAATTATGACAGTAAAATTTGAAGGACAAGATAGACGTGAAGCTACTTTGAAAAAAGTTTTACCTGAATACGGTTTTAAAAACTTGGAAGAAGCTCGCGATTTATGCTTATCAAAAGGAATTGATGTTGATGCAATTGTTAAAGGTATTCAACCTATCGCATTCGATAATGCATCTTGGGCATACACTTTAGGCTGTGCTATTGCAATTAAAAAAGGTTTAACTGAAGCAGCTGACGTTGCTGAAGCAATTGGTTTAGGTTTACAAGCATTTGCTGTACCTGGTTCAGTTGGTGATAGAAGACAAGTTGGTATCGGTCACGGTAACTTAGGTGCAATGCTTTTAAGAGAAGAAACTAAATGTTTCTGCTTCTTAGCAGGTCATGAATCTTTCGCTGCTGCTGAAGGTGCTATCGGTATTGCAAGAAATGCTAACAAAGTTAGAAAAGAACCTTTAAGAGTTATCTTGAATGGTTTAGGTAAAGATGCAGCTTACGTTATTGCAAGAATTAACGGTTTTACAGCAGTTGAAACTGAATACAACTTCAAAACAGGCGAATTAAAAATCGTTAAAGAAACTCCATTCTCAGATGGTGAAAGAGCAAAAGTTCGTTGCTATGGTGCAGATGATGTATCAGAAGGTGTTGCTATCATGATGCAAGAAGGTGTTGACGTATCTATTACAGGTAACTCAACTAACCCAACTCGTTTCCAACACCCTGTAGCAGGTACTTACAAAAAATGGTGTTTTGAAAACGGTAGAAAATACTTCTCTGTAGCATCAGGCGGTGGTACAGGAAGAACTCTTCACCCTGATAACGTTGCAGCAGGTCCTGCTTCTTATGGTATGACTGATACTATGGGTAGAATGCACGGTGATGCTCAATTTGCAGGTTCATCTTCAGTTCCTGCTCACGTAGAAATGATGGGTGTTATCGGTATGGGTAACAACCCGATGGTAGGTGCTACTGTTGCATGTGCTGTTGCAGTTTCTCAAGCTATGAGCAAATAGTTATAGAATAAAAAAGACCTGATTTTTATTATTCAGTGACTTGATTCGGAATTTTAGAATCAGGTCTTTTTTTTGTTGATACCCTCGTGTTGTTAAGTAAAAACTAAATTTTTAAATATTAATTATATCAATAGTATATATCTGGAATATAAGCTATACGCAGGTTTAAGAAATATTAACAACATTAAAATAAAAAAGGCAATTCTTCAAAACAAAAAACGTTTATATATATGTAAGGGGAATGCAAAAGACATTCTAAGGAAAAAGAAAAATATCAATTAAGTTTTGAAATGAAGTTTTAAAAGGATATTTAAAAAAGTTTTTTATACTCTCTCTCTCTTAATATCCTCGTGTTTATTTAATGTTGCCATAATCTGGCAACTTTTTTTTTGCTTAATTATATTTGCAAAGAACTGCTTTTTCTTGTAAACTAGCAGTGTATGGAAGGTCAAATATATAAAATTCATTCTGATTTATATTACGTTCAAACTCAAGGTATGTCTTATGAATGCAAAATTCGTGAAGTTTTGAAAAAACAACGTGAAACTATTCTTACCGGTGATTTTGTAGAATTTGACAATGGGGTTATTTTAAAAGTTTTGCCGCGAAAAACATTTATTAAACGTCCTGCAGTTGCGAATGTTGACCAGATTGTTATTGTCTCAGCCTTAAAGCAGCCGGATTTGGATTTTCATCAATTAAACAGATATATTGCTCTTGCTAAATATTATAAAATTCCTGTTGCTTTGTGTTTTAATAAAGAAGATTTAGGTTTAGAAAATGATGCACAAGATGAAATATTATCAATATATGGTAGTTTAGGTTTTGAAATTGTTTTTACTTCGGCATTGGAAAAACGAGGGATTGAAAATTTTAGACGAGTTTTGGAAGGTAAAGTCAGTGCTTTATGCGGTAATTCCGGTGTTGGAAAATCCAGTTTGATAAATGCATTAAATCCTAATGTTAATCTTAAAACTAAAGCTGTAAGTGAAAAACTGAATAGAGGGACACATACAACAAGACATTGTGAAATTGTTCCTCTTGATGAAACTTCCAGTATTGTTGATACTCCGGGATTTAGTAATGTCAGATTTGATTTTATATTGCCGCATGAAGTTGATTTGTTATTTGAGGAAATGCTTCAGTATAGGGATTTATGCAAGTATGGTAATTGTCTTCATATAAATGAAACCGGTTGTGCTGTACTGCAGCATATTGATCAAATTGCAGAATCTCGATATGAAAGTTATATTGCTTTTGTAAATGAAGCCTTTGAATATAAAGAAAAAGTTAAATATAATGGCAGAAAGCAAGAAACCTCACAAAAAATAAAGAACAACAAAGTTTTTGCAAAAATAAGTGATAAAAAGCGACAGGCTTCTCGTAATACCAGAAAACAAATGATTTATAAGGAAATAGAAGAAAATGCAGATGAATGATTATATACAATTGGTTGAAGCAAAATTAAATGAGTATATTCCTATTGAATATCCGGAAAGTATTTTTAAGTCAATGAAGTATACAGTCATGCTTCCCGGCAAAAGGTTGAGACCAATTTTATGTTTAGAAACTTGTAAAATGCTTGGCGGGGAGTTAGAAAATGCAATTCCGACAGCCTGTGCAATTGAAATGCTTCACTCTCAAACATTAATTCATGACGACTTGCCATGTATGGATAATGATGATTATCGCAGAGGAAAACCTTCTAATCATAAAGTTTTTGGTGAAGCAACAGCTGTTCTTGCAGGTGATGCCTTATTAACTTATGCACCTCAAGTTATTACGAAATATTCAAAAGAGTTGTCACCTTCTGTATTGATTAGAATATTGAATGAGTATTTTCAATTCGCCGGAGCAAGAGGTGTAATTGCAGGACAGGTTGTAGATATTGAATCCGAGGGAAAATATTTAAACTATGATGATGAAAATAACAAAAAAGAATGTGAGAATATTTTAAAATATCTTCATTTGCATAAAACTTCAGATTTATTTAAGCTTGCAATGAGGACAGGTGCGATTATTGCCGAAGCTGATGATGATAAAATTTCTGCAGTAACTGATTTTGCCGAAACTTTCGGTTTGGCATTCCAGATAGCGGATGACATTTTGGATGAGATTTCAACATTTGAAGAGATGGGTAAAACTCTTGGTAAAGATAAAGAAGAAGGTAAATTAACTTATGTTTCTTTATATGGATTAGAGGAGGCAAAATGTAAACTTTCTTGCCTATTTGAAAAATGCTATGATATAATAAAAAAACAAGATTTTAAATCTGAAATTATTGAAGATATGATTGAGAAAATAAAGAAGAGAGTAGGTATATAATGTTTTTAGACATGTTTAGAGCAATTGTTGCAAATAACGGCTATGAAGTAATTACATGTGCTGTGGCATCTGCATTTTTTGCTCAAGTTGTTAAGTTTATATTATTCACTATTAAAAATAGAAAGGTGAATTTTAAAATATTCTCAACAACGGGTGGCATGCCAAGTGCTCATTCTGCAGGTGTAATGGGTTTATCTACAATGGTAGGCATATTGCAGGGGTATGATTCTATATTATTTGCTATTTCTTTAGGGTTTTCTCTTATCATTATGTATGATGCTGCCGGTTTACGCAGAGCGGCAGGCAAAACAGCAGCTTGCTTGAACAGAATGATGGATGATTTCTATCATAATGATTTGCAAGCTATGGGTGGCAAATTAAAAGAATTGTTAGGACATACACCTTTTGAAGTTTTTGTGGGTGCAATTTTTGGTATCTGTTTTGCCTATTTATACCATTCATTTATTCTTGGTTAGTTTTACTAATCAGAGAAAATACTAAAGTATTCTTTTACTCCATTACGAAGAAGAGTGTCAGTGGCAATGCTATCTGATGTATCTTTTCTCATTTTAATTTTTAATGCCTCAAGCATTTTAGATACTAAATCTTTATCAATATTAGTATTTCCATTTTTATTTTTAGTTTTGCTAACGTCATACAGAATAGATGATGCATGTTGGATTTTTTCTTCTTTTTTAAATATGTTTAATATTTGAGCTAATTTTTTTGCAATTTTTTCATCTGATAATTGCATTAATTTTTCTGTGCATTCATTTGTTAACAATAAATATTGCAGTTTACTCATAGGAGTTGTGACTTTTGGTCCGTAGTGTTTTGCAATTTCAAGCTCGTTGTCATTTGTCAGAACCAGAGTATCATCTTTTAGTTTTAATGTTTGGCGTTCAAATTCAGCTGCAATATTTTTCTAGCGGGATTTGTTATCTGTTAGTGCTCTTACATTTAATTTTGCTGTAAAGTTAATGTTATTATTAATATTGTTTTCCATTATTTTTTCCCTTTATTTTTATATTGATTAAAAAAGGATATCTACATCTTTAAGGAATGAATCTTTATTTTGCATTGCTTTAGCTTCTTTGTCGGCTATAGATACTGCTTCATCCCAAATTTTCATATCACTTGTTGATTCTTTTGTGATTTTGAATAGTTTTTCTGTATACTCTGTTGTTGCATCATAAATTTTTTGTTTATGAGCTGAAATATCGAGCATTTTTTTGAATTTTGAAACTATTTGAGAGTCAGACATATTTGTCAATCTGTCAAATTCAACACCAAAAATATTGGCACTGATTTCATTTCCTGTTTTAGAGTTAACATTATAGGCACTAATTCCGTTAGCTAAATCTTCCATATCAAATGTATCGTTTGGATATTTTGCGGTTTTTTGTTCGAAAAGTTCAGCGATTTTTGTCCAACGAGCTTTGTTCATTGTAACTTTGCTCACGTCCATTCTTGCTGTAAAGTTTACGTTGTTGTTAATGTTGTTCATTTTGTCTCCTTTTTATACTGTTATATGTTTTAATGTTCCTAAAATTATAAATTGCTATTAAATTAATAAATATTAAGTATCTTTATATTAGATTGAAAAATGTTATGTTGTTTTGTACAATTGTTCTATAAAAGGAGTGTTTTATGGGTGATATACAGAAGCGAATTTTAATTGTTGATGACGATGATGAAATTAGAGAGCTTTTAGAGTTTGATGTTAGAAGCAGCGGTTATTTTGTTGATACTGCAACAAATGGTTTAGAGGGTTTGAATAAAGCTCTGAATAATACGTATGATTTGATTTTGCTTGATGTAATGATGCCTAAAATGAACGGTTTTGATGTTTGTAAAAATATCAGGCAAGCAAAACTATCCATACCAATATTAATGCTTACGGCAAAGGGTACTATTGAAGATAAAACCAGCGGATTTGATTGCGGAGCTGATGATTATCTGGTTAAACCTTTTGATATTCAGGAGGTTTTGCTTCGTATAAGAGTTTTGTTAAGAAGAAATTCTGTAAATCTTGACGAAACACCTTTATCTAACGAGATTTTACGCAGCGGTGATATTGAAATTTTCCCGGAATCTCTTGAAGCTGTTGTGGTTAACAAAAAAGTTAAATTGACTCCGACTGAATTTGAAATATTATATTGTTTAATGCAGCATTTTAATAATCCAGTTACGCTTGCAACTTTATTGGATGAAGTTTGGGGATATGATAGTAATGAAGATGTAAGAATGCTAAGGGTTCATGTTGGTGGTTTGCGAAATAAAATTGAACCGGATGCCAAAAATCCGAAATATTTGCATACTGTTACTAATGTTGGCTATAAATTAACACCGTTTGTACAAGGATAATTATGAAAAAGTATAGTTACGGTTTAAAAAAATTAAAAATTATTGAACAAATTGCTATTGTGTTTTTTATTGCAGTTGTTATTCCAATGTCGATAAGCGGTTTTGTTATTAATAATATTAACCAGCAATCTTTGAGACACCAGTTAAGAGAGTCAGCTATTCTGGTTGCAAGTATGGTTTCTGATGAAATGGATTTTCTTATAAAAACTAATGAAACTACATTGGCTCAAATTGCGGATTCTCTTGAGTATTTACCTACTAAAACTCAAAAAAATAAGTTTATTGAAGATGTTTCAAAAAAATATCCGAATTGCGATAAAATTTCTATAGTTCGGTCTCAGTTGGAATTGGAACAAGTTACTGATAATGCAAGGTTGAATGAACAGACTATATTATCTACTCAGATGAAGGATGGTTCGTTCCTTGTTGTAACCTTTAATACCAGAAATTTAGATACACAATTGTTCAAATCATTATCTGACGATCGCAGACAAATATATATTATGGATGAAAATAACCATTTGCTGGCTTCTCATAATTTTACTCCGGATGCTTTTAAAGAAACATTGGATATGCTTCCTAAAGATATGATTATTGAAGATCCTGTTATTTTTGGGGATGAAAAAAACAGGCCGATTGTTTATTTGAGAAGAAGTAATCCTGATTTTACGATTGTTGTAAATACGACCGAGAAAATAGCTAAACATGCTATTCTTGATAACCGTGTAAAAATTATTATTTCTGTTCTTTCGGCAATTTTATCGATGATGGTTTTAATAGGTTTTTATATTTACTATCTATATATAAATATGCGTCAATTGTTTAAAGCTGTTATTGCATTGTCAAAAGGTAATTATCAAAGACAAATAAGATTATTAACAACTTCATTTACTCCTTATGAAATTGTTTTCCTTGCTAATGAATTTAATAATATGGCTTCAGAAATTCATAAATCATATATTCAGTTAAAAAAGAAAAATGTCGAGCTTAAAGAATTGAATGAATTTCGTTCAAGCTTGATTGATACGGTGAGTCATGAATTGCGAACTCCGTTAACTAGTATTCAAGGGTATACTTCAAGGCTTATGAGACAGGATATTGTTATTGACGAAGAAACAAAGCAAAAATCTTTGCGAATTATCAAGGAACAGTCTGAACGCTTAAAACGACTTATTGAAGACTTGTTAACTATTCCGGATATAGAAGGTATGAGGTTGCGTACTGTTAATAGTAATATTTGGGTGAATAAAGTTTTAGAACAAGCTGAGTTGTTGTTAAGAAAACACGACGGGCATGAAATTGTTATTAATATTGCAGAAGATTTTCCACAAATATATGCAGATAAGGGAAGATTGGAACAAGTGTTCGTGAATTTGTTTGAAAATGCAGTCAAATATTCATATCCTGATACTCCTATTATTGTAGATTGTAGTGTCGAAGATAATAAAGCTGTGTTTTCTGTGAAAAATCAGTGTGATAAAATTTCAGATAAGAAGTTAAAGACGCTTTTTGAAAAATTTGTCAGACTTGATGATAATATGACAAGAACTACCCGTGGAAGCGGATTAGGATTGTTTATTGTTCAAGGGCTTGTTGAAGCAATGGGTGGTATAATTTGTTTATCTTCAACTGATGAATATGGATTTTGTGCGAAAATAGTTTTAGATTTGGCAAAGGAAGAAACTCCGGTATGAATTTCATGAAATTCGCAATAGAAGAAGCAAAAAAATCGGACAATGATATTCCTGTAGGAGCGGTGGTTGTTCATAATGGCGAAATTATAGCTTCTGCACATAATGAAAGAGAAAAACTTAATGATATTTCCGCACATGCAGAAATTCTGGCACTAAAAAAAGCTTCCAAAGTTCTAAATAATTGGCGTTTAGATGATTGCGAACTTTATGTTACCCTTGAACCATGCCCTATGTGCGGCTGGGCTATTTTACAATCCAGAGTGAAATCAGTTTATTTTGGCAGTTATGATATGAATTATGGAAGTTTCACTTCGAAGATTGATTTGCGAATGCTATCTTCTAATAAGATAAACATCTATGGCGGTATTGAAGAACAGGAATGCGACAAGCTTTTGAAGATATTTTTTAAAAATATCAGGGGATAAATGAAAATAGCTTTGCAAAATTTTGCCAACATTAGTAACATAATCCCCCCCTTGTCACTTCGTTCACAGAAAATGGGTACAGCTCCGCCTTTCACCCTCTGTTCACTTGTTCTGAGGCTAGCAGCAAAAAAATACCACTTTTTTATCAAGTGGTAGGGAAAAGTTACGAAAATTAATGTGTAGGGGAAAAATATAATGTTTAAATTTGTTTAATTCGTTATGCACTGAATGTTTTGTATGATGTTTCAACGTTTTTGGAAATTATTTTAGCAACAGATTCGTATTCTGTTTGTAATGCATTATGTTCAGATTCCAATTTATTCATTTGCATATCAAATTCTTTGTCTTGTCTTTCAATTCTATCCATGTGGCTGTTGTATTCTTGTTCAGCGATAGCAATTGCAGCTTTATCTTCTTTTTCAGTAATTGATTCATCATCATATAAGCTGGAACCGATAAATGATTTTTCGGCTGCTGAGTAGTAAGAGATAGTTAAAGCACCGGCTTTAAGTTGAGTTACAAACCACTTAGCATCGTTGAACATTGTGTTTTCACCGGTAAATAGTTTTTCATTAGATGCTTTATTGGTATCTTCAGCTCTTGATAGATTTTGAGCATAAGATTCTTTTAATGTTGTGAATCCGCAAGTTCTCATTTCATTGAAGATATTTTTATAGTAGTTAATTTGTTCTGCATCGTATTTTAAATTCGGATTACCTGTGGTGTTGGAATTTGCTCTGTCATAATATGCTTCAGTTAACGCTAATGCATAATCATATAGTTCTCTTTGAGCTTGAGTAGTTCCTTCAAAGTTTAATGCTTTGAATTCATCTTTAACAGTGTAGTAAATTCCGTTTTCTGATTTGTATTGAGTGCCGACTTTAGATAAACGATTTTTTTCATCTTCGCTTACGTATGCGTTACCAGCATCAGTTTGAGTTGCATATAACAACTCTACTGATTTTTTTGTACCATCAGAATTTGTATAAGAGAATTTTTTAGTTTGGTCGTCGTAAGTTACGTTTTCTAATTCATAGTATTCATCAGAACCGTATTGATCAGGTGTTTGGTAGTAGCATCCATAAGTTCCGTCTTCTTTTTCTTTTGCAACAACTACAGAATTTGTTAAGTAATATCCTTCTTCGTCTTTGTATAAAGATGAGGTTTTACCTGTTGCATCTTTTGCAGTTGCAGTATTGTATGTAGGGTAACCATTGAAGGATTCATCACCAAATGATGTATAACCAAAACCTAAAATATGTTGATTATCAGCATTATTGATACTTTTGCCGACAGAATTCAAATATTTATCCCAAGCTTCGTGAATTGCTTCAACAGATTCGGTGTGGTTTTTAACATCAATATTAGCTTGTCTGTAGCCTAAGTCAGTTAAAAATTTATTGTAATCACCGTTATTTTTTCTGAAAGCTTCGGCAATAGCTTCAGAAACAAGCACTTTACCTTTGTTATTTTTAACGATATATTGTTTGCCGTTTGCAACTTTGTTGCAGCCTGTGATTTGATTGTAAGTTAAATCTTCATAACAAGCTTCAGCACCGTTGTAACCGGTTAAAACTTGGAATTGAGTTTTATTTAACGCTTCAAGATAAGCATCGTTAACACGAGAAGAATCGTCAGCAAGACGCTGTTTTGAATAAGCAATTGACTGTTGTTCAAACTCGTTGTTTGAAATTCTGGCGGTCATGCTTAATAATCTTGCTTGTGATGCTGCCATTCCCATAGTGTTTAACAAATCCTTTCATCAATTTTCGTTATCGTAATCATGTTTTCGGCATTTATTGGCAGAATCTTTAAGAAAATGAAGAGTATTGTTAAGAATTTGTTACAATGAATACTTGTTAAGTTTTAAATATTTACTGTACACCGTTGGAAAGTTTCATCATTCTCTCCTTTTTGTATAATGGGGATTTTTATAATTTTAACAAAAGTTGGTAGTAATATTTACCCCTCTCGTAAAATATCCTACAAGTTTCGTCGAAATTGGTAGCAATATTTACCCCTTAACATTCGTAACATTTTTGCTAGCCATCTAATAATATGCTAATCTACTAAAGAAAGGATTTCGTATGAAAAATATTGTAATTTATACAGATAAAAAATCTTCAGCTCTTGCAGAGGTATTATCCTCTATTGAGGATGCTAATATTAGATTGGAAAATGCTGAAAATTTAAGAAATTATGAAGCTTTAAATCCGGGTGTTATTATTATTGAAAATGTTCCGGATATTAAAGATCTTCTTATGGTTACTAAATTTAAACATCCGATTTTATTTATCGGAGAAGTTTTTAAAGGTTCAACAGTCAGAGCAGTTGCGTTTGATTATGTTAAAACTCCTGTCGATAATCAGGAATTGGTTGTTCGTGTTAAAAATATGTTGAAAATCAGAGAGTTAAGAGATAAGTTAAGAACTCTTTCTACTACTGATGAATTGACAGGTTTGCATAACAGAAAATATTTACTTGAACGTATGGATCAGGAAATTTCCAGATCTAAACGTTACGGTAATGCCCTTTCTGTATTATTGTTTGATTTAGACTTCTTCAAGTCCGTTAATGATATTTACGGATATGAATGGGGCGATGTTTTATTAAAATCTATTGCTGATAAGTTAAAACAATTAATAAGAAAAGAAGATATTATTACAAGATACGGAGATGAAGAATTTATTGTAGTTCTTCCGAATACTCCGGAAGATAATGCATTCTTATTCGCTGAAAGATTTAGAAAAGAAATCGAAAGAATGGAATTTATTCCTGCTGGCGAAGAAGAACGTCATCCGATTACAATTTCAGGCGGAATTTCAACATTCCCTTGTATTCCTGATACTGAAGAGGATGCAAACACAATTATCAGATATGCTGAACACGCTTTATATAACGCTAAAAAACGTGGCAAAAATAAAGTTGTTCAGTTCTCTCACTTGAATTTAGGTGAAGGTTAGGGGTAAATGCCATTAACTTTACTAAATCAGGCGAGTATTTAAATTCTGCAAATGCAGGATTTGAACAAGTCCTTTCTGAACACTTACATAGTGTAAATCTGGTTAATAGGCGGTAACATCACTACCGCCTTTTGTTTTACTCTTCGTCTATCCATTTTTTTGCATCAAATTTTAAATCGGTAATTTTCATATTTAGCGATTCTACGTAGGGTTTGAATTTTACTAAAAGTTGTGTTTTTCTCAACATTAATTCCTGTGCAACTGTTGGAGTTTTGCACGCGATAACCATAATTGAACCTTTTAGCATTGAGTATGGTTTTGAATTCTTTGCAAATTTTTCACCTGCAACCTTTGCCCAGAATTTGCACAGATTACTTCGTGTAATTGCTTTTCTTATTTCTGCACGTTCCATCAGTTTCGCAATTATTTCATCTATATTTTGGAATTTTGTATATAAAATTTTCTTCATAAGTTTTGTGTCCCTGATTTTTTGTGCTAAAATTCAGAAATGACCATTGAACAATTAGATATTAGCATAAAAAATTCTAAGAATATATTGTTGGTTTCACATATCAATCCTGATGGCGATACACTGGGTTCAATGTGCGGTTTGTATTCTTTAATCAAAGATAATTATAAGAAAAAATGCGAAATGGCTGTTGTTTCAAAAGTTCCTGAAACTTACGCTTTTATTCCGTATATTGATGAAGCAAAATTTATTGATAATTTTGATTTATCAAGAGAATATGATTTAGTCATAAATCTGGATGTCGCAGCTTTGGATAGATGTGCTGATGCACAAACTCTGTTTGCAAAAGCTAAGAAAACAATAAATATAGATCATCATGAAACAAATATTGGTTATGCTCAGGTAAATATAATTGAGCCTGATGCTTCTGCTACAGCCGAAGTTTTGTTTGGCATAGCTGAAGATTTAAGTTGGAAAATATCTTTAAAAACGGCAATTTGTTTATATACAGGAATTATGACCGATACAGGTTGTTTTAAGTTTTCAAATACAACTCAGAGAACAATGGAATATGCAGGTAAATTGATTTCTATTGGATTAAATCCTGCTGAAATTTATCAAAAATGTTATGAATCAAATTCAAAAGATATGGTTTTATTTCAAAGTTATTGTGTTAATAAGGCAAAATTTCTCAACAACGACAAAGTTGCTTATACAATTGTTTATAAAAAAGATTTGGAAAAATATAATTATAACGGTGAAGATTATACAGATGGTTTGACTGAAAAATTGAGAGCAATCAGAACTACAGAAATTGCATTTGTAGTAAAAGAACTGAACTCTACAGTTTCAAAATTGTCAATGCGTAGTAAGGAAAAAGATATAGCTAAGATTTGTTCAGCATTTGGCGGCGGCGGGCATAAGCTTGCGGCGGGTGCTGTTATCAAAGCAAATACTGAAAATGCTGTTAAAATGATATTGGAAGAAATTAAAAAACAAGGATTATGTTAAAAAAACTGCTAAAAAATAAATATATACGCGGTCTTGTTAGGCTTATTAAATCTGTTATTCAAAATGATTTTTACGGAATGGCAGCTGAAATGGGCTTTATGCTTGTTGTGGGTATTTTCCCTTTTATGTTGTTTTTGATGGCAATTTTTGGATGGATGGGTAACCGTTCATATTTAGATTCAATTTTGCGTGTTCTTTCAAATATAATGCCTATGCAGGCTATGAATTTATTGAAATCCGTATTGGAAGAAACTATGATCTTTAACCATGGTAAATTGCTTGCAGTTATTGGTATTATAATGACGATAGTTCTTTCCACTAACGGTGTTGCCGTTGTGTTGAAAGGTCTAAACAGGGCTTATAAAGTCGAAGAAACAAGAAGTTTTATTTATACCAGAATTCTGTCTTTCTTGATGGTGTTTGTAAATATTCTGGTTTTGTTTTTGACAATTAACGTAATAATTTTTGGTAAAGTTATAATAATGTTTTTGGTAGCTCATTTTAATATGTCCAAAACAGTTGCTATTACTATCTTAACTCTTCGTTGGCCGGTATCATTTTTGGCATTATATTTAATGGCATTTTTGAGTTATTATATCCTGCCGGATTTGCGAGGGAATGAAAAATTTAAACGTAAAAGTGCATTACCGGGAACTGTATTTTTTACAACATTCTGGCTTGTTGGTTCCTGGGGTTTTTCTGTATATGTAAATAATTTAAGTACTTATAACCTTGTATACGGTACAATTGGTGCGTTTTTCATTCTTATGATATGGCTGTATTATACATCTATTCTTCTATTAATTGGTGGTGAAATAAATTCACAGGTATACAATCAATTATCACACCGTTCGAATGAAATTAGGGAAGAAATTGCAAACTTACGGTTACAAAATCGAAGAAATAACTAATAAAATATAGGAGGTTTTATAATGTCAAAATTCTTATTTAATAAGTATTTTCGGGGGGGGGTAACCTTTTAAAGCCTTATTTTACTGGATGTCGGAGGGTTGGTTCTCGTTATCTTGCATTTACTCTTGCAGAAGTTCTTATTACTTTAGGTGTGATAGGCGTTGTTGCTGCTTTAACGCTGCCTTCGATTTATCAAAATATTCAGCGAAAAGTATTAAAAGTTTCATTTACTAAAATGGATGCTGTTTTGCAGCAAGCTATGAAAAAAACTTCAGAAGAATTTTCAGTGGATAGTTTTAAAGATTTCAATACTCTGAATACTGTTCCAAAAGAAGAAAATAAGCCGTATTTTAGCGAAGTGGATTTGTATTGGGGTAGTCAATTTGCAGGAGTAACGCGTCTCACTAGAAATGAACTTAGAACTTATAAAAAGACAGTAACAAATTTTAAAGGTACTAAAAATGTACTTAATTATGAAAACGTGTACGGAATGGAATATATAACTGTTAATCAACCGTATATGTATTTATTGCAAAGTGGTGCAACCGTTACTTCTTTAACATATTTTTATCATGGACAAGGAGATGGTATATCTTTTACTTTTGATACTAATGGTCCACATCAAGGACCAAACAGGTATGGTTATGATTTATTTATCTATACCACAGGATCTTGGAATAAGCTTTGTAATAAAACCGATGAATCACGTTTTAACGGGCGAGGGTGTTACGATTGGGCAAAAAGAGATCAAAATCCGCTTGATCCTGCAAAAGGTTATTGGGATTCTTTATACAAATAACTTATTTTTCTTTATATTTTTTAATTAAGTGGCGTTTTGTGAGTATTGAAATTTGAAAAATTTTCATGTTCTTGTTATTATTCAGGTATGAAAGATATGTTAGATAAAATACTTCAAATAGAGAAGAAATATAAAGAATTAGGCGAAACATTGTCAGATCCTGCAGTAATTCAGGATTATAACAAATTTAGAGATTTATCCAAGCAAAGAAAATCAATGGAAGAAACCGTTGAGTTGTATTACCAATGGAAAGAAACAACTGATGCCATTGAAGATGCTAAAGAAATGCTTCATGAAGAAAAAGACGAAGAAATGCGTTCATTCTTGAAAGCTGAAATGGAAGAAAATGAAGCTAAGCTTCCTGTCTTCGAAGAAAAAATGAAGGTTCTTTTATTGCCTCGCGACCCGATGGATGATAAAGATATTATGTTAGAAATCCGTGGCGGTGCAGGCGGGGATGAAGCAAATATCTTTGCCGGTGATTTAATGAGAATGTACTTGAGATATGCAGATAAAATGGGTTGGCAAACTCAAATATTAAGTAAAACTGACTGCGAAGCCGGTGGTGTATCTGAAGTTATTATTTCTATGAAGGGGGATAGTATTTTCTCCAGACTGAAATATGAATCAGGGGTTCACAGAGTTCAGCGTGTTCCTGCAACAGAATCTCAAGGAAGGGTTCACACTTCTACTGCAACTGTCGCTGTAATGCCTCAGGTTGATGATGTCGAAGTTAACTTGAATATGAATGATGTTGAAATTACAACAGCACGTTCAGGCGGTGCCGGCGGGCAAAACGTAAATAAAGTTGAAACTGCTGCCAGAGTTTTCCACAAACCTACAGGAATTATGATTTTCTGTACAGAAGAACGTTCTCAATTGCAAAACAAAGAACGTGCTTTGGAAATTTTGAAAGCTAAGCTTTATGATATGGAAGTTCAAAAACAAACTCAGGAAATTACTGATTTAAGACGTTCTCAAGTTGGTTCAGGTGACAGATCTGAACGAATCAGAACTTATAATTTCCCTCAAGGTCGTTTAACAGATCATAGGTTAAATCATAATTTGAATGTGTGGACTGTTATAGACGGAGAGTTAGATGAACTAATTAATTTATTGGTTGAATATGACCAAAAATTAAAATTAGAAAAATTAGCACAGGTACAGTAGAGGTATTTAGTGACAGATAGACGTTGCATTAGTTGTTGGAAAATCAAAGATAGGGATGAATTGATTAAGGTTACCGCAAATAATGCTGACGGGCAGGTCATTATTAATCCGGATTCTGTAACATTTGGCAGATCTGTATATCTTTGCTATAATAAAACCTGTATAGAGACTGCTTTTAAGAAGAATAAAATTGAAAAGCATTTAAAACACTCTATACCAAACGAATTGAAAGGACAGTTACTAGATGAGTTACGAAACAGTTAGAATAAGTGAATTAGCAAAAGAACTCGGTCTTCCGAGCAAGGAAGTCGTTGAGAAGTTTGCGGCAATAGGAGTCACTGGAAAAACTCACTCCAGTACTGTTACTCAAGAACAGATTAAACGATTAAAAGCTTTTATAGCTGATGGTGGTGTTAAGAAAACAGCTAAGCCAAAGGCTTTTGTTGTTAAAAAAGCTAAACAACCCGTAGAAGAAGTAAAAGCTGAAGTTAAAGTTCAGGAAGAAGAAGTTAAGGTTGAAGCTCCAAAATCGAAAATTGAAAAAGTTGAAAGACCAAGAGTTGAAGTTGTAAAACCTGCAAGTCGTTTAGAAATTGTCCGACGTGCACCAAGAAAACCTCTAAATGAAAATAATACTACTGAAAATAAAGAGGCAAGACCGTCAAGAGATAGAAATAATACTGAACGTAAGTTCACAAAGGGTGAAAGACCTCAAAATTCTGATAAAAAATTCCCTCCACGAGGAGAAAAAACTCAGCGTCCGGATTCATCAAAATCCGGCAATAAGGATTTTGGAGGTAAAAAACCTTTAGAACGCCGTATTATATCCCCTGATATGTATGATAATAAAGGTGCTTCATCTAAACGTAAATCTGATAGTAAGAAAAAAGAAAAAGATTTTAATTCTAAAAAAGAAGAACAAGAGAGAATTTCATTAGAAAAAGCTGCTGCTCAACATCATAAAAAGAAAGTTCAAAAAGTTGAGGAAGTGGAAGAAGTAAAACAAATAGTTGTTAATCAGGCGATGACAATTTCTGAATTGTCTGACAAAATTAAAAAAACTCCTGCGGAAATTGTTAAATTCTTGATGTTAAACGGAGTTATGGCTACAGTTAACCAACTTATTGATGTTGATGTTATTAAAAAAGTATGTGCAGAATATGATTTGGAAGTCTTAGAAGAAGATTTGGATGCATTTATTGAACAAGAGTTAGAAAAAGAAGAAAAAGCAAAAGCTTTGACTGAAGTTGACAAAAAATTACTTAAAAAACGTGCTCCGGTAATAAGTATTATGGGTCACGTTGACCATGGTAAAACTACCTTGTTAGATAGTATTCGTGCATCTAAGCATAAAATTGTAGCTTCAGAGGTTGGAGGTATTACACAATCTATTGGTGCATATACAGTTTATCTTGGTGATAAAGATGAAAAGAAAATTGTATTCTTAGATACTCCGGGTCACGAAGCTTTTACAGAAATGAGAGCTCGTGGTGCAAAAGCTACAGATATCGCAATTTTAGTTGTTGCTGCAGATGATGGTATAATGCCTCAAACTATTGAAGCTATTAACCACGCAAAAGCAGCTGAAATTCCTATTATCGTTGCTGTTAATAAAATTGATAAACCTGGTGCTAATCCTGATAAAGTTTTACAACAATTGACAGAACATGGTCTTGTTCCTGAAGATTGGGGTGGCGATACTATTACTGTTAAAGTTTCAGCACTTCAAGGTACTGGTATTGATGAACTTCTTGAATATATTCTGCTTGTTGCTGATGTTCAAGATTTGAAAGCTAATCCAAAAGCTGAAGCTTCCGGTGTAGTAATTGAAGCTAATCTTGATAAAGGTAAGGGACCAGTTGCAACATTGTTGGTTCAAAACGGAACTTTAAGAACAGGAAACTGCATTGTTGTAGGTACTGCTTGCGGTAGAGTTAGAGCCTTGTTATCTGATAGCGGTGAAAGAATTCAGAAAGCTGAACCTTCTACTCCTGTTGAGATTTTAGGTTTGTCAGAAGTTCCTCAAGCTGGTGATTATTTTGAAGTTGTTCAAAATGAAAAAGAAATGAAAGCTATTATTGCCGATCGTAAAGAAAAAGAACGTGATAAACGTTTGGAAGCTATGTTACCTGCACATATAAGAAAAGAATCTGTTGCTGGTGATGATGCAATTCCTCAATTGAATTTGATTATTAAAGCAAATACTCATGGTTCTGCAGAAGCTGTTGCTCAGGCAATTGCGGGTGTTGAATCAACCGAAATTACAACAAAAATTATCCACGTTGGAGTTGGTGATATCTCTGAGGCTGATGTAATGTTGGCATCTGCTTCAAATGCTTTAATTCTTGGATTTACAGTTAAAGAAGATGGAAATGCACTTGCTTCTGCTGAACGTGAAGGTGTAACAATTAAAAAATATGATATTATTTATCAATTATTGGAAGATATTGAAAAAACATTGTTATCACTTCTTGAACCTGAAATTAAAGAAGTTGAACTTGGTAAGGCTGAAGTTCGTCAGGTATTTACTATTGGTAAAACAAATAAAATTGCCGGATGTTATGTACTTGAAGGTAAAATTGTTCGTTCAAAAGATGCGGTTCTTATTAGAAACGGGGAAGAAATATTCCGTGGGGCAATTGATCAATTGAAACGTTTCAAAGATGATGTAAAAGAAGTTGCTCAAGGTTTTGAATGTGGTATTTCTTTCAGTAAGTTTAATGATATTCAAGAAGGCGATATTATTGAAGTTTCAACAACTGAAGAAGTTGAAAGAAAATCATTGTAAAAGGAGAAAATAATTGTTGTTAACTATACAGCCATTATCAAAACATTATACCCAGACTTTTCAAGCCTCTCCAAAAGGCTTGTTGACCCCAATCAAACAACATGGTGGAGATGTTGATAAATTTGTAAGTGAAAAACTTACAGCAAAAAAATCTAATAAATATAGCATGAAGGATATATTTTTTGAAATTTTTCCTCAATTAGATTCAAGCTATAGAAAAATTTTTAGTCCGTTGAAAAAGGCAGATTCTGAAGTTAAAAGAGTAAATGATACATACAAAATTTCTCATCGTAAAAGTTATATAGATTATGATATGCCTGAGTATGGTATTGATAGTACAGGATATGGATTTGGTAAAATAGAAAATGATACATACAAAATTTCTCGCCATAAAACTTATATAGATTATGATATGCCTGGGTAGGGTATTGGTAGTACAGGATACGGATTTGGTAAAATAGAAAATGATAGGTTTAGCTTATGAGTTTAAGAAATGAAAGAGTAAGAAAAGAATTAATGCGTGATATCTCTGAAATTTTGAGAAAAGAAATCAGAGGTTTATGTGGTGTGGTTTCAATTGTGGATGTGGAAGTTTCACATGATAATTCTTTTGCAAAAGTTATTTATAGTGTACTGGGTTCAGCAGAAGATGTTGAAAAAACAAAAGCGTTAATTGAAAAAAGTACTCCCAAAATTCGTTATGAAGTCGGTAAAGTTCTTCGTTTAAGATTAACTCCGGAACTTCGCTTTGTTTATACAAACGGATTAGAAGAATCTTCCAGAGTTATAGATTTAATCAATAAAATTTCCAGAGGAGAAATTAAATAATGACAGAAAATAGTGTTTCCAACGGAAATAAAGCTTGTCCGAAGGTTTCACTTTTTGGTTTTGTGAATATTTATAAACCTGTTGGAATGACGTCTCATGATGTTGTTAGTCGTTTGCGTAAAGTTACAAAAATTAAGCAGATTGGTCACACTGGAACTCTTGATCCTTTTGCCGAGGGTGTTTTACCTGTGTGTATAGGTAAGTCAACCCGTCTGATTGAATACCTCAATGATGATAAAGAATATCTTGCAACTGTCCAATTTGGAAAAAATACAACAACCTATGATGTAGAAGGTGATATTGTTGAATGTTTTGATAAAAAAGTTTCACCGCAAGATGTTGTAGGTATTTTGGATAAATTTAGAGGTGAAATTGAACAGTTACCGCCAATTTATTCTGCGATTAAAGTCGGTGGAAAAAAGTTATATGATTATGCACGTCAAGGTCAGAGTGTTGAAATAAAACCAAGAAAAATATTTATATCAAAAATTGAATTAGAATTTTTTGATGAGGTCCAGCAATGTGCAGTGATTAGAATTGCTTGTTCAAAAGGTACTTATATTCGTTCTATTGCTTATGATATGGGTAAATATCTGGGTTGTGGCGGTTATCTTACAAATTTAATCAGAACAAAAGCCGGTAAATTTGTTGTTGAAAACTCTGTTGCTCTTGATAGTCTTCAAGATATTTCTGATGTTGATAATGTTCTCATAAATCCTCTGAATGTTTTGGAGTATCCATGTTATAAACTTAATGATTTGGAAGTTGAAAGGGTGTCTCATGGTATGAGTTTGCTAAATAAAAGTTTTGCAGATTCGGATATTGTAATTTTAGTTTATAGTGATAAAATATATGCTATAGGTAAGGTTGAAAAGAATAAAATTCTTGTAAAAAAAGTATTTGAGGTTATATGAAAAAGATAATTTTATTAATGGGTTTGTTTTTAGTAATGCAGGCTACTAGTGCGTTTGCAGCTTGTGAATATAAATGTGTAGAACCTTATGATATGAATTCAGGTTTTAGAACATTTATGAGCGGTGTTTCAGGTTTGAATTTTGCCAGTGAAAAAACAACTCAGATAATTTTGAAAAAAGCACTTTCAAAAACTATTGATGGTGATAATTTAAAAGTTAAATTGGACTCTTATAGTTCAAAAGATTTGAAAAATGGTATATTTAAATCACTTTATATTCAAGGTGATAATGTTTCAATAAATGATATTTATTTAACTTATCTTGAAATGCAGACTCTGTGTGATTTCAATTACATTAAACAAACTAAAGAGGATATTGTTTTTATGGAAGATTTTCCTATGTCATTTAACATAAAAATGACAGCTAATGATATTAATAAAACAATAAACTCTTCAAAATATCAAAAAGTTATTAATGATTTAAACAACTTGGGTAAAGGTTTTGCTTCCGGTGTAAAGATATCATCTACAAGGGTTTCAATTAAAGCAAATAAATTTTATTATATAATTGGTGTAACTCTTCCGTTTATAAGAGCAGAACAAAAGCTTGTAATAACTTCTGATTTAGTTGTTCGTAAAGGTAAAATTGATTTTAACAATACTCAGCTTGTTTCAGATTTATTTAATGCCGATTTACACAAACTTGATTTTATTTTAAATTACTTAAATCCGCTTGATTTTTCTGTAAATATTTTAGATAATAAAGATGCTAAAGTTTCAGTAAAAAATGTTTCAATAAAGAATAATACAATAGTTACAGATGGTGTTGTTGTTATTCCAAAAGACTAAGGATTTTATATGAATAAAAATCAAAAAATACTTTTAATATTTATCGGATTCTGTATGTTGGCAGTTGTTGGTTTGGTTGCTTTTAATGTTTTAATGCCAAAACCTGAAGTTAAACCTGATCAGATAGAAGTTTCTGAACGTTCTGTTCAGGAAGATGAAGCTGAACCTGCAGATACTAAAGAAAAAGAATATGTTAATGTATACTTTATTGGTAAAAACGAGCATAACGAGGAAGTTTATAAAGCTGTAAAACGTGTTTATAATAAAGAAATTGATGGTTCAAAGGTCAAATTTGCAATAAATTCTCTTGTTCGTGGACCAAAACAGGAAGAACGTCAAAAAGGAGTTTATACAGAAATTCCTTCAGGTTCTGAAATTATCAATATAACAGAACAATCTGACAAAGTTATTGTGAATTTGAATTCAGCATTTGTAAATGGCGGCGGAACGGAAAGTTTATACAAAAGACTTTATCAGCTGATTAAAACTGTAAAATTAAATTCAACATTACCTGTATATTTGTACATTGACGGACATCAGGCTGATGTTGTCGGAGGTGAAGGCATTATGCTTACACAGCCGTTGAGTAATTCTTCATTGGATAATTAGTATATTAAATATGGCAGAAGTTATTAAAGACATAGACTATTATTTGAATTTAAATTGGACTCTTATTGAAGGACAGGATTTGGATTTCGATGGTAATCCATATTATTATATTGAAATAAAAGAAATTCCAAGTTTTACTTTTTGTGCCAAAACTTTGGCTAGAGCACGTGAAAATTATAAAAAACAGTTAAAACTTTCTATTCAGGTTATGCTTGAGTGTGGAGAGCATATTGTAGAGCCGGGTGAAGATGAAGACGATACAGATTGGGAAAGTTTGTGTCCGGGGTAAATCTCCTACTTGATTTAAAGCTGTATTCATGGTCTAATCTTATTACAGCAAAAGAGTAAATAATTTACTAATTTGCGAGTTCAATTGAAAGAAGACAATTTAAAATTGCCGAAAAATATAAAAATAGCGAAATTTGCCGGTTTTTGTTACGGAGTTAAAAGAGCCGTAGATACCGTAAAAAAGTTAAAAGCAGAAAACCCTGAACGCAATATTTGTGTTCTCGGTGAACTTATTCATAATGCTCAAGTTATAGAGGAGTTAAAATCTTTAGGTGTTGAATCGTTGACTGAGTTACCTGAAAAAGGTAATGGTATTTGTGTTGTAAGAAGTCATGGCGAAAGTCCTAAAGTTTTTGAAGATATTAAAAATGCAGGGTTTGAAGTTTATGACCTGACCTGTCCTGATGTTAAAAAAGTTCAGCAAAAAGCTATTGAACTCGTTAAAGAAGGTTATTATCTGGTTATTGTAGGCAAAGCTGAACACCCTGAAGTTGTAGCAATAAAAGCCAATGCAGAACAATATGGTGATAAAATTCTTGTTGCAGCTGATGTCGAACAATTGCTCCCTTTTGAAGCAGAGTTAAAAAATCATAAAAAAATTGGAGTAGTAGTTCAAACCACTCAAATGATTTCCACATTGAACAATATTATAAAATATTTAACACCTATAGCAAAAGAATTGCATATTGCAAATACCATTTGCCAAAGTACTTCAATGCGTCAAACTGAAGCAAAAGAATTAGCTAAAGAAAGTGATTTGATGATAGTTGTTGGGTCTAAAAAAAGTGCTAATACAACTCATCTTGCAGAAATTTTAAAAGATATTACCTCAACAATTCATATTGAAACAGAAAAGGAATTAGAGGAATATTCTGAATTGATTGAAAAATCTAATAATATTTCAATTACCGCCGGAGCATCAACTCCGCAGTCTGTTATTGATAAGGTTATTGAAAAAATAAAAGAATAAAAGAGGCGTCACCTCTTAAAAAATAAAACCAAAGAAAAGGAGAAAATAAAAATGACACAAGTATTAGACGAATTCGAAAAACTATTAGAAGAAAGTTTTTCAAACAGCCATTCAGTAGCTGACATCGTAGAAGGAACAGTTCTAAGAAAAGAACAAGACGGTTACTTAGTAAGTGTTCGTGGTGCTAAAACTGAAGCTTTCTTACCAAACAGAGAAATCTCATCAGCTGAAGATGCAACTCCTGTTGAAGTAGGCGATGTTAAAGAATTCTACGTATTAAAAGAAGAAAACGATGAAGATGGTATGTTATTATCATTGAAAAGACTTGCATTTGCTCAAGCTTGGGCTCAACTTAATGATGCAAAAGTTCAAGGTGATACAATCCTTGCTAAAGTTGTTTCAGTTGTTAAAGGCGGTGTTTTAGTTGATGTTGCAGATTTGAAAGGTTTCATCCCTTCATCTCAACTTAGAACAGGAACTCCATTTGATGGTCTTTTAGATCAAAAAATCGAAGTTAAAGTTCTTGAAGCTGATCCTAAGAAAAATAAACTTATCTTGTCTCAAAGACAAGCTGTTGCAGAACAACGTGATCAAGTTGTTGATAATATTCTTTCAACTCTTGAAGAAGATCAAGTTGTAAAAGGTGAAGTAGTAAGAATTGCTGATTTTGGTGCATTTGTTGACATCAACGGTATTGATGGTTTACTTCCTATTTCTGAAATTTCTTGGCAAAGAATTAAACATCCATCTGATGTAATTTCTTTAGGTGAAACTTTGGAAGTTAAAATTATTAAAATTGATACAGAACTTAAGAGAATTTCATTGTCTTTAAAAAGAATGGGCGAAGATCCATGGCAACAAATCGAAGGTCAATTCTCTGAAGGTCAAGTAATCACCGGTACTGTAAATAAAGTTACAGGATTTGGTGCATTCATCAATATCTTCCCTGGAGTTGAAGCTTTATTACCTGCATCTGAAATTGCTGAAGGTAATGTAAACCCATTCAACAAATTCAAAGTTGGTGATAGCATTGAAGTTCTTATTAAGAAGTTCACTCCGCAAGAACACAGAATTGCTTTGAGTATTAAAGATATGAATAACGAAGATTCTGCTGAATAGTTTGTTATAAAACCTTAAAAAGAAAAGGCATACATTTTATATGTGTGCCTTTCTTAGTTATAGATATATCTAATTAGCAAAAAAATCATGATAAGGTTAAATAAACTTTACGCAAAATGTTTTTCATGATAGCATTAGTTTACACGTGAAATATGAAAAATTAAGAGGTATTAAATATGCAAGCTCGCAGAGCATCCAGAGAATTAGCATTTATTCTATTTTCTCAATTTGATAAGAAAATATCAAATTATTCTAAAGAAAATTTAGATGATATTATATTGAAGTCTGTACGAATTTTATCAAGCAGTGCAAGTGATGAATTAAAATTATCACTTGGGGCATTGATGGATATGAAAAATAAAATTGATGATTATGAAGCAGAGCATGAAATAAATTTGAATCGCCCTATGGAGGCTTCAAATATTCCTGTACCGCTTCCAATGACATCTGATATGACCGGCAGAATTGATGAAATGATAAGTGTTGCAGAAAAAGCATTATTAGCACTTGAAATTGCTGAATTTGCAACTCTTGAATCAGAGGGTGAAGTGAAAAATTATGCAATTCAAATTGCAGAAGCTTTCCAAAAAAATCATGATGAAATTGATGAAACTATCAAAAAATATTCTACAGGTTGGGATTTTGACAGACTTGTAAAAATGGATAAAGATATTTTAAGAATTGCAATTTCTGAACTTTTATATATTAAAGAAACACCAATGAAGGTTGTTGTTGATGAAGCTTTAGAACTTGCTAAAAAATATTCAACTGATGACAGTGCATCGTTTGTAAATGGTGTTCTGGCTAAGGTTATTGTTGAAAATGGTTTAAAGTAATAACTATAAATATTTAAAAGCTGCGGTCGTTTTGAAATAAACGACTGCAGCTTTTTTGTGAAAAATATCTGATTTTATGGTATTATACGACTATGTTTGGATTCTTTAAAGATAAATTTGATAATTTAAAACAGGCAGTTTCTAACACTGCACAGTCGCTTGTTGGAAATGTTTTGGCAAATGTTGATGAAACAGAAGAACAATATTCGGAATTTGCTCTTGATGATATTGAGGATACTCTTATCAGTGCAGATTTAGGTGTAGGGTATGCTGCTGAGTTGGTAGATAATTTACGAGCTAAAAAAGATGCTAAACCGGCGGAATTAAAAAATTATCTAAAAGATGAATTTAAAAAGACCCTTTTGAATGCAGGTTCTACAGAGTTAAATTATAGAGAAAATGAATTAAATATATATTTTATCGCAGGAGTAAACGGAGCCGGAAAGACAACTTTGATTGCAAAACTGGCATACAAATTTAAGCAAGAGGGTAAAAAGGTTCTTATTGCTGCAGGTGATACTTTTCGTGCTGCTGCGGAAGAACAGTTAAATATCTGGTCAGAAAGAGCAGGTGCAGATATTGTCAGACGAGATAAAGCTGATCCTGCATCAGTTGTCTATGAAGCAATTCAAAAGGCAAATGCTGAAAAATATGACGTGATTCTTGTGGATACGGCAGGCAGGCTTCAAAATAAATTCAATTTAATGGAAGAATTAAAAAAGATTAAAACTGTTATTGATAAGCAAGCCCCTGAATCTTTGAGTGAAAGTATTCTGGTTATAGATGCCAATACAGGGCAAAACGGCCTTCAACAAGCTAAAGTGTTTTCAGAAGCAGTAAATCTTTCTTCTGTTGCTTTGACAAAACTTGATGGAAGTGCAAAAGGTGCTATAATTATTGCAATTGCAAAGGAAATGAATCTGCCTGTTAAGCTTGTCGGGGTTGGTGAAAAAATGGAAGATTTAAAAGTGTTTGTTCCGGACGATTTTATTAATGCACTCTTTGAGGGATAGTTAATGGTTAAAATTTTAGAATCTGTAGAAACTCAAACAGGAAACAAAATAGAACTTATTGGCGAAGATGGAAAAAATCGTCCGTTAATTATCGGAGTTTTTCACGGGGATGAACCTCAAGGTAAATACTTGATTGACAAATATCTGGAAGAAACTTTTCAATACTCTGCCGGTGCGGGAGTCGCAGAGGGAGTGGGAAAAACTCCATTATTTATTCCTTGTTTAAATCCTGATGGTATGGCAAAAAATGTTCGAACTAATTCAAATGGAGTTGATTTAAACAGAAATTTCCCGACAAAAAATTGGGGTAAAAACGAGGGCGATAACGCAACTTGTGACGATGAAACATCTAATTATTATGGCGGGAAATCTCCGGCAAGTGAGATTGAAACAAAATTTATAATAGATATTATTGAAAAATATTCACCCAGTCTGATTTTAACTCTTCATGCCCCGTACAAAGTTGTTAATTATGATGGTCCGGCTAAAGAAATAGCAGAAGATATTTCAAAAATTATAGGTTATCCTGCCGAGGGAAGTATCGGTTATCCTACTCCTGGAAGTTTTGGAACTTATTGCGGAATAGAAAGAAATATTCCGACAATTACTTTGGAACTTGACGAAGAAATCTCGGTCGAAAAACTTGTTCAACCTGTATTTGAAATATTTGGCTTATTATCTGCTTAATATTTGTTACATTTTTCGCACTTTTTTAATCCCAAAATACTTAATAAATATACAGGGGATAAAAGGAGAAAAATTATGGTTGAACCGATTGGACAAAAACAAGTAAGTAATGTTACAGGACGTTATACAGTAACAGCAACAAAAGTTAACAGTGGTAATAAAACAACAACTGTTAAATATTACGCAAAAAACGGAACACAAATTAAACCGCAATACTATGATGCGGCAGAAGCTAAAGATTTAGCAAGTCATAACGGATATGATAAATATTATAAAACTGAAGTTTTCCAAAAAGACGGTAATTATTACTTAAAAGTAACAGCAAAGAAAAAACAGTCATACGGTATCCTTGCAGAAGATTATTTGAAATCTGTTAATGATGGAACAATAAAACAATATAATCCACAAGCATTTGAAGGCTATAACTGTTTAGATGAAGCCGGTCACCAAATGAGTGATTTAAACAAAGAAATGAAAAAAGGCGATAGCGTAATTTTACCAATGGATAAAATTAAAATAAAATCATCTCCGATTGGCTTCTTCCGTAGAAATATAATGAATATTGTATATTAATTTATAAAAAGATAAATCCTCATTTTTATGTTAAAATTTTAACGAAATGAGGATTTATTATGAAATTATTTAACTCTTATACAAATAATGTTGAAGAATTCAAACCTATTGATGGTAATAAAGTAAAAATGTATGTTTGCGGTCCTACAGTGTATGATTATGCTCACCTTGGACATGCAAGATGCTATATTACTTGGGATGTTTTATACAGATATTTAAAATTTAGAGGTTATGACGTTACATATTGTCGTAACGTTACTGATGTTGATGATAAAATTCTTAAAAAAGCCGATAAAGAAGGAAAAACTCCGACAGAAGTTTCTCAATACTGGTATAAGCAATTTGCAAATTCAATGAAAGCTCTAAATACATTACAACCTGATATAGAACCTTTTGCTACCAAAACATTAGGTGAAATGATTTCTATTGTAAAAGATTTAATTGCAAACGGTTATGCTTATGAAGCAAATGGTGATGTTTATTTCAGAGTTAAAAAATTCTCAAAATACGGACAACTTTCCAAACAACCGATTGATCAATTAGAAAGCGGAGCCAGAATTGAAGTTGGAGATCAAAAAGAAGATCCGCTTGATTTTGCATTGTGGAAAAAAGATGAAAAATTTGGTTATAATTCACCTTGGGGTGTCGGAAGACCAGGATGGCATATTGAATGTTCTGCAATGAGCAGAAAATATTTAGGTAAAACTATTGATATTCACGCCGGCGGAGCAGATTTGATATTCCCGCACCACGAAAATGAAATTGCACAATCCGAATGTGCTAATGGTTGTAAGTTTGTGAATTACTGGTTGCACAACGGTTTTGTAACTATCAATAAAGAAAAAATGTCAAAATCTTTAGGCAATTTCTTAACTATTGATGATATGTTAAAGAATTACGACGCAAATACTTTGAGATTATTTATTTTAACAAATCACTACAGAATGCCTGTAGAGTTTTCGGATGAAGCTTTAACTGCAGCTCAAGCAGGTGCAAAACGTTTGACAAATGCAAAACAAACTCCGATAAATGAAGAACTCGATATTACAACTACCGAAGAATATAAAGCCTTCACAGAAGCTATGGATGAAGATTTGAATACATCTAAAGCTCTTGCAATCCTATTTGATCTTGCTACTCGTGCTAATAAAGATGAGAAGGATGCATATACAATTTTGTATAAACTTGGTTCTGTGCTTGGGTTTACATTTGAAAAGGCTTCATTATCAGAAGACGATTTAAAAAATGCAGTATCACATGTTTCTACAGTGCTAGGTCAAACTTTTTCAACCATGGATGAAATTATTGAAGTTCGAAAACAAGCTCGTGCAGAAAAGAACTGGGATGTTGCAGATAAAATTAGAATTGCACTGGATGAAGTCGGAATTATTTTAAAAGATACAAAAGACGGAACAACAGTTGAGTTAAAATAATAATAGGTATAATTCAGTTAATAAAAAAAGAAGAGATTTATTTCTCTTCTTTTTATTTCCTACATCTGATATTTGTCATATAATAATCTTATGAAAAAATTTGCAGCTGCTATACTTATAAATGCATTATTAATATCAATGCCTGCACATTCTGCATTCTTTGGAAATATACCACAGAAAACATTGCAGATTGCACGTGAAACTCAAACAAATAATTATTTCGCACAACCTGTTTCAAAAAATGTTAGGGTTGCAATAGGTAATCAAAATTTTTCCAAATATGAACATGAAACTACTTCTATTTATGGTACGGGAGAGTTTGAAGTTTATAATAATGAGAATTATATAAATACTTTTGATAGTGAAAATGTTATTAATATTTCTATGGTTGGTAAAATTTTTGTTCTTACTGATGCCGAAAATAATGTTATAGCAAAAGTTTCAGGCCCAATAATTTTTAAAACAGATTATGGTTTTATCGGGGTTAAAAACCTTAAACGAGGCAGTAAAGATGCCATATATAGAGGACAATTAGAATTGATTTCAACATCTAAAGATGGCAAATTCTATATTATAAATTCTTTGCCGTTAGAAGACTATTTGAAAGGTGTTGTTCCAAATGAAATGCCTGTTCATTTTGGTTTAGAAGCTCTCAAAGCTCAGAGTGTTGCTGCTCGAAATTACGTTCTTTCTCCACGAGTTAAGGCAAATCCAAATTATGATGTTGTTGATTCTGTTGCAAGTCAGGTGTATTTCGGTGCAAATACAGAAAGAGATTTATCAACTCAGGCTGTTGAAGAAACACGAGGAATTGTTGCAATTTATGATTGGGATTTAATTATCGCTCAATATTCTTCAACTGCAGGTGGCTATACTGAAAGTTATCAAAATGCTTTTTCTGAGCCGTATACAAAACAGTTTCCTGCAAATCCAAAACCTTATCTGGTTGCAAAACCTGACAGAGATGATTTTGAACCGCTTAATACAGAGGAGGCGGCTGCAAAATTCTATAAATCAAAACCAAAATCAAATGATATAAATTCAAGTTATTATCGTTGGGAAAGAGAATGGAACGGTCAGGAAATTCAGGATGAGGTTCAAAAAAATATTGCTGCTCAAAGTAATACGGGATTTGTAAAACCAGCAGTTAAACAAGGTGAAACTATTGGGATTATAAAATGTTTGAAAGTTCTTCAACGTGGCGAGTCCGGTAAAATTATGCGGCTTGAAATTCAAACAGATAAAGAAAATTATATTGTAGAAAAAGAGCTTATAATTCGCAGACTTTTTACTAATAAAGGAAAAGCTTTGCCTAGTGCTAATGTTGTATTTGAGCAGGAATACAATGAGGATGGAGATTTAATATATATAAAGGCTTATGGCGGCGGTTTCGGACATGGTGTCGGAATGAGTCAATACGGGGCAGGTTATATGGGTACTGTAGAAAAAATGCCTTATGAAAAAATTCTTCAGCATTATTATACAGGAATATCGCTTGCTACTGAGCCGTTTATTCTTGCTTCTAATTCAGAACAGGATAAGGTTACCCAAACCTTTTTCTCTGCAAACAGGCATGCTAAAATTGTAGTTGATAATAAATATAAAGTAAGTTATTTGGATGCAAGAATAAATAATTGTGATGAAAAAATTCAGTTGGATACATCTCAGAGGTTTAATAAAGTTGATATATCCCAATATTTGAAAAAAGGATTAAATACAATAACATTCTATTATCCGGCATCAGAGGGGCAAAATAAAGGGCTTAGAATGTATATAGAATTGGCAGGAAAAAATGAGTACAGCGATTAAGGAAGATAAGACACCGAGTTTATTGAAGGCTGCTTGGATGATAGCAGTTGTGACTATTGTGAGTAAATTAATCGGATTTGTTCGAGATGTTATAATTGCAAATTATTATGGTGCATCTCTGGTCTCAGATGCTTATTATTACGCATATCAAATACCTTCCTTGTCGTTAATTTTGTTAGGCGGTGTTGGCGGGCCTTTTCACAGTGCTACTGTTGCTATATTTTCAAAATTAATTCCGAATTTACAGGAAAAACCAACAGAACAGGTCAATAAGTTATATTCAACTTTTATGACTGCAACGATAATATTCTTTTTGGCACTTTCAGTTATAATGTTCGTTTTTCCAAAACAGATTATGGGATTAATTATTTCTAACGGCTCGGCAGAAATGGTTAATCTCGCAGCAATGCATTTAAAAATTATGACTCCGCTTCTTGTGATAGGTGGAATTGTAGGGATTTATTACGGAATTCTTATTATTTATAAGCAATTTATGCTGCCTAATTTATCGCCGATTGTTATGAGTTTGGCTATAATCGGTATAGTTATTGCCGCTCCTAATGATCAAAAAGGGTATGCTCTTGCTTGGGCAACTACTATTGGTGCTATTTTACAATTAATTATTCAGTATCCAAATATAAGAAAATTGGGTTATCGGTTAAAACCGAATTTTGAGTTTACACATAATCCTTATTTCAAGGAGATTTGCGAACTTTTATTCCCTGCAATTTTGAGCTCTACTGTTGGACAAATTCATATATATGTTGATATGTTTTTTACTTCTGCAATATCAGAGGGAGCATGGACTGCAATAGGTTATGCAAACAGAGTTTTCCAATTTCCTGTCGGAATTCTTGTTACAGCATTTTTAGTCCCGTTGTTTCCAATTTTTGCCAGATTGGTTGCAGATAAAGATTATGAAGGTATAAAAAAATATTTTAACAAAGGTGTCGGGGTATTATTTTTTGGAGCAATTCCTATTATTATTGGAATTGCGGTTGTAGGAATGGATGCTGTTCGTTTAGTTTTTGAACACGGTGTATTTGATTCGAATGCAACTTTTATGGTTACAGAAGCCCTATGGTTTTTGTCAGTGTCTATTATTCCGTATGTGTTTAGAGATTCTATTACAAGGGTTTATTATTCATTCAACGATTCAGCAACCCCATTTATTGTTGCTTTTTCATCCATTGTTTTAAAGCTTATTTTAAACTGGATTTTGATATCTAAAATGCATTTCGGTATAGGTGGGATTACTCTTTCTACCTCTTTGGTAACTTTATTTAATGCAGTAGTTTTAGGTATTTTGATTACTAAAAAAATGAAAATGGATTACAAAACATTATTCATAAATCTCTTGAAAATGGTTATTGCCGGTGTTATAACTGGAATAGGCTGCTGGATACTCGCTGTTGAATTTGATAAGTTTGTTCACCTGTCAAAAATTCCGTTTGAATTATTGAAAATATTCACAGTTGCAATAGCTTGTCTGGTGATTTATATCCCTCTAAACTTACTATTTAGAATGGAATATGCTAGCGAATTATTTAATAGATTATCCGCAAGATTTATAAGGAAATAGAGCAATTTTTTTATTGAGATAAAAGAGTTAAAATTTAAATATGAAATTAAAGATTGGTCCTAATATAGATGAAAATAGAGTTAGACTGGATTTTAAATCGACTCCGGACAAACCCAAGAATACTCCGAGTTATATAATTCTTTCTGACAAAGCTGATGAATTTGTAAAAAAGTATAATAAACAGGATAAAAAATTAAAAGCCGTAACATTTATAGCAGCATTCTCTTGTGGATTTGGAGCTTTTCTAACCGCAAAAGAACATAAAAATCTGGTTGCGAAAAATAAATTTTTTCCTGCCGGAATTGGCGTAATTGTTGGCGGTTTGGTTGGAGCCCTTATATCTTCTGTTGTTTCTTATAAAATGAAAAATGATTTAATGGATAAATATAAAGTTTTACCATATTCTAAAAACTAATATGACTTAAGTTTAAACTTTGTGCGATAATATAATTATGATTACTAAAAAAGAAATTGATATATTGGCTGCAAAATATGAAACTGAAGATTTTATTAAAGACGATCCGATTCAGTTTCCTCATAGATTCAGTGATAAAAAGGATGTTGAGCTTGCAGGGTTTATTGCATCGTTACTTGCTTATGGAAGCCGAAAGCAATTTATAAAAAAACTGGACATGTTATTTGAAATTGCCCAACATGAACCTTTAAATTTTGTACAAAATTTTGAACCTGAAATGATTGGTGATTTTAATTATAGATTTGGAAAGCCTAACGATTTTAAATCTATTTTTTTAATATTGAAAACTCTGTATAATACTTCTAATGGTTTAGAAGAGTTATTTGAACATGGATACAAACAAAATAAAATGTTTGAAAGTGTTGTTGATTATTTTTATTCCAGGGCATCGAAAGATGTAGGACAAGGTTTTTATCACATGATACCAAATCCGTATAATGGCGGAGCAATGAAAAGAATGTGTATGTATTTGCGGTGGATGGTCAGAAAAGGTCCTGTCGATTTAGGTATTTGGAATTTTATGACTCCTTCGGAATTATATATACCACTGGATGTTCATGTCGGAAGGGTTTCGCGAAAAATGGGACTTTTAACCAGAAATGCAAATGATTTTAAAGCTGTTGTTGAATTAACAAATAATTTAAGACTGTTGTGTCCTGACGATCCGGTAAAATATGATTTCGCAATGTTTGGTTACGGCGTTTCGGGATCTGAAGAATTAATAAATTTTTAAATATTTAATTGTTGAAATTTATTATATGTAACAATTGGGCTCAATGGTCAATTGGCTTTTGTTGTATTAACAAATGTTAACACTATACGTTTTTTAAGCAATTTTTAAGACCGGATTTTTTTTATAAATATGTAGGTTAGAAAATTTGTATTTTTATTTAAAGGTAGGTGTATTATGGTTTCAATTTCGGCAATCGGAAATATGGCAACAAAAGCTTTTTCGTATGCAAAAAAAGGTGTAAAAATTGTTCCTGATATTATTTTTGGGAATGGTGCAGATACTTTTGTTAAGGCTGCAAATAATGCTGCAAAAGCAGGTGGTAAAACAACATCAAGAACACTTTGGAATGCGGTAAAAGCAGGCGGTAGTGCTGTTAAAAATTCACATAAAACAAGTTTCTTTTCACGCTTCTGGAAATCTTTGAAGTCTACTCCTTCTAAAATTAAAGGTCAAACTTTAGCAGGTGCAAGACTTGCTAAAGCTGCCGGTAAAAATCAAGTTGTGGGTGGCATAAAAGGTTTCTTTAAAGGTATTGGTAAGAAAATGCCAATGATTGGTAACTTAATGTTAATCGCATTTGAATTACCAAATATAATTTCAGCTATTAAAGAAAAAGGTATTGGTCAAGGTGTTGCAGAAGTAGGTAAAGCGGGTGCAAGATTAACCGGAGCATCATTAGCAGGTGCAGCAGCAGGTGCAGCTTTTGGTCCTGTTGGAAGCCTTGTGGGTTGGATTGCAGGTGAATGGTTAACCGGTAAAATTGTTGGTAAATCATATTCTGAGAAAAAAGCTGAAGATGAACAAAAGAAACAAGAATTAGCTATGGAATTGCTGCAAAATCCTCAACAGTTAGCTGCTCTTCAAGCTCAAATGCAACAACAACCGGTTCAACAACCTCCATTTACAGCAAATCCAAATTATAACTTTGGAATGACAAATCCGGTTAATAACTTTGGTTTAACAAATAATTATTCAAATGATATAATGATGCAGCAAATTCCGGCATTCAATCAAATCGTATAACCCTCCCTTTTTTCTATATAACAAACCTAAAAGATAGGATTTAGTAATCTAAATCCTATCTTAACATTTTTTAATAATTAATATTTTGTGGGCAATTTTAAGTTTGAAAAAAACTTTAATATGATACAGGGGAAATTAATTTATAGGAGAAAATTAAAAATGGGATTTAGTAACTTGTCTGTTAATCAGTACGAGTCTGTTAACAGGTTGTCACGTTATTTGATTGGTGCGAGTGTCAATCAACAGGGAGAATCATCAGGTATAGTTTCCGGTACAGCCATGATGGGCGGTATTTCTGCTGGTACCTGGGCATGGAAAAATAGAAAAGATATAAGGGGCGGTTTGAATCAACTCGCAGCCGATTCTAAAGTACAAAAAGCTGTTGTCAATAAATATGTTTCTAAAGATGCCAGTATCTGGCAAAATATGAAAGCCAGATGGAAGGGTGCCGGTGAATATGTTTCAGGCGTAAGAACTGCTGAAACAGCACTTGTAAAAGCTTCAGGTGAGGCTGCTGCTACAGCAGCAACAGGTGCAGCAACTCAAACTGCAGCTAAAGCAACATCTAAAATAGGATCACTGGCAAAAGGGGCAGGTAAATCAGCTTGGAAATGTCTGAAAGGTAATGCTGGATTTGCGGCAATATCTTTAGGTATTGGTATTGTATCAGATGTTGTTCCGGCATTTAAGCTTGGAGTTGGCAAAGGCTTTAAACAGTTGGGTAAGACTGCTCTCACTACGGCTGCTGAAGTCGGTGGTTGGGCTGCTGGTTCAGCGATAGGTGCCAAAGCCGGTGCCGCGATTGGTTCATTCTTTGGTCCAGCAGGTACTGCAATTGGCGGAGTTCTTGGTTTCTTAGGCGGTATGGTCGGCAGTTTCTTCTGTGGTAAAATTGCTAAGAAAATTACCGGACCAAGCGAAGTCGAATTAGCTCAAAAAGAAGCAACGCAAGATATTGCTAAATCTGCAATCCGAGATGCAGGTTCGACAAATCAGTTAATTCAAGAATCTTATAATCAGTTAGTACAGCGTGCAGCAGCAGGTCAATTAACTCAAGATGATATGCTTGCAAAAGCTGAAATTGAAAAACTAATTGGTCAAGAAATTGATTTGAATGCAGCAGTTCAACAAGCTGCGTAATAAAATAAGTTAAATAGAAAAGAGCACCCTCTTTTGAGGGTGCTCTTTTTCATTAAATTTTTACATTGCACAAACGTGGAAGTCTCTTTCTGATACAAATGAAGAGCTTTCCAATAATTGTGTCAAAAGTCTTTCAATTACTCGTTCAACAGTTTTTACTTCACATTGTAATTCTTTAAAACTTTCTTCTCTTGATTCCTTTAAAGCACTTTCAAAAATTTCATCATTGTACATAAATTATACTCCTTATTTTCTTAACAAAATAATATTCGGCATCTTTTTTGAAAACTTTAATTTTTTATAAACTTTTTGTTACAAAATTTCATCTTTTATGGAGCTTTTGTTTATTTTAAAGTAGAATGATAACATGTTTGCAAAGGGGATGTATGAATGTTAAAGGATTACGAATTGACAAGCTATGATTATTATTCAAACAGACGAGATATGGAAATTATTTCTAATATCGTTGATGCTTTGAAGAAAATTTTGGAAGAAGATAAAAAACAAGAACAACCTTTGTTCTTAAAGATTTCGGATAATTTGATAATGAATATTGCAAGAAAAGTTGTTCAAGAAAAAAAACAAACTTTTCTTATTGGTATAACCGGAGAAAGTGCTTCCGGCAAAACCGTTTTTGTTGATAATACTATTAAAGCCTGTGTTAAAAATAAAACTGAAGGTATTTATACAGTAATCAGATGTGATGATTATTACAAAGATACATCAAAAGAGTTACAAGAAGCCGGAAGTTATGAAGCTCTTTTTAAAACCGGATTTAGTTTTGATACTCCGGATGTAATTGACTTAGATTTGATGAAAAGTCATTTAGTTTCATTAAAAGAAGGACTTACTATAAAATCTCCACGTTATAATTTTGTAACATGTGAATCAGATCCAAATGGTGATGAAAAGAAACCTGCAAAAATTATTTTAACCGAAGGTCTATACGTTTTGAATGAAGGTGTTAGAGATATTATGGATGTTAAGGTTTATGTATTTACACCTTTAGAAGTGATAAAAGATCGTTGGTATAGACGTGCTGCTGAACGTGGTAAGTCTGGTTCTGCCGCAGATTTACAGTTTGCTGATGTTAATAGAACAGCTCAACAATATATAAGACCAACTTATCAGATTGCAGATGCTGTTATTAATGGACTTGTAAGTCAGGAATATATTCAGGAAATTACTGATAAAATTTTCTATGCATTAAAAAATATTGAATATTAAATAAATTAAGAGGATATTAAAAAGAGGGGCTCTATATTAGAGCCCCTCTTTTTTGCTAAAGGAAGTAAAACCTTTAGAATGCACGTTGACAGTCGGTGCAATTATTGGTAGGAACTACTTTGATATATTCAACAGGTGCGGCACATCCGCAAGGTTGACCTTCGGCTCTTTTAATTTTTATACCATGTAATTTTTCACATTTTGTAAGTTTAGGTTTTTTACATTTTTCTATTTTTTCGCAGCAATATCCGTTTCTGCTACGCATACCGAAACCTGTAAATGGGTTTAAACTTCCAAGTCCATCATAAGTCCAAGCAAAAGCTCCTTGAGCAGGAATAGTTAAAAAGCTAAATAATGCTAATACTGATAAAAATTTTTTCATACAATCTCCTTATCGTTATGTCGGTTACATTTGTGGGTTACATTTTAATTGTATAAGTTTTAATTTGTATTACTATGTCCAAATGGCATATCTTATATAGTCTTTTTGTCTAGGAGTTTTGTATAATATTTTGCAATAAAAAACTCAGATTTGTTGAGAATTTCAAATCTGAGTTTTTTAAGTTTTGTTTAAATAGGTTGACTATTTGTTGATGCTAGCATCTTCTAATAAGATAACTCTAACATCTTCACCTTGTTTAGCACTGTAGTTCAAACCAGGAGTTACTAAACCAGTGATTAAACCAACAGCAGAACCTACAGGAGCACCAATAGCGATACCGCTACCAACTTTAGTTGGGTTAGGAATAAATGATAAACCTACACCTGCACCGGTACCAACAGCAGCACCACCAACAGTGTATAATGCAACTTTACCAGCTGTCATCCAAGGTCCTTCTTTCAAAGCATAATCTTTGTAGAATGGTTTTGCATTTAAGTCAACTGTTTTACCGCAAGGAGTAACAACTTTGTTGATTTGAGCGTATACTCTAGCGTTTTTGTTGAACCATTGTGGATCTTTAATATCTAATACTGAACCGTAGAATATTGATCCTGCTGGGAATAATACAGTACCTTCTTCAGTTACGATATCTTCTGAATTTGTAAATGTTACAGAATCACCTGCAGCATGTAATTTAGATTTGAATGCTTCGTTGAATTCAATTTCTAATACGTTACCTTCTTTGATGATATTTCTTACATTAGTAATTGTAACTTCGTTGCAAGGAGCTTTTTTAGTAACATTTAAGTGTTCAGTTCCTAAAACTGTTTCTTCAACATTTTTGTATTGAGTTTTAACAAGGTCTAATCTTTGTCTTAATCTGTATAATAATACAGCAGCTTCAGCTCTTGTTAAATCTTCAGTTGGTCTTAGTTCATTTTCATTTGGATGGTTTACATAAATACCATAAGATAATGTTTTAGCATAAACTTTTTTAGCCCATCCAGGAACTTTAGCTGCATCAGAGTATTTTGATACAACATTATTATCAACAGTACCATCAATAGTAATGTGGCTGATTACAGATTGAGCTTCATCTCTTAAGATGTGACCAGCCGGTCTGAATGATCCATCAGGATATCCGTAAACAAGACCTAATTGTTGAGATCTTGCAACAGGAGCGTAATCTGCACTTGATTTTTTTACGTCTGAGAATCTGTAATTTGATTTGATTTCTAAATCTGAATTACCTAAAACTTTTAATAAAGCTTCAACGAATTCAACTCTTGAAATTTTGTTTTCAGGGTTGAAGTTTCCGTCAGTTAAAGACATAACAGAGTCATTAACTACACTTGAAATTTCAGTTTGTGCCCAGTAGTTTTCAGTAACATCATTGATGCCGTTGAAAGCAAATGCTGGGATTGTGTTGATGGTTAGCATACCGCAAACCAATAATCCTGCTAATAATTTTTTCATTTCTACTTCCTCACTTCTCTATTAAGATAGTAAACCATTATTTTTTTTTATTATATTATAGTAAAATAAAAATGTAAATAGTTTACCCCATGAATATATTAAGGAGAAAATATATGATAGATTGCCCTGTAACAAAGATAGTTTCTACATTAGGACCGGTATCTACTCCGGAAGAAATAATACGAAATCTATACAAAGCCGGTGTTACTATGTTTAGAATAAATTCCTCACACGACACTATGGAGACTCATCAGGCTACTATAAATAAAATTAGAAAAATTGAGAAGGAAGAAAATGCAATTATTCCTGTGCTGTTAGATCTTCAAGGTCCAAAAATTCGAATAGGAAGTTTAGAAGCACCTATTAAAGTTCAAGTTGGAGAGGTTTTAAAATTTCAACATAGTGATAAATATGAGAATGGTATAATTCCGGTTGATTATGAAGGTATTGCAAGTGATGTAAAACAGGGTGAAAAAATCCTTATTGATGATGGAAAAATTCAGTTAGTAGTTGAAAAAACTGAAAATCAAGTTGTGTTTGCAAAAGCTTTAACCTCCGGTGAGATAAAACCACGCAAAGGTTTAAATATCCCGGGTGGTACAGGTAGTATTGATATTTTAACTGAAACGGATTTGAAATATATCGAATTTGCTATAAAAAATGATATAGATTATCTGGGGTTATCATTTGTTCGCACAAAAGAAGATATTATAAAACTTCGGCATATTTTGAATAAAAATAATGCTAGAATTCGTATAATTTCAAAAATTGAAAAACCGCAGGCATTAGAAAATATTGATGATATTATTGAATATTCTGATGCGATAATGGTTGCAAGAGGTGATTTAGGTATTGAAATTCAAACAGAGTCTCTTCCAATTGCTCAAAAAACAATTATTAAAAAGGCTAATTTAGCTAGAAAGCCTGTAATTGTGGCAACACAAATGTTGGAAAGTATGATTGAAAATCCTATCCCTACGAGAGCTGAAACTTCTGATGTTGCTAATGCGATTATTGATGGTGCAGATGCGGTTATGTTATCAGGGGAGACTGCGATGGGTAATTATCCTGTTGAGGCAGTTATGACAATGAAAAAAATTGCAGAAGATATTAATAACTCGCAATTTATCAGAAAGAATAAATTCCCTGATAAGATTCTTACCGATAATGATGCAATACCATTATCAATTGCTTTATCAGTTGCGGATATCTTAAAAACACTGCCTAAAGTTAAAGGGATTATTGCATTAACTGCAACAGGTTATACTCCGGCATTGATTTCTGAATGCAGACCGACTGTGCCTATTTATGCTCTTTGCTCTGATTTTAAAATTTGCAGATTTATGCAATTGTACAGTAATGTTTATTCTATTTTGATTGAGGAAGAAGAGGTTAAATGCGATAAAGAGTCTATCCTCAATTTGAATAGCTTTTTGAAAAATGAGTTGAAAATGCGTAAAGGTGATAATGCGATTTTGACGGGTTCAATACCTCATTTGATGTCGGGCTTGTCTACGAATTTTTTAAAAATTCATACAATTGTTTAGATAAAAAAGAAGTTCTAAGGAACTTCTTTTTTTAGTTTAAGTTTTTCAAAACTGATTATTTGTTGTAACCTTTTGTACCATTTTCAGGGTGTGCGGAATTTGACAGGATAATTTCGTAATATTCGTTTTTATCGATATTTACACCCATGGTTTTTACGTCACAGTATTTTTTCTTTTTTTTATTTAAAAGTTTTTTGTAGTCTTGTCCCATAAAATAAATATATCATGATTGAATTATATTATCTAAAAATTCTTTGAGTAAATTGATTTTTTCGCTTCCGACAATTTTAAAACTAATTTGTCCGGTTTGTGTTTTAAGGCAAAATTCTGCTTCCTGATATACGACCATTTTGTTGTTAATGAAAAATATTATTTGTGGTTTTGCTTCTTTTACTCTGTAATCTTCAATTTCTGAAAGAGGAATTCCTTCGGTATTTATCATTAAATATTCATCAACAATTTTTACATTGTCTTTCCTTGTTAGTTTATTTAAAATTAGAAATCTTGGAATATAAATGATTGTAAATATAATCCCGGATATTGCAGCCGTGGAAAGCGTTAACCTGTTCAATAGAAAAAGATAAACAATGAAACCAAGAATAAGCAAATATAATGCCATAATCCCGCAAAAAATCATAATTGGGCGTTCTTCAGTTTCAGGTTTTAGTATTTTACTCATAAAATGATTATATCATTTATTTTTATAATAGAATATCTTTATGAAGGAATTATTTGAGTTTGATAAAAATTATGGAAATGTTATAGGAACTGATGAAGCGGGAAGGGGACCGGCTGCAGGCGGGGTTTTTGCGGCGGCTGTATATTTTCCTGAAATGAGTGATGCTCTTATTGTAGATTTGGAACGATTGAATGATTCGAAAAAGTTGTCAGAAGTTGCTCGGGAAAAGTTATATGACATCATCTTAAATAATTCTGTCAATTCGGTTGTTTGTGTTGAAGTTGAAGAAATTGAAAAAATAAATATATTGAATGCTTCTTTAAAAGCCATGAAGCTTGCTTGTGAAAATGTTATAAAACAAGCAGGTTTGTCTGAATTTATAACTCTTGTTGACGGAAATAAATTAATAAAAAATTATGCTTATCCTCAAAAGTTTATCATTAAAGGTGACGGGAAATCTGCATCGATTGCGGCAGCAAGTATTCTTGCAAAGGTTACAAGAGATAGATATATGGATGAACTTGCATCACAATTCCCACAATATGGCTGGAATAGAAACTCAGGTTATTTAACCCCCGAGCATATAAAAGCAATTGATGAGTACGGATTATCAAAGTACCACAGACCATCATTTCTGAGAAAACATTTTGAAAAACAGTTGAGTTTATTTTAGTTTTACTGATAAATGGTATTTCCTATTTGGACTTTTGTGACGTATAGAGTTTCGCAGGCTCCGTTTCCTCTACTTGTTATGTCGGTGTCATTTCTGGATAAGCTGGTTCTATATTGTATTGTTTGTGAGGTTCTTTTGTCAGTGTAAATCATATCTACTAATTCACCCTCAACTTTTACTTTATCGTAAAGTTTTAGTTTTAACATTGCAGCCATAACGTTTCTGTTTGCCGGAATAATATGGGTATGCGAAAGATGGGAATTAATGTAGTCTGCTGAATACGGGGTGTTATATTTCCATTGCCAGTTTAATCTTCTGGAACCTGTCATTTCAACTTTCTGGCTATATACTTTGAAATATTGTTTGAAAGTTTTTGTATCTGATAACTCACCCCAGGCTGCACCCAAATCATATAATGCCGCACTGTCAAAGAATTTATTTATGAATATGAAATCATGATTGTATGCAATGACTCGTCCTGATAATTCATAATGTGCCTGAGGAATAATTTGCATTTCGTTATTGTTAATTAATGATTTATAGGTGAAGGTCTTTTTAAGTTGTTCTTCCTCAGTATAATCAACTTGAACAGGAAAGTCCTGTACGTTTATTGGTGATGATGCTCTTCTGCTTGGAATTGCTATTCCGAATTTCAGCCAGTACCCTATTGCTCCGCGAAAAATAAAAACAAGAATTAAAAACCCGATTATACAAGCCTTTTGAATCTGCTCTTCCCGAGCTAAAATATCTCTGTATAGTTTTGCATCAATTTCAAGAGTTGAAGATTCGTTGAATATTTTATTCATTTTATTATTTTATATTAATAATGTTTTTATTTGTATACGTTATTAAATTGAATTTTATATATTAATATTTGTTAACAAATTCTATAGATTGTTAAAGATTGCATTTTGAATTGCCGATAACTAATTTGTAATCAGATAGAATCTATGGAGTAAAGAATAATGATAAAGAAGATAACAACACCATCAAGCAACAGATGCGAAAGTGTTGAATTAATATTAAGAGGAGCTAAAAAACGCCGTTCATTAGCTTATGCTAATGCGTGCGAAATTAACTCAGATTCAGGTATTAAAGCTAACCTGTCTGCAGTTAAGTAAAACAGAGTATAAACTTCTACAAATGATAAGAAAAGAGAGTATTAATAACGCCGGGCCAAGTGTGCAACCGGCATTTTTATTGCAAAATTTTATGTAAATACTTATATTATAAGGGAAAATCCTGTTACACTTAGTAACAAACATTGGTTTCTCTGCTTGCAAATTTAGTTTATTTATTATACGATTCATGATACGAACGTGCGTCGGCGGATTTTTGTGTGGAAAAAGTCATTAACGTCGATTAAGGAATTACATAATAAGTAATAGTTTAGAAATATAAAGGAAAGCAAGCGATGAATAATCCAATTATTGATGAATTAGAAAAAGGCTATTTAGGTAAGGATCTTCCTGAACTTAATGCTGGTGATACAGTAAAAGTTTTCGTTAAAATCGTTGAAGGAAACAAAGAAAGAATTCAGGCTTTTGAAGGTACAATTATTAAATTGCACGGTTCAGGTCTTAACAAAACCATCACTGTTAGAAAAGTATTCCAAGGTGTTGGTGTAGAACGTGTATTCTTGATTAACTCTCCAAGAATTGATAAAATTAACGTTCTAAGACGTGGTGACGTTAAACGTGCTAAATTGTATTATTTAAGAGAACGTTCAGGTAAAGCAACTCGTATTAAGGAAAAAATTGAAAAAAGATAAGACTCATATTCACTGGTATCCGGGACATATTGCAAAAGCAGAAAAGAAGCTTAAAGAACAGCTTTCTTTAGTGGATGCCGTGATTGAAGTTTTAGATGCGAGATTACCAATTTCAAGCAGTTATGACAATATATCTGGGCTCCTAAACGGAAAGCCCAGATTTTTGTTGCTTAATAAATCAGATTTGGTAGATAAAAATGAATTAAAAAAATTCATTGAATATTTAAAAGAAAAAAATGGAACAGACGTTATTCCAACAGATGCCAAACATTCTAAAGATTTGAATGCTATTATAAAGCGTGCGGTTGAATTATCCGAACCTCGTATTCAAGCAATTATGGCAAAAGGCTTGCTAAGACGACCTGCCCGTATTATGGTTGTCGGAATGCCAAATGTCGGAAAATCCAGTATTATAAATAAATTAACAAGGTCTTCAAAGACAAAAATAGGTGCAAAAGCCGGTGTTACACGTCAACAGCAGTGGGTTAGAATTAATCCGCAGTTGGAACTGCTGGATACTCCGGGTATTATACCTATGAAACAGGAAGATCAGGAAAGAGCAAAGAAATTAGCTTTTGTTAATTCTGTTTCAGAAAATGCTTATTCTAATGAAATTGTGGCGGAAGAACTCTTAAGTATGCTTGATGAAAAACAGCAGCAAGTTTTTCGTGAGTATTACAAGCTTCCTGATGATAAAGAATTAAATGTTGATAATATCTCTCTTGAACGAAATTGGTTGTTAACAGGCGGAAGTACTGATAGAGAAAGAACCTCGGTTTATATATTAAGGGATTTTCGAGAAGGTAAAATCGGTAAATTTATATTAGATAAGTTAGACTAAAATGTCTTCTTGAACATGGTTTTACAAATAATGAGATTCCGAAACACGTTCGGAATGACTTCATGATTATATTTTAATCAGATTTAGTGTAATTACTATATTGGTTATAAATTTATTTTATCCTCGGTATTCATCAGGATTAAACATTCTGTATTGAAGAGCCTGCATTAAATGTATCTGTTCAATATTGTTTTTGCCGTCTAAATCTGCAATTGTTCGGGCAAGTTTTAAAACTCTGTCATAGCGTCTTCCGGAAAGCTGATATTTAACAATTGCGGTTTTTAAAAGTTCTTGTGATTGTTTATCTATTTGACAATATTTTTTTATAAGTTCAGATGTCAATTCTGAATTTGTTAATATTTGTTCGTTTTTATATCTGTCTGCCTGTATTTGCCTTGCTTTAATTACGCGTTTTCTGATTGTTGCAGAATCTTCTTCCTGATTATTTAAATTTAAGAGTTCGGACGGAGTAAGCCTTGGGACATCTATTTGGATGTCGATTCTGTCTAATAACGGACCGGAAAGTTTTGCTAAATATCTGGAGATTTGGAAGTCTGAGCAGGTGCATTGTTTTTCTTTATCTCCTAAATATCCGCAAGGACAAGGGTTCATTGCTCCAAGTAACATAAAATTAGCAGGGTATTTAATAGAGTGTTTTGCTCTGGAAATCACTATTTCTCCATCTTCCAGCGGCTGTCTTAGAACTTCTAAAACCGATCTTGGAAATTCTACCATCTCATCAAGAAATAAAACACCTCTATGAGCAAGAGTAATTTCTCCGGGTTTTGGGGTTGTTCCTCCGCCGATAATACCATTAGCAGATGCGGTATGGTGTACTGCTCTGAATGGTCGTTTTGACATTAGAGGTTCATCTTCCGAAAGAAGTCCGCAAATACTATAGATTTTTGTTAATTCAAGAGCTTCTGACAGTTCTAACGGTGGTAGAATTGAGGCAAAACATTTAGCCATTAGAGTTTTTCCGGAACCCGGTGAACCAATCATCAAGATGTTATGTCCGCCGGCTGCAGAAATTTCAAGTGCTTTTTTTGCTTTTTGCTGACCTTTTACATCTTTAAAATCAAATAAGTAGTTTTGTTCAATTTTTTCTGCGAGATATTCTTTAGCATTTATTCTTGTTGGTTGAATTTTGTTTTCTGTAAAATGGTTAACTATATCACAAAGGTATTCTGCTCCGTAAATATTTACTCCTTCAATCAGGGCTGCTTCTTTTACATTTGCTTTCGGAACAAAAATTTCAGTGATTCCTGCGTCTTTCAACCCCAGAACCAATGGTAATACCCCATTTACACCCCTTATCATTCCATCTAAAGCTAATTCGCCAATAAATGCATGGTTTTTAACTTTTTCCCAATCAAGAGTTTCTTCTTCTGTTAAAATTCCTATTGCTATTGGTAAATCAAAACTTGTTCCAACTTTTTTTAGGTCTGCCGGTGCAAGGTTTATAATAACTTTCTTGGAAGGGAAGGTATAGCCTGAATTTTTTATTGCGGATTTTACTCTATCCCGAGCTTCGTTAACAGATGCATCAGGAAGCCCTACAATTGACATTCCCGGTAAAGAGTTTGTCACATCTGTTTCGACTGACACTTCGTATGCATTTAATCCGATTACTGTTCCTGTTTTTATTCTATTAACCATACGGCTAGTATAGCACGAATAATATTATTTGTATTTCGGGTTAAATTATGATAAAATTTGAACGAAGAAGAGGACAGTTTTTATGGATAAGCAAATTTTAAGATTGAAAAACAATATTGAATATATTTACAAAAAGAATGATAACACTCCTAGGATGGCATTTTGTTTGAATTTTTTAATTAATGATGTAGAAAAGATTCCGGGTGTATATTCATTACTGGCAAGATTATTGCTACAAGGGACAACAAAATATTCTTCAGAAGAGCTTGCTAATGAGTTTGAAAAATCTGCAATAGATTTTTCTATTGATTTGTTGCCAAATTTTTTAAGATTAAAATTTGTATGTTTAAACGAAGATTTTTCAAAAGCTGTTGAACTATTAGGTGAAGTTGTTAAAAATTCTACATTTGAAGAATTTGAAAAAGAACGTATTAAAATAAAAGGTGAAATTACTGCGGATTTAGATTCTCCAAGAGCAACCGCTATGGATGCTTATTACAAAGCAATGTTTGGTAACCATTACTATGGCAATTCAATGACTAAAGTTTTGGAAAATATTGATTCTATTACAAAAGAGGACGTTGTTGAAGCATATAATTCTTTGTTAGAGACCGGTAAAAAAACACTTGCAGTTGTTGGTGCTCTGGAAAATGAAGATATTCTTCCTCAAATTGAAGCTGTTGTTGGAGAATTCCCGCCATCCGTTGATGGTAATTTTAATATAGAGAAGCCTGTGCTGGCAGAAAACAAGGAAGTTATAAATGTTCGTTCAGATTTAAATCAGGCACATATTATAAAAGGGTGGCAGGTTGCAACTTGTAAAGAAGAAGATTATCCTGTTTTGATTTTATTGAATGTTATATTAGGAGCTTCAGGGTTATCTTCAAGATTATTCCTTGAGTTGAGAGATAAAAAAGGTTTGGCTTATGTTGTAAGAAGTTCTTATGAAACATTTAAGCTTGCCGGTAATTTTATGATTTATATTGCAACTGAACCTAAAAATATTGAAATTTCTTTGAAAGGATTTGAAGAAGAAATTGAAAAAATTAAGACAGTTTTAGTTCCGGAAAAAGAACTTGAGGATGCCAAAAATAACTTTATCGGCAAATGTGCATTTTTATCAGAAACAAATATTCAGCAAGCATGTACTTTTGCTAAATACGGAGTTTTAGATTTAGGGTTTGATTATTCCGAAGAGATGAAAGAAAATGTCAAAGCTGTTACATCTGAACAGGTGCTTAATTGTGCAAAAAAATATTTCTCAGGTAACAGTGTTCTTTCTATTATTAAACCATAACTTATCAGGTAATAGTTTTCTTTGTTATATTTGCAAATAATCTTACGTGAGAGGATTGTTTTGTGAAGAATAAAATTTGGAAAATTATATATTTTATTTTTTTTACAATCCTCTTTTGTCGTAATCCGATAGTGTTTGCAGATGAATGTGTGTCAAAATCTCCTGCAAAAGTTTCGGTTCAAATGTCGCAAAATTATTATTCTACAGCTGAAATTGAAAATCTTTTCAGGCAATATTTATCTTCACTGAAAAATGTTGAATATACAAAAGTTCCCAGAGGGCTTGTCATAAGTATAGAGTCAAAAACTTTTTTTGAAGATGGCAAAACAGATATTTTAGAGTCTTCAAAGCCTATACTTGATGCGATTGCTGATGTTGTTATTTATTTAGATAAAGAATGTATTATTGAAGGTAATTCTAATATTAATGAAGAAGAGTTTTATTTGTATAATTGGGAATTATCAGCAGTAAGAGCTGATAAAATAGCGGAATATTTTATTAATGTCAAAAAACTGAATGCCCGAAATATACAAGCAATCGGATTAGGTGATATTTCACCGGCAATTGAAAATATGAATAATCGTATTGATTTTGTTATTATTAATTACGATAAAGCGGATATTAAACAATAGCTTGTTGAAGTCTGGATGTACGATTTTCATTAAGTATGTTTTTAAGTTTCATGATACCTTGAGCATGAAGCTGACATACTCTGGATTCAGACATGCCCAAAGTGCTGCCGATTTCTTTCATTGTCATGTTTTCTTGATAGTAAAGAACTAAGAGAACTCTTTCTCTTTCAGGAAGTCTTTGAAGAGCTTTTTGCAAGTCTGTTTTTACATTTTTTTCTTCCATTCGTTCTTGCGGGTTTAATTTATGGGAATCTTCTATTGTATCGATGATTTCCATACTATCTTCGGAAGATCCTCTTTTATCGTATATGGAGGTTATAGTTACGTCTTCTGACATTATCTGGTTAACTTTTTCAACATCCATATCAAGATAGTTAGCAATTTCTGAAGCAGTAGGGATTCTTCCTAATTCTTGTTTTAGAAATTCGGTTGCCTGTTTAATATCTTTAATTTTTTTCCTTACTGTTCTTGGAAGAAAATCCTGTGCTCTGATTTTATCAATAATAGAACCTCTAATTCTGATTAGAGCGTAAGTCTCAAAACGAGTAGCCTTTTGCGGAGAGAAACGTTCAACAGCATTGATTAACCCTTCAACTCCATATCCGGTGATATCTTCTATTGATATAGTTGCAGGAAGTGAAACTTTAACACGTCCTACTGCATATCTTACAAGGTAGATGTATTGAACAATAAGAAGGTCACGGGAATGTTTATCTGATTTGTCAGAAAGATATTTGTCCCAGAGCTCTACGAGTTCGTTCTCGGATAATCGTTTTATGTTGTTATAAGAAGAAAAATCAAAACTCTGTTCCATTAACCTCTACCCAATTTAATCTTTATTACATTTCTATTCTATAATATATTAACTTTTAAACATCATTTAAAAAGATGAAAACAACATACATGGATTAAAGTTTTTCTAATACATGTAGTGGGTAAATTAAAATATTATATAAACATGGTGATAAAGCATGCTAATTGAGGCAGGTTTTAAATAAAGAAAAGACCTCTTTTTAGAGGTCTTTTCTTTAAGCTTGAATAAATAAATCTTTCTAGAAGAATGATTTTGTACCTTTTCCGCCAGGATTCCATTGAGTATTGGTTTGTCTGCCTTGTTTTGTTTGAATTCTTACCCTAGGTAAATCTTTTACCGGAACAGGTTTTCCTTCTGCAGCTGCATTTTGAGGAACCATGTTTTCGCCTAAGTTTGGTACATAAGTTCCAAGAACTTCGCCGTTTTGTCCATGAACCATAACTTGTCCGTTTGAGCTGGAGATAGAAGTTGCACCAGCAGGCAATAATGCCGGATTAAGAGGTTCTAATAATAATGGCTCAGCTGCATTAGCAGATGCTGCAAATGCTGTAATTGCCAATAATAATAAAATCTTTTTCATTTTATGACTCCTATATTGTATTCTTAATATATTTATATAACGTAATTGTATAAAAATCAAACAAAAAATAATTTGTTATATAATTATATAAAACATGAAGGAGTGAAAAAGTGCGGGAAAGATTGCCGGAATATTTAAAACGACCGATTATTGATACAGAAAAAACAAGATTTGTAAGAAAAATTCTTAAGTCAAATTGCCTTAATACAGTGTGTGAAGGGGCAAGGTGTCCTAATAAAAATGAATGTTATTCCCAGCATACGGCTACATTTTTGATTATGGGTAGTGTATGTACAAGAAATTGTAAGTATTGTAATATATCTTGTCAAAAGCCGGAGCCTTTGGATAAAGAAGAGCCGTTAAATGTAGCAAAAGCGGTCAAAGAATTAGGGCTTAAATATGCTGTAATTACCTCGGTTACACGAGATGATTTACCTGACGGTGGTGCTGAACATTTTGCAAGATGTATTGATGAAATTCGAAAAATTTCACCTGATACAAAGATAGAAATACTTACTCCGGATTTTAAAAATAATCAAGAGTCTTTGGATATTATTATTAAAGCTGCACCTGATGTGTTTAATCATAATATTGAAACTGTTCGAAATGTATTTAAAACTGCACGACCTCAAGGAAACTATGATAATTCATTGATGGTTTTAAAATATATTAGTGATAATAGTGATATTAAGACTAAATCAGGGCTTATGATTGGTCTTGGCGAAACTTTTGAACAAATAAAAGAAACTTTTGAAGATTTATATAATGTTAATTGTGATATTGTGACTGTCGGACAATATATTCAACCTTCAAAAGAGCATCTTCCTGTTGCTAAGTATTACAAATTGGAAGAGTATGAAGAAATAAAAAAACTTGCTGCACAGATTGGTATAAAACATTACCAAATTGGACCACTTGTAAGAAGTTCATATAATGCAGCAAATCTTATTTAATATATGGATAAACAATGAGCTGTTTATTTTAGTTTTTTGACTATATCATTTGTAATATCTTCTCCGCCTGAAACTACCATTCCTGTCGGAAGTACAAGATTATAGTTAGTTTTTTTTGCTTCATTTGATATCAGTGATTTTATCTTGAGTGTAATCTGTGAAATTTTATTATTATATTCTTCGTCTATTTGTTTTTTCTTGTCTTCAATTTGTTTTCTGTAAGTTGCTTCTTTTTCAAGAGCTTTAGATCGATTTGGCTCGTTTATGATATCATTTTGTGCCTTGGAAATCATTGTATTTAATTCTTCCATTTGCTTATCCTGTGATATCTTTAATGATTGAATTTCAGGTGAATTGGAAAGTATTGTTGGAACGTCTACTACTGCTACTTTGTACTTTGAAGACGATACAGCAACATTATTCATGTTGTAACCTACAAAAAATACCAAAACGCATGCTACTATAAACCAAAAGTTGTTTTTCATAATATCCCTAACCTTTCTGAATACAAAAATTATAAGAGTATTTTTGTTGAATTTTAACCCCCGATAAGGCAAAAAAAATTCCCCGAAAAGGGGAATAAAATTTGTGTAAACATAAGGAAATCAAAATTGAGAAATATATTTAAATTTTATTTATTATGCAAAAATACTTTTTAATGGTTCAACATCTTTTTGTTCTTCTTTTTTAGCTTGTTTAGCAAGAAGTTCACCGTTGTAGAAAGGATTTGAACCTTCTTTGTCTTTGGCAGTTGCTGCTGTGAAAATGCTGATGAAGTGTGATGCAGAATTTGTTTCAACTGATTTCTGAGTTTCTGTAACAACTTCATTAACAGCAGGCATGTATTTACCATCAACTCTTTTTGTTATTGCGGCTTGAGAGTTTAAATATTGAATAGAATTTAATGTAGTCTGGTTAAATTGGAATTGTAAAGTGTTATTCATTGCAATTTGTTTTTGAGCATTAACGTCAACTTTACCTTGATACAAGTCAATGCCTAATTCTACAGGTCTTGCAATTGAATTTACTTGTTGAGAAGCAGAAGTATTAACAAAACGGGAGCTTTTTTCAGCAGCACGGTTAAGGATTTCTTTAGATACTTCTTTAAGGATAGAAGTATCAATACCGTTCTTGTATAATGAAGTATAATTTACGTTTAGACTCATTAGACTTATCCCTTTTGTTTCCTTACAAGTATATATTCGGCATATACTTGTAGAAACTTTAATTTTTAAGTGCTAATTGTAAAGGTTTGTTAAGTTGAATTTAGTTTGTCTCAAATCCGCTTATGTTGTGCAATGCAACTGGATAGGATATGGTGCAACGTGACAATTTTAACTTTTAAAAATTGTTTATATATGAGTACGGGGAATTAAATATTTATTTTTGAAAGGGAATTGTTATGGGAACAACACTAAACAATTTAGGTGCTTGTGCATCAAATTTATTTACAGGTAAAAAATATGGCGGAGTTTTAGTTAACGATAAACTTACTCTTGTTCCGTCTAAAAGATTGACTCAGTTTGTTGATAATGCAGCAAAACATGGTTTTGGGTTTGATACATCACATCCGCTAACAGGTTCTAAAGCTGGTGAGTATGCAAGACGTTTAGCTTCAGCCGGTAAAAATGCAGGGATAAATCCGGCGAATAGTTATGTGTATAGTCAAGCTCATGGATGGACTCAAATTGCAGAAATGGGCAAAGTTGGAGAACCAAAACCTGTTATTAATGTTGTCGAAGGATTAAAAAGTCCAACTAAAGAATTCTTCAAAAATATCGGTAGAAGAATTAAAACATCTACAAAGACTGTTGGTAAAAAGTTTGCAACAATCGGTAAAAAAGCCGGAGCTAAGATTGCAACAATGTTTAAATCTGCAGGTTCATGGTTGAAATCAATTCTGCCGAAAATAAAAGCTTTTATTAAATAAATATTTGTATAAATTATAGTAAAAGACTGAATTTTAATTCAGTCTTTTTATTTTTCTATGTTTCGTGTCATTATAATATTTCCGTTTTTATCAAAACAATTTGTTCCAATCCAATGGGCAATAAGTGTACCTGATGGATTAAAAATAAATGTTTCATCTTCTGATACTCTTAAAGTCATATTTATCAGCTTACCTTGTGTGTTGTATTTGTAAGTCTTGTAAGGGTATTCTAACGAAGATTGCTTTTCGGTATGTGTTAACAGACCGTCGGAATTATAATACCAAACGTATTGAGGAGAGTCTAAATATTTTATAGCATAACTTCCGTCTGAAAAGTGTCCGAGAATTCTATCTTTTATGCTGGTATAACCTTGTAGAATTGCAGTATTGTTTTCGGATTTATTGATGTCGTGTAGATTGTTTTTTATAAGAGGTTGAGAAATTTGAAGAGGACTGGTTTCAAACATTACTTTTTGTGCTTCTGAATCTGTATACTTTACTTCGCCGTTGAGAATTTGTGAATGTGCAGGCATGCATAAAAGTAATGTAGTAATTATAAATAAATATTTTTTCATATAAGATTTTTAATAATTTTTAAAAAAATATCAATGTGGCTATTTAAAAATTAATAATAGTTTGCTATAATATGGTAAAACTTAATAATTGGAAGTATAAGGATTTTTATTATGAAAAAGATTGCAGCATTACTTTTGGTATTAGGAATGACTCTTCCTGCATTTGCGATAAATGATATTAACATGAATAGCAGAAAGTGCAGAAAACACCCTGAAAGATGTCAGGTTCCTATGACAACTCCTGTCCAAGAACAGCAAATGACACTTGGTATTGTGCAGAGAGATATAAAAATTGGAACATCTCAAGCTGAGGTTGCATCTGTTTTGGGCTCTCCAAATATTGTTACTCAAGATGCTGATGGTAAAGAAACCTGGATTTATGATAAAGTTTCGTCTATTACGTCATATAATAGTTCCGGCTTTGGTGTAGGGCTTGGCGGCGTTGGAGGAGGCTATGGCTCCGGCGGTTTTGGCGGTGGTATTGCTAATATCGGCTACAACAAACGTGGCGGAACTGTGCAGTCTGTCCAAAAAACTCTGACTGTTGTTTTGAAGTTTGATGCAAAAGGTAATGTTGCGAATTTGAATTACCATATGAGTTCATTCTAGGAGTTTTTAATGGTTAAAAAGTTATTAGCAATTTTATTTATTATGTGTTTTTCATTGCCTGTTTTTGCAAGAAAACGTCAAGCTGAGACTATTATTACTCCGATGACACAGTTGGAAAAACGTCAATTCCAAACAAGAACTTATGATTCTGCGGACAAAGCTCTTGTTATGAAGGCTATGTTAAATGTTTTGCAGGATGAAGGTTTTATTGTTTATAATGCTAATCCACTATTGGGTTTTATTTATGGTGTAAAGGATTTTGATACGTCAGATAAAAATATTGATATTACTAAAGAATTCGGACTGTCTAAAGCAAGACTTAACTGGAACGGTGTTAGTGTTGCGACTATTGAAACAACCGCTAATGTCACTGAATATGGTAAAAATATGCGTGTCAGAGTTAATTTTAAACGTAAGCTATTGAATGTTTATGGTAATGCTCAATTTATTGATGATGTGAATGATGAAAATTACTATCAGGATTTTTTCTCAAAAGTTGACAAAGCTATATTTATACAGAAACAAAAAATATGATGAAAAAGTTTTTTACTATAGTTTTATCAGTAATATTTCTTACGATTTCTTCTAATTGTGCAATGGCAAAGAAGACTATTTCGCAATTAGAACGCAGGGAAATGGAGACAAGGCTTTATGATACTCCTGATTATAATCGTGTGATGAAAGCTGCAATAAATACTTTGCAGGACAGTGGTTTTGTTATTCAGGAGATTGAACCGGAACTTGGCTATTTACATGCCAGAAAAACTTTCAAACATCACCATGTAAATAAAAAACGTGTTGCCGGCTGGTCTTTATATTTGGCTGCAATGACTGCTATGACTGTTTTATCGTATGGTACGACTGTAGGATATATGTATGATCCATCTATGAGAATTTCTAACGAATTTAGAGATAAAACTGTTGTTGTTGACTCTAATGTAAATATTGAAAAGTTTGGAGATGATAAAACAAAGGTACGTTTTGTACTGGTTGAAAAGTTTTTGCAAAATGCTGACGGGTATTCTTTTGTTAAATCTGCACCGATGAAAGTTGTAAGGATATATAATCCTCAGGTTTATCAGGAATTTTTTGCACAAATGGATAAAGGTATATTTTATGAGGGAATTTAATTATGCAGTATATTGCTATTAAACAAAAGGAGCAAAATGGTGAAATTGTTTTTGTTGTGAACGCAATACCGCTTAAAAACAAAAATCAATCTGTAGTACAAAAAATTCCACACCCGCTAGGTTCTGATATGCTAAGTTATAAAACTTTGAATGAAGCTAAAGAAGCAATATCTCTTGCCGGTTTTTCATATATTTTGCCTGATGGTAAAAAAGAGGTCAAAGTTGAACAAGTCAAGAAACATTCAAAATCTGCAAATGATGTGGATAATTTAATATATGAAGCAGTTAAGGCTAAAATAAATTCTTCAAACTCAAATGTTTGTGCTGCTGCGGTTTCTGCAATTTGTGAATTCCCGACAGAAGAAACTTTTAATATTTTGTTTGAAAAGATTGGCGAAGAAAATGATTCAATCCGAAAAAATGCTATCTCCGGAATTTGTCGTTATGGCAGAATTTTAACAGATAGAATAATTGATGCCTGTCAAGCTTCAAATTGGATTGTGAAAAATTCTGCTATATCCTGCATTTCTCAATTAGCGGAAAGTGATAATATTGAATTTGAAAAATTTATTTCTCCGCTCATTTCTTTGTGCGATGATGCAAATCCTATTGTGCAGGCTAATGCAATTGCAACTCTTGCTCTGATTTATCAAGTTTCTAAACGTAAAAAGTAGATTAGTAGCTATTTTTTCTCATTAGTTCAGATAATCTTAACTCTTTAGGTGCTTGATTAATGTTTCTTTTAGGTTTTTCAATTGGAGATTTTGTTTCTCTAAAATCTGATAGACCAACTTTAACACTATTATTTTCTTTAAGCATAAATATTTCTTGTAATAATGATATAATGTTACCCATAATACTTCTCCTACAATTATTATATCTGAATTTTAGGCTTTCATATCATACATTTAAACGATTTTGGACTAAAATTTCATTATACTTTATGTTATATTTAATGTATTCAGGTATTAAGGATTAAAATTTGAATAATAGTTATTATGAAACTTTAGATGAAAATTTTACACAAGCTTTGAATTTATACGAAGCTGATTATTCTCATGAACAGCTTTTGGAATTCTTGAAATCAGGTAATATTGTACAAAAGCAGATATCAGCATTGCGTTTGGATACGATTAAATCTGTTGAAGATGCTCAAATTCTTTTATCTAATCTTGTTGGACAGGATGGAAAAATAAGAGAGGCTGTTTCTTTGAGATTGAATGAATTTATGTCTACCCCTGACTTGATTGTGTATTTTCAAATTCCGGAAAATTATAAAATATTTTTAGCTGCAATTATTGATATTAATGCAAATATATGCAGGAATGTTATTTCAGCAATATCTAATCTGAAAAATAATCAAGAATTCTGTAACTTATTCTGTAAAGATTTAACTGAATTATCATTTGATTTATTGAATAAAATTGAGAAATTTGATTTTCAAGATGGAAAGTATAAGGTGAATAAAGAAGTTTTCAAGTTGTACTGGTGTCTTGAAACTATTTATGAATTTTGGGATAAAGTTCCTTTTGAAGATTTAAAACAAATAATTTTGCGGGCAAAAGAAATTGAAGAATACACTATACGCGAAAAGGCTGCAAAAATATTGACGCATAATTTTGATGATAAAGATTTAACAGAGGCAAGAATTGCACTTAAAAATGATAAAAATTACTATGTCCGCCGTTTTTAATTAGTTGATTGTTTTGGGAAAATAATTTTTGCGGCAAAAATAAGTACAGTTGTACCAATAAATACTTCTAAAGGTAAGATTTTAAGGTATTCGGTTTTTAATACCATCGGGATTAATAATATTGCTCCTGCGGGTGGAAATAGTGTTTTGATTTTATCAAATGTAAAAAATAATATACAGCAAGCTAAAATTGTACAAATTGTAAGCGGAAAGTGGAGATAAACATTTAAAGTTTCGCGTAAGATACATCCTGTCGTGGCAGCCAAAGTCATTAGTCCGATTATTGTAAATGGTCTGTTTCGCAAAGGGCTTGAAGTGTTGGAAAATTCTGTGAACGTTACAATTAAAGGTGGTGCCAGAAAAAATATTTGATGAGCTTTAAATGGTATTAATGCTATTAGTGCAAATACTATCAGTAATTTTGTCCATTTTATAATTTGAGTTTTAATGTTAAATTCGCAAGGTATATAGTGGTTTTGAGGTTTTAAATGAGATTTCTCCATTAACCATTGTGTGCATATTATAATTAAAGCCATTATAGTAACTGATATAGGGTACACCCAACTTTTAGTTCCAAGATATACCGGAAGTATGCAAGCTGAAATGATAGGAATTAGTGTTGTTCTTGTTATTGTTAAGACAATTCCTGTAAATGCAAAGCAAAGGCATACTTGAAATATTAGCGGCAGCTGAATATATCGGGTTACCAGCATTCCAAATAGAGATGCGACAGATACAAGAAAAAACATTTTACGTTTATTGCACATCCAGGGTTGTCTTTCCGAAATCCACGCACCAATGGTTAGTGCACAAATTTCAGGAAAAATGATTTCTTTTTCTCCGCTTATTTCTGCAATTATTACCATAGCAAAAGCCATGATTGCGGCAAATATATATCTTTCAATTCTAATTCTTTTTAGGGCATCAATATTCATTTTTCATCTGTATTATATGATAAATATATTTGAAATTGAAGATTATATGTTATAATTTGTTTATGGAATTAAAGGAAATATACGAGCATAATAATTTTGTGCACGTTGGAGGATATTCGAATATTTCACCTAAAATATCGTTTGAAATTTTTCCTCCAAAAGATGGTGATATTTCTAATTTATTTGATGAGATAAGATTATTGAAAAAATATAATCCAGTTTTGGTTTCTCTGACTTGTGGTGCAGGGGGGAAAACTCAGGATTTTTCGTTAGAAATTCTAAAGATGCTTATTGATTTAGAGTTCACTGTAATGCCTCATTTTACTTGCGTTGCATTGTCCCGTGAAAGTGTAGAAAAACATATTACATATATAGAAAATCTTGGTATCGAAAATATACTGGCGTTAAGAGGTGATATTCCTGAGGATATGAATGTTTCAATGTTTGATTTTCATCATGCAAATGAACTTGTTGATTTCATTCATCAAAAAACAACATTATCAATTGGTGTTGCCGGCTATCCGGAATGTCATATAGAAAGTGCTAATATTCATGATGATATTGAAAATTTGAAGAAAAAAGTTGATGCAGGAGCAAGTGTGATATTTACACAGTTGTTTTTTGACAATGATAAATTTTATTCTTATGTTGAACAGGTAAGAAATGCAGGTATTGAACTTCCTATTATATCGGGAATTATGCCTGTTAGAAGTTTGAAACATGTTAAAAATATGGTTAATATGACGCATGTTGAAATTCCGCAAAAATTGAAAGACCAGTTAGAAAAATTCCCTGATGATGCTTTAAAAATAGGTATAGAATTTACGACCAATCAGTGTCAGGATTTATTGTTTAATAATGTCGACGGATTGCACTTTTTTACATTAAACCATTCGGATCAAGTATCAGAGATTTTAGATAATATATTATTTTAGGAGGAAATATGGATAATTTGAACAAATATGTTGAACATACTTTATTAAAACAAGATGCGAAAAAAGAAGATTTAATCAAGCTTTTTGAAGAAGCAAAACAATACAATTTTTTAGGTGTATGTATAAATCCATGCTATGTAAAACTTGCAAAAGATTATTTGAAAGATAGTAATGTGAAAATCGTTACTGTTATTGGCTTTCCTTTGGGGGCTAATACTACTGAAACTAAAATTTTTGAGACTATTAATGCCGTTCGAGATGGTGCTGATGAAATTGATATGGTTATAAATGTTACCAAATTGAAAGATAAAGATTTTGAATTTATTGTTAACGAAATTAAAGGTATTAAGGCTGCATGTCAGGGGCATAATTTAAAAGTTATTATTGAAACTGATTTATTAACAAAAGATGAAATAAAAACAGCTTGTGAATTAGCAATAAAAGGCGGAGCTGATTTTGTAAAAACTTCAACCGGATTTGTAAAAGGTGGCGTTGGAGCAAAGGCAGAAGATGTTGAACTTATGTTTAATACTGTGAAAGATGCAGGTTTGCAAGTGAAAGCATCAGGCGGTATTAGAGATAAAGAAGCTGCTATTGCTATGATTAATGCAGGTGCGGTTCGTCTTGGTACGAGTAGTGGTGTTAAAATTGTAGGGTAATATAATTTTGAAATTCCGATTATTATCAGTAATATTATATCTGTAATCATGTTATAATATTATCAATCGGAAAGGAACTATCTCAAAATGGGTGATGAAGATAAGCAGTTTGATGCCACCCCCCAGAAATTAGAACGTGCACGAAAAGAGGGGCAGGTTGTTAAGTCGAAAGATTTTTCAACTGCTGTTTCCCTGCTTATTTTGTTCTCTGCAATATTTGGGATTGCTCCTTTTATATGGGATCAAATTGTTCAAGTTTTTACGCTTCTTTATGAACAAATTCCAAATGCCCATATTGATCAAATAGGTTATATGTATATTTTCCTAATTGCTTCAAAAGGTGCAGCATTAATTATTGGACCTATATTATTTCTGGCATGGTTGGTTGCAATTCTTGCCGATTTTGTGCAGGTGGGGCCGCTTGTTGCTATTGCTCCATTGATGCCTAAGCTTGATAAATTGAATCCTACAAAATATTTTAAAAATATTATGTCAATGAAAACTTTGTTTGAATTGTTTAAAAATATTGTCAAAGTTGCTATTTTGGGTTATATAGGCTGGATGGTTTATAAAGAGCATATTGAACATATTTTACAGCTTGCTCAGGTTGATAATAATTTTGCGGTAATGAAAGAGTTTGGTGAGCTTTTAACTGAATTTATTTTTAAAGCATGTATTGCCTTTTTGATTATTGCTGCAGCGGATTACGGGGTAACAAAAGCCAAATTTCTAAAAGATCAAAAGATGTCTTTTAAAGAAATAAAAGATGAATATAAAAACTCTGAAGGTGATCCGAATGTTAAAGCTCAACTTCGTCAGCGTCGTATGCAAATGCTTCAACAGGGTGCAATGGATGCTGTTCCGACGGCAGATTTTGTTGTTACAAACCCTACTCACGTTGCGTGTGCTTTAAAATATGTAGCGGAAGAAATGGATTCTCCGATGCTTATTGCTAAAGGGACAGAGTTGATTGCAAAGAAGATTATTAATATAGCAAAAGACCATAATGTTCCTGTTATTGAAAATCCGCCTGTTGCCAGAGCTTTGTTTAGAATGGTTGATATTAACCAGTCTATTCCTCCGGAATTATATAAAGCTGTTGCGGAAATTCTGATGTTTGTATACAAAATGAAAAATCCACCAAATAAACGACCGCGAAATTAATATCTTGTAGTATTATGGATGTGTAAAATTATGAATAAAGATGAAAAGAAAAAATTACAACAATATATTGATCTTGTTCAAAAGGTAGCACGAGTTGAGCATAGACGTATTCCGTCTCACATGGTTGAATACGAAGAATTGCTTTCAATTGGTATAATTGCTATTCAGGTAATGATTAAAAATAAAACACCTGAACAGTTAGAAAAGTATAATGCTGCCTATATTGCAACTGCTGTTCGCTGGGCAATCAGAAACGAATTAAGAATAAGATATAAATGGTATTCTTTAAAACATAAAGCTGTGGATGATTATGATGAGGAAGAAGCAGTTGACGGTATGGATATGAAACAGGCAAAAGTTCGTGAAGCAATTTACGAAACTGTATTGTCTATTGATAGCTTGGCTGCAGCTGCAAGTGATAATGATTCTCCGTTTGATTTTGTTAAAGATACGCATGCTTTACCTGATGAGAGTGCTGAAATTACAGAAATGAGTAAAATGATAAAAGCAGCAATATCTAAGTTACCGCCAAAAGAAAGAACTGTTGTTGAATATAGATTTTATAGAAATATGCAGGTGAAGGATATTGCAGCACAAATTGGTCTTTCACCATCACGGGTTACACGTATTGTACAATCATCTCTAAATACTGTTCGAGAATACTTGAATGCTCACGAACAATACGGATATTAGGGTGTAAATTTTATACCTTAATTATGGTGGTTATGTTCATTCCGCATAAAACTACAGATTAGAATGAGTCAGGATTTGATATTTAATCAACTTTTTTAATTCTGCCGTCTGATTTAATTTCAATTGGTTCTTTGGCGTGTTTTATGTATTCTCCAACAATTATATCTTTATCAAAATCAAATTTCTTTAATGCAGTTTCAAGTCTGTGAGGCAGGTTAACTCCACCACCGTCAGTATTTCCTATACAAAAGTCATCTGATGCTATTGTATACATTTTTTCTTTGCTTGGATTATTAACATCAATTGGTGTTTCTTTTCCCTGCTTATCTACAAATGACATTGATAAGACATCGCCTTTACTGTTAAATGTATATTTTAATCCGGAAACTTGAACAATACCAGGTCTGTGAGAGTTTGAACTCATTGATGCTTTTGCTCTGTTTTTAATTCCGTTAACAATTTCTTCTTCTGTTGCCTGTATTACAACAACTTTATTTGCAAAAGGTGAAATGATTGCCAAATCTCTTGTATCAATACTACCTTCTTCAAATTGACCTCTTATATTTGCAGAGTTCATTATTGCAATATCAGTATTTAATTCACTTCTTAGTGCATCAACGATGAAATCACAATGAGGATTTTCGTTTCCTAGAGCATCTTCAGGATATTTTTCTACATATTTAAGGATTCCGACTCTTTCCGGTTTTCCTAAAATATTTTCAAATGCATTTCTGGCTACGAGGTTTCTGTTGTATTCGTCAGTTTTACCTAAGTTATTTTGGACTTTTGTTATTACTCCGTTTTTATCAAATTCGACATTTAAAATTCCGAAGTTTTTACCATCACGTCCTGCTTGAGTTATTACGATTGGTTCTCCTGTTGATGAATAGAATAAGTTTTTATTTTCTTCTATACCTTCAAGTAGAGTATGAGTATGAGCCCCAAGGATTACGTCAATACCTTTTACATTCTTTGCAAGTTGAACATCTTGACGGTAACCTGAGTGGGAAAGTACAATGATTTTATTTATTCCTTGTGCTTGTAATTTATCAACTTCTTTTTGTACTTCAGGAATTGATTTTTTGAAGTCTTCTTCAATATGTAAATCCGGTAAATGGTCTTGTAGTTTTACGTGTATATGCAGGTCAGGTGGAACCAAACCAATGATACCGTATTTATGACCATTTATTTCTTGGATGTATGATTTTTCAATATAATTATGAATAGGATTATTTTGAGATGGATTTAAATTTAATCCCAGTAATTTATATTTTTTATCATTAATCAATTTAACAAAATCTTTTGTTGGTAAATCACATTCATGATTTCCGAGAGCTAAAGCTGAAAATCCTGACATATTTAAAAATGTATCTGCGACTTTAACATGTTTTTCATCTTCTCCGAGCATGATGTCACCTGATGCAAATTTCATTTTATCAGTATCATTTTTTTGTGTTTTATCAAACTGATTTATTGCATTGAAAAGTCTTTCCATTCTTATATTCTGACCGTGTAAGTCATTTATATAAAAAATGCTTGCTTTTACTGCCGAGGTTGTATCAACACTTGATGTTGATGTATTATAAACCGGTACGGTTTTGTCCGGATAAATAGTTGTCGTATATTGGGGTTGTTGATTATTGTTTTGTTGTGAGACATTTGGCACTTCTTTTGGTTTGAATGTGCCAATATTATTCATTGCAGATGGATTAATATTTGGTATGTTTATCATTTTTCTACCTTTAACACTTCATTTATATTAAATCTCTTAAAAATAATTTTTGCGTTGTTTTTAAGAATTATTAACAAAAATTAATAAATAAAATTTTGTCGGATTGTTACGAAATGTAACAATAAAATCTAGTATTGAAATATATAAATAAATATATACTTTATATATATGTAAGCGTTAAATAAATACGAGAGATATTAAGAGAGAGATTTTTAAACCGTTTAAGTAAAGAGAGACAATTAATTCCTATTCCTAATTCCTAACAAAATTTTGCCCCGTTATAACGGGGCTTTTTTTTATTACTTTATATATTTATTTATAATATTAGTGACATCTTTTTGTATTTCTGTTATTGATTTTGCGGTATCTATAACTTTGATTCTGTCAGGTTCTTGTTTTGCTAACTCAAGATAACCGTTTCTGACTTTGTTAAAGAATTCTTTTCCGGATTTTTCCATTCTATCTTGCTGACTGCCAACTCGTTGCATTGAAGTTTCAATATCAACATCGAATACTAGTGTTAAATCCGGTTTTGTATTATTTGTTGCTATACGATTTAGCATATTGATTTGCTCAATATCAAGACCTCGTCCATATCCTTGATAAGCTACCGTGCTATCGGTATGTCTGTCGCAAAGTACGATTTTCCCTTCCTCGATTGCCGGTTTGACTATGATGTCTATATTTTGAGCTCTATCTGCTAAGAATAAAAAGGATTCACATCTGTTTGAAACTTCTCCATCGTAATTTAAAAGAATTTCTCTGATTTTTTCACCCAGTCCTTTTGCTCCGGGTTCTCTTGTTATAACAACTTCGTACCCTTTATTTTCAAGATAATCTTTAAGCAGGTTTAGCTGGGTTGTTTTTCCGCAGCCGTCAGCTCCTTCAAATGTTATAAATAAACCTTTTTTCATAAATCCCTCTTTCTCTTATTTGATTATAACTTAAAAACACGAACCTGAAAACAAGTTCGTGTAAATAAGATAAAGCAGCCCGTAAGCCGTGTTCTGTTTTAGATAATCATCTGTCTGGTATTAGGATTACTCCTAATCTCTAGCGATTTTTCCGAAGTTGGCGAACAACCTTTGTAACCTTCGATTCAATCTTGCATCCGACCGGGGTTTACCTAGCTGATACCTTCCGATATCACTGGTGAAGCTCTTAACTCACCGTTGCACCATCGCCTGTGATATAAATATCCATCGGCAGTCATCTTTTCTGTGGCACTATCCGCCGCCTCACAACGCCCGGAGTTTCTCCGGCGGTCTGTTCTGGGATGCACGGACTTTCCTCACTTAAAGTTGTTAAGTGCGATTATCCGGCTACTTTATTATTCTTCTGTAATGTCTTTGCTGACTTTAACTGCATCCATAGCCCAGGTATCGGTAGGACTTATTATTAATCTACCATCTGCTCTTACACCAATTGTAAATACGTCCATACCTTTTGTTCTGCTGGCAGGACAAGCAGATTTACCTGTTATAGCGGATGCATAAGCTGCAGATTTTGTACAATTTGGTTCTTCTGTTCCGTTAACGTCAATTGTTATATATGCTGTTGAGTTTGGATTATTTGTAGATGTATAATTCATTCCGGTTATAGCCCATTGCATACCGTCTTTTGTAGTAAATTGGGTTCCGTTGTCAGTTCGAATATCGAGTTTATCTTTGAATATAGTGACAAATTTGTTATTTTGCTGACCTGATTCATTTGTATAATAAGCACTATTATTCCATTTTGTACAGTTAACGTAAGCTAAACCGTCATCAAATCCGACTCTGCGTTTACCTGCTCCTAATGTTGTTAAGTCCGGGTAGCAAGTTTCATCGTTAATCATTTCCGCTACTACTGTTTGTACTGCATAGTATGCTCTTTTTGCCATTAAAGTATTTTGGTTTGGTAAAATACTAAATATAATAGGTAAAAGAATTGCACATAAAATACCGATAATACCTAGTGCAACAAGCAGTTCGGTAAGTGTAAATGCGTTATTAACTCTTTTCATTCTGAATTCCTCAACTCTTATATTCTATTCCTTTATTATACCATATCGGGTTGTATTTTTCAATATGATATGCTATAATGGTAGTATGTGAGAACGTTTAAATAAGAATTAATTTGTTTTGAATTGTAAAATTTTGTTTACATAGTAGCAAAATAGTATATTCAGATGAGTTAATAACACATCACATATTTTATAATGTGTAGGATATAATGAACACGAAGATTTGGGCATATTATGCTCAGATAGTCGGTAAAGGTGAGAATTATGGTCGATAACAGATCTGCCGGTTTCTTTGGAATAGGCGGTGCTTTTAATTTTAAAAGTGGTGATCCTTCCGGAACGGCTGCAAAATTATCAGATGAAAAAATGGGCCAGGGCGGTGAATATTTCTCTCAACGCGGTGGTGAAGAGGAGTTGCCTGTTCAAAATAATCAATATATGGACCAGAGTGCAATTCTACGTGCGACTCTAAATTCTCTAGCTATGATGAATGTTGCGAATGTTCTTAATGCGAAAAAAAGAAAACCTGTTTTGGATGAAGAAGATAAAATTACTGAAGATTTAAAAGAAATCCTAAGAGTGAAAAAACTTCAAAATCATAATAAATCAAGTAATCCTTATGCAACAGATGAAGACGAGGATTTGTAAAATATAAGAATTAGTATAATAAAAAAAGACTCAGAATTTTCTGAGTCTTTTTTTATTATTTTTATTTAAATTAATCTCTTTTCTTTAATGTTGGGAAAGCGATTACATCACGAATTGAAGGTGAATTTGTTAATAACATTATCAATCTGTCAATTCCTAGTCCTAAACCGCCCATTGGAGGTACGCCGTGTTCTAACGCACAGATATAATCTTCATCGATTGGCATAGCTTCTTCATCACCTGCAGCTTTAGCTGCCATTTGAGCTTCAAATCTTGCTCTTTGATCAATCGGGTCTGTTAATTCAGAGAATGCGTTAGAGATTTCCCAACCGTTAACGCGGGTTTCAAAACGTTCTGTTAATCTTGGGTTGTCTCTGTGAACTTTTGCAAGTGGAGATATATCTCTAGGGTAATCATAGATGTGAATAGGTTGAATTAAAGAACCTTCGATTTTTTCTTCGAATACTCTTTCTACAACCTGTCCCCAGTTATCGCAGTCATCTGCATCTACTTGAACTGATTTTGCTTTTTCTTTAGCTTCTTCAACTGTTTCGATTTTGCCAAAATCAATACCTGTAGCTTCTTCAACCGCACCTAACATTGTTTTTCTGTCCCAAGGCGGAGTTAAATCAATTTCATTTTCTCCGTATTGAATTTTTGTTGTTCCAAGCACTTCTTGAGCAACAAATGCAACAAGATTTTCGGTTAATTCCATCATATCATTATAATCAACGTAAGCTTGGTATAATTCCATCATTGTGAATTCCGGATTGTGACGGGTATCAATACCTTCGTTTCTAAAGCATCTGTTAATTTCAAAGATTTTTTCACTTACACCGCCAACCATAAGACGTTTTAGGTATAATTCCGGAGCAATTCTCAAGAACATATCCATGTCTAACGTATTATGATGTGTAATGAAAGGTCTTGCATTCGCACCACCGGCTTGCGGGTGAAGCATTGGTGTTTCAACTTCCATAAATCCTTTATTTATCAAGTATTCTCTTACTTTTTGGATAATTAAACTTCTTTTTTGGAAAGTCTTTTTAACGTCATCATTAACAATCATATCAACATATCTTTGGCGATATTTTGTTTCAACGTCAGTTAAACCGTGGAATTTTTCAGGAAGTGGTAATAATGATTTAGATAAAATTTCTAAAGATTTTGCTTTAATTGTAAGTTCACCACGAGGAGTTCTTCTTACTGAGCCGTAAAATCCAACGATATCTCCAATGTCAATTGTTTTTAATGTTTTTAAATCATCTTCAGATAGGTTTTCTTTGTGTGAGAAAATTTGGATTTTTCCTGAAGCATCAACAAGGTCAATGAACATACCGGTGTTACGGTTAGCCATTACACGTCCTGCTACATGGTAACAATCTTCAATTTCTTCGCCGACTGCAAGATCTTTGTATTTGTCTTGCAAATCTTGTGCCATAATATCTTTATCATATCCGTACGGATAAGGGTTTAATCCTCTTTCTCTCAAGTTATTCATTTTTTGAATTCTAACTTGGCGAATTTGATTTTGAGAAGAGTTTGATTCTTGAGTTTTGTCTAATTGTTGAGTCATCTTTTTTCAATCCTTCTATTTTTTTACTAACAATCGTAATATTATATTATCACAAAAATATTGATGATTAAGGGGTTAATGTTTAATTGTTTCAAATAAACTTTCAAAGTTCGGGAATGAAATATTAACCCACTCGAATCCATTGATAACAATTTCTTTTTGGCAAATAAGTCCTGCTATATATAAACTCATTGCAAGTCTGTGATCCTGATATGTCTCAACGCTGCAATTGCCTGTAAGTTGAGTTTTTCCGTTAATTATTATTCCATCTGAAGTTTCTTGAATATTTGCACCCAGTTTTTGTAATTCTGCAACTACTGTTTTTATTCTGTCAGATTCTTTATTTCTTAAATCAGATGCATCTTTTATTATTGTTTGACCTTTTGCTTGAGTTGCCATAACTGCAATTACAGGTATTTCATCTATTAATTTCGGGATAATTTCTCCTTCTATATTGCAAGCTTTTAGTTCTGAATATTTAACTCGAATATCTCCTACGATTTCTCCGCAAATCTCTCTTTTGTCAATAATTGAAATATCTCCGCCCATTTTTTTTGCGATTTCGATTATTCCGGTTCTGGTTGGGTTTAAACCTACATTTTTTATAATGATATCCGAATTTGGAATGATCAATGCTGCAACAATAAAATATGCTGCCGATGAGATGTCTCCAAAAATTTCTATGTTTATAGGATTAAGTTTGGAGTTTTCAATAGCTGTAGTATTTTTATCCGTTGAAATATTTGCACCCATGTGTTTTAACAATATTTCAGTGTGATTTCTGGATAAATACGGTTCGGTGTAGATAGTTTTTTTATTGTCATTTGTTTGCATTCCGGCAAGAAGTATGCAGGATTTCACCTGTGCGGAAGCTATTTTTGAGGTGTAATTTATTGAGTGTAAATCTGTTCCTGATATTAATAGAGGTGATTTTCCTTCATTTGAACTGATTTTTGCTCCCATTAATGATAAAGGGTCAATGACACGTTTCATTGGTCTTTTGGAAAGGCTTTCATCTCCTGTTAAAATTGACTTGAATTTTTGTCCTGCAAGAATTCCTGTCATAAGCCGCATTGTAGTGCCGGAATTCCCACAATATAACTCGTTATCAGGTTGAATTAGTTTGCCTATAGATAAGACTTTAACTGTTGTTTCGTTTTTGAATTCAATATTAACCCCAAGATTTTTACAAACTTTTATAGATGAATGTGGGTCTTCGCCTATTGAAAAGTTTTTTATAATTGAAGTTCCTTTTGCTAATGATGAAAAGAGTACTGCTCTATGCGACATCGATTTATCTGATGGAATGGAGATAGTACCTTTTAAGGTTGTGAAATTGTCACCTGTAACTTTTTTCATACAGGTATTTTATCATAAAATCATCTATTCATATCATTGCTAATAAAATATATATGTTATGCTATAAATATGAGAAGAAGAGGTCCATTAGGATATTTAGTATTACCTTTTGTAATTTATTCGATGCTTAGTCAAGTATCTGTCTCTTTGGCTAATTTTGTGTTGTGTCTGGTAATAATTGCAGTAGTTATATATTTGCTATGTATGCCTATGTTTGCAGAAAATACGTACAAAAAAGCTATAAAATATGTAGATAAAAGATTTGTTTTTAATGATTATACTATTCGAAACGATGTCTGCAGTGTTCGTTATACTCCGGATGATAAAATTGTAGTTATGGATAATGCGGGTGCAAACCGTGGCCGTGATTTGCGAACATTTACTGTTTCAAAATCTACAGATAAACACATTAATAAAACCTGGTCTCAAATATGTAAGGTTTTTGATGATTATTCTTCTGTAGATTCTCTTGCCGCCTTTGTTGGGCTTTATGTTGATGTAAACATCGTATTGATACCAACTACGACAAGAAGAAAAGAAGAACCTAAAAAACAAAATAATTCAATTAAAATTGACGCTTCAAATGTGGGTCCAAAGTTTGTTGAAATGAATGATATTGCACCTGACCCGTATTCAAAAGGTACAGAACAAGCAAGGAAAACAGATGATAATTTTGTAAATCTTGATAGCGTGAAAAAATCTGATCCGGTAGTTGAAAGATCTCAAGGCGATTCCCCGCTTGTTGATTTTGGAGATGCTTTATCTGCCGGTCCTAATAAGATTAATGTAAATACGGCTACAGCTTCAGAATTGTCCATTTTGCCGGGTATAAATATTGTTATGGCAAAAAAAATTGTTGAGTTCAGGGATACAACAAGAATGTTTGAATCTGTAGATGATTTTATTACAAATTCCGGTGTTAAAAGCCATTTTGAATCTAAGATTAGATCAATGATTGTAGCTGAACAGCCTTCAGTTAAAAAATCTAATGATGATAATGATGCAGGCAGGATTGTAGATATTTAATGATTGATGTTTATAAAATTATAGCAAATACGACAGTTGAAGGACCGGGTATTCGTTTTTGTATTTGGGTTCAAGGTTGTAATAAACATTGTTCCGGATGTTGGGCAAAAGATACGTGGAATTTCGGTGTGGGCTCAAAATACAATGTTGAAGAGTTGTTTTCTTTAATAAAACAGGAAACACAAATAGAAGGAGTTACTTTTCTTGGCGGTGAACCTTTTGAGCAAGCAAAGGAACTTGCTGTTTTGGCACAAATGATTAAATCTGCGGGCTTGTCCGTTGTTTGTTTTACCGGTTATACGCTGGAAGAATTAAGATTAAAAAATAGTGCTGATATTAATAGTTTTTTAGAGAATATTGATTTATTGATAGATGGCGGATTTGAAAAAGAAAAATTCGATCTTTCTCGTCCTTGGGTTGGGTCAAGTAATCAGAGGTTTATATTTTTGACTGACAGGTATAATCAAGAAGAAATTAGTTTATACAAAAATAAAATTGAAGTCAGAATATCTCAGGATGGCAAGACTGAAATTAACGGTATGGGCGACTTTGATAAGGTAAAACAAAATTTTTGTTTACAACTCGGCAAAAATAGGGTAAAATAGTTGTAAAAAGAGGGCTTTTTAATGGATAACAAGATTATAACTCAATTGTCAAGACTTTTTAGGGCGAGATTCCCATATATTTACTTAACAACATGGGAAGAAGATCGTGCTATTAGTCTTATAAAAAAGATTGCCGGTTCTGAAAAACTAATCAGGGTTCCAAGAGATGTTTATATTTGGACTCAAACTAATGGTTTTATGCTTGATGGTAAAAAAATAGACGGAACCAATAGTGCAGATAAAGCAATTGACTTTATTAGAGATTGCAGTAAAAATGCGGTTTTTGTAATGTGCGATTTTCATGTTTATTTTGGAGTAAAAGGTCGTCAGGTTGATTATAATGTCGTAAGACGTTTGAGAGATTGCATAGGCGAATTAAAAACCAGTAAGTTCCGTAAAAATGTAATATTTTTGGCTTCCGAACTTTTAATTCCTGAAACTATGCAAAAAGAAATAACTATAGTTGATATGCCTTTGCCTACATTAGAAGAGATAAAGGCAAAATTGAATAAAATGATTACTCAAAATAAGCAAATTGATACTTCAGACTTAGACGAAGATGCAAAAGAACGTCTATGTAAAGCAGCTTTAGGGTTAACTTTGCAGGAAGCTGAAAATGCATTTGCTCTTGCTATGGTAAATGATGGTAAAATTGATGGTCAGGATTTGAGCGTAATTTTGAGTGAAAAAATGCAGGTTATTAAAAAGACAGGTATTTTGGAATTCATTAATACTGATATAAAAATTGCCGATGTTGGAGGTTTGGAGAATCTGAAAAATTGGCTCAAAAAGAGAAATAATTCTTGGTCTGAGTCCGCAAAACAATATTGCCTGCCAGCACCAAAAGGTGTTTTAATTACAGGGGTGCCGGGCTGCGGAAAAAGTTTGACAGCAAAAGCTATGAGTGCCGTTTGGCAGTTGCCGTTGTTAAAACTTGATTTTGGTAAGATATTTTCAGGTATTGTCGGCAGTTCTGAAGAAAATATGAGAAAAGCTATAAAAACGGCTGAAGCTGTTGCTCCTTCAATTTTATGGGTTGATGAAATTGAAAAAAGTTTAAGCGGTTTGAATTCAAATGGTGACAGTGGAACGTCTTCAAGAATTTTTGGTACTTTCTTAACCTGGATGCAGGAAAAAACAGCTCCGGTATTTGTTATTGCTACTGCGAATAATATTAATAGCCTGCCTGCTGAACTGCTTAGAAAAGGTCGTTTTGATGAAATTTTCTTTGTAGATCTTCCAACAATGAGAGAAAGAGAAGAAATTTTTAAACTTCATTTATCAAAAAGACTAAAAGATAAAGATGTTTCAAGTAAAATTCAATTGAATGACGAATTGTATAAACAGTTGGCTCAAATGACAGAAGGTTTTGTTGGTGCTGAAATTGAACAAGTTGTTATTACTGCGTTGTATGAAGCTTTCTTTAACAAACGTCCGTTGGAGTTTTCTGATTTGACAAATACAATTAAAAATGTTGTACCATTGTCTGTTACCCAAAAAGAACAAATATTAGCAATTCGTCAATGGGCAAATATCAGAGCTGTTGCCGCGACTAAAAAAGATGATATGGCAGAATATTCGTCTCAATCAGGTGACGATGATGTTAATACTTCTCGTGGCGGTAGAGCTTTAGATGTTTAGAGTATGTGTGGAGTAGAGATAGAATGTCAATTACTTTAATGGCTTATCCTATGGCTTTTTTGATTAGTCCGGAAGAAGCTAAGAATGAAAAATTGAAAAAAGCATCAGAGGTACAGAAGGTAAATCAATCTGTAGCAAACAAAAACTTGAGAAGTATAAGAGTTTTAACAAATATAGAATGTTTTGAATTAAAAAATTTTATTCATAGTTTGGGCGGTGAAGAAAAGCATAAAAATATGTACATGTACCCGAATGGTTTAACCGCACACTGGCTTACACGTGGAAAATGTGCGGTTGTAAATCTTTCTGGTTGTGGAAATTCAGCGACTCTTCAAGCTGCAGCTGAAGAATATTTTCAAGATATTGATTCCTCTTTGGGACGAAATGTTCGTCTAATTGAATCTGCTGAATATTTTTATTATAACTACCAAACAGAGTATAAAGATATTAAAGAAATTTATAATAAATTAAAAGAAGAAGATGCGAAAAATATTTTTTCAACTCCAAATAATGAAATTGTTGCAGAGGTTTCAGGGCAAAATATAAAATATTATAAACCGGAAAATGAGGACTTTTATCTTCTTGAAGTTGAACAAAAAGTTACAATTATGAATATCGGAACTTCCGGAGATTATCAAGGGATAAATGTTTCCTTCGGTCAGCTTACTGATTTGAAAATTCAAACAAACATAAAACCGGAAGAACTAAAAGATTTGCTTAGAAAAGCAAATTATATGTACTATAGTGGTAATTCCCAAACTCCTTTAAAAAATAGTAATGCTACTTTAAATTGGGTTTTGAAGAATGGTTATTATGTTGCAGAATTTTCCGGTCAGAATAATGCGGCAATAAATAAAGAAGCTGAAATTATTTTCAGAAAATTGAATATTGCAGCAGGTAGAGATTTGCGTAAAATCAATGACCAAACAACTACAGTTTATACATATAATACTAATTATACTGATAAAGGTATTTTATTAAATACATTAACAGAGCATGGTGCAGAGGAACTTACCGAAACCGGTGACGAAATTACTTGTAAGCTTTTTGGAATGGAAATGGTTTATTATAAAAAAGATTCTACAGGAGCTTATACTCTTGATATTACACAAGTTTCAGATTCAAGCGAATGCGAAGATCTTATTAATGATTTGAACGAAGAGTATGGTTTAAATATTCAAGAAGTTACATATAATAAAATTAAAGAACGCTTGAATAGCGAAAATATGCGTCTGGAGAGTGAATCTGTACTGGATGATAATTCTATTGTTTTGACGATAGAGGTTTAGGAGATAAGAAAATGGGCAAGATGAAAATACGGTTATTTCCTGATGGAACAATACAAATGGAAACTGAAGGTATAAAAGGTAAAAGATGTACTGATTATGCAAAAGTATTTGCACGTCTTGCTGATGCAAAGATTTATAGTATAGAAAAGACGGAAGAGTATTATCAGGAAGAAATATTGCAACTTGACGAAACGCAACATTTAAAGGATAATTAAGGAGTAAATGTAAGCCTTATATATTATTATAAATCTAAAGTAAATGGAGAGGTGTCCGAGAGGCTTAAGGTGCAGACTTGGAAAGTCTGTGTGGGGGTGACTTCACCGGGGGTTCGAATCCCCCCTTCTCCGTTTGGGTATTCTTTGACAGGATAGTTGCGAAATGGCTGTGAAATAGTAAATCAATTTGTTAATAAATTATAAGTTTTCCGTTACAAATGTAGTTTTTTTCTCTTGATTGTGTATAATATACAGTGAATGTAAAATAATACGTGTTAAAAATACAATTATTATTTTTTAAGACTATAAATGGGAGAAAAATATGACAGAAGCATTATTAGAAGAAAAGAAAATTTACCCTACATCTGAATTCATTTCAGGGAAATGGAATCAAGAAATTAATGTTAGGGATTTTATTCAACGCAACTATACATTATATGAAGGTGATTCAAGCTTTTTAGCCGGACCAACCGAAGCAACAACAAAATTATGGCAAGAATGCTGTGATTTGTTTAAAAAAGAACGTGAAAATGGCGGAGTTGTTGATATGGATACTAAAATTGTATCTTCTATCACATCTCATGGTGCCGGATATATTGATAAAGAATTGGAAACTATTGTAGGTTTACAAACAGATGCTCCTCTAAAACGTTCAATGCAGCCGTTTGGCGGTATTAGAATGGCTGAAGGTGCTTGCAAAGCTTATGGTTATGAAGTAGATTCTGAAGTTTCCGAAATCTTTACAAAATATAGAAAAACTCATAATCAGGGTGTATTTGATGCTTACACTCCTGAAATGAGAAAAGCTCGCCATGCTGCAATTTTAACAGGTCTTCCTGATGCATACGGCAGAGGTCGTATTATTGGTGATTACAGAAGAATTGCTTTATATGGTATTGACAGACTTATTGAAGATAAAAAAGAACAACATGCTTCAATTGATGGTGAAATGACAGCCGAAAAAATTCAATTGAAAGAAGAAATTGCAGAACAAATCAGAGCATTGAATGAAATGGCTCAATTAGGTGAAATCTACGGTTTTGATATTAGAAAACCTGCAAGAAATGCTAAAGAAGCTATTCAATGGTTATACTTTGGATACTTGTCAGCTGTAAAAGAACAAAATGGTGCAGCTATGAGTATCGGTAGAACTTCAACTTTCTTAGATATCTTTATTGAAAGAGATTTGAAGGAAGGTATTATTACTGAATCTGAAGCTCAAGAAATGGTTGACCATTTTATTATGAAATTAAGACTTGTAAAATTTGCAAGAACCCCTGAATACAATGCATTATTCTCAGGCGATCCTACTTGGGTTACTGAATCTATTGGTGGTGTTGGTGTTGACGGTCGCCCGTTAGTTACTAAGAACTCATTCAGATATTTACACACTTTAGAAAATTTGGGTACAGCTCCTGAACCAAACTTAACAGTACTTTGGTCAAAGAGATTACCTCACAATTTTAAACAATATGCAGCTCATATTTCTATTTCAACTTCATCTATTCAGTATGAAAATGATGATTTAATGAGAGTTACTCATGGTGATGATTATGCTATTGCGTGCTGCGTATCTTCAATGGTTGTAGGTAAAGAAATGCAGTTCTTCGGTGCTCGTGCAAACTTAGCTAAATGTTTATTATATGCAATCAACGGTGGTGTTGATGAAAGATTAAAAGAACAAGTTGGACCTCAATACAGACCAATTACATCTGAATATCTTAACTATGATGAAGTTATGGAAAGATTTGATTCTATGATGGAATGGTTAGCCGGATTGTATGTAAATACTCTAAATGTAATTCACTTTATGCACGACAAATACTGCTATGAAAGAGCTCAAATGGCTCTTCATGACAGAGATGTAAAAAGATACTTTGCAACAGGTATTGCAGGGCTTTCAGTTGTTGCTGACTCATTATCTGCAATTAAATATGCTAAAGTTAAAACAATTCGTGATGAAAACGGTATTGTAGTTGATTACGAAGTTGAAGGAGATTTCCCTAAATATGGTAATAACGATGATAGAGTTGACCAATTAGCTGTAGATTTAGTTAAAAACTTTATGAATAAAATCAGAAAACACCATACTTATAGAAACTCAATTCCTACCATGTCAATTTTGACAATTACGTCAAATGTTGTTTACGGTAAGAAGACAGGTAATACTCCTGACGGCAGAAAAATGGGTGTTCCTCTAGCTCCTGGAGCTAACCCTATGCACGGACGTGATATGAACGGTGCAGTATCATCATTGGCTTCAGTTGCAAAACTTCCATTTGCTGATGCTCAAGATGGTATTTCAAATACTTTCTCAATTATTCCTAATGCATTGGGTAAGGATGAAGTATTTATGGGTGATTTCAGTGTAAGTTTTGATCCTGGATGCTGTGAAGCCAGCCTTAATTAATCCTCACTGGGTATTATGCTACCAATTGGCTTGGAACTTGGTCAATTCTTGAGTTTTGCATAATAGATAATATAATGAAAATTATTGAAAGGAAAAATAAAATGACAACAACAATGCAAGAAGAAAATTTAATAAGCCTGCTTGATGGGTATGTTGAAAAAGGTGGACACCACCTTAATGTAAACGTATTCAACAGAGATACATTATTGGATGCTCAAGCTCATCCTGAAAAATATCCTCAATTAACAGTGAGAGTTTCAGGTTATGCTGTTAACTTTATCAAATTGACAAAAGAACAACAAGATGACGTTATATCAAGAACATTCCACTCAAAAATAGGCGGATAATATTAGCTAAAATGCAAAAAAGACCGATAATTTATTATCGGTCTTTTTTTATGCACTTGCAAATTTTTTATGTGTATGGTTAAATTAGTTATGGAAATAAAGTGTCAAACATACTCTTATTATAATAAAACTAATTATTCACCCTACAAGTCTGCGGACTTTATACATTTTAAAGGGCGAGGAGATGCATCAAGTGTGTTAAAACGTGTGAAGTCGTGTGTAGATTTGGGAATAAATGCGGATATATTTGAGAAAAGACCGGTTGAAAGTGCAGATACAACCGGTCTTTTGCATTCTGTAAAAGAATATGTACATGATTATAAGAAAAATTTAATTCATACGTATGAGCATAAAATTGTATATGCAATGATAGAAAAAGAACTTTTTGGTAAAATTTCTATGAACAGTGTTACTCATGATTTGGATAAAATGATTTTATATCTTTTGGGTTTTCCAAGAAGCTTTGTATCAAAATTTCACAGGCAGCATTCACAGCATCATATTGAAAGTGGTAAGGTAATGAATCTCCCGAGTATGTTGTGTGATAATATTGCATCTTCCCCTTTCTTCAAGCCTGATAAGAAGTATACATTGAGAACCTATTATAATAAATCTAAAGAATTGCAAAATTTAGAGGGGTTTAAAGACTTATTGGAAAAATATAACTATGGAGAGAATTTAAATTTTGCAGATATAAATAATAGAAAGAATAATAAAATAAAATCAATAAGAGGATTTGCAAAAGCAATATTTTCCAGTTTAAATATATCCCTTTGCAGTTTGTGGTAAAATAATATTATGTTAAATGTTTTAGGAAATATACATTCACTCGAAAGTTGTGGGACTGTCGATGGTCCTGGGATAAGATTTGTTGTTTTTACGCAAGGTTGTCCTCTAAGATGCAAATATTGTCATAATCCGGATTCCTGGACTACTGATGTTAATAAACAAATGTCAGTTTCTGAAATTTTGGAAAAATACGATGGAGTAAAAGAATTTTGCAAGGGAGGCATTACCGTAACCGGCGGTGAGCCTTTACTCCAAATGGATTTTGTTACATATTTATTTGAAAAATCTAAAGAATGCGGCATTCATACGGCACTTGATACTTCCGGAATTTTATTTAATAGGAAAAATACCGGAAAAATTGATGATTTATTAAAATATACGGATTTAGTTCTTCTGGATATAAAACATATCGATAATGATGAGCATAAAAAACTTACCGGTTTACCTAACACAAATATTTTAGATTTTGCAAAATATCTTTCAGAAATAGAGAAACCTGTGTGGATTAGACATGTTGTAGTTCCTGAGGTTACTTATAATGAAAAATATTTAAAAAAATTGGGAGTTTTTCTTGCGGATTTGAAAAATATTAAAGCTCTGGATGTCTTACCTTATCATAATATGGCTGTCCCAAAATATGAAAATTTAGGTATAAAGTACCCGCTTGAAAGTACTCCTCCACTATCTAAGGAACAAGCTATTCAAGCTAGAAACTATATTTTAGAAGGTATGGGTAGAATTTAAATAATTTATATTGTTTATCTCATTTCTAGATAGTATTTCAGGTATGTTCAGGTTTGTAATTCTATAACTGAGCATATTATGTACTATAAAGGAGGGATATCATGAAACATGTAGTAGAACCGATTAGAGATAAAAAGAAAATAAAACTCGTAGAAGATTATCTTGCTAAAAAAGGGGTAAGGGACAGAGTGTTGTTCTGTCTTGGTATAAATTCAGGCTTGAGGGTCTCAGATATTTTATCTTTGAATGTTGAAGATGTTAGAGAAAAAACTCATATTGAACTGTGTGAGAAAAAGACAGGGAAAGTTAAAAAATTTCCAATTAATAAGAAATTGGAAAGTCTGTTGAAAACTTATATTTTAGGGAAAGCAGATTCGGCACCTTTATTTGAATCTCAAAAACGAAATAGGCTTGACCGCTCTCAAGTTTACCGATTTTTAAATGAAGCTTGTGCTGCGGCAGGTGTAAATGCAAATGTTGGTACGCATACTATGCGTAAAACGTTTGGTTATCATCATTATAAACAATTTAAAGATGTTGCTATGCTTCAAATGATTTTTAATCATTCATCTCCAAGTATTACATTAAGATATATTGGAATTGATCAAGATGAAATAGATGAATCTTATAAAGCCTTTGAGTTATAATATTTTATTTATTGAACCTCTTTCTTTTAGTTAGGGGTTCTTTTAAATATTATTTTATATCTCTAATCAATTAAGTCAACTAAACCTGTAGAATGGTCAAGGTGGCATTTGGCAATATATAATTTGTTATTTTCTACGGCATTTTTAACAATTGAAGATTTTTCTAACAAAACATTTTCAACCCAGATAGTATGTTGTTGGGCAAAATAATTATGACATGTGATATCTTCATTTTTATCAAGTACAGGATAAACACAATTGATGATAGATTTAAAATGTTCAGTTTGATTAGGGTAATTATCTTTTGCGTATTTCATTACACCGCAATCATCGTGTCCAAGTAATATCAGTAAGGGGGTCTGAAGTTTTTTTACCGCATATTCAATGCTTTCTATAATGTTAGGGCCTGCGGTAATTCCTGCTACACGGACAACAAAAAGTTCTCCAATTCCGCAGTCAAAAATGATTTCCGGAACAACTCTTGAATCAGAACAACTTAACACTACGGCTTTTGGCTCTTGGTGAAATGCAAATTTCTTCAATGTGTCAAGGCACATATTTTTTGCGGTAGGTTGTCCGTTTACAAAATTTCTGTTTCCTTTTAAAAGTCTGGTGAGTTCCTGTTTTGCTTCAGGAAATATGTTTTCAGGTATATTAAATTCACTATTCATAACGGTATTATAACATATTTGATAAAAATTACAAATTTATGATAATTACATACATAGCAAAAAAAATGTTTTTGTGTTTTAAATTATATAAGTACACAATTGGGGTTTAGTAATGAAGTTCTTAAAAGTTTTAGGGGTAACGTGTTTAGTTTCCGGAGCTGCGGCTTTTGGTACTTATGTGTATAATGGTGTAAGAGAAGAAAGAATGCAAAAAATGTTCTGGGATGAGATGACCGTTGAAAAGTATAATCCGGTCAAATACCAACAACTTAGAAATGAAAAAGTTTATGATTATAAAATATGGGCTAAAGAGGCAAAAAAGATTGAGGATTCATTGCTTATTGAGAGTGCTGCCAAAAGAGCCAGATTTCGTGGCGAACAGTTGGTTTGTGATTCTATCAAGACTGCTGTTAAAACTATAAAAAAATAATTGACTATATTAAAATATAGTGGGATAATCATTTTATGTATAAGTATTATGGAAAAAAAGCACCATATTTGTTTCTGCTTCCTGCAGCAGTTGTACTTATTTTATTCTTTTTTATTCCATTTTTTCAAACAATCGGATTGAGTTTTTTTGATTATTCTTCAAATATTTATCATGCAGGATTTGCCGGTTTGAAAAATTATATTGATATTTTACATAATCCTATATTTTATAAGGTTATGCTAAATACCTTGATTTACCTTGTTGTAGCTGTTCCTATACTTGCTATAGTTCCGTTATTTTTGGCAATTCTTATTAATCAAAAAATTCGGGGAATTACACTTTATAAAATTTTAATTTATCTTCCTGTTATTGTATCAATTGTTGTTGCTGCAATTGCTTTCAAGTGGCTTTATGCAGAGCAGGGAATATTAAATTATATATTGAATATTCTGCATATAAATTCTATCGGCTGGTTGACAGATCCAAAATATGCTATTTATTCTGTTATCATTGTTACAATCTGGAAGGGCATCGGATATTATATGATGATATATCTTGCGGCATTGATGAGTGTTCCAAAAGAATTATATGAAGCGTGTGATATTGATGGTGCAAATTTTTTAACTAAACATCTTACGGTTACTGTTCCTCATATTATGCCGACAATTGCTCTTGTAACAACAATAAGTTCAATTTCTGCAATGAAAATTTTTGCTGAAATTTATGTTATGACAAAGGGCGGACCGTTAAATTCTACTAAAACAATTGTATATTATATTTATGAAAAAGCTTTTGAAAATTTGGATTTAGGTTATGCTTCTGCAATGGCAGTAATTTTACTTGTTATTGTAATGATATTTTCCTTGATAAATATTTTTTGTTTTGAAAGGGGGAAATATAATTTATAATGGATAAATTCAGTAAATATACTAAGAATTTTTGGATTCATTTGATATTAATACTGGTATCAATTATATCAATCTTTCCTTTTGTTTGGTTGTTATCAACTTCATTAAAAGGGGCTGGCGAAAATATTTTTGCTTATCCGCCTACACTTATTCCAAAAGATTTTACCTGGGCAAATTATATTGGGGTATGGCATAAGGTTGATTTAATGCGGTATTTTATTAATAGTATGATTGTTGCAGGAGGAACAGTTTTGCTTAATTTGATATTGTCGTCTTTTGCAGGTTATCCTTTGGCAAGAATGGAATTTAAAGGGAAAAAAATCGCATTCTTTTCTATTCTTGCAACAATAATGGTTCCATTTCAGGCAATTATGCTGCCGGTTTATCTTATTACTTTAAAACTTCATCTTGTAGATACATTTAGTGATACTATGGGGTTTATCGGCTTGATTATGCCATTTGCGGTGAGTGCTTTTGGTATATTTTTAATGCGTCAGGCTTTTCTTGCAATTCCCAGAGAGATGGAAGAAGCTGCAATTGTTGATGGCTGTAATGTTTTTCAGGTATTTTGGAAAGTTTTATTGCCTATGGTAAAACCTTCTCTTGCGGTTCTTGCAATATTTACTTTTATAGGTTCCTGGGGAGAATTTCTGTGGCCAAGTATTGTTTTAACAAAAGAAGCAATGTATACTCTTCCTGTCGGCGTTAATAATTTACAGGGAATGTTTTCGTCTAATTGGCGTTTTATTGCCGCAGGTTCAATTATTTCAACAATTCCTATTATAATCTTTTTCCTTGCTATGCAAAAATATTTTATCTCAGGTGAGAATGAAGGTGCCGTTAAGGGTTAGTTAAATATAATTCTTAAGAGTGTATACAAGTTAAATAAAATTATATATAATCTATTATATAGGTAATGGTTTCTATTAAATAAAAAGGATTTAGAAAGGGAAAAATGATTACAAAAGAAGTAAATGACTGGATTAAAAAAGTTAAAACAAAAAATTATTCTTCTTGGGATATTATGGAGGAATTTAGTAGTTTTTCAAAATACCTGACAAAAGAAGATATGGAACTTGTTAAAAAACGTTTAGACGATGCAATTAAACATTAGTTTTTGAATGCAAATTATATAAACATGTGTTATAATTAATTATATAGTTTGCGAGGTCTCTTGATGTCTTATTACGATGATTTGCTGGAAAAGATTCCAAAAATAAAGAAGATTTTGGATAACGATACAAATTATACTATTTACCATTATACAAAACCCGAAAAACTTCTGAATATTTTGCAGTGTGGTGAACTACGGTTTTCAAATGCTCTTTATCTTAATGATAAGGAAGAGATTGCTTATTCTTATAAGCTTATTGTTCGTTTGATTGATGAAATTGATGGTTTAAATCCTGATTTGTTTGATAAAATCAGAAATCATTTTAGTAATAAATATAAACATATAGTTGACGGTAATAATGATTTTGTAAATAAACTTGAATATTTTACTACATCGTTTTCTACTGAGAGTGATAATCTTACATTGTGGAATAATTATGCAAAGGGTAAAAATTATACAGGTTACAACATTGGTTTTGATAAGAAAAAATTGATTACGGAAATGACTGACAATGATTATTTGCCAATTTACGGCAGTGTCATTTATGATAAGCAGAAACAGATTAAAATTATTCATGCAATTTTTAAAAAATGGAATATGCTCTTTGAAAGAGCTTTAAAGTGTAAAAAGAATAATAAAGTTAAATTATTCGATATCCTTTTTGAGTTAATTGATGTTTTGAGTATTGTGAGCATCTTTTTTAAAAATCCGCAATTTAGTAACGAACACGAATATAGAATTGTTATTGTAAATGCTTTTGGTACTGATACTTCAAAGCCGACAGGGATAGTTGAAAAGAATGGGCTTTTTGTTCCATTTTTAGAATATAAATTTTCAAAAGATTCTGTTACATCGGTAAATATCGGTCCAACATTTGAAGAAAATATTTTTTATACAAGCACAAATCGTATGTTGTTGAATTTTGGATATGAGGATAAAGAAGTTTATCGATCTAAAATTCCGTTAAGATATTAATCAAAGAGCCGACTGTATTACAGTCGGCTCTTTGGTCTTTGTTTACTGTTTTAGCTTGCTGCGGATTGAGCTCTTAATCCATTCATCAGCAGGATGTTTTTATAATTTGTATTATTGTTCATTGTATTTACTGTTTTGAAAACATTTTCCAATTTTTGGAATGTAGGATTTTTGAATGCTTCAAATTGAACTTTTCTTGCCCCGACTTCAAGAGGATCTTTTAAGTATTCAGTCCAAGGTTTGCCATGATATTTGCCTGCATTTTTTAATATGTTTACTTCTGCGGCTTCAGAGGCTGATAGAGGTCCTCTTTCTTTCAGCATTTGAGTATACAACTCCTTACCTCTTGCTGTTGTGGTAAATGCGTTTGGATCTTGAGCGAATATTTTTGTAAACTGGTCTAAGTGTTCTCTTTCATGAACTGTTGTTAATATTTTTTTAGCTTGAGGTGATAATTTAGGGTCATAACAAGCTTTTGAAAAGACATTGTATTCGTCTAAAATGGTTTTATCTATTGTTCCTTTTACTATATTCCCACTTTTGTCCATAAATTCATATTCATATAAATTACCCTTTTGAATCCTTTTAATGGCTTTGAAGTCTTCATTGATAGCTGAAGAGCCGGTTTTTTGAGTTCCATCATTCAGAGTTATAGAACAATCGGTTCTTCTTGCAAAACCATTGGTTTCAGGAGCCATTGGACCATATTTAATATCAGGTTTTGTTGAAATTCCTTTTATTTCTGCCCATTTTTGCAGTGTGACTTCCGGTACTTTATCCGCAGGTACATTAAATTCTAATAAATCTTTTTTTAGTTTAGCAGCTTCGGTTTCTGTTAAACCTTGAAGTTTTGCAATTTCAGCATCAACTGTTTTTGAGTAATTCATTTTTCTGACAAGTTCAGAGTTAGCATTTTTTATAACTGTAGTTTTGCCTTTCAATCCCTTTGCTGATTTTAGTTCATTTAAAATGTTTGGATTGTATGCAATTTTACCGTAAGTTGCAAATTCTTTAACTGTTTTGATAGCTTTTGGTACAAATGGTGCAGACAATGCTAAATCTACAGTATCTCCGCCAATTTGTTCCAGATTTTGTCTGGCAATATCATAGGTTCCATTTTCATTGTTCTTTAAAAATTGCATAGTATGATATGCACCTTTACCTACGGCAAGACCTGCAAATCCCAGTGCTAATGCACTACCACCAACTGCAGCAGGTATTCCTATGATTGGAAGAGCCATAATTCCTAATGTGGTGCCACCACCAACTGCAAGAGTTTTTATCGGGTGTTCAAATATTGAGGTTATTGTTGATTTTATTTGTTTGCCAATACCTTTGATTAATAGACCGGTTCCTTCGGCGAGTCCGATTTTTCGGTATTGTTCCGGCATTTTTAAACTCGATTCAAATGTCGGTTGAGCGTATTCCCTGTAATTGCTTTGTAACGGTGTATTAGCCCGTTGAGTCGTAATACTACTAATGTTTAACATAACAATTCCCCTATTTTCTATAGACCTATAACCTATATTTAATAAAACGTGTTTTTTTATTAAAATTGCTTGTTATGTTAGAATTTATTAACTTTTATCTTCGTTCAAGAAGTTTAAACGTATGAATAGTTATAATTTTTTAGAATTTAGTTATAATAAAAATGATATAGGAGAAAATGTTATGATAGTAGAATTAAATAATGAAAATTTTGATAAAGAAACTTCAAAGGGGTTAAAATTGGTTGAGTTTTATACTACTTGGTGTATGTATTGTAGAAACCAGAGGATTGAACTTGAAGATTTACAGAACTCTGATATGTGGATTGGTATCGTTGATGCTGATGAGTGTCCTGATATTGCGAAAAAATTTGGAGTTAATGGTTTCCCTACTTTTATCTTGTTAAAAGACGGGCAAAAAGTTGCCGAGTTTGTAGGGTTTCATGAAAAGGCACAGCTTCTTAACAGATTAATGGCTTATATCAACTAATTTTATAAATCAGTTATTTGAATGAATAAATTATCTGTCAATTAATATACAATTGTAATGAGGTATGTTATATGATAGATAATTTTTTGTTGTTAAAATTAAACAGAACTGTATGGGTTTCTTTGTTGGCACAAAATGATATTTTAGAAGCTATAAGATATTATGAGCTGTATATGAATAATTTAACTATGTTTACTTCTGATAAAAAATTGAAAAAACAGGTTGAAGAAGAAATGGCTTTTTCTACCAGCTTTTTCCTTAATAAAATGGGACAAAAGGCAAAAAGTTACTATGAAGAAAAAGATTATGCAAATGCTGCAATATGCTATACCTCAATGTTTAAATATGTTCAGCAGGATGTAGAGATAATTGAAAATTATTATTATTGCCTGAACCATCTGGAACAGTATTCTATGGCTGCAGAATTGGTTTCTTATATGGAAACTCTTGCACCTAATAATTATAAAATTTATAAGATGCTTGCTGAAGTTTATGATAAAAAAGATGACAATTATAAATCTGTTGAATGTTATGAAAAATACCTTGAATTAAAAGGGGCATCTCCGGATGCTAATGATTATAATTTTTTAGGTTGTTATTACAACAAGCTGTTTTCTTCTGATACCAGAAGCCCTGTTCATTTATTGAAATCACTGGACAATTTTAAAAATGCATCAGATTTAGCACCTTATGTAAAATTATATGCTAAGAATGTTACCATCATGGCAGCAAAGGCAGAAGATTATGATACCGGTAAAAAATACTGGGATAGAATTCTGCAAATGGATATTTTGAATAATGATGACAAATATGATTATGCGGCATTTTGCTTGAAACATGAAGATTTTGAAGGCTGGCATAAATATTTTGGAGCCAGATTCCAAAAAGAACATAATGCAACAAGATTTCCAAAGATTAACAAGCCTGAATGGAATGGTGTTAAAGATATTTCAAAATCAACTTTGCTTGTATATTATGAGCAGGGATTTGGTGATACATTCTTAATGTGGGGTTACATTTCCAGACTTACAAAACTTGCAAAACATGTAATTTTTGTAGTTCAGGATTCAGTGTATGAATTATTTAGAGAAAATCCTTACGGTGTTGAAGTGTACCCAGAATGTCTTTCAGATTTGAAGAAATTGAAGTTTGATTGTTATATACCTTCAATGTCTATTCCTGTAGCTTTAAAATTAAATAGGGAAAATATCTCTGTTGGTGGTGGATATATTCAGGCTAGTGAAGAAATTAAGGATGAATTTAAAGCAAAATATTTTGATAATAAAAAATTAAAAATAGGTATTTCATTTAGCGGAAATTCAAGTGGAAATAAAACAAGAGATATTTCTATAGATAAATTTTTACCGCTTGATAAACTTGAAAATGTGGAAATATACTGTTTAACAAAAGATGTTGAGGATTCAAAATTTGAAGGCTTTAAAAATAATAAAGTTATAAATATTGCAAAAGAGTTTAAAGATTTTGCGGATACTGCTGCGGTAATTGATTGTTTGGATTTAGTGATAACCAGTGATAATTGTATCCTTAACCTTGCCGGCGGATTGGGTAAAAAGACATTTGGTTTGTTTAATTGGCAGACTGAATTCAGATGGTTTGATTTAACGGGGGAAGATGTTGTATGGTATACAACAGTGAAACCTTTTGTGAATAAAGCTATTGACTCCTGGGATGATACAATTCAAGAGGTTGTTGAAGAGGTTAAAAAACTTCAGCCGGTTGCAAAATAAATTAGAGCTGAATTTCAGCAGAGCTTCCGTTTTTACCTTTTGTAATAACTATTTTTTTGTCAATTCGGCTTCTCAGTTCGTTGACATGAGATATTATTCCAACTATACGATTTCCCTGAGTTAGGCTGTATAGTGTATTCATAGCCTGATCAAGTGAATTATCATCTAAAGATCCAAAGCCTTCATCAACAAACATTGCTTCAATTTTTACTCCACCGGAGTAATTCTGTATTACATCAGAAAGCCCAAGAGCCAGTGCTAAAGAAGCTTTAAATGATTCTCCGCCTGAAAGTGTACTTACGCTTCGGTATTTCCCAGTATGGTAGTCAAATACATTTAAATCAAGTCCGACTTTTGAGTTGCCGTTTTTTGTTTCTTTTCTTTTTAGATGATATTGCGAATTTGTCATTGGCATAAAGCGTTTATTTGCTTCATGTATAATCAAGTCAAAATAAGCGGTTTGTATATATTGTTCAAAAGTTATTTTTAGTTGACCGTTAAGTTTGCCGTTTGCGGTGTCAGATAATAATTTTAATGTAGTAAGTTCTTTTTCTGTTTCATTTAATTTGTCAATTGTGGTATTAATATTGTTATTAACTCTGCTATTTTGAGATAATCTTTCTAAAATTTCATCAATTTTATTTTGAAGGTTTGTTTCTTCTGTTTTAGAATTTTCAATGTCAGATTTAATTTGCTCAAGATTTATATTTGGGCTATTTTCAATTTGTTTTTTTAATGCTGAAAGATTACCGATTGCGGTGTTTAGTTTGTTTGTATTTTCAATTTGTGTTTTTTGAATTCTTTCGAATTCTTCATCAAACGACTTTTTTAAAAGCTTTTTGTCTTTTAAAATGTTTTTCGCAGTTTGAGCTTCTTTGTACTGAAGTTTAGAAGTTATTAATTCTATTTTTGTTTTAAATTCTGTAATATCTTTTTCTAATTTTAGATTATCTTGTTGAAGATTTTTTTGTTGAGTTTCATATTCTTCAATATTTTTTTCAAGTGATTTTAAGTGTTTTTCTTCGGATTTTTTGTTATCATTTTCTTTTGTTAAATTTGTAAGTTTTTTAGTTGAAGCTTCGAGTTGAGATATTTCCAGCTGTTTTTTGTTTTCTATAAATTGGGTAATATTTTCAGCATTATATTCAGGAAATATTTTAGTAATATTTTCTCTCAGTTGATTTTCTTGAAACTCGATTTTGCTTTGCAATTTGGCAATTTCGGTTAATTTAGATTCGAGTTTTTGTTTTAAATTTTGTTCTTCTTCCTGAGTTGTTGTAATGTATTCTCTGGTAATACTTTCGTCTTTTAATATTGCCGGTTTTGGGTGCTCAATTGATCCGCAGACAGGACAAGGTTTGCCGGATTTTAAGTCGTTGTGAGCAATTATTCCTGCTTGTTCTTCAATGAATAGTTTATAAGCCTGCGAATATTCATTGTTTTTTTCTTCCCAATCTTTTTTAATTTGATTGGTTAAATGTTTTTGGTTTTCTTGTTCTTTTTGAGAGTTGTTCTTTTCGTTTAAAATTTCTGTAATATTATTAATTTGTTCTATTCGATTTTGGATTTGCTTATTAAAATTTTGTTCTTTTTCTAACTCGACTTCTATATTTTTGAGTTTTTCTAAATGTACTTTTACTTTTTGTAAATCGGATTTATTTTGTAAAAGTTTATCTGTAATATCCTTTAGGCTTATATCTTTTTTTGCTTTTAGACTTTGCAAATTCGAAAAATCTTTAGTCAAATTTTCCAGTTCAATATATTTTGGCAAATCTTCTTCTAATTTTGAAATCTCAATATTTAACTTGTCTTGTTGAGGTTTTTGTTTTTTGTATTGTTCTGATTGTTCTTCTGTAAGTTTTACTTCCAGTTGAAGTTGTGGAATAATGTTGGATTCAAGATTTAAAATTTCGATTTTTGTTTTTTTTATACTTTCTGCAATGCCGAATTCTTTGTTTAATTTTTCTAATTGTTTTTTTACTTTTGATTTTTCTTTATCAAGATTTTTTCGGGTTTTTTCATCTTCTTTTATTTGACTTTTTAATTCTTCGGTTAGAATTTTAATGTCATAAATATTGCTGTTATTGTTGAATTTTTCAATTTCATTTTTTAAAGAATCATTATTTGAACAGGCAATTTCGCTGATATACTGTTTTAGGCTGTCTTTAAGTTTTATAAATTGCGAATTTCTACCCATATATTTTTCGTTGATTTTTGTTTGAAAAATTTGAAGATGTTTTGTTGAAAAAATATTTCTGAATATTTCTACACGGTCGTCGGTTTTCGCATTAAGCAGTCTTTGGAATTCTCCCTGTGCAATCATAACAATCTGGGAGAATTGTTTCTTATTCAAACCTATGAGTTTTTCTATTTCTTCTTTCACTTCTTTTTCTTTTGAAAAAGTTTTTCCGTTCGGGAATGTGAGTTCTACTTCTGCATTATGGTCATCACATCCAGGTATACGTTTGATTTTATAGATTTCACCTTTACATAAAAATGTAAGAGTTACATAAGTTTTATTTTTCTTATCTGCAAAGTCGCTTCGCAAAGATTTCGATTTTCTGTATTCTCCGCTGGCTTCGCCGTATAATGCGAATGTTATAGCATCAAAAATGGTTGTTTTACCGGCACCGGTATCTCCTGTTATCAGATATAAGCCGTTATCTCCCAGTGTTTCAAATGGGATTTCTATTTTTCCTGCGTATGGACCGAAAGCATTCATTATTATATTTAGTGGTTTCATTTGATATCTCCTTGACTGCTTTCTAATAATTCTGATATTATTTGTAAGCTTTCATCAGAAATTTCTTGTCCGGTTTGTTTTTCATAAAATTCACAAAAGTATTCTATAACGTTTTTTTCTTGTATTCCTTCTAATGATTTGTTTTCATCTAAAATATTATTATATTCTTCAAAATCAAGTTTCATAATATTTGGAAATACAGTTTCCAGTTTGCTTTTAGCATCAATAATTCCAATGTCGGTTAATGTTATGTGCATATAATCTTCAGTTTTTTCTTCTTTTAAAAGTTCTATAAGAGAACCTTTAATTTCACGCATATCATGAAGCGGTTCAAGCGGGTATGTTTCGATATTGATTTTATGTTTGGTGCTTATTTCAATAATTGAAACAGATTTTTTTTGATTAACTTCAGAAAATGAATATTTTAACGGAGAACCGCTGTAACGGACTTCTTTTCTTCCCATTGATTGCGGTTTATGGATATGTCCTAATGCTGTATAATCAAATTTGTCAAAGACTTGATAATCTATATTATCTAAAGAACCCAGAGAGCTGATTTCCGAATCACTTAATTCCGGAGCTTTACCATTTGCGGTAACAAATTGATGTGCAACTATAATGTTTGTCATTGATTTATCAATATCAAAGGTTTCAATAACTTTTTTTACGGCATCTTCATAGTTCCCGATTTCAACATCAGGGTGGTAGCGTCGAACATCTGCCGGACGAATAAATGGAAGAAGCCAGATTGCAGTATTATTGTTAATTATAGGTTCAATTTTACCGTTATATGTTTTGCTGATGTGAATTCCGGAATGTGAAATTAAATTTGCGAAAGCGGATAATCTTTCACTGCTATCGTGATTGCCGCTAACAATATAAGCCGGTATTTGTAATTTTACTAATTCTTCTACAAAGTTCTCAAAGATTTCAATAGCGTCAACAGATGGAATGGATCTGTCATATATATCTCCCGCAATAAATATGCCATTAATTTTTTGTTCTGTTGCAAGATTTATAATGCGGTCTAAAATATATTTTTGATCTTCTATCATAGAAAATTCATTGATTCTTCTTCCGATATGCAGATCAGCCAAATGCATAAATTTCATACACGATATCCTTATATGAAATTTATAATAACATCATCAAACCTTTTTGTGAACATCATTAGATAATTTTTTGTGATTTTTCTTCAGTTTTTTGTTGCCCGAATTTATCCATTTTTACATCATCTATACGACGAAGGTTAGTAAAATCTACTATTTTAGCCATTTGTGGTCTTACAAATTTTTTAACCATATATTCAACAAAATGGTCAACAGGTTGTGCAGCCAAAATTATTGCAGTAAATGCACCTAAAGATTTCCAAGCTTTAAGTTTGAATATTTTTTTATCAATAACATTTTTTGCTGTTTCGGTTTCTTTGCAATGGTCTAGAATATCTAAAAATTGAGTTTTTGCATATCCTTTAAGTGTTTCTTTATCAGCTTTTGCAATTGCACCGAGTTTGCTATTTGCTAATAATGTATCATATAGTTTTACAAGTCTATTTTTCTTTTTGTAACTTTTACTTTGGGCTTTATATAATTTGTCGAATGTTTCTTCAAATTTTTTCAGAGTTTCATCTCTGTCTTTACCTTCTTCAAGTACTTCATGTAAAGCTGTATGACTTTTTATAAAACGCATAGTTTGTTCTTTAGCATTAGTTGACAATTTTTGTCCACGCATTTTATCAATGTGAGAGAATGCACTCATTCCCATGTGACCAAAAATTGCAGGGAAAATAATACTGGCACAAGCTTGGAATACTGCTTGTGAGAGTGCACGTTCCGGATTTGGTTTATATTTGTCACCTTTATTTTTATATTTGTCATAAATATCGGCACCAAAATACATTAGTGCAGGAATCCAAAACAGACGTGCTGTAGCCGGTGCAAGTTCATTGATTGCGATACCTACATCGTTAGTGTACCCAAGACCTCTTATTGGCCAAGTGGTTAGGGGGTCTACGTATTTTTTTTGTTCTTGTTGTTTTGTCGTACTATCCTGGTTAGGTTTCTTGCTAGTGAAACTTAACATTGCTAAGTTTGTATTAATCTTCATTTATTCTCCCGAGGCCTGCTATTTGTATATCTTACAATTCATTATGGGATTTCATCATAAACCAAATATAATAATATTTCAAAGTTATTTCTACAATTGTAACAATTTGTTATAATTATATCCTTGAAAGCCTCTTAATTAGTGTCAATGCATCCTGTATCATCCAGAAGATTGTTGCTATTAGCGGATTGTACGGCTAATTGATCACATCTTTCGTTAAACTCATGTCCTGCATGTCCTTTTACCCAGATAAATTTGACGTTATGAGGTTCTTTTGCTTTTAGAAGTCTTTTCCATAAATCTTGATTTTTTACAGGTTGTTTATTTGCACCTTTCCAACCTTTTTTTATCCAGCCGTCAATCCATTTTTGATTGAATGCATCAACCAGATATTTTGAATCGGAAGTCAGTTCAACGTCACATGGCTTTTTCAGTGCTTCCAGTCCCACAATTGCTGCAAGGAGTTCCATTCTGTTATTTGTAGTAACTTTAAATCCTTGAGTTAATTCTTTTTTATGAACTGTTCCGTTATCGTCTTCAGCAATGAGGATTGTGCCGTAACCGCCTTTTCCCGGATTTCCGCTGCAAGCTCCGTCTGTGTATATTTTGATTAGCATTGTTTCTCCTTTAAATTATTTCTTTTCCTTTTCGCCAAGTATGATTTTGGAACTTCTTCCTAGCCCTCTCCCCTGAAGATAGAATTCGGTAATCGTTAAAATTATGAATCCGTTGGTAACAAATATTTACCCCTAGCCCTCTTCTGTGATATCCCAGACCTCCATAATATCGTCAGGAATATTATCTAAAAATCTTGACGGCTTAGATAATACCATATTCATTGAATAATCGTACATATCTACAGGATAAGTTATGTATAAATTATTCTTTGCTCTTGTTGCGGCAACATACATCAAACGCAATTCTTCATCCATTTCTTCCGGCGAATTAAAAGAATATGCACTCGGAAAACGTCCATCAACAGCTCCGATTATAAATACGCTGTCCCATTCAAGCCCTTTTGCTGAATGGATTGTAGAAATTGTAAGTGCTTCATCGTCAGAATTGTTTTTGTACATTCCTTCAACACTGGCATCAGGCGGCTCCAGAGCTAAATCGCTTATAAAATCTTCCAAATTTGAATACTGAGTTGAAAGATATTCGAAATGGTCTAAATCTTTTTCACGTTTATTAAAATCGTCATATTTATCTTTTAATATTGGGCGATAATATCTTATAATTGCTTCTACAATTTCAGAAGGCTTTTTCTTTGGAAGGTCTGCCCTGATTTTGCCAAGTGTATTTAAAAGCGGACTCAAACTTTGCATTTTATTTGATGGCAATAGTTTAATATCAGGGTTAAGCTGTCCTTTTAAGACCGGCATAATATTATTAACAGTAGATGCTCCAATTCCTCTTAGGAGAAGTAATATTCTTGTTAAACTGATTATATCGTCAGGATTTATAAGTACTCTCAAATGAGCAACCACATCTTTAATATGTGCAGTTTCCATAAATTTAGGACCGCCGAATTTCTGATACGGAATAGCTCGTTTTGAAAGTTCTATTTCAAGGTTATACGACATTCTCGCATTGCGAGCAAGAACACAAATATCGGAAAGATTTACATCTTCATCTAAAAGTTCTAATATTCTCTGGCAAATAAAATCAGCTTCCATCTGGGTATCTTTTGCACAGATTAAAGCTGGAACCTGTGGTGAAACAATATCGGAAAATAATTTTTTTGTATATTTTTCTTTTGCACGGTCAATAATTGTATTAGTAAATTTTAAAATATTTTGTGTACTTCTATAATTTTGTTCTAATTTTATAATTTTTGTATTTTTAAATAATTTAGGAAAATCAAGAATATTTCTATAATTTGCACCACGGAAAGAATAAATACTTTGTGCATCATCACCAACAGCCATGATATTATTATGTTCGGAGGCTAAAAGTTTTATCACGTCTGCTTGCAAAGTATTTGTATCCTGGTATTCATCTACCATAATATATTTGTATTCATTTGATAATCTTTTTCGCAAGTCTTCATTGTTTTCTAAAAGTAATTTTACATACAGAAGCAAGTCATCATAATCTAAAACCGAATTTTCTCTTTTATATGCAACATAAGCTTTATGTATTTCAATAATTTTATCTTCACAATGTTGGAACTGTGGAAATTCTTCTTCAATGATCTGTCTTGTTGGTGTAACTTTATTTACACTTTTGGAATACATATCAAGAATAGTTGCTTTTTTCGGAAATCGTTTTTCTTTTTTGGGAAACATTTGTCCGACGATATGGTTGATAATGTCTTCACAATCTGCTCTGTCCATAATTGTAAAATTATTTTTTAGACCTAAAAGTTTTGAATATTTTCTAAGAATTATATTTGAAAATGAGTGAAATGTGCCGCCTGCAACTTTTTCGCAACGACTGTCCAGAACAAGAGACGCTCGAGAGAGCATTTCTGCTGCAGCTTTTTTTGTAAATGTTAACAGCAAAATATTTTCAGGCGGTGTCCCGTCTTCAATGAGCCTTGCTACACGGTAAGTCAAAGTTTTTGTTTTTCCTGAACCTGCACCTGCAATTACAAGAATTGGACCGTCTGTAGATTTCACCGCTTCTAACTGTGCGTTATTTAGATCTGATTCATAATTAACTTTGTAATTTGTTTTTATGGCATCACGTTTTTTTAACACATATTTTTTACGTGCTGGCTTATTTTCTTCCGCTTTTATTATTTCGTCCGCCATAAAGTTTTCTCCCAAGAGTAATTATAATCCGATTTTAGGTATATTTTCAATCTTTATTTGTAAAGTTTTTATAAGAGTTGAACTTTTACTATAAAGTTTTTGGATGGCAGTGTCGATAGTTTGAGAAGTGTAGAGAGATTATAGAGAGTTATTCTATGAAAAAAATAATTATAGTATTTTTATTTTGTGTATTTTCTATATTTGCAGTGAGTGGAGTGACTTATGGTGAAATAACTGCAAGGTTTTATTCTCCTAAAAATATAACTACATATATTCCACCTAATCATAAACGTACTGCTATGATGAAACGTGCGTTTGCAGAGTGGTCCAGAGTTACTAATAACAAGCTTATCTTCAGATATGTGACTACTCCGAATACTGCGAAAATAAAGGTTAATTTTGTTGAGAAAGTTGATACTCATAATAAAGCAGATTTACAGCGAGCAATAGGACTTGCTCAGCATCGGAATACTTATGGTGGTGGTAAGGGTGTAAATAGAGCTAATGTTTGGATTGCTGATTTTGATCAAAATGGCAGACCGCTTTCTCATAATATTGTTTATACAGTTATGCTTCATGAAATAGGACACGCTATTGGTTTAAATCATTCTAGTGATTACAGAAGTATAATGTATCCGAGTGCAGACGAAATACAAGAAATAACAAAACAGGATTTGCAAAATCTTGCCAAGATATACGGATGGAAGTAGATATGAAAAATTTTATTATATTTTTCACAATAATTTTGACTATTGTATTTAACTCAGCTTCTTATGTTGCTGCGGCTCAAAAAACTTGGGAAAATCCAAAACATCTTAATACATATATTCAACCCGGATTTGGAAGAAGTACAATGATGAAGCATGCGTTTGCGGAATGGTCAAGATTAACCAAGAATAAGGTTGTATTTTATTATGTTAACGATCCTAATAAGGCAGATATTGAAGCTCGTTTTGTAGATATTCTTCCCGGATTACCTCCTGGTGTTGCAGGTTTGACTAATATTAAATATAATCAGCAGCAGATGATGCTAAAAGCTGTAATTTATATACCACTAAAAACTTCAGGTGGTATGACATTATCAAAAGATGGCGTTTATACTTCTATGCTGCATGAAATAGGTCATGCAATAGGAATAGCAGATCATTCTAAAAATCCGCAAAATATTAGGTACCCTGTTATTGATGTAAAACGTGAAATTACTATATATGATTTAGGGGAATTATACAGAACGTATGGCTGGAAATGGGATCGTTAATGTGATAGATTTCTATCCATCCAAGTCCAGTTATTCAATTTATAAAGGTTCATAATATCAAGTTTTAAAATGTCTTGTGATTCATTTATTGGCATGTGCATAATGCTTGTTCTTTTTCTTTCATAATCAGGCAAGCCTAAGGCGTGTCCAATTTCATGAAGCATTGTTGTATAAACTAAATTATTAGAATAATTGTTTTTATTTTTTGTTGCAATTTTGATTTCTGCTTTATTAATAAATCCATTTTTAATTGTAATTTTGTATTCGCCGATAGGCCCGTCAACGCCGCTGACTTTTTCAACAAATACCACGTCAATATCAGCAGGTCCTTTTTGTACGAAATTGAATTTTAATTTTCCATAGCTGGAATTTTGCCATTTCTGGAATGCATGCTTCATAGATGTGGCTTTTACATCGTTTGGAATATAAACATTAATTGATGATTTTGCCCAGTGAGGACCTGTTACAGGGTAGGCAAATGATTTGTTGACAGTGCATAACCCAAAAATAAATACAAATATAGCGAGTATTCCAAAAATAATCTTTTTCATTTTGTTTATATTCCTTTCAGCCTGATTATAATTTATTTTTAGTTAAAAATCAAATATTAAGAGACTTAGATACGACTTTATAGAAGATATTGCAATATTATCTTGCTGAACTTGTTTCAGCATCCCGTGATTCATTAGACTCTGAAACAAGTTCAGGGTGACATTACCGGTATTAACAACTTTATTTTTACTTTATATTCTGATAAAATTTAAAAAAAATAGGAGATTATATGCTAGAAAAAGATAAAATGCTCGCAGGCGAATTATACAATCCGAATGATACACAATTGTTGCAAGATAGGTTAAATGCAAAATCATTATGTCAAAAGTATAATTCTTTAACTCCTAATCAAAAGGAAGAAAAACAAGAAATTTTAATATCTTTATTAGGAAATGCAGGCGAAAATAGTGTTGTTGAACCGAATTTTTTCTGTGATTATGGTTACAATATTGAATTTAATGGTTTTGTATATATAAATCATAATAGTGTTTTTCTTGATTGTGCTAAAATCTCAATTGGAGCAAATACTTTTATTGGTCCAAATTGCGGTTTTTATACAGCCATTCATCCAATCAAGGCAGAAGAAAGAATTAAAGGCTTAGAGTCTGCGAAACCTATTACCATAGGGAAAAATGTTTGGATTGGCGGAAGTGTTATCGTTCTGCCTAACGTTACCATTGGTGACGGTGCTGTAATTGGTGCAGGTTCGGTAGTTACAAAAGATATTCCGGCTAATGTCGTTGCCATAGGTAATCCTTGTAAAGTTATTAAGGAAATAGATCAATAACATTCAATTATTAGTCTACTGTAGAGAAAGAATAAATAATTTCACGATTGTATTCTTCACCTTGTTTTAATATACCTTTATCTGCAAATTCTTTTGTATTTATTGCATTTGGATAGAATTGAGGTTCTACGCAGAATGAAGAACGTTTTTCATATCTGCTTCCGCTTTTCCCGTTTGGTTGTGCTGCTTTTCCAAGGTGGTTTGCAGTGTAGAATTGAAATCCAGGTAAGTTTGTTGAAACTTTTAATTGGATACCTGTTTTAGGAGATTTAACGTCAGCTACCTCAATTAATTTCTTTCCGTCATAACCGTCAATACAATAATTTTGGTCAAAACCTGAGCCGATTTTTATTTGTTCGTTATCAGAATTTATTACATCTCCAATTTTATGCGGGGTCTTAAAATCAAAAGGAGTTCCTTCTACTTGTAATATTTTACCTGTCGGAACTGCGATTTCGCTGTTTTCTGTTATTTTAGAAGAATTTGGCAGTTTAACAATATGCTCTAAAACCGCATTCTCTTGTGTATTTTCTGCTCCGTCAAGATTAAAATATGTGTGATTTGTCATATTTATCAATGTATCTTTATCGGAAGTTGCCTTGTATTGAATATGTAAGTTGTTATCGTTATCAAATTTATAGATGACTCTTGCTTTGACATTTCCCGGATATCCGTTTTCCATATCAGGTTTGTTGTATGTGAATTCAATACCGTCTTTTAAAATATTTGCTTTCCAGTTTTTAGTATCAAATCCTTGAGTTCCGCCATGGGAATGAGTTTTCCCGTTATCTTTGTTACATTCTAAAGTGTATTCTTCTCCATTGATAGAAAATTTACCATCACTAATTTTATTTGCACAAGGTCCTATTGTTCCACCGGCATGCCCTACCGGAGATTCCTCATAAGGTGTTACATTGTCATATCCTTGAGTTACATCTTTTAATTTGCCGTTTTTATCAGGAACTTTGATTGATGTAATTGTTGCTCCGAAGCTTGATAAATCGACGCTGGCACCATTTTTGTTTGTAATTGTGTAAAGTGTGGCTTTTTCGCCCGATTTTTTTATTGTTCCAAATGATTTTTTTTCGATTTTAATACCATCGTAATTTGTATCAACATCACCATTAACTTTTACGCTTTTTGTAAAAGTATCTTGTATTGGCTGATTCATTGCAACAGACTGCTGAACAATTTTTTGCTGTATATTGTTGTTTGTATTATTGAACATTATGTGCGGATTAAAATCAATTGGCATAATCTACTCCTTTTTCTTTAATTATAAATAAAAAAAATAAAAGTAGAATATTTTGCTATTTATGATAATTTTTTTTCAATTCTTCAATACTGTCACCGCCAAATTTAAGAAGAATTTCGTTAACAAGAACCCAGGCAATTCTTGATTCTGCTACGACAGAACAAGCTTCGACCGCACAAACATCAGAACGTTCAAAATGAGCTTCTGTTGCTTCATGAGTTTTTGAATCGACAGATTTCAACGGCTTTTTCATTGTAGGAATTGGTTTCATTACAGCAGATACAACCAGATCCTGTCCGTTGGTCATTCCGCCTTCAACTCCGCCGGCATGGTTTGTTGATCTTCCAATTTCGCCATTATCTAAAACAAATTCGTCGTGATAATTACTGCCATAGTATCCTAACGGGTTTTCACCTATTTCAACGGCTTTTACAGCAGGAATACTCATTACAGCCTGTGCAATTCTACCATCAATTCCTCTATCCCAGTGTACATGTGAGCCTAATCCCACAGGTAAATTCCTGTATACAACTACAAATTTTCCACCTACTGTGTCCCCGTTCTCTTTGGTTAAATCTATTTCTTCAGGAAATTTATTGCAGCAGCAGGAAGAACCGATTTGAGTAATTTCGGAACCGCATTCAATATCCAGTTGTTTTAAAACAAGTTTTGCGATGGCTCCAACAGCTACTTCTATGGCTGTTTTTCTTGCACTTGAACGTTCTAATATATTACGTAAATCTGTTTGGTTATATTTTACACTGCCGGCGTAATCAGCATGTCCTGGGCGAAATGTTGAAAATGATTTTTCATCTGTAACATCTTCCGGTGCCACACTCATTATTTTTTTCCAGCTTTCAAAATCTTTGTTTTTGACAACAAGGGTTATTGGGGAACCCAGAGTTTTGCCAAATCTTACTCCTGAGGTGATTTCAACGGTATCATTTTCAATATCCATTCTTGCCCCTCGACCATAGCCTTGCTGGCGTCGTTTTAATTCATTATTAATAAAATTGATATCAATATCGATTCCTGCCGGCAAACCTTCAATAATTGCTGTCAAGCATTTCCCATGGCTTTCTCCTGCTGTCAAAAATCTGAATTTTTCCATTATTTTTTGTCCTTATGTTTTAGAAAAGATTGAACTTTTGTTTGCATCATTTCTTCGGTAATTTTAGGTCCGGAATCCGTATTTTGTATAATTTGGTACATCTTTAGCCAGTAAGTTTCTTTTGAAGGTTGGCGTTCTGCACTTATTTTTATGCCGTTTGGAATTTCTTGAACCTTTACATTTTTATATGTATTTTTGTACCTTCTTAGTTTAGCAGTTTTTTGTCCGATTTTCAATTCTTGAAAAAATCTTTTTGATGGAATCTTTACTGCTTCGGTATCGCCTGTTGGTTTAACTACTTCTCTAATTATTTTTACGTCAGGAGAGTACATATCCAGAAGCTTCTCATCATAAGAATTTGCAAAATTTTTGTATTTATCAAAAAATAGCAATCCTTCTTGAGTTGTAAAGGCGTAAACATCTGAAAATGAGAAGATTAGCCCAATTATTGGTAGTATAATTTTTAAATTTTTCATAACTTATATCCTTTTTGTTTAGGGTAAAAAATATTTTGGGATTTTTTAATGTCTGACAGGGCGATTTTATTTTATGTTTTTTGTAAAATGTATATTATGAATAAAATTTTAATAGTAGATGATGTTCCGGGTTGGATAAGATTTCATCAGAACAATATTGAATATTTGGGTATTAAAGATTTAGAAATTGATACTGCTGAAAGTGCAATGGCAGGAGTATCGAAAGTTGAAGCTTCAATTGATAATCCTTATTCTGTTATTTTTACGGATTTACAAATGGAAAGCAATTTTTTACCTAAATATGCAGGTGAATGGTTTATTGAACAGATTAAAACATACAAAGAATATCAAAATTCAACAATTGTGATTGTATCGGCTTCTCCAGCGATAGAAAGAATTGCAAAACGTCATGGCGTTTTATTTTTACCAAAAACTATTGCAAGAAATTCAGATGCTGAAGTTTATAGAAAATTTTTAGCAAATTAAACTATTTCTTTATTTTTGAAGTTTTCTTGTTGAACGATTGAAATAAGTTTATTTAAAAATGCTTTGTATCTTGCTCTTTGAGCTTCTCCTGAAAGTACAATGTCCGCTTCAGTTTTACAAGGTCTTATATAAATTTTAGCTTTTTCGGATGCATTTTTGTAAATTCCATCCGCAGATGCTCCAAGATCTCTTTCTGCGGCACGGATATAAAATCTGTCTTTTTGAACGTGTTCTCTGACATCGACATATATTTTAAAATCAAATGCATCTTTTATTTTTTCAGTAAGCGTGAATAATCCTTCCGAAATAACAATTTTGGAAGGATTAGCAGGTGTATAATTATCAAATCTTTTTGCAGTTCCTGACATGTCATATTTAGGAAGGCGAACAGAATTGCCGGCAAGTAATTCCTTAATATGTTTGCTCATTAATTCTAATTCAAGAGCTTGTGGAACATCTAAATCGTAGTTTTTTGCGAATTCCGCAAAACTTCCTGCAGCTTTAACCATTTCGGAACGGTCATAGTAATAATCATCTGTATTTACTCTGGTGATTGCATTTTCGATTTCAAATTCAGTTGCAAATGATTTAATTGTGTCAATTATATCAAGTGTAATTGTTGATTTGCCGCTTGCTGTTTCTCCTGCAATTCCAATTGATGCCGGACGGTTTATTTGTCCTGATAGATATCTTGCTAATTTAGATATGATTTCTTGTTTATAACTTACTAAAATTGAATCTTTTGAATTAAGCTCTTCTTTAAAAATACGATCTAATTGACTTTCTATTGATTGAAGTCTGTTGAAAGGGGTTGAAACATACATTTTTCTTGTTTTGATTGATGTTTCTTTGGTTTTATTTAAAATATCTACCATTTTAATCCTTTTTTATTTATTACTACTTCCATAGTCTTTGTATTGACTATAGCAGAATTAAGTTAAAAAAAAAATATTTTTTGTCAAAATATTAACTTACGTAAATATAAATTAACAATTAAAATTTATGAATACAGAAAAAAGTGTTTCTGGTATAATTTCGAGTGAGAAGGATATAGTAAAGGGAGTGAAAGTTTATGAATATAAATACTAATTATCAAAATATTTCAGACAGTTATTTATTTTCAACAATAGCTAAAAAAGTAAATGAATTTGCAGCGGCAAATCCGGATAAAAAAATTATCAGGCTGGGTATTGGTGATGTAACTTTACCTTTATGTAAAGCTGTTGTAAGTGCGTTAAAAGCTGCATCTGATGAAATGGGTGTTCAGGAAACTTTTAGAGGTTATGGACCAGAACAGGGTTATGATTTTTTAAAAACTAAAATCCAAAATTATTATAAAAATAATGGTGTAGAGCTAGATTTAGACGAAATTTTTATATCTGACGGTGCAAAATCTGATTTGGGTAATATCCTTGATTTATTTGCACAAGATAATACGGTATTAGTTCCGGATCCGGTTTATCCTGTTTATGTTGATACAAATACAATGGCCGGTAGAAAAATTATTTATGTTGATGCTAATGCAGAAAATGATTTTCTTCCGCTTCCGGATAAATCAGTAAAAGCTGATATTATATACCTATGCTCTCCAAATAACCCGACAGGTGCGGTTTATAATAAAGAACAGTTAAAAGCTTGGGTGGATTACGCAAATGAAAATAATGCCGTAATTTTATTTGATTCAGCGTATGAATGTTTTATTACAGATGATAATTTGCCAAGAAGTATTTATGAAATAGAAGGTGCTAAAACTTGTGCTATTGAATTTTGTTCTTTATCAAAAATGGCTGGATTTACAGGTACCAGATGCGGTTATACGGTTGTTCCAAACGCTTTGCATGACGGTTTGTTAAATAAAATGTGGCTGAGACGTCAGACAACTAAATTTAATGGTGTGCCTTATATTATTCAACGTGGAGCAGAGGCTGTTTTTACAGAAGAAGGACAAAAAGAAATTCAAGAAAATCTAAATTATTACAAAGAAAATGCTAAAATTATTTCTGATACTTTGACAAAACACAATATTTGGCATATTGGCGGAAAACATTCTCCGTATATCTGGTTAAAATGCCCAAATAATATGACTTCATGGGAATTCTTTGATTATTTGTTAACTAATGTACAAATTGTAGGAACTCCGGGGGCAGGATTTGGAAAAAATGGTGACGGGTATTTCCGTTTAACATCATTTGGCAGCAGGGAAAATACTCTGGAGGCTGTTAAGAGATTAGATGAATTTTTAGGATAAATTGTAGAATAAATAAAAAGCGGGAACACTTAAGTGTTCCCGCTTTTTGTTCAAATAATTTATTTTGATAAGGCTTTATTTGCTTTATTTACGTCAAGTTTTGATTTTAAAATTTTTGCAAAGTCTTCTATATAATATAATGTTATTTCTCCGGATGCAGGTGTATTTTCCGGATTGTAAATATCAATATTATTATCATAAATTTCACATGTACTGCCCATGGCTTTATCTTTTTTTAGACAATTAAGAACCTTTCCTGATTCATTATTCTGAATTCTTACTGAGCCATTTTTATATTCCATTGAACTTTTTGGGTCTAATTGAGCCATAAATTCTTCAAGTTTAATCATTACTTGATTATGCACTTTTTTTACTCTATCAATTAAGATTCCAGTATTGGCGAATGGTCCGTATTGTTTGTCGTTTGTATTTAAGCGTTCTAGGTCTCTTTGTAATTGTGAATTGACGTATTTTTTCATAGATGAACCTACATAACCGTTAAAATTCACTTGTGAATTATTCTGGTTTGATACCGGTGCTATGTACATTTTATTCTCCTTTTCTCTACTCTATATTATATTATAACTCTTCTGAAAATATTTTTTGCTATTAATAAAAAAATTCCTGCTAAAAGGAGTAATAGCAGGATTATAGTTCAGTAAAAGAGACATCAATAATATTATTACCTCATTTTTTTTATCGTCAAATTTTTATTCTATATTTTTTGTATGATTTTTTTTGAATTTCATTGAGAATTTTAAATTCTATTTATATAATTATTTGTAAGTAAATACAGAATAGGAGAATGATATGGGTATATCTATGCAGATTCTTACCGGCATAGCTTTAGGTTTAAAACGAAATTGGCATATATTTTTAGGTATTATTTTAGGTTTAATTACGGGGATTTTTCTACATAGTCACCCATCTGCATTTGTTTCAAATATTTTGATATTTATAGGTAAATTTTTTATCAGATTACTTCAAATGGTTGTTATTCCTCTTGTTGTTTCGGCTATTGTTATTGGTGTAACCAGTGTAGGGGATAATAAACAGCTTGGGAAATTCGGTAAAAAAATGGTTATATATTACGGTATAATTTCTCTGGCTGCTGTTACTATCGGTTCGACATTGGCACTTATTTTTAAACCGGGGTTAGGAGCAGCAAGCTATATTGCACATAATACAGCGGTTGAAGTTCAAACATCTGTTGCTGCGGCTATGGCTGAGCAACAAGGTAATTTGTTAAATAATTTTTTAGAATTTATACCAAGTAATGCAATTCATTCTTTTGCTGCCGGTGATATGGTTCCTATCATTGTTTTTGTTTTGTTATTTTCAATAGCTTTGGCAAAAGTCGGAGAAGTTAATCGTCCTATAGTTTCATTTTTTGAATCTATATTTGCAGCAACTATGAAGATTACAGATTGGATTATGGTATTTGCTGCTCCTGGTGTTTTTGCTTTAACTGCAAGTTCTGTTTCTAATTTTGGTATGGATATTTTTGTAAGTATTTCAAAATATTTTCTTGTATTGTTATTAGGGTTTATGATTCAGTTATGTGCAGTTTATCCTATCTTTTTAAAATTGTTTTCAAAAGTAAATATAGGTATTTTATATTCAGCTGTAGCTGAAGCCATGTTGGTGGCTTTTGGTACAGCAAGTTCTGCCGCAACATTACCTTTAACAATGGCTTGCTGTGAAAAACGAGGAATTTCTCACAGAATAGCAAGATTAGTTCTTCCTCTGGGGGCAACTTTGAATATGGATGGTACAGCTTTGCTTCAAACTGTTGCTGTTATATTTCTTGCACAGGCTTATGGTATAGCATTGAGTCCTTTTTTAGTTATTAAAATTGCTTTACTTGCAATTATAGCATCTTCTACATGTGCTGGTATTACCGGTGGAAATTTAATAACTATTGCATTGATTTTGAATGGTATGGGATTAAGTCCTGAACAGTTAACGATTGGTTTTGCATTTTTATACACAATTGAGCGAATTACAGATATGATGGGTACAATGGTTAGTGTAACATCAGATGCAGTTGTGGTGGCTGCTATTGCAGATAATGAAAATGAGATCGATTATAAGCTTTTAAATCATCCGGAAGCCTATCAGGATATTACGTAACCTTTATAATATACAAGTTTAATTATTGGCAAAAAATTTAGATTTGTTTTATAATTTTGTTATGAAGAGATTTGTTATTATATTATTACTATTAAGTGGACTATTTTGTAATTCTGTTTCAGCGGCAACTATTCCGTGGAAAAAAGAAGTTCAAGAAAATAGGGTTGATCCTGTCACCGAGCAGGCTAAAGTTTTATATGCTCAAAATAATATTGATGCCGCTTTGGATATTTTACAAGGTAAGCTTGTTGATGATAGAAGTGCTGAAGATTGGCTATTGATGGGTAATATTTTGCAGGATAAAGACAAGCTTAATGAAGCTGTTTTTATGTTTAATCAAGCTATATTAAAAGATCCAAAATATTACAAAGCTCATTATAATCTTGGTTATATTTATTTAATGCAAGAAAAACCAAATATGGCACTTGCAGAATTTAAAAAAGCTACAAAATACAAAGATGACTTTTCTTATGGTTATTACAATATGGGATGTGCGTATTTGAAATTAAAAGATTATAGAAATGCAAAATATAATTTTTTCAGAGCAATGGATTTAAATGCGGCAGATCCTGATATATATTATAATTTAGCTTATTCATTTAAAATGCTTAATAAAGAAAAACAAGCTCAAACATATTTGGATATATATAATAAAATGATGGAAAGAATATAAGTAAATGAAGACATTTAAAGGTATTATTTTTGATTTTAACGGAACTTTGTATTGGGATTCTGAACTGCATAAACAAACTTGGAGGGAATATTCTAAAAAACTCAGAGGAACACCATTTTCTGATGAAGAGATGCTAAAATATATGTTTGGAAGAACAAATGAGCAGATTATCAGATATGCAATCGGTAAACAGCCTACTCCAGATATGGTAGAAAAATTTGGGCAGGAAAAAGAAGCTTTATATCGAAAAATGAGTTTGGAAGATAAAGATAATTTTCACTTGGCTGAAGGTGTTGAATCCTTTTTAGATTTCTTAAAAGAAAATAATATTCCTATGACAATAGCAACAATGTCTGATAAATTAAATGTTGATTTTTATATAGAACATTTTCATTTGGAAAGATGGTTTGATTTGGATAAAATTGTGTATTCAGATGGTATTATTCCGGGGAAACCTGCACCTGATATTTACCAAATTGCAGCAAAAAATTTAAACCTTGAACCGCAAGATTGCATTGTTGTAGAAGATGCTTTATCCGGTATTGAATCAGCAAGAGCTGCAGGTATTGGCAGGATTATTGCAATATGTTCTGCAGAGAGTCCTGAATTGTACAAATCAGTTCCATGTGTTAGTGAAATTATCAATAGTTTTAATGAGTTTAATCGTGAGTTATTTGATACAGCTTGTTGCAAGTGTTAATTTATAATAATAAAAGACCCGATATTTATATCGGGTCTTTTATTATATAAGTTATAATGCCATTGTTTCTTGTTTTACAACATTTCTTTTAACTTTTCTTGTTGATGTTCTTGGAAGAGGTTCTTTTCTTACTACAATATTTACCGGACGTTTGTATGGTGCAAGTTGTATTGATAAATCTTTAACTTCTTGACCTATAAATTTTTGTAATTCATCTTCGTTCGGATATTTTTCAATAATATCATCGGTTGGAACGATAACTGTCATAATTTCTTCAGTCCCGTCTTTTGCACCTGATGTTCTTGTTGCTCCAAATACACAGATTTCAGCAAAGTGAGGATTGTTTTCTAATACAGCTTCAACTTCTTCCGGAAATACTTTTTTACCGCCGGAAAGTACAATCATATTCTTAATACGACCTGTAATATATAATCTTCCGTCTTCATCGAATTCTCCGATATCACCAGTGTGAAGCCATCCGTCAGGTTCTAAAACTTCAGCTGTTTTTTCAGGGTTATTATAGTAACCTTTCATAACAGATGGACCTTTTACAAGTAATTCGCCTGTATCAGGGTCGATTTTTGCATCATAAGAACTTAATACAGGTCCTACAGATAATAATTTTCTGTCGTCTCCTCTATCCATTGAAATAATCGGACTGGTTTCTGACAAGCCGTATCCTTGGAAAATTTTTATACCAATTCTTTCAAAGAATTCGCCTACTGTAGGGTCTAAAGGTGCACCACCTGTAATAAATCCATAGAAGTTTCCACCAAATTTAGCTAATATGCTTCTGAATAATTGTCGTTTAATATCATAATCTGTGATATATTCTGCGGCAGCATAAGAGCGTTCAAATAGAAGTTTTTCTTCTGTTGACCAAGATTTTATATCAGCTTCAATTGTTGTTTTTAATAATTTTAAAAATGCCGGAACAACAATCATAAAATCAATGTGTTTTTCTCTCATATCCGCAAGAACATCTTTTGGTTTCAAGCTTTGCGGATAGAAAATTGATGAACCTCTGTTTAAGAATGATGAAAATCCGACTGTTAATTCAAACAAATGGTTCATTGGCAGAATTGACAATAAGTTAACTGTTTCATGAGGTAATATTTCAGGTAATATCTTATTCATTTCGATAACTTGTGTTGTCATATTTTCAAAAGTTGTCTGTACACCTTTTGGAGCTCCAGTTGTCCCTGATGTATAAATAATCAAAGCTGTATCACGTAATGAACGGTGTCTCCATTTGCATTCTCTGCCTGTTGGTAATGTATAAAGGCTAGGAATATCGGAATTGTAGATAGGTTCATCCATTAATATTAAGTGTTTGATAGATGGTATACGTTTTTTTAATTCAATTGCTTTTTCGTAATTTGCTTGCGAAAAAGCTAAAACAGAAGGTTGACAACTTGTTAATATTGATTCTAATTCATAAATTGTCAATTTATTATCTAAAGGAACTGTAATCATTCCGGAAATTACAGATGCAAATAAACATGCACCAATTTCAGGCATTGATTCTGATAAAATTGCCAGTTTTTCACCTTTTTGCATTTGTAGATCTGTTATTAAGTAACTTGCAAATTGTTTTGTAAGTAAACCTAAACCTTTATAAGTCAGTTCTTTCCAACCGTATTTATTTCTTTTGCCTAAAGCAATTCTTTCACCATATAATTTTGTATTTTGGTCTAATAATGATAAAACATTTTCTCTCATTATGATACTCCCCATATTTAACTAAAATATTTATCTAAAAAGGATTATAGCATAAATATCTCAAATTTGCTATATTTCAACGAATTCTGCTTTCAGCAGGCAGACTTCTTCTCCTGTTTTTGCATTTTTAATTAAGTGTTCTGTAGTTTTTTCTTCTTTATAAATTTTTACAAGTGATAATATATCTTCTCCATATTTGACTTCATGTTTGAAATATATATCTAATGTTTTTAATTTGTGTTTTGAACGAAATTCGTAGTCTAAAGCTTCCATTGCCCATGTTATATAAACAGTATTGTTAACATGTCCGTTCAAATCTAAATCATCATATCTGACATGAAACAGTTTTTCATTATCAGAAGATTCAATTGGTTTTAGTTTTCTTAATTCTAAGTCATTTTCTCTTTTTTCAAATTGTAAGAATTCAGGATATTCTTTTTGGATATTTATGACTGATTTATTTTGCAAATCAACGATAAACCAGGAAGATACTGCTTTTAGAATTCGTTTTTCGGAATCTTTATTAAAACATTCAAAATCACGGTAAGCTGTCATTCTGATTCCGCCGCGGCTTTCTGTATTGACGGTAATATTTGAAACATTTATCGGGTAGTCATCAAATTCGATTCTATATCGAATTAAGAACCAACCCTGTCCCTTTTGAGCTAAGCCTTCACATGATAGTTCGTGTCCTATTTTGTCAATAGATTTAGCAGCTAAATCTTGCATATAATTCAATAATACTGCCGGTTTTATTGCACCTTTGGTATCTACTTCAGACATAGATACATGATATGTATCTGATAAAGTATATTTATTTAAGCAATCATTCATGATTTAACCTTTTTTACCTTTATTTTACCATTGCTTCAATTGCGTATTGTGATTTGAATTCTGAAACTTCTTTTGCTAAATCTTCATTGTTGAATTCTTTTAATTTGTTTTTAAGAACGTGTTTTGGAATTGAAGAATGTATTGATTGAATTATATTTGTTGCAATATTTGAGCAGTGGTCAGAAATTCTTTCTAAATCATTTAAAACTTCAACATATACGAAACCACGTTTAATATGTGATTTTTCTTTTTTTACACGTTTGATATGATTTTTCTTTGCAACGTAAGCAATGTCATCAACAACCTGTTCAAAAGGTTCAACATGGTATGCTGTTTGTAAGTCTGAATTGATAAATGCTCTGACCGTTAAGTCGTAAACTTCTTTTACTGCATTAACAACATGTTTTAGTTCTTGAACTGTTTCAGGGAATAATTTCCATTCTTTGCGATAAATTTTATCTGCTACGTTTAAAATGTGTAATGCGTGGTCTGCGATTTTTTCGAAATCAGAAATTGAAAGAATCAGTTGAGATATTTTATTACTGTCTTCATCTGTTAATTCTTTAGCGGAAAGTTTTTGTAAGAATGATTCTAATGTATCTTGATATTTATCAATTAAAACTTCATTTTTATTAATAACTTCGGCAACTTTCGGGTTGTATTGTTTTAGCATTCTAACAGACATAACAAGTGAATCACGTGTAATTTTAGCCATTGTACCTGTTGTTTTGTAACATTGAGCAACCGCAATTGACGGAGTTAATAACAAACGTTCATCAAGGATAACTTCTTGTTCTTCTTTGCTTCCTTTTACCGTTTTGTCAACAATTTTTTGAAGAAATTTGCTTAGCGGAAAGCATACAAGTACAGTAACAACGTTATATATTGTATGAACAAGGGCAATTCCGAACGGGTTAGACATCATATCAAGTTTGTTCACAAAATGAATACATATTTCATATAACAGAATAAATGCAACAGCTCCTGTTATATTAAATATAATATGCATAGCTGCAACTTTTTTAGCATTTGTATTAACTCCAATGCTGGATAGCATTGCAGTAATACATGTGCCGATATTTTGTCCGGCAATAATTGGTGCTGCAACAGAATAAGGAATACTTCCTGTCATAGATAAAGCTTGCAGCATACCAACAGAAGCTGCGGAACTTTGAATAACTGCTGTTACTATTAAACCAACCATAAGTCCAAGGAATGGGTTTTTAAATATTGTCAAGATGTTGGCAAAATTAGGGTCATGTGCCAAAGGTGCCATTGAAGAAGACATCAATCCCATACCAAACATCAAAATTGCAAAGCCTATTAAAAATGCTCCGACGGGTTTTCTTCTTGAATAATTATTTTTTGTTGTCATTAAAAGAATTACACCTATCAGTGCTAAAATTGGTGAAAAAGATTCCGGTTTTAGGAGTCTTAGTATGAAATTAGTACTCTGGATACCTGATAAACTCAATATCCACGAAGTTGCTGTTGTCCCGATATTAGATCCAAGTGTAATTGCAATAGTTTGAGATAAATGCATTATACCTGAGTTTACAAATCCGACAAGCATAACTGATACAGCAGAAGAACTTTGTACTGCTATTGTCATACCTACACCAAGTAAAAAACCTTTAAACGGATTAGATGTTAATTGAGCTAAAAGTTGTTCAAGTTTACCGCCTGAAATCTTTTCTAATCCTGCAGACATAACAATCATCCCGTATAGGAAAAATGCTAATCCTCCACATAAGGTAAATATTGAAAAAATATCCATATTTTATCTCCGCTAAATAATTATTAGAATTCTGAAAACCTTTTCAGAATAATATGTTTGTACAATTGTTGTTATGTATAAACTTTTATATTCCAACTTCCAAAAGCTACACAGAAAGATTATCTTATAAAGTACAAATTTTTTCAAGAATACTATAAATAACAAAAGTTAAAATTTACAAATATTATCGTTTTTTATTTGATTTTTTTCAGTGAAGATAGGAAATTATTTTGAACAATATCTCCATCAACTTTTGTTAAAAATATTTGACAGTCTTTTTCATCTGCATCAATTTCAGGCAGTTGAGATATTTCAGCAGAGTAATAATCACTATCATTTCTGCTGCTTAACGGAATTCTGTTAGCAAGACTGTTAAGAGAAAGGTTTCTTAAGAATCCGTACATTCCTTTTTTTCTGTTGGAAAATTTTGTATATATTCTAAGTGCGGCATCTTGTGCTTCTAAGTCATAAGTGCCGATAATAAAAGAGCTTAATTGTGGAGAGGAAGATTTAATCATCATCGGTGCAACAACATTATTTTTTAATCTTAAATCTCCGTCAATTTGATTAAATTTACCTTCTGGAATTGAAACTAAGTCAGATATTACAGATGGGGTAACCATTGTGAGAGGATTTCTGAATAATGCGGCAACTTTCATAGCATATTCTACTAATCCGATTTTTGCAATAATACCTTCATATACTCTGAATTGAATTCTTCCGTTTAATTTTAGAGAATCATCTGTATTAAGTTCCATTAAACCACTTGCTTTTCCATTGATTTCGTTTGGCAGATTTAAAATAGTAGAAGCAATTAGGTCAGAATTAACTTGAATAAGAGCAAGCCATATATTATATTTATGATTCTTTAAATCGCATTTTATTTTAGCGGAAGATGTACCTTCTGCAATATCAAATTTATTAGATTCAATTTTTAGCATACTGTTTTTATCAAGGGTAAGATTTCCAACAACATTTGCAAAATTTATATCCTTATAAAAACCTTTAGCTGCTTTTAATGTACATTTTTCAATAATAAGATTTGCTAAATCAAAGGTTTGTATATCGCTATCATCATCTTCTGTAAGATTGGAATTCTTTTCTATGGATATTGCAACAGCATCTTTTACATCTGCAGCGGCTTGTTCTGACGGCATTTGATTATTGAATATTCTTAAATATTTTTCTACATCAATACAGTCTATTGCAAGTTCTGAATCTTTCACTATTATTGGGAATTTTATTTCATTAACAATATCACCAAAGGCTTTGTATTCAGAACGTCTATAGCGTCCGTTTGAATTTAAATGAATAAGTCCGTTTTTTGCTTCCATCTGTCCGTTTTTTATATATAAACGCTGGCTTGGAACTCTAACTTCATGCAGTTGCATCTTGCCTTTTAAAATCGGATATTTGCCAGTGTTTAAAACTTGCATTTTCCCGGTAAAAGTGCCGCCTTTAAATAATTTTTGCTTAATAAGCATATTAATAAATCCCGCAGGCATTGGTTTTGGCAATTCCAGTTCAAAGTCTTTTACAAAGGTTTTATTATCTGCAAAATCAATGTTACTGTTAAAGCTTATTATTGGAATTCTTGCATTCGGGTTTTTGTTTTCAGGGTTTCCTGCGTAATAATCAAGCGATTTTATACTTAATAAGGTATTTTCAAAATGCATTTTTGCTACAAGTACACGGTTTGCTAAGTCGTTCATTGTAGATTCTTCACCGTCAATTATAAAACCGTTGCCTTTTTTGAATCGGTATAACCAGGTTAAATCAATTTTATTATATTTTGATTTTAGTTTTACTCTTGTATCAGCACTACCTTCCATTGCAATATCGGTTCCTGCCATTTTTGAAAGATAGTTCTTTGCAAAATCGTTAGTAACAATTGCATTTCCGACAAGATCTGTATCTACGGATTTTAAATAATCTGTGACAGTACCTTCAAAATCCATTTTGTTAGTTTTTTTATTGTTATAATAACCTTTAAATCCCTTTAAATATACTTTATTATAATCAAAGGAGATGTCTCCGCTGTTTAGCAAAACAGGTAAATCTAAAAACGGAACAAGTTTGAATGATAATTTGTTCAGATTTATTTTTCCATCAAGGTTTTTGTTATCAACTTTTATATTGAAATCAAAAGTTCCGTCTATATCTTTAAAGTATACAAGTTGTGTTTGCAAGTCGTTTTCTATAATCTGTGAATTTAATAAATCTATCACATAAGGAATAGAAAAATTCTTAGAGGATAGTTTTATATTATAATTTGATTTGCTGTCAATTTCTCCGCTTAATGTAACTTTTTGATTTTTATTTATGACTATCGGAGAATTTTCAATTACGAATTTATCTTTATTTAGCAGATAAATCCCTCCGTTATCCGAGGTTTTGATGTTAATCTTATTTTTCTCTTTAGTAATATCTGTATCAATGTTGTATTTAACATGTTTTTTATTAATATTATCGTCAATTATTAAATCTTTAGCATTGATTTTTACGATTGTATTTTTATCAATACTATAGATAATTTTTGCATTATTAACACCAAGAACTGATTGAAATACATCAATATTCCAATCGCATTTTTGTTGAGGTTGCTGTTGTTTAAATGCAGGTAATTCCATAATTTTATTTACATCTGCATAAAAATAATCAATTGTTGCTTTTTTTAAAATAATTTTCTTTTTTAAAAGTTGTGCTAATGAGATATTTATATCAAGTTTGTTTATATCAATAAGGGAATTTTTGTTACTGGTTGCTGAAATTTTATCAACGCTAAATGATAAATTTGGTGACAGACTTGTTTTTAAGATAGGTTTTTTAATATCTAAGTCTATGTAGTAAGCTTTTTGTGCAATATTCTCTACATAATGAATAACTTTATCATTTGATACAGCCCAAGGTAAAACTTTTAAATATAAGAAGAATGGAGCTGACAATATTGCGGCAGTTGCTAATGTTCCTGTTAAAATTTTTATTGATGATTTAATTCTCTTCTTTTCCATAAGTATGAATTCCCTACAAAAATTATATCATAATAAATTTTATGCTATCATTAAATTATGAAAAAGTTTCTGATTATATTAAGTTTAATATTGTTACCGCAAGTAGTATTTGCGGAAAATTCTTCTATAAATAAAGATGAAATGTTAAAAACCTCAGATGTTATAACTTTTTCTGAAGATTGTAGATGGGGGTTAAAAGATAAGTCAGGTAATACTCTTGTTGTGCCTATATATAAAAAAATGATAAGAGTCGGAACTCATTCCTGGATTGTTCAAAATAAGAAAAATAAATTTGGTTTGATTGATTCAGAAGGAAATATTCTTGTCCCGATAAAATATCGCCATGCAGATCGTGTTGTAAGTAAATTTGCAAAGTTTGGCAATGATAATGATTTTGGTATTTATAATGAGTATGGTGAAGTCGTTGTAAAACCTGAATTTTCAAAAGTAGATATTTTGTTTGGCGGAATGTTTTTAACATATAAAAAATATAAGTATGGACTTGTCGGTTATGATGGAAAAGTAATTCTGGATAATGAATTTGATGATATATATATGCCAAAACCTAATATTATGCGAATTTGTTATAAAGGTGAATGGTATGAATTGGAGCAGGTAAATGCCGATACTTTAACCCTTCCTGCTGCAGCCAGAGAAAATCTTGCGACACAAGAAGATTTGAATTTATATAATATAGTTGTTAAAACTGGTGTAGTTTCAGGGTATTCTGTCGTTACTTTTTCTGATTATTTAATAAAAATATTTTCATCAATTTCACCGGCTCATGAAGATACTATTGACGAATTGATGTTATCCCAAGGTGCAGAAACAGTATCAATTTTTATGAAGCTTACATGGATTCCAAAATATCCAATTACTTATATTAAACATTATTACCGTAATGTTAGAAATCCTAATAATGGACCGTTATCCGGTGTGAAAACCGAATTAAAAAAACAGATGAAATAATTTTTTAGTGAAGTCCTCTATCTGAGAATATATCAAAGTAATAGTTATCATTTTTTGCAAATAATCGGTCATCCATTCCTGCGACTTTCACTTCGGCTTTATATTCCAGAGCTTTATTGTTTGTTCCGACTCTTTTTATTCCGGATGAATTTTTTGCTTGTGCAAATGTTGATAATGCACTTTCAAAAGCTTCCAGATATTTAATGCTCAATGGAAATTTATATTTTTCCATAATTTGTTTTTTTGCAGAAGATGCGAAGGTTGCAGTTATAAATTCTTCGCTGGTATCGTTTAAAAATACTTTAACAGGAGTGTCCACTTTTGAATAATCGTTTTCCAAAATGTATTTTACAAGCATTTTATCTATAGAATCTTTTTCATCGAATATTTCTAGAATTTTTGATATTTTAGATTTATCAGTGTTAAATAAGTCAGTATATTTATCAAATTTTGATAAATATTGTACGGCCATATCTGTATCTGAATTACAGCGATTCATAATTGTTTCAAGTATTTCCGGATTTTTTACAAATTGAAGACTTTCAGGATAACTTTGAACAATTTCATTGTTGAAAAGATATTGGCCTGCTCGTTGAATATCTATAGAACCATTTTCATCCGAAGCCATTTTTACAGCTTTTTTAAATATAGGATTATTTGGTTGTGTTTTTTGATAATCATAAAATGTATCAATTCTTGTTATTGAATTTTCTAATAATACTTTATTTACATCACCCGATTTTGGTTGTAAGCATTTGTTTATAATGTCAATAATTGATTTTGTTTTTTCTATTGATGTTGGTGTTATATCTTCGGGTCTGTATTTCATGCATGTTAATGCAAGATTGTTCATATTATTTTCGTATAATAAAGTGATTGCATTATCAAAAATTTGTTGTTCTCTGGTTAATCTGAAAGCATTTTGCTGCTCGAGTTTTAAGGCTTTAAGACGCTCTGCTTTTTCTGCATTATTTACTTTTTCAGTTCCGGTAGGTCTTATTTCTTCTTTTGCTATTGTACTTAAAGCTTCGTCACATGATTTTTCACCATCATGTACTAAATCTAATTCCCTTAAAAATCTTCTCAATTGTGGAATGTCATCAGGTTCAAATTTGCAATCGTCAAAAGTTACAATATGTTCAAAAATTTCATTATTATCTGAAAGTTCATCATTTAAGAAAGAGCTAAGTCTTTTCCGTAATTCTTGAACTCCAAAGTTATCATAATCTCTTTGTGCGGTCTGAATTTGTTCTCCTGTTCGTAGCATTGCTTTTATTTTTTCAGGAAATTTTTCAAATTTGTATTCAGTATTTCGCAGACTGGAAGGTGAGATTTCTATACCGGTTAAACTATCAGTATAATTTATTTCATTGAGTTTTTCTAAGCCCAGATATTGTCTTCGTATGGTTGACAGTACAAAATCATCATAATCTATACTTAATAAATCTATATCTGTTTCTGTAATTTGAGATACTTGAGATTTTCTCATTTGAGGAATTTTTTCTAAGCCAAAACCATTTGAGTCTATATCTGCGAGTCGGTCAAGAACAGCTTCATGTGCTCCTGAAGATAATCTGTCGTATAAAATTTGGGGATTTATTTCATATTTTTCTGCAATTTTAACAATCTCTTCTTTAATCCTTTCATCTGCGATTTTACACATTTTTTCAGGATTATCAAAGTTTTCATATAATGTTTCGTAAAAATCTCTGGTAAAATTATTTTCTATTTTTCTTCCGATAATAGTGTCAGGTCTTTCTGGAATTTTGATTTTTGGATAAACTTTTTGCAGTTCTTCTATTGTACGAATTTCATTTAATCTGGCATAGTATTCTTTAAATACTTTAAGTAGGTTAAAATCTTCTGCATAAATTGCAGATTTAAATCTGTTTAATAGAGCAAAGTCGAATTTCTCATCCTTTTGAGAAGTTTTAGCAGGTTCTAATTTTGGAGGTTTAGAATTTTGTACAGCTTTGAATTCTTTTTTTAGTTGGTTTGCTGCATCAAATTTTTGTTGGGGAGATGCAAATCTTGTGTTGGAAAGTTCTTCAAGTTTATCGCACAATTCTTGCATTTTTTGAGATTTTCTTCTAAAAAAACTTACGGTTTTTCTTACCATACTGGAAATCATATCTTCCAGATCAGTCTCTCCGATATCTGAACTCAAAATATTGTCTATTTCACGTAATAATTTTCTGGTTTCATTTTCAATATTTACCTTTTTAGGCGGTTTTACACCGGTAAAGGTAACTCTTGAATAATCAACGAAATAAGGAAGCTCAGAAATATATTCTGAAGGTTTGTTTGTTTTTATTTCTGCTTTCTTTGTTGGTTGTTGATTTAAGTCTGATAAATAAATATTAGTTTTGGGATAAATTGTTGATGTTATTTTCATAATTTACTTTCCATATATACATAAAAGGGGTAATAAAATTTTTTGATAAAAATAATAATATATATTATAAAATTTTTACATATTGTTATATTTATAATGTAACAAAAAGGAATAACTTAGTAAAGTTATTCCTTTTTGTTGTATATTGTATTGATTTACTATTGAGCATTTAATAGGCCGTATGCAGCATCCCAGCCACTTAACCCGCCGCGGGTTTTAAATTTTGTAATTTGAGAAACACTGTTTTTTCTGTATTTTTGCATTTCTTTGTTTAGTTTTGTTTGAGCTTTTTTATTATTTTTTCTGTCGGCAAGAACTGTATTTGCATAAGTTAAGAAATTTTTATATTCATTGCAAGAATATCCGGCTTTTAATTTTGCAGGATATGCGTAAGAAGTATAATCATAAACATTCATTGCTCTATCTGCATTTGCAGGTTTACCTTGAAGGGTTTCCCAGTATGTTCCAGTTTGCTTTGTTAATACTACAATAATTGCTAATGGGTTATAGCCGGCATTAGCCATTAAATTAACTGCAAAAACATCTGCTTCTTTCTCTTCTTTTGTTGTTTGATAATTTTGAGCTAATGTTGATGCTGTTGAATTATTTACATTAGTATTTGCGTTACCTGCTGTTAATAGTGATACAACTTTACCTTTTGAAAAATGACCGCTGATAATATGACCTAATTCATTTGCAACCACTGCAGCTACTTCGTTATCATTACCTGTGTATGCCAAATCTGAGCTTGAAATGTTAACTACTTTGTTTGTTGCATAGTTTGAGTTGTCTACGGCTCCTGAAACTACTGTAAATTTAACATTACTTACAGTTATTCCGTTTTTGGTCAACAATGTTTGTCCTACAGTTTGAACTCTGTCTGTAGCTTTAAATGTTGCAGCTGTAGCCGGTATTGTAATTATAATAGCTGCAAATAACGATATTAAAACCTTTTTCATAGCTTTCTCCTTTCCTAATCTTCAACTATATTTTATATCAAAAAATAAGTTTTTGTAAATAATATTTTGTCTGTTGCTTTTTTTAATTTTCGTTTTAATATTATTCTGTCATATTCAATTATGGGGGTAATTATGCTAGAAAAATTGGAAAAATTTCAAGTTCTGTTATTGGGGCTAATAATTGCACTGGGTGGAATTATTGCAACATCTATTATAACTTCTGCAATGTCAAAAGATGTTATTTCGGTAACCGGTTCGTCTTCGCAAAATGTTATATCTGATAACGGTTCATTTGAATTTGAAATAAAGGCAAATGGTTTGAATAAGGCTGCCGCATATAATATTATTAATAAACAAAGACCTATGGTTATAAAATATTTAAAAGAGCAGGGTTTTGATGTTAAAAATATAGAAGTTAAAGCTTTACATGGGTATGATGTATACGAACTTACTTATAATGGAAATTCAACAAATAAAGTTATTGGTTTTAATGCAAATCAAGTTATTCGTGTTAAATCAGAAGATGTTCAAAAAATTAAAAAAGTTTCAACTGAGATAACAAATTTAACAGAACAAGGTATTGATATTAATGTTTATGATCCTGCATATTTTTATTCAAAATTGTCCGATTTAAAAGTAAAAATGCTTGAAGAAGCTACGAAAGATGCAAAACATCGAGCTTCTGCAATGTTAAAAGCTACTCATAACAGAGTTGGCAAAATCCAATCTGTCAGAATGGGTGTTTTTCAGGTAACACCTGTAAATTCAACCGATGTTTCTGATATGGGTATAAGCGATACTACTACAATAGAAAAGAAAATAACATCAGTTGCTAATGTAACTTTCGGCATTAAATAAAAATTTAGATATTGATATCAATATTTTGACCAAGTTTATTTACAAATTTATCAACTTCTGCGGCTTGTGATTGCTGTGGAAGTTGTTTTATTTCTTCAATAATTTTTTCTAATTCAGGATTTTTTGAAATAATATTATTGGCAATATTTATTGCTCTTTTATAATATCCGATATTTCCGGGAAATTTACTTGTAATGCTTAAACTCAGAGCTTTACCCTCATCGTAATCATGTATTTTTAATGCTGATTTTAGTAAAGGTTTGGTTGGTATAAACTGTCCGAAATTTATATTTGTATTATTTTTTATATTTATATCTGTTTCTAAATCTCTAAATATAAAATTTTGTTGTTATAAGGATATGATTTTACATATTGTAATAATAATGAATAACTAAAAAAAACATGTTATACTGTCATTACATTCATTATTAGTAAAGGATTAGGGGACAATATGAAGAAGATTCTTATTGTAGATGATGAGCAAGATATTGTTGAAAGCTTAAAATTTGTTTTAGAAAATTACAATTATACATGCTATTGTGCTTATAATGGCGAAGATGGTTTAAAATTAGCAAGAGAAATTATTCCGGATTTAATTATTCTGGATGTAATGATGCCTAGAATAAACGGGTTTAAAATAAGCAGATTATTGAAATTTGATAATAAATATAAAAATATTCCAATTTTGATGATAACTGCACGCTCTCAAGAAGAGGATAAATTAATCGGTGAAGAAACCGGTGCTGATGAGTATATTACAAAACCTTTTGACCTTGATGATGTGGTGAAAACGGTTCAAAAGTATTTGGAACAAGAAGTATAAAGATGAATATTATCACTAACAAAACGCTGGAAACCTTAAAATACGATTTGGTTAGAGAAGGCTTGGTTCAATATGAAGTTGTTGAGCAGGCTGAAGAAATTGCTGCTGCACAAAATATTAATATTGGGCAAGCTTTAATTAATTCAGGTTTCTTGTCAGAAGAAAAATTAATTAAGTTTTTAGAGTCGAAGTTGCATACTCCGTTTGTAAATTTGAATGATTATCAATTGGATACAAAGTGTCTGAAATTCATAAATTATTCAGATGCAAGAAGGTATAAAATTATTCCGTTATTTAAAATTGAAAATACTTTAACGGTAGCAATGGCAGATCCAAGAGATCTTTTTGCTATTGATAAAATTATGGAAACCGCAGAATGTGAAATTGAACCGGTTTTAGCTTCAGAAGAAAGTATTTTAAAGAAAATTGATGAATCCTATAAAATAGATGTTGCAGTTGGAAATATATCTACAGAATACAATTCAGGATATGATTGGCGTGATGAATTGCACAAAGAAGATTTGAGTGATAATCATATTCAAAAAATTATTCGTGCGATTTTAAAACAAGCAATTGTTGAAGATATTCATGAAGTTACATTTCAGGGAGAAGATGAAGGGTTAGGTGTTAATTTTAAAACCCGTGGAGAACTGTTTAATAAAGGTTTTATCCCTACTGTATTAGTCTCTTCTTTTGTGGCAAAATTGAAAACTCTTTCAGAATTGGATCCTTCAGTTTCAGAAGTTCCTCAACTTGGAAAGTTATGCTTTAAAGTTGATAATATTATTGTTATTGCCAGTGTTTCAACTTTCCCAACTATTATGGGTGAACGAATTTTCTTGAAAATATATAAGGCTCCAAAAGATTTAAACCTTATAATAACTGATAAATCAGATCTTACTATAGTAAAATCTGCACTGGATAATTCAGGTATAATTCTTGTTTGCGGCTCTTCTTTGAGTGGAAAAACACATGTGATCTATTCACTGTTATTAGAGGCTGCTAAAAAAACAAATAAGAATATTATGACACTTGAAAGTATTTCAAAATATGAGCTTAAAGGTGTAAATCAGTGTGAATTTAATGAAAATGTGGGCTTTAATATGGATAAAGCCGCAAGATTTATTGAATTCCAATCTCCTGATGTTATTTATTTGGAAGGTATTAAATCTAAAGAGTCTTTCGATTATTTTTCAAATCTTGTGTATAACGACAAGACGATTATTATGGAATTCCTTGCAAATAATATGGAAGATTTAAGAAATAAAATGTCATTTTCGGATTTTGACACATTAAAATCAATAATATCTTGTATGATATTTATTCATTCTAAAAACAGTGTTGAAGTCTTTAATAAAGAAACTTTGCAAAAATATCTCGGTTAATTACTTATCTTTAATTTGAGAACATTGTAAATGTTTTTTCAATGCTTTTTGAGATTAGGTTTTTAACAGCTTCATATTCGTTTGATAGCATTGATATTTCAGCATCAAGTTTTTTTGACTTCATATCAATAGAATCTTCTTTGTATGTTAATTCAGCTTTTTTCTGAGTGAATTCAGCTTCCGCTCTGGCTATCGCATCTTCATCCGATACTTCAACCATATAACCGGTTTCATTGTATCTGGTTTGATAATAATAACCATCGTTGTTTAGAGAGCTTAGGCAATATCTGCTATTTTTAAGCATAGATTCAAAGTATTCGCCATCTTCAATTGCTGCATCTTCTCTCCAGCCGTGTTCACAAATGTTGTTATAAATCTGGTCAAAGAAATCTGCTAACTTTTGACTGCGTGTTACTTCATTATTTGTAGATCTGCCAACATACATATAGCTTGAATCATCAGTTACATAGTTTGTGGTATCAAGACTCTGTCCTACATAATAAGGTGAATCATTTCCTCTTAAATAATTGTCGTAATAAGTTAAGAATGAAGACATCATATTAGTAAGGCTAATTGCGGTTTGAGTACCGTTTGAGCCGATTCTGTTATTGTTAACTGCACCATTATAAGCACTGTTGTCAACCATTGATGAAGTATTCGTACCGCCTGAACCTTTGACTATGCTGCCAAATTCATACATGTGTTTTGTCATATTAAATGCAAATTCTAAAGCTTTTTGAGCGGATTCATCTACATTTAATCCGGTACCTGTAGGTCTATCATATCCTAAAATGTTTGCAAATGATTCTAATAGCTTCATTGCAGATTCTGTAAATGCTTTAGTATCATTAGTTCCTTTAATTAATACAACATTGGATGCTAAGATTTCGCCTAGTGTCATATCTTTTATGTCTTCGTTTTTTATTGTACTGCCTGAAATAATAGAAAATTGAGCGTTTAGGCTGTTACCTGTGTTAAATGGATTTGTAACTGCAGGCATAATATTTTCTTTGTTATTTTTTTCGTAATCTTTTTTCTCTGTTTTAAGTTTGTTTAATTCATCTCTGATGGCTGGTTTTGAAGCTGCATCAGCTGCTTCTAATGCTGCTTGTTTTTCTCCGATTTGTTTATCATAGTTTGTAATAACTCTGTCATATTCACTTTGAGTTATTAATTTTTTAGATGGATTTGCTGCTTGTTGTATCGGTAGGAATAGTTGATCCCAGTCAACTGTTTGTTGACCGATAGATTCACTCAAAATCATTGCAGATAAGTCCATCATATCTACTGATTCTTTGTCCATTGGAATTGCACCCATACCGGTTACCGGATTCCAGGCTACAGATGAATCATTTTTTACAATACCGTTATTTTGTGTTTTATCTGTATTTGTGATTTCGGTAAACTTGCCGTTTTTATCAAATTGTCGGTCTGTTAAAGTTATTGCGTTCGCAGAATCTTGCGTGATAATTCCTTCAGGTACAAGTGCTGCAATAAATTTATCTCTGGAGTCTTGTGAACCGATTCCACCGGCTTTAGATATCCCTGCGGCTTTTGCTGCAGATGCGTAAGCTGCATTTAAGACGATTGCACCTGAATTAGTTGTTACCATGTAAGCATTGTAATTATTCATTGCTGAAGGGGTCATAAGCAGACCATAATTTACTCCATAGTCGTATGTTGCTGCTTCGTTATTCCAAATTAATTTTGTAGCATTCATGGCATTAGCATAGTCAACAGAAATATCAGATAACTGATTTGTTATCTCAAGTTTTTGTTGAGCAATTTCGGTTGATTTGTATTCACAGCTGGTCTTTCTGGCTGTTATACCTAAAAATCTAGCTTGTGATGCTGCCAATCCCATTGTTTTCGTAATCCTTTCAGTTATAGTTTTCCTTGCTTACCTCTTTTGTCGGCATTTTATTTGCAAACTTTAAGTATTTTATTAGTTTTGTTAAGATATTGTTACAAATATAAATTTAACAATATTTACAAAATTCTTGAAATCGTACTATGTTGGTAATACTATAAAGAAACGAGTGTAGATAGTACAATATTGGAATATGTTATGGCATTAAATTTTCAAGAACTGGTTTTTAATTTACAAAAATTTTGGTCAGATTACGGATGTATAATTCAACAACCGTATGATATAGAAAAAGGGGCTTCTACAATGAACCCTGCAACCTTCTTGCGTTCACTTGGTCCTGAGCCTTGGAATACTGCAATGATTGAACCTTGCAGAAGACCTACTGATGCAAGATATGGTGAAAATCCTAACAGATTAGGTCATTATTTTCAATTTCAAGTTATCTTGAAGCCATCTCCTGACAATGCTCAAGAACTTTATTTGAAAAGTTTGGAAGCAATGGGGATAAATTTAAAAGAACATGATGTTCGTTTTGTTGAAGATAACTGGGAATCTCCAACTCTCGGTGCTGCCGGTGTTGGTTGGGAAGTTTGGCTTGATGGTATGGAAATTACTCAATTTACTTATTTTCAACAAGTCGGTGGGGTTGAAGTTAAACCTGTAGCTTTAGAGCTTACTTATGGTTTGGAACGTATTGCAATGTATCTTCAAAATAAAGAATCTGTATATGATATTCTTTGGAATGATGAGTTGAAATATGGAGATATTTATCTTCAAAACGAAATTGAACAATCAAAATATAATTTTGAAGTTTCTGATACTGAATCATTATTTAAAATGTTTGATTTGTACCAGAAGGAAGTTGATAATTGCATAGAAGCAAAATTAGTATTACCGGCTTATGATTATGTTTTAAAGTGTTCACATACATTTAACCTATTAGATGCTCATGGTGTAATTAGTAAAGATGAAAGAAACAATTTCATCGGCAGAGTCAGAACAATGGCATCTGCAGTTGCAAGACTTTATGTCGAACAACGTGAAGCTATGGGCTTCCCTCTTTGTAAGGGGTAAATGGTATTTTTAGGTATAATACTAAAATATACTGGTCACTATAATTAAACATAATGACTGTTAGTCGAGGAATCTCATATTATAAATGTAGGCGGGTTAAGACCCAAAAGTAATAAGGAAATTAAATGGCTGAAAAATTTAACAGAGCGACTTTTAGCAGAAGTTTTTTAAGACACATTACAAGAATTAAAGCTCCTGATGAAATGCTTGCAGAAGCAAAAGAACAAGGTTTAGAAAAAACTCTTGGAGTTTGGGATTTAATTATTTTAGGTGTTGGTGCAATTATCGGTTCAGGTATTTTTGCTGTTGTAGGTATAGCGGCAGCTGGCAGTGCTGACGGTTCAAGTGTCGGTGCCGGTCCTGCATTAGTAGTATCAATGGTAATTGCTGCAATTGCGTGTATTTTTTCAGCATTGTGTTATTCAGAATTTGCAACAATGATTCCTGTTGCAGGTGGTGCTTATACTTATACATTTGCAACATTGGGTGAATTTGCTGCCTGGATGGTTGGCTGGGTATTGATGTTGGAATATGCAATAGGTTTCATTGCTGTTGCATGTGCTTGGTCAAATCATTTTGTTCAATTTATGGCAGGCTTTGATAAAGTGCTTCCGGCATGGCTTGCACATCCTCCGTTATGGTTATCAAATGATGTATTTACCGTATCAAAATTAGTTGCAGAAGATCCAAGTATACATGTTCCAACTTTATTTGGTGTTCCTATATGTATTAATTTGCCGGCTATTATTATGGTATTATTAACAACTGCAATTTTGGTTAAAGGTACTAAAGATTCAACTAAAATGGCAGGTATAATGGTGTTCATAAAACTTGCAGTAATTGCGTTATTTATTATCGCAGGTGCATTCTTTGTAACACCTTCTAACTGGACACCTTTTGCTCCTCATGGTGCTGAAGGTATATTTGCAGGTGCATTTTTAATATTCTTTGCATATATTGGTTTTGATGCTCTTGCTACCGCTGCTGAAGAGTGTAAAAATCCTCAAAAAGATTTACCTGTAGGTATTATTGGTTCATTATTAATAACTACTATTGTTTATGTGCTTGTAGCATTAGTTTTAACCGGTATGCAGAAAACAAGCGGACCGGTGCCTTTAGACTTTTTAAAAGCTCCAATGGCATATTGTATGATGATGGCAAAACAAAATTGGGCAGCCGGTTTAATTTCAATCGGTTCTTTAGCCGGTTTAACATCAGTATTGTTGGTTTTAGAAATGGCTGCTACCAGAATTTTATTTGCAATGAGTCGTGATCATTTCATTTCAAAAAGATTTCAAAAATTGCACCCAAAATTTCATACTCCGGCATTATTAACCTGGACTGTTGGTATTCTTGCTGTTGTTGGTATTTTGACTTTAAATCTTGATGTTGCAGCTGAACTTTGTAACTATGGTACATTCACATCTTTTATAATAGTTTGTGTAGCGGTTCTTATATTGAGACATACTGATCCGGATCGTCCACGACCGTTTAAAGTTCCGTTTTCACCATTACTACCTTCATTAGGTATTGTATGTTGTGGCGGGTTAATGATTTATAAGTCAGCTCAAGCAGGAAGTTCTGCATTGTTATTCCCTGTATGGCTTGGAATAGGTGCTGTAATTTACTTATTATACGGATTTATTAAAAATAGAAATAATGAAAATAGAATTCACAAAGAACTTGTGCATGGAAAAGAAATTGAACAGGAAGTAATTAAATAAAAATGAATATTGATTTACAACAAATTTGCCGAAATATATTTAAAAGAAGAAGTATGGACGATTTGCTTGCAACAAGCAAACGTTCAGAATTGAAAAAAACATTAAATGTATTTGACCTTATTGTAATAGGTATTGGGGCCGTTGTTGGTACAGGAATTTTTACAATTATCGGGACTGCAATTACCGGAAGTTCTGAGAGTGCCGGTGCTGGTCCGGCTATTGTAATTTCAATGGTTCTGGCTGCTGTAGCGTGTGTTTTTTCAGCATTATGTTATTCCGAAATTGCAGCAATGATACCTGTTGCGGGTAGTGCTTATACTTATACTTATGCAACTATGGGTGAGTTTATGGCATGGATGGTTGGCTGGATTTTAATGTTGGAATATGCCATTGGGAATATTACAGTGGCAAGTGCATGGACAGGATATTTTATCCAGTTTTTAAAAGGTTTCAAACATATACTTCCTGATTTTGTTGTAAATTTCCCGTTATGGTTGAGATATGACTATAAAACAATGTCAGCATTGTGTGATGCAAGAGGTTGGGATATTCATGATAAAATCCCTTATCTTTTTGGTCATATTCCTGTTTCAATCAATCTTCCTGCGGTTGCTATTGTGTTGGTTTTAACTTTACTTCTTGTTAGAGGGGTAAAAGAATCTACAAGAGTTGCAACAATAATGGTTGGTGTAAATATGTTTATGATTTTATCATTTATCATTGTTGGTGCATTTTATGTAAAACCTGAACACTGGACTCCATTTTTCCCTACTGATCCGTCAGGGGTGATAATGGGTGCATTTTTAATATTCTTTGCATATATTGGTTTTGATGCGATTTCAACAACTGCAGAAGAAACTGAAAATCCTCAAAGAGATTTGCCGATAGCAATTTTAGGTACATTAGTAATTTGTACTATTTTATATGTTTGTGTAGCTCTTGTGTTAACCGGTATTGTGCCGATTGAACGAATTGATATTCAAGCTCCTATTGCTCATGCTATGAGTTATATTGGTAAGGATTGGTTTGCAGGATTGATTTCTGTAGGTGCACTTTGTGCGTTAACTTCTGTTCTTTTAATTTATCAATTAGGAACAACAAGAATTTTATATGCAATAAGCCGTGACCGATTTTTACCAAGATCTTGGAGAGCTATTCATAAGAAATTTAAAACTCCGCATGTTATGACTTGGATTTCTGGCTTGGTTGTAATTGTTTGCGGATTGTTTATGGATTTGAATATTTCAGCTGCTCTTTGCAACTTTGGAACATTTACATCTTTTGTAATTATTTGTCTTGCTGTTCTAATATTAAGAAAAACTGAGCCTAATAGACCTAGACCTTTTAAAGTTCCGTTGTGTCCGTGGTTCCCGCTTGCAGGAATTGTAATTTGCGGAGTACTGATTATATTTTCATTAAAGACTTTGAAAACATCTTCTGTATACTTTTTATTATGGTTATTTGTAGGTGTGTTGATTTATGCACTGTATGGATATCATCAAAAACGTGTAGAAGAACGTGGCAGAATTATTAAAAAACACGTAAAAAATAATTAAACTATTTGCAAAGATATGAAAAATATATTATACTTTTCGTATCTTACAAGAGGAGATAAATGATGCTAAAATTGAAGAATGACGTGAATTTCGGGGGGGGGGTAACCCTTTAAGGCTTCTCTCTCTTGCTTTTAAACGATTTATTTAACTAAGAAAGTTTCAGACAAGGTTGGTTTTACACTTGCTGAAGTGTTAATTACTCTGGGAATAATTGGTATTGTTGCAGCTATAACAATGCCTAATTTGATGTCTCATTTAACAAAACAGAAGTTAAAGTCGCAATTTTTCAAGGCTTACGCTGAATTAAACAGAGCGGCAAGAGCCTTCTATGCGTATGAAGATATTCCTTTTAAGGATTATCAGGACTCTATTTATACTAATGGTATTCTATCTTCTACGGTATCTTTAGAACGTTTTATGTCATATTATAAAGGTTATACTAATACAAAATTGAATCCAAGGCAGTTTGATCCTGACAATAATATTATAAATCAAAATTTAGCTGGGGCTGCGGTTACAAATTGGCCATGTGATCAATCAGCTATTTTTACCGATATGGTAGGAAGATTGTATTCATTAGATGATATGGCAGGTATTTATGGTTTAGACTTTGGACCCAAAATCTGTATTGATACAAATGGGATAGATAAACCTAATAGGTGGGGTTATGATAGGTTTGTTTTTGTATTTAGTGAAACAAATTCGGTTGTTCCTTATACTGGAAGTGAGTGGGCTAATTTAAGTTCACAACTGACAGATGATAAAAAAATCGCAAAATATTGCAGTTATCAAACAACTCAGGTTACTCATACCTGTGCACATTTTGCTTTGAATGATAAAAATCCTGAAGGTAAAGGCAGTTATTGGTTTGATTACCTGAAATAATAATTAATCGTCGTCGTCATCATGTTTATCGTGATCGTCATTTTCAATTTCTTTTGTAGGTTCAGCTTTATCAGTTTTATCCAAGCCTACTCCTTTTAAAATAGGGTGGATAAGTTTTGTTGCTGTTAACGGTGCAACAATTGCAAGTCCTATAACGGTTCCAAGTAATGAACTTGTTTCAACAATTCCGTTGGCTAAAGCTTCATCATCTTCGGTTATATTTTGGCGTGTGAATACGTCTGAAGATTGTGATTTTGCTTTTAGTTTAGAAATTTCTTCTGCTCTTTGTTCTGTTGATAAATTTTTGAAAGCACGAAATTCTTCAGGGTTGCTTAAAACTTTTTTACTTAGTTCTGCAAGTTTTTGAATTTTTTCGTTGTCAGTTAATTTTTTGAATGCTTTAAACTGTTCAGGGTTATTGAATGCTTTCAATACCGCTGAATCTTTAAAATGTTTTTGAGCTAAGGAATAAGCACCTTTTTGGAAAATTGGAATAATAATTCCTAAGTACATTGCTAAGCTGATTGCTTGATATAAAAATTCTTTTGAAGCTGAGAATTTTTTTGTATGAGGGTCAATATCTCCGTCCATTAATATAAATCCCGGACGAGCAACAGCATTTAAGCTTGTCTTGATACCCATTTGAGTTGCAGTACTCTGAGTGAAATTATAGAATGTTGGATTTGATATAATATTTTGTATGCTCATATTAACCTCCTACCTTCATTCCTGTATTTGCAAAGTTTGCAATACTAAATTGAGGAGTACTTTTTGGATATATTTCGTTATTGCCGGTTTGATTGATTTGAACTTTTGGTGTTTCAATTTCTATTGTTTTTGAAGTAATGTCCAATTTTTTATCTTCGGGTTTACCTTTTTTGTCGTAAATTTTGTCCATAAAAGGTTTAACAACGGCAGAACATAAACCAGGGATTACAACTAATGCAGCCACCCATGTTCCTAAAATTTGCAAATTATGTTTTGCCATTTTTTCAGCTTTTGCATCTTTTATTTTTAGTAGCCCGCTGGCTTTTGCTGCAAGAACAGGTAGTGCCAAATATGTTGGTGCGGCAATAAGTTCAGTAATTCCTTCTCTTAGTGCAGTATATTTTTTAGTTTCTTCCGGAGATTTTTTGTCCATCATTGTGAATAGCGGACGGAAAACTAATTCTGCGGAAGCTACTGCTACGGTAGGCCAGTAAGGTTTAACATTTTTTCCAATATATTTTAATGTACTTTCTAGTGACATTTAAAGACTTCCTCTTGTATATATATTTATATTTCGCAGAATATATCCATTGTTTATTTTAAATCAAAAGAAAAATATTTTTGCTATAAATTTTTAAATTTTTACAATATTTACAAAATTTATTTAATAGCGAAAACAATCGGTTTCGTGATCATCAACAATTCCGATAGCTTGCAGATAGGAATAAATAATTACTGTGCCAACGTATTTCATACCTCGTTTTTTCAAATCTTTAGATATTTTATCTGATAGCGGAGTTGAGACAGGAGTATGTCCTGTTTTATTTTTGATTACTTTATTATCAGTAAAACTCCAGATATATTTAGAAAAACTGCCATATTCTTGTTGGGTTTTTATAAAAATTTGTGCATTTGTAATTGATGAAATTATTTTATTTTTGCATCGTATAATATCTTTATTTTGTACTAATTCTTGAACTTTTGAGTCATTATATTCTGCGACTTTTTGTACGTCAAAATTATCAAAAGCTTTTCTAAATGCTTCTCTTTTTTTTAATACAGTAAACCATGACAATCCGGCTTGAAATCCTTCAAGTATTAGAAGTTCAAATAAGTCATGGTCATCAAATTTTGGTACACCCCACTCTTCGTCGTGGTATTTAACATATAATTCAGATTTTTCATCTACCCAGCTGCAACGTTTCATGTTTTTATAATAGCTTAAATATGAAAACTTTGTAATATCTTCAAATTTTCATATTTCTATTGTATAATTTTGTTAGATTTAGGTTGTTAAACGGGGTAAATATGAAGAGCAATAAAAAGATATGTGTATTAATGATGCTGATGGTTTTGGGAACTTGTAGTATATGCAGCAAAACTTATGCAGCAGAAGATGTTCAATCAGTTGAACTTTCTGCACCTTTGGGTGAAGAAATAAAAGGCAATAAAGATGCATATGAAAAAGCTGCAGAATTTATTACTAATAAAGATTATAATTCGGCAATACCATATTTGAATGCATTTATTCAATCAAAACCTAAAAAATATGAAGGGTATAAGCTTCGAGGCGATGCATATTACGCATTGAGAAAATATGCTCTTGCTGAAAATGATTACCAAACAGCAGTAAATTTAAAAACGGATGATGATAAATTCATTACCGGAACAAAGGTTTTGAGTGCAATGGTTCTGGGTGCAGATAAGCAGGAACAGCTTCAAAACTCTGAGTTGGGCAATCTTTATGCTGCTTTGATGTATGCTCAAAAAGCACAAAATAAATCTGAATATGAAACATCTTATTCAAAAGCTGTAGAATATAATTCGCATATTTATTTGCCTCAGCCTAAGAAAAACGAGATTGCTCAAATAAATTGCCCTCAAAAATATGGAAAAATTCTTAATCCTCAAGGGGTTGATTCTTATATTTATGGTGCAGTTGATGATATTGAAAAGGGTAATTTTAGAGATGCAATATTTAAAAGTCAATATTTAATTTCCAATTATCCTGAATATTACCTTGGGTATTATTTGAATGGAGTTGCTCTTGTTGGTTTGGAACAAGAAAATGATGCAATTGTTGCGTTTGTAAAATCTCTAAAATATAATCCTCAAGATTTCGAATCTCTTGCAAGTATAGGACAAATATATTATGACAGAGCTGAAAAAACTTTTTCGGCAGATGATGCTAAAAAATCAATTGAGTATTTTAAGGAGGCATTAGAGCTTAATCCAAATTGTCATTTATACTATTTTTATATTGGTTTAAACTATTTGCAGATGGGAGATGTTAATTTAGCTATTTCTAATTTCGATAATGCAATCCGTTTAAAATCTAATGATTATAACAGTGCTTATTACAAAATTATCGCTCAATATATGGATGGAGATTATGGTTCTGTAATATCCGGTGCTACAAAATTATTAAATAAACGAGTTTCAAATTCAAATTCGGTCTTATATCTAAGAGCCCTTGCTTATAACAGACTTCAATCAAATGAACTTGCTCTTGCAGATTTAGAACGAATTTATAGCAATGACAATGATGTATTTAATGCAGATATTCGCAGAGTTAAATCAGATAAAGAAAAGATTCTTGATTGCTATGTAAATTATTTAAAATCTCAAATTTTAAAGTCTAAAGGGGAAGACTCTGAAAAATATTTAGCGAAAGCTTATGAAAATGCAATTATAAAAAAACTTTCTGAAGCTGAAAATTTTGCTGTGAAATACTCTCCGATATCAGCTTCAGATAATATATCTGCAGAAGATTATAATAAATACAATGAATTTTATAATAATGAGTTACCAGCATTATTAAAAACTGATTTTGATATTACCGTTGATGATATTGATAATCAATATGATTATATAAGAACAACTTTTGATAATCTTGGTATTAGCTTTGTATTTGTTGATCCTAACTATAAATTTACGACTATCAATAATTATGTGGCAAAAAATTATTCAGATAAATTAGTCAAAGAAAATACTTTGTCGGATATAACAAATATTTCACAGGCTAAAGTTTCTGATACTGATGTAAATAGTATTGAACAGCCTATTTTAAGATCAGGGGATTTGGCAGAAAATATTATTGGCGATGCGGAACAACCTTCAATAGCTAAAATGCTTGCGGCTCAGGAATTGTTCTCGCCTTCAGTGAAAAAAACAGAAGAAAAAACAGTATTTCCGCTGTTTACAGATAATTTATCTGTAAACTCAGAAGCTATTGCGTATCAAGTTGAAAATAAACTTGAAGATGCAGTCGTTCAACCAAATACTACAGTACAACAGTTTGTGCCGCAAGATGAAAAATCGGTAACTATTGCTGAGGATAATTCTGTAAAAACGCCGGATAGAATAGTGTTTTCAGCTGCAGAAGATGTAGTTGAACTTGAGCATAAATCAGTTTTATTTGAGGCTCCTGTAAAAAAATACTCAGAACCTTTTGAAATTAAATATAATAATTTTCAAAAGAATTTAAATTCAAATTCTCAAGTTCGAGAAGTTAATTCAGAACTCGCAAATAATAATGATAAAGTTAATATTATAGAAACTGATTCATCAATTAAAACTGTAGCAAAGGAAATAAAAGATACTGAAAGTTTTGTTATTTCTTATCCAAAATCTGAAGTTTTAGTAGAACAAGATGGAGACAAAGCAGAAAGTATTATTGTAAAAGCTGACACCTCCGGTATTGTTGAAAAACATGCTGATGTAAATCCTCAGGATTTTGATTTTGTACATAAAGAATCTCCTATTATTAAAGATAATTCTGATGTTGTTAAATTGGAATCTCCGAATAATTTTGTAAATTCCTCAGAAAAACAAGATGTAGTATCTGAAAATGTTGTACCTGTTGACGATAATACAGAAACAAATGCTGTGGTTTCTTCAGAAATAGCAGAAGTATCTTCATCAGGTGAAGTTTCCCGTGAAGAAAATCCGATTGTTCTTCCGGAAGAAAAAAGCTTAGTTCAAAAATCTGAACCGGAAGTGCCTGTGCTTATTGTTCCAGAATTGATTAATCCTGAAAAAATTGCAAAAGCAATCAATCAAGAGCCTAAAGTTGTCAACGATAATAAATCTATTGCTGTAAATATGCCGACTGAAACAAATATTCAGGAACAAAGTAATTATGATATTCAATTAAGACCAGAGGCAGAAATTGAAATTGATAATGTTGCATCAGTAAATCCTGTACCTGATATTGTAGAAGAAGTTGTAGAAACAAATAGTCTGGAACCTGTTAAAAAACAAAGAAAATTGTTTTGGTTCCAAAAAGATAAAAATGTAGAGGTTAACGAAGTTGAAGAAACTGTTCCTGAAGAAAAACCTGTAAAAGTAAAAAAAGAAAAAATGAAAAAAGTAAAAGATGTAGATGTTGAGTCAGAAAATATTGTCGAAGAACCTGTTGAAGTAGAGACAACAGAAGTTTCAGAAAATATTGAAGATACTAACTCTATAACTAAGGGCTTTTTATCAATATTTAAGAAAGGCGAAAAACGTGTTAAATCAGTAGAAGATATTGGAGCAGAAATAACAGATAATAATATTGCTACTGAATTGGTTGAAGAATCGCAAGTAGAAACTAAACAATCAAAAGAAGATGTTATTTCTTCAATCGTTGATGCTGCAATACTTGGGGATTCGGCAGAAAAAACTACAAACCCTCAAGATGAAGTTAGTACAAAATCAAAGAAAATGAAAAAAGAAAAACCGGTTAAAGTTAAAAAAGAAAAAGCTTCTGAAGCTTCGACCGTTGATAATGCCGGGGAATTGAACCTGACCGAAACAGTTAAAGATAAAAAATCTAAAGTTAAAAAGGAAAAGCCGGTAGTTGAAAAACAAATATCGGAACACAAAGAGTCTTTCTGGAAGAGGATTTTTAAGAAAAATAAATCGGAAAATATTGAACAAAATGAGCTTTCTGTGGATAATATAAAACCCGAAAAAGTTAAAAAGCAAAAAATTAAAGAAGAGAAAAAAGAAAAGCCTGTTAAAGAGAAAAAACAAAAAATTCAAAAGGTTAAGACTGACATTGTAACAGAACAACAAGTTGTAATTGAAGATTCTGAAAGTAAAAAATCCGTATCTCATAAAAAAAATAATAATGAACCTGTTTTTAACGAAATAGTGGTTAAAGACGGTCAAGAGAAAAAAGTTATTAAACAATTAGATAGAAAATAAAAAATAAAAGAGCCTTTATAGGCTCTTTTATTTTAACTTGACATCAACAATAGAATTTAAAACTTTTCGGTATCTTTTCAAGTAAGAGATAAATTGTATTATATCATCTTGCGAAAATTCTTGTTTCATTTTTTCTTTGATTTTAAGTCCTTCTTGATATCCTTTTTCAAATATTTTCATACCTTTTGGTGTTATATCATTACGTTTGATGATTATATTATCACGTGTATCCGCAGTTCTTTTTATTAAACCTCTGGATTCCATATCATTGAGGATTTTCCCGACATGTGCCTTGCCTTTAAATAAAAATTTAGCAAGTTCTGATTGTGAAATTTTAGGGTCATAGTAAATTGCGTAAAAAATTACAAGTTCATCTGCAGTAATTTTATCACTTACAAATTTTGTTTGAAATTCTCTTCGGAAAGATTTGTTAAAATTAGCTGTATAATCAATTTGGTATGGAAGATGGTTATCTAATTCCGTATATTTATTTTTATCTATCATATCATACCCGTTTCTTTTTCTACCCGTATATCGTATTCTACTATTTTTAGTGTATAAATGCAAGTCTTCATTGACAAATTCATATATCTTACGTATTATTAGGGTAGAAAATTCTACCCTAATAAACTGGAGAAAATGTATGAAATTAAAATTGACAAGAAAACAACTGGCTATACTTATTTTATTAATAATAATTGTTCCAATAGTTTATAATAAAATAGCAGGTTTTATTGGTGGCATGATTATGCAGAAGATGATGAAAATGCCAAAAGAAGTTGTTATTGATACCCCTCACAATGAAGAAGTTTTTATAGAAGCTGAATCAACAGGTCGTGTTGAAGCAAAATATTCTGTTGATGTTATTGCCAGAGTTTCAGGATTTTTAATTAAAAAATATTTTAAAGAAGGTGATTTTGTTCATAAAGGACAGTTGATTTTCCAAATTGATCCTAAGGAATATCAATTAGAAGTAAATAATTCAAGAGCTGCAGTAAGTCAGTATTCTGCATTATTAAAAAATGCTCAACAAGAATTAGATAGGGCAAATGCTTTGGTAAAAGAAGATTTGATTAGTCGTTCTGATGTGGATTCAAGCTTGGCTTCAAGAAATTCAAATAAAGCTTTATTAGATGCTGCAAGACAAAAGCTTGAACTTGCAAGGGTTAATTTAGGTTATACTTCAATCAAATCACCTATTGACGGTCGCATTGGAAAAATTAAAATTACTGAAGGTAATTATGTAAATGCAACATCAGGGCCTTTAGTTAATATTTCAAGTACAGATCCGGTATATGTTTCATTTAGTTTAAGAAGTCAAGACTTTATTAAGCTGATAAAAGCAAGTGATAAATTTAAAGATGTTGAAGTTAGAATTCAGTCAAGTGAAGGTAAAGAATATCCTTGGATTGGTAAAATTGATTTTGTAGATAATCAAATAGATCAAAATTCAGGTTCTGTGCCAATGAGAGCTACTTTTGAAAACTCTAAAGGTTGGCTGGTTCCGGGAGATTATATGAAAGTGAAGTTGATTGCTCCTCAAAAAGTTTCATATATGACAGTTCCGCAATCTTGTACAAAAGGTGATGCCATGAGTGGTTATTATGTTTGGGCCGTAAAAGATGGCAAAGCTGTAAGAAAAGATATAAAAGTATCAGATGATATTAATAATAATTGGATTGTTGATAGTGGTTTGAGTTCAAAAGACAATATTGTTGTTGCAGGTATTCAAAACATAACAACAGAAGGGCAGAGTTTGAAAATTCTTTCTGCTGCGGAATATGCTGAAATTGAGAAGAAAAAAGGTAAAAAATAATGAAAAAGATATTTGATAAAGAGAAATTATTTTTCTTCATAAAAAAACCGAGATTTGCACTGGTAATTTCAATCTGTATAGTGATTGTTGGTATGATTTCATATATGGGGTTAAAACAGGAAAGTTATCCTGATGTTACCCCTCCTCAAATTCAGGTAACAGCTTCTTATCTTGGTGCCTCTGCTGAAGTTATCGAATCTTCGGTTGCTACGGTTTTGGAAAATAAGTTAAACGGTATTGAAAATTTAACATATATGACTTCCACATCCTATGATGGAAGTTATACTTTGACAATGTATTTCAAGGTTGGTTCCGATAAAAATATTAACCTGATGAATGTAAATAACCGTATTCAGCAGGTTCAATCAAAACTTCCGGAAGACGTTCAAAGGACAGGTGTTACTGCAGTAAGCAGAACGGCTGGTGCTGGTGCTTTATTGTTGTCTTTATATCCTGAATCAGGTGATTGGTCAAGATTAGATTTATCTAACTATGCTTCTATATATATTAAAGATGAAATTAAACGTATTGATGGGGTTGCAGACGTTGATGTATATGGTGCCGGAGATTACTCAATGAGAGTGTGGCTTGATCCTCAAAAAATGGCAGGTTTAAATATCTCATCTTCAGATGTTCGTGCTGCAATTTCTTCTCAAAATACTCAGGTAACAGCCGGTGCATTAGGTGCATTGCCTACAGATGATAATAATGCTCTTCAATTAACGTTAAAAACAAAAGGTCGTTTGGATAATCCAAAAGAATTTGAAAATATTATTATTCGTTCAAATATGGATGGTTCAAATGTCAAAATAAAAGATATTGGTAGAGTGGAATTGGGAGCCGAATCCTATTCAAGATTAGGTATGATTGATGGTAAGCCGTCTACTGTTATAGCTGTTTCACAATTGCCGGATGCAAATATTTTGAATATGGTTAAAGCTGTTCATGCTAAAGTTGATGAATTAAATGCCAGAATGACTAATGGTATAAAAATTATTACGATTAAAGATGACGCCGAATATATCCAAGAATCAATGAAAGAAGTTGAATTTACAATTCTTTTAACCGGTATAATCGTTGTTTTGATTATCTTTTTGTTCCTTGGAGATGGAATGGCAACATTAATTCCTTGTGTTACAATTCCTGTGTCTTTAATTGGTACGTTCGCCGCATTAAAAGCGTTGAATATGTCTATAAATTTGTTATCATTGTTTGCATTAGTTCTTGCTGTTGGGGTCGTTGTAGACGATGCGATTGTTGTAATTGAAAACGTTAAACGCCACATGGAAGAAGGTAAATCTGCAATTATTGCAACTCAATTAACAATGGAAGAAGTAGGGGCTTCTCTTGTTGCCATGGCAATGGTATTAATGGCTGTATTTGTTCCTATTATCTTTATGGGCGGAATGACAGGTGTAATGTACAAACAATTTGCTGTTTGTATTGCGGTATCAATTGCAATTTCTGCAATTTGTGCCTTGTCTTTGTCTCCGGCTATGTGTTCTCATATTTTGGGACATGATAAACCTCAGGGCAAATTACCGTTTGATGCTAAACATGCTTTTGGTAGTCATTTAGCAAGAATTAAAGAAAGAATAAATAAACGAACTGCAAAAATTGTAGAAAGTTTTAATAAATGTTTTGATAAACTCGAAAATTTCTATATGGAGTTTGTTGAAAAATTTGTTTATGACAAAAAATTAGTTATAACAACTTATTTAATAATAGTAGTTCTAACTTTGGGTGCTTTTAAGTTTATTTCAACAGGTTTTATTCCTGATGAAGATCAAGGCGTGTTAATATCAAGTATAACTCTTCCAGATGGTGCTTCCTTGACTCGAACAGAGGAAGTTGCAACAAATTTTGTTAATCAGGTAAGAGATATAGAAGGTGTTGATGAATCAAAGTTAACAGTATTTGGTGGTAACGGGGCTACAAACTCAGCATTTGCAATTATTTTGCTTGATGATTATGCTGATAGACGAGTTGGTCCTATTGAATGGATTATAAGAAAGGTTCAAGGTCGTCCTACAGATTTACGTCATACTGCTATATTATCTAAAGTAAGACAGATTGCAGGTAATACTAAAGAAGCTTCAATCATTGTATTTTCACCTCCAGCAATTAATGGTATGAGTATGATGGGTGGTTTTGAATTCCAAATGCTTTCACAAGGGGATTATACCTCTCAAGAAATGGAAGCGTGGGCACAAAAATTGATTGCCGCAGCTAATCAAGATCCTAATTTATCTAATGTTAATACAACATTTCAGGCAAATGTTCCGCAATACATATTAGATATTGATTACGAAAAGGCTTTTGCTCAAGGGGTTGATTTGCAGGAATTGTATTCAACATTGTCTTCAATGCTTGGTACATATTATGTTAATGACTTTAATAAATATGGACGTGTATTTAAAGTTCAAATTCAAGCTGAAAGCCGTTTTAGAGATAAGGCAACAGATTTGGAAGGTATATATGTAAAAAATAAAAATGGTGTTCAGGTACCTGTATTGTCTATTGTCAGACTAAGACAGGCTGTAGGTACCGCATCAATTACAAGATATAATCAATATGAATCTGTTCAAATAAATGGACAGGAAGCTGCCGGAAAAAGTTCTGGAGATGCTATGTCTGCTATGGAATCTGTCGCAAGAAAAATTTTACCTTCAGATATGACATTTGACTGGTCAGGTACATCTGCACAAGAAAGAGAAGCTTCCGGTCAAACTGCAATGATTGTAGCTTTTGCTCTTGTCTTTGTATACTTATTCCTTGTTGCATTATATGAAAGTTACACAATTCCGGTTGCGGTATTGTTGATTTCGCCAATTGCAGCTCTTGGTGCATTGATATTCCAAATGATGATAAATCAATCATTTGATATTTATTCTCAGGTTGGTATGATCACACTTATCGGTCTTGCTGCAAAACAGTCAATTTTGATTGTTGAATTTGCGAAAGAAGAACATGAAAAACATGGACTATCAGTTAAAGAAGCCGCTGTAAAAGCTGCAAAACTTCGCTTCCGTGCGATTATGATGACAGAGCTTGCTTTTATTATTGGTGTATTGCCAATGATATTTGCAACAGGAGCAGGTGCTAATTCAAGAATTTCTGTAGGTTCTACTGTATTTGGTGGTATGGTTGCGGCTTGTACTTTAGGTGCAGTGTTAACCCCTGCGTTTTATGTTCTTGTTCAGGAATTTGTTGATAAGTTCCCTAAAAAAGAAATCACTGAAAAAGATTTGGAGATTTAAGATAATGAAAAAGATTTTAAATACAATTTTAATAGCTTCTGTTTTATCTTTAAGTGCAAATTTTGTTCTTGCAAAGAAAGTAAAATCTGTTGATGAAACAATGCTTGCCGCAAAAAAAGAAAAAGAAATTCAGATTGTTGAACCTGAAAAAAATGTAAAAGTTAATCATAAAAAAGAGATAAAAAAACTTAAATCAAATGCAAGATCAAAAATTAAATCTTCACATGAAGCTGAAGGTATGTATGAAACTAAGTTTCCGACAATAGACAGTCAGATTTCCTATACAGATATGAATGGTGAAGTTACATTGAGTGATTGTATTAAACTTGCAATAACTCACCATCCTGCAATTATGGCAGCAATCAGCAACTCTGAAATTTATAAGTCAAAAATCGGTCAGGCATGGTCAAATTATTTCCCGACATTGAGTGCCGGAGTTAATTATTCCAGAAATGATATGTTTATGACTATGGGGAATAAAAATAGTTCATTTATGCGTATGATGGAACAAAAGTATAATATGTATTATGTTCCAACTCTTTCAGCTAATATGCTTTTATTTGATTTTGGTAAAACAAAAGCAACGGCGGATTCTGCAAAGAGAACTTATGAATCTTCAAGATATGATGCTGAAACCAGTATTGAAAATGTAATTTATAATGTTAAAGTTGCTTATTTTAATATGGTTTTTGCAAAGATTCAACGAGAAGTTTATGAAACAACAGTTCAAGATTATGAACTTCAATTGAAGCAAGCCAGAGCTTATTTTGATATAGGTAAAAAAGCCAAAATTGATGTTACTTATGCAGAATATAACTTAGGTAAAGCAAAACTTAATTTAATTAAGGCAAAGAATACTTTAGAATTGGCATCTGTTCAGTTAGCAAATGCTGTTGGTATTCCTGAACTTGCAGATGTTATATTAAAAGATGGATTAAATACAAAAGAATATGCAGTAGATTTTCCGGAATTGATTGAAATTGCAGAGTCTACTCGTCCATCTTTACTTGCAGCTAAAAAAAGAATGGATGCAGCTGAATTAAATGTTCGCAGTGCAAAACGAGCTTTTACTCCTGATATTGGTGCTTTTGGATCTTATCAATACGGCGGCAGACAGATTAATGCAGATTATGGGTATCAAGTTGGTGTTCAATTACAATATTCTAACTTGAATATGATGCTTTTGAAAAAACAAATTGATGAAGCTAATGCAACTTACAAAAAATATGTTGCTGATTATGAACAAGAACGTCAAAATGTTTATCTTGATGTTAAGAGTGCGTATATAAATTTAATGAATTCTCATGATAGTATCGGGGTTTCTAAATTAGCACTTCAACAGGCAAAAGAACAACAATATCAAGCTTTCCGCAGATATCAAGTTGGGCTTGGTGATGCAATTGAATTTAAAGATTCAGAAAATACATATTTAAATGCTCAGTTAGATTATTACCAAACTCTTTTAGAGTATAATATTAACGCTGCAGAAATTGAAAGAGTTATTGGAGCACCGATTAAAGAATCAGATAAAGAATTGTAATAATTTATATTCAAAAACTCTCATGTGTGATAGAATTTTCATGTAAATCGATAGGTTGAAATTTTTCCAACATGTTGTACATGTTAGAAAAAATATTGTATAATAAATACAATTAATTGAGGAAAGCATGGGTGGAATTCCCACACTGGTCCGCAACCGTATAGTCGGAATGCTTGATTGATTTTGTAATACTTGCGAGACTGAGGAGGTTCATTGTGAAAGAGAGTTTTTTAGAAGCTAAAAAGGTTGTATCTTTTACACCTGTATCCGGACAAAAAGTTATATCAGGTGCAACTGTACCAAATGAATTGTCAAATAATAAAAATGATCAATTCCCTGTATCTGATATTATGTTGGGACGTGTTTCTATTGTGAAAAAAGATGGTTCTAAGGAAAAGTATAATTTCCAAAAAATAGTAAAAGCAGTAAATAAATCAGCAAGCAGAGTGATGGTTACTCTTACAGATAAAGATTTAGCTACTCTTTCACTTTTAGTTCAGAAAAAAATAAAAGAATTAGAACAAAATGAAGTGTCTATTCCACAAATGCATGATGTTGTTGAAAGTTCTTTAGAAGTTCTAAATCCTAAGATTGCCAAAAGTTATAGAGATTACAGAAACTATAAAAAAGATTTTGTAAGCATGCTTGATAAAGTTTATCAAGAAAGCCAAAAGATTATGTATATCGGAGATAAAGAGAATTCAAATGCAGATTCAGCACTTGTTTCGACAAAACGTTCTCTTATCTTTAATCAGTTAAATAAAGAATTGTATAAAAAATTCTTTTTGAATGTTGAAGAAATTCAAGCAATAAATGAAGGTTACATTTATATTCATGACATGTCAGCCAGACGAGATACAATGAACTGCTGTTTATTTGATGTTTCATCAGTTCTTAAAGGCGGTTTTGAAATGGGTAACCTTTGGTATAATGAACCAAAATCTTTAGATGTAGCATTTGATGTTATCGGAGATATCACAATGGCTGCTGCAAGTCAGCAATACGGCGGTTTTACATTGCCTGAAGTTGATAAAGTTCTTGCTCCTTATGCCCAAAAGACTTATGAAGCTAATTATCAAAAATATTTGGAAATGGGTGTAAGTCCTGAAAATGCTGATATCCAAGCTACAAAAGATGTCGAAAAGGATTTCCATGACGGATTTCAAGGTTGGGAATATAAATTTAATACAGTCGCTTCCAGCCGCGGTGATTATCCGTTTATTACAGTAACTATGGGATTAGGTCAAGGTAAATTCGAAAGAATGGCTTCTATCATTATGTTAGATGTTAGAAGAGAAGGTCAAGGTAAAAAAGGTCAGAAAAAACCTGTTTTATTCCCTAAAATAGTACTACTTTTCGACAAAAACTTGCATGCTGAAAATAAACCGCTTGAAGATGTTTATGAAGCAGCTATTAAATGTTCTCAAAAAGCAATGTATCCGGATTGGCTGTCATTAACCGGTGAAGGTTATGTTGCAAGTATGTATAAAAAATACGGAAAAGTTATTTCACCAATGGGATGCAGAGCGTTTCTTTCTCCTTGGTATGAACGAGGCGGAATGAAACCGGCTGATGAAAATGATACTCCTGTATTTGTTGGTAGATTTAATATCGGAGCGATTAGTCTTCACCTTCCGATGATTTATGCTAAAGCAAAGAAAGAAAATAAAGATTTTTATGAAGTTCTTGATTATTATATGGAAATGATTAGACAACTTCATATCAGAACGTATGATTATCTTGGAGAACTAAAAGCTTCTACTAATCCTCTTGCTTATTGTGAAGGCGGATTTTATGGCGGGCATTTAGGTATTCATGACAAAATTAAGCCGTTATTGAAAACTGCAACCGCATCATTTGGTATAACTGCGTTGAATGAATTACAAGAAATATACAATGGTAAATCCCTTGCGGAAGATGGTCAATTTGCGTTGGAAGTAATGGAATATATTAATAAAAAAGTAGAAGAATATAAAGAAGCAGATGGAAATCTTTATGCTATATATGGTACTCCGGCTGAAAATCTTTGTGGTTTGCAGGTAAAACAATTCAGGAAAAAATTTGGAATTGTAAAGGATGTGTCTGACAGAGGTTATGTTTCAAACAGCTTCCACTGTCATGTTTCAGAAAAACTTTCTCCAATTAAAAAACAAGATTTGGAAAAACGTTTCTGGAATTTATTGAATGGCGGAAAAATTCAATATGTGAAATATCCTGTTTCATATAATACTAAGGCTGTAAAAACACTTGTAAACAGGGCAATGGATTTAGGTTTTTATGAAGGTGTTAATTTAGCTCTTTCATATTGTGATGATTGCGGGCATCAGGAATTAGATATGGATGTTTGTCCAAAATGCGGCAGCAAGAATCTTACAAAAATTGATCGTATGAACGGTTATCTTTCTTATTCTAGAGTCAAAGGCGATACCAGATTAAATAAAGCTAAGATGGAAGAAATTAAAGATAGAGTGAGTATGTAGCCATGAGATACCATAATATTACAAAGGATGACATGCTTAACGGCGAAGGTCTTAGAGTTGTTTTATGGGTTGCCGGATGTACTCATAAATGTAAAAACTGCCAAAATCCTGAAACTTGGGATATTAATGGTGGAATACCTTTTGATTCAGCAGCTAAGGAAGAACTTTTTGAGGCTTTGAACAAGGATTATATTTCAGGTATAACCTTTAGCGGTGGAGATCCTCTTCATCCTCAGCATAGAGATGAAGTTTTTGAACTGGCAAAAGAAATCAAATCAAAATTCCCGGCTAAAACTGTTTGGCTTTATACAGGGTTTCTTTGGGAAGATTTTGAGAATAATCCAAATTTACAATATATTGATGTCTTTGTAGATGGTGAATTTATGGAGAATTTGAAAGATGTAAATTTACCATGGGTTGGCAGTTCAAATCAAAGAATAATTGATGTTAAAAAGACTCTAAAAGAAAAATCATTGTGTTTAGTTTAATTTTATTATAAAAAATACCGAACTTTTTGTTCGGTATTTGTGTGTGGTATGTATATTTATAAGTCAATTAATGTAAAAATCTTAGATAAAGATAAACAGTGCTTATTATAAGTGATATTGTAACAACCATTACACCGTATTTCATAAATCTTAAAAATGCGATAGGATGTCCTTCTTTATTTGCATTTTCAGAAACGATAACGTTTGCGGCAGCTCCGATGATTGTCAAGTTACCACCCAAACATGCTCCTAGTGACAATGCCCACCATAGTGGATAAGTATAATCACTGCCCAGTGTCTTTTGTATTTCTACAAGCATTGGTGACATTGTTGCGGTATATGGAATATTATCGATAATTCCTGAAATTATTCCTGATGCCCATAGTATTATCATCGATGTTGCTGTTTGGCTTCCTTGTGTTATCTGAATTATCCATTCAGCCATTAATTTAATACCGCCTGAGGCTTCCACTCCGCCAATAATAATGAATAACCCAATAAAGAAAAATATAGTATTCCATTCAACATCGTGTAATATTTCGTTTGGTTTTTCAAATATCAATAAAAATGCTGCACCAAGCATAGCTACGACACATGTTTCTATATGTATGACATCATGAAGCATAAATCCTAAGATAACCAGCCCCAGAGTGATTGTTGAGCGTATCATTAAGTTTTTATTCGTTATGGTATGGGTATTGTCAATTGCTACAACCTCTTTCATCTTTTCTTCATCAGCATGAAGTTTTTTCCTGAAAATAAATGATAAAAGTCCTACAACTACTAATAAAATTACAAGAATAACCGGAGATAATTCTTTTATGAAATCCATAAAAGAAAGATTTCCTGCACTGCCAATAATAATATTTGGCGGGTCTCCAATAAGTGTTGCTGTACCACCGATATTTGATGCAAATATTTCTGTCAGTAAGAATGGAATAGGATCTACATCAAGTTTTTTAGCAATAGCAAAAGTTATAGGCATAATTAAGATAACAGTGGTAACATTGTCAAGAAAGGCACTTGTTACAGCGGTAAAAAGTCCAAGTGCAAATAAAACTTTAATAGGATGGCCTTTTGTGAATTTTAATAATTCGTTGGCTATCCAGTTAAAAACTCCGCTTCTTGTTGTAATTGATACAATTATCATCATTGAAACAAGTAAAAATATTACATTAAAATCTATGAAGTTAATGAAATAATGTGGATCAATAACACCGTTAGATATTTTAGTTTGACTAACTAAACCTAAAATAATTGTAATTGCAGCACCTAATAATGCAATTGTCATTTTAGGAATTTTTTCTGTTGCAATAAATATGTAAGCAATTAATAATAAGCCTGCTGAAATTACAACATTATGTGCTGAAATAAAACTACTTAACACTTTTTACTCCTTTCGCATAAGCACAGGCAATTGCAAGTGCTATTTCTGCTCCGTTGTCTATTGTTTTTTTCTTTGGCTGATACTTTTCTTCTTCTACTTGTTCAGGGAAGTATTTATTTATCATTTTAATAAATTTGGCAACTAAATTCATTGCCCAAATCATTATACAAATGAAAAAGTATACAAAACCCATACCGATTACCATAATAAAGCAACCGAGTTTTAATAATTCGATATTCATTTTTTTCTCCTATTAAATTGTAACTTCTATTTAGTATTTAGAAATAGGAGAATTAGGGGGCTCTGGTGCAAATCTCATTTTTAAGATAGGAAGATATTTTATGAGAATTGCTGATAAATAGTTGATTATATTTTAAATTTAAAAATTGTTGTGTTAATTTATTCTGAAAATTAGATTTATAAATCGGACAATTCCCGGAAGAATCTTTATTTTCATTAAATGATATTATTTCGTAATTATGAGAATTAGATGCAATGATAGAATTTTCAGAGTTATCGGTTACAAATTTTATTTCATCATTTGCAGATGAGATAATCTGAGAATGCATATTAACAGCTAAATTTGCTCCGCAAGAGTTTAGCCCCGGGATAATAAAAAAGCTCAAAAATATAAGAAATAATTTTAATAAATTTTTCACATAGTTATTTTATCATGAATAAAACTTAGCGTAGGTTCAATATTTTGTGTTTGTAATATAATATCTGTATAGATGTCGTGATTCTATACCATAGGTCGAAGTGGCACTCTGCCGAGGCTAATATGACTAAATGTCATATTAGCAGAGAGGGTTCTCCTAGAGAGAACATCCGCCGCGGAGACAGACGAAAATTGATAATTGAATAAAAATGTACTATAGGTCGAAGTGGCGGAATTGGTAGACGCGCACGATTCAGGTTCGTGTGGTTTATGCCTTGAGGGTTCGACCCCCTTCTTCGACAAATAAAAAGAGAGGTTTTAACCTCTCTTTTTACTATTTTATATTCTCAATAAATTTTTCAATCTTTTGAACACCTTTACTGCAAATAGTTTTTATTGTTGTAATTAAGTTGCCATCCGGATATAAATCTTGTTGATATCTTTCAACAATCCCGTTAGGACTATAACGATTGAAGGTTCTACGTTCAATTTTATCTCTAGAACCTGTGATATTAACATGACGTTTTTTATACATATCCAAGTTTGATAAATCTAATGTTTCACCAATTTTTCCTTTTAGCCAAATACCATCTTTAGGAATAACTGTGGCTTTGTGTGTATAAGCGGATAGAACCCTTTCACTTTCTCGTTCAACACGAGCCATTGAAGGTTGCCAGAAACCGAATGTAGGATTGCTTTTTGGGTTTGAGTAAGTATTACAAGATACATCATAAATACGCATAATTTTCTCCTTTCACGTATTAACTACACTGTAAATAAACAACACAAAACATCTAAGAATAATCTTAGTGACTAAATCGTCTAAATCGTTTCGTGTAATAGTGCATGTATCTTTCCTTTTTGTTGCTATGATTGTAGTAAACTCAAAATGGTTTGTCAAGATAGATATGTATAATTATTAAGTATATTTAAATTCTATTACCAGAATTTGTTAACTAAAAAAGAGACTCATTTGAGTCTCTTTTTTAGTTATGCTTTATGTTTTTCTTCTTCTTTTTTCTCTTTCATTTCTTGTTTTTTTTCGTCTATTTTTTCAGCAATTCGACCTTTAGTTTCGTGTGCTTTATCTTTTATTTTTTCAGCACCTTCTTTTATGTTTTCTTTTGTTTCGTCGAGTTTTTCTGCTACACGGTCTTTAAGTTCATGAGCTTTATCTTTTGCTTTTTCGGCATCTTTTTTTAGTTCTTCTTTAACTTCATGAGCTTTTGTTTTAGCTTTTTCAGCTGTTTCATCTATTTTTTCTTTCATTGTTTTTTTATCTTCTTCGTGTTTCATATGAACTCCTTTCATTATAGCTACCATATTTATTATTTACTATAATTTGGAAAGTTATATGCGAAAAAAGTATAATATATCATTTTTACAATTCTATCAATTGGAAAGATGGATATTCTGAATTTTGCTTGTAATGCTGAGGAGCATTTTTTATGGCATTAAGAAGGACTTCATTGATTTTGACGGGTTGATTATTGTTTATAACATCAGTTTTTTCTGCTTCTTGAAGTGTAGTAAATCCTTGTCCTCCATCTGCAATATATGCATCAATTGCACATTTGATTTTTCTATCCGGTTGCAGTGATTGTCCATTTTTATCTAAGAGAGGTTCTCCATTTATATAAATTTGTTTAACTTCAAATTTTTTAAGTATAGGATTATTTTTACCTTCAATTTTAAGATTATTAGAGCATTGTAAAAATTTGGCATTACTTGTTCCGTATCCATGAGATTTTAATGCGTTGTCAAAAACTGATTTCAAATCAGAAATTGATAGTTCTACAGATTTGATTGGGGTTTCTGCAATAATAGTTTTTTTGAAGTTATAGTTTGTTATAAATTTATCCGGCATATATGGAAGAGGTTTCATCAAAAATCCGGTTGAAAAAAACGCAATTTCGGAATTAGCAGTTTTTTTAATTTCATCAGCGAGAAAACTTCCAAGCGGACAAGGTTTTGAATATTGTTTTGTTAAATTTAATGTATATGGTGCAATGTTGTCCAGTATTTTTGATTCTTCTTCGTAAGGTTGAAGGCTTTCTTCAAATATTTTTGAAACAGGCAGATTGCGGCTTTTGATTTCTTCAATTTCATTTAATGACTTTATGTCTGTTTCGTTATGCAATGCCATTTTGTACATAGATTCACTGAATGCCTGAGGGTAATAGATATGTAATTCTTTATTAGCAGGGACAATATCATGTTCATGTCCGCCAATTGTCAAATCTACATTGATACCGTTATTTTTGCAGGTTTTAACTATATCTTCACTTGAAGGCATAAAATCATGATTTAATATTACGACGTTATCCGGATGTTCATTTATTATTGCCTGATTAATTTCATTAATAACCTCATTTTGATTTTTTGCAGAAATTCCGAATTTTGCAGTATTAATGTTATTGATACAGAAACCTGTTACAAAAGTTCTGTCACCATCTCTTTCTATAATTGTGTAAGGTTTCAGCCAGGAAGGTCTTTGTCCTGAATTTTCAAAAATGTTAGCACATACTGTGTGTATGCCCTTTGTTGTGAATCGTTTTATTGTATTAATTAAAAAATCAAGATTTTCTTTATTGAATCCGAAATCGTTGTTACCTAGAGTGAAGACCATTTCCATATCAGGTTTTGCTTGTTTCATTGTAACATAGCTATCTGCTTCAATTTGTTTAGGATATATTCCCTTGAACATGTCACCGCAATTCAGAAATAATACGTTTTTATCTGACTTTGCATCTTTTAGAACATGTGATAGAAGGGCACATGTTTTTCTCGTATCTTGATGTGAATCTGTTAGTGCATATATTTTTGTAATTCCATTAAATGCGGGTGTATATTTTTGATTGTTATTATAAATCATTGTAGTATTTCCCTAACATGTTAAATTAATTTGATATTTATTTAGGAACATTTTCATTGAGTCTTCATTAAAGGTTAAGACTGTATGGATTTCACCATTAAAGTTTCTTGTTCCTTCTTCAATCATTCCGAGACTTTTGTAAAATCTTATATTTTCAGGTTTATTTGTTGCAAATTTCAATGTATGATTTCCTGTTTCCAGACAGAAAGATACCATTCTGGCAATTATAGCTTTTCCGCAGCCTCTTATTTCAGCATCAGTTCCTTGATTCCAAGGTGCTGTATTAAGGCTTCTGCCCCAAACAATTCCGTCTTTTTGTATTTCTACGTTTGCTAAAGCTTGAAGTCTTCCGTCTTCAGTGTGAAGTACAAAATAGTTTGCATCAGGATATAGGGTTGCGGATTTGTAAGGTGGAAGTATATCCGCTTCAGGATATGGTTTTCTATTCCATTGTTTCTTTATTTCTGATGCCAGTTTCGCATATTCTGATTTAGAACTAAATGGTTTTATGTCTGTGATTTCACCGAATAAAGGTTTGCCTTCTCTAACATTTTGTAAATAAACACTCTGACCGTCTTTTACAATGTTCCAAGGTAATTGAACGTCTTTTTTAGGTATGAATTTTTCGAATTGTTGTCCTTTATTTTTGAATCTTAAAGGCAAAGTTTCTCTAAGTTTTTCCAGCGATTGCATGTATTCACGAAAATCTCTATCTGCTTTTGGTTCAATTGAGTATGTTCCGTCAGCCATTTGTTTTATTTCTTCTTGAATATTTTGAGGCAGTTTAGATTTTGGAGTATCAAATCTTATTCCATTTTTTTCTATTCGAGAGAAGCATTTATTGATAATATCTTCATTGGCAGACATAACTATTCGAACGTAACCTTCACCGTTTGTTCCAAAAACAGTTCCTGGTGTGAATGCTACTTGAGCTTTGTGTAATACATATTTATAAAATTCATCGGAGGTGAATTCAGGAGGAATTTTTGCCCATAAATAATATGTTCCGTCTGTTGGTTTTGTGTCAGAACCGAGTTTATTTAACCAATTAATTGTTGTGTTTTTTCTGCTGCGGTATATTTTATTAACTTTATCAATGTAGCCTTCTTCATCTTTAAGTGCAGCGATTGCAGAGTGCTGAACCGGCACATAAACGCTTCCTCCGGATAAATATTTTGCATCAAGCAGATTGTTAATATTATCTTCATCGCTTACAGCAAAAGCTATTCTAAATCCCGGCATGCTTTGAGCTTTACTCATTGTATGTATTTCAAATGCTAAATCTTTTGCACCTTCAACCTGCATAATTCCTGCCGGTTTTACTCCTGTATGTGTTATTTCGCTGTTATCCATATCATGAATAATTAATATTTTATTTTTTCTCGCCCATTCTACAGCTTCTTCAAAGAAGGATTTCGGAGCAAATGAGCCTGTAGGATTGTGAGGATAATTTAAAATTAATATTTTAGCGTCAGTTGGCATTTGTGAAAAATCCGGTAAATATCCATTTGCAGGATTAAGATCAAACGGTACTCTATTTAAATCGTGTCTTGTTATTAAATCGTCATATAGAGAATAACCCGGATTTGGAACAAGAATTTTATCTCCGGCATTTGCATAAGCTGTGAATATATGGTCAATTGCATCAGAGGCTCCGGAAGTTGCCATTACTTCTGTTCTCGGGTTGATTTTTACTCCAAAACGTTTTTCCATCCAGGCTGCAACTGTATGGAATAATGCTCCTTCGCCTTTTGGACTGTTATATCTGTGTGACCATAAATCGTTGACTTTTGCTTTTAAAACTTGTTTTGCTTTTTCCGGCGGAGTTAAATCCGGATTTCCCATTGATAAATCAACAACAGATTTATCGCCATGAAAATTACGAGCTTTTCCAATTTCTCTTATATATGATGAAATAAGATAATCTGATTTACTTAATCTTTGAGCCGGTGGAATTATTCCTCCAAAATAAATCAAGGAAAGATTTGGTGATACTTTGATTTCAACTGTTGCTCTGTTAGAAATTTTATTATTTAAATCGTTAAATTTTGATTGTTTTTCATTTTGTATATTTTTTGAAGGGGTTGATATTGTGTTTATAGCATATATTTTCATAGTATTTATATAAAACATCTAAAAATATTTTTTGCTACAATTAAAAAAAGTTAACAATTATAGCAAATTTATTTTTTATATAATTTATTAATCTTGTACTGAAAGGATTTGGATACATGAAAATTTCCCCAATTATAAAATATAATGTTCTTCGTTATGACAATGATAAGAAAAAAGATGAGCAGCAAACCAAAATTAATAATACATATTCTCTAGCATCACAAAATATGCTTGTTAATAATTTTAATGATTATATGCTATTTTTTGGAGCTCGTGTTGATAAGGGATTAAATAGGTTTTATGACGAAAATAAAGATAGAATGCCGGTAACGGTGAGACGTTTTGTTGAACCTCTTGAATATAGAGAACTTTATACCCCGTTAGAGGCTCAGCAAGAAGCTTTTAAAAATTTAGAGGATGCAAAGTCCGTTGAAGATATTAAAAGTGCTTATCCTGAAGAAACTTTGTTTGATTCTTTAAAAGATCCTGATTCTGTAAAATCTACACGTGGTATTCTTAATTCTTTAAGGCAAAATAAAGAACTGTTAGATTTATATGGTATTGGGGTTCTAAATAATAATGAAAACTTCACGGTTTATCTTGTGAAAAAAATATTTTTAGAAGCCAAAACTATTTATGAAATTAATCAGGATTTAGAAAATGATTTACAGGAAGATTTTAAAGTTGATTTTAAATCAAGTAATCCTGATTCTGATTATATCCATTATTCAACATTAAAAGCTCTTGGTATTAAAACTCCGACTCAAGAATATCAACAATCTTTGAGATATACTCGGGATGGATATTCTGATTTAATGGGTAGAAAAATTTCACAAGGATTAAATGAATTTTGGAATAATCTAAGTGCGGAAGAAAGAACTGCCAGAGCGAAGAAATCTGTTTTAAATTTTGAAAATTGGTGGGCTAAATTAACGTTAGATGAAAAATTAGAAATGATAGCGGATACTGACCCGGAAACAACAATGCTAAAAGCCTTCAAAAAACAAAAGCGTGCAGAAAAACGAGAACAAAAGGCATTAGGTGTTGAGCCAGAAAAAGAAGAAGTTGAAGTTCAAGAAAAATCAAAACATGTTAAAGTTAAATCAAAATTAAGTGATGATAAATTGTTTATATTATGGGCAACTCATAATCTCAAAAATTATGAACAATCTCTAACAGAAGCAGAAAAAGATACACTTCATCTTAAAAAGATGGTCAGATTGGTTCAAAGATGGCAGCAGATGTCACCTGCAGAACGAACTGATTATATTTCTAAGATGAAATCAGGTGCAGAACCTGTTCGTTATGCGATGATGGATGCTTGGAATAATAGCTTTGATATTATCAAAGATTTATCTGCCCATCTAAAGAAATATCAAAATTATAAACCTGTTAATATATTGTATTCATCAGAAGAATTTAGTAGTTTTCAGTCAAGAATAATGTCTGAGTTTTGGGAAACACATCCTGAATATGCAGAAAAATTAGGTTATAATATTAGGCAGTCTCAGATAAAAGTTGATTTGGCGATAAAACGTGGAACTTTTGAAGAATTAAAAAATCAAATTAATAGAGATAAAAATTATAGAATTAAACAATTAGACCGATTAAAGGCAGAAGAAGAGGCAAGGAAGGCTGAGATGGAAAGAGCCTCTCAAGTTGTCGAAGAACAAGATTACAGAAAAGAATTTAAGGCTGCGTACGATGCTCATACTTTTGGAAAACTTAAATCTGTTCCGAAACATTACTATTCTGATATGTATGAGAATGTTCTAAATGTATTGCCTGAAGATGTTATCAGGCTTTGGACAAAAAATTTGAGAGGTGAACCTCTTCCACAAGAAGATATAAGACGTTTACAACAAATAATGTCAGAAGAACTTCCTGGTGTTGCTCGTGTAAATAGAGCCATAGAAGCTGCAATGGCAGATATTTTGTATGCTACAACAAAAAATGCTTCTGTTTATGAAATGTCAAATTCTGATGTAAAAATGGCAATGTATCATTTGGAACGTGGAGAATCTCCGATCAGAATTATTTCTCATAAAAATAATGATAAAGAGTATCGTTTATTTATTATAGATAAGTATAAATCAAATTATGCCAATAGAATAAATGAATTATATGAAAACTTTAAGCAAGATTTATCTGATGAAAAAGTTGAAGATATTATAACTTATAATTTTTTAACTCAGGGCAATGATAGTTCTGAAGAATATATAAGAACTCATAAAGAGTTGGCAGACTATATCAAATCTTATGGCAAATCTGCTTTAATTTTATTTTCTAATAAAACAGCTTATCCTTTAGAGGTAAGAAGAGCTTTTGCAAGAAAATTTATAGCTAATATGCCGCAAGAGTTACGTCGCAATAGCTTGATTGCAGAATCTATAAATAATGGAATTTATGTTGATTTTAGAAATGATATTTCACATGCAAAAGGATTGTTTAATCATAGATTTTCATTCCTTCCATCTGAATTCTTGGAATCTTATTTTGAAGAATTGGGTTTAGCTATAAGGACTGATTCAAGTACCGGTTATACTATTAATGATTTTATGAAAAAAGTTTGTATAAAAAGAAAAGATGCAGCAAGTGGTTCTAAAGTCTTTGGAATTCCAAAAGCTAAAATTCATAAATTTGAAACAAAGTTAGAAATGTTAGCTATGGAACAAGCCTTAGCAGATACTTTTTATGATGTTGTCAAAGATGATAATGTTTATAAATTAGGCTTTGAAATGCTATGTGATAAGTTAGAGTTAGTGTCACTGGTGAAAAAATTCCCTTGCGGAGATTCTTATGCTATTGGTGTAGACGGTGATCAATTTAATTTTACACCTGCTAAAAAACCAAATATGATGCTCCTAAAAAGACGTTATAATGAATACTTACAGGAAATAAAAGACTGGATGAAGGAAGAAGGTAATATTACTCAAGATAGTGATTTCGAAGAGTTGATATATATTTTAAATCCTCAAGAAGGTAATATGACAAGAGATATGAATGTTGCTAAAAGAATTGCCAGTTACGGATTAAAGGTGGATCATTTTACAATTAATCCACCTAAACCATAAAACTTTTATTATATTGTTAATTAACGACCTGTTTTATTCAATGTTTCAACATCGTGAACTCGCATTGCATAATATGGTACATTTTGTCCTTTTTCAATCAGGAATAGAACAAAGTTATCTGTAAACATAAAATTACGACCGCGTTCAAATGGCATAGCTAAGCATTTCATCATTATTGCAGCTTCGCTTTTTAATTTAACGCCTTCGTTATTCATTTTAAAATCAACAGTTTCAATTGTCTTGTCAATTCTATACATTGTACCTTTTATATCGTGACCTTCAACGTCAGGGAATGAAGTTTCCTGATAAAGGTTGATGTCAGGAATTCGTAATTTATCATCGGTATTGAATTTTTTACTACCTGAATATTTTTTATTTTTTAATTTTAAGTCAGCAAAATATTTGTCAAAAGTTTTATCTTCATCTGTTCTGTATAATAAAACAGTATCTTTATCTTTTGTAATTAGTTTTACTGCAAAATCGTTGTGGGCATTATAAAATAAAACATTAACATTCTTGTATAATTTTTTATTGCTATCTTCATTGATACCAAAGTATTCAACAGGTGTGTGATTTTTCCCGAATGTACCCTCAGATAATTTATCAAAAGGTGTAAGGAATTTGAAGTCTTTTTTCAACATCGCATATACAAATAATCTGTTTGGATCGTAAGTCCAATCAAACATATCTAAAATGTCGCTTGTTTCATTAAATTTATCTTTAATACCTTTTTCAATTATTGATTTTAAATCAGGAGAAACTACACCGTATTTAGTATAGTATGAATTAGAACTGATATTTGTTTTTTTGAATTCTTGTTTATTTAAAGCTTTGGCAACTTTTGAATTATATTTTTCAAATCTGATTGGACCATAAATAATATTATCCATCATTTCATTCCACACAATTTGGAATGTACCTACCCAAATTCTGTTAGGTGATAGAGACGGACTTGTCATTGTCGGAAGAATTTCGATATCTTTAACTTGTTCAACTGCTTGAGTTTGTTCTGTTGGTAGAGTTTTTGTTTCTTCTGCGATGACGTTTGGTGATAATGATACTATTGTGCAAACTAAAATTGCCAGTGCAATATATAATTTTTTCATTTGTCTCTCCTTTTGTTTATATTCAATGTTTTCCAAAAGCTTTTGAAAAAGCCTTTTAGTGTTTTTTTATGAAGTATGGGAGCGGAATCATAATATTGTTTGTAATTAGCAATAATATTTTCCGGTAAATCTTCATTTCTCTCTAAAATATACGACAAAAATTCAAGATAGTCATCTTGTTCTTCTCGATATAATGTATCTCTTAGTCTTAAATCTTCATCGGCTTCATAGTGAATTAGTGCATGATACGCTGCTATAAGACTTTCATCTTCCGTATCTTTAGGATAAGCCAACATCCCTTCTCTAACACTTAAATTCCCAATTCTAACAAGTTTTAGAATTCTGGCAACTTGTTGCCTGTCAGTAAGCTCTTCTGTCATAATAATTATTTTACTAAAAGTTTATCTGTTTCGTGTTCAACAAAACGCATCATTGCAACGTAATCTCCGTTGAAAAAATTGTTTGTGAATTCGTTAAGCATGTCCAGAGCCATCTCTCTTTTGTCCATTGTAACTCTGTAGAAAAACTTTTTACCAACCTTGTACCTAACTAAGATGCTTTTTGAAACTAATCTGTCCATAACGGTTTTAATAGTTGTATACGCTCTTTCAACACCATTTTTTGAAAGTTCGTCAACTACATCTTGAATTGAAATATCTACATCTTCATTTGCTGAAGTAAAGTTCCAAAAAATGTTTAAAATTTCAATTTCTAAAGATCCGCAAACCATATTTTCCTCCTGTAATTCATTAATTACTATAATTGTAATATAAAAATAAATTTTTACAAGTACTCTTTAGGAAATATTTACAAATCTATAATATCTTTTGCTTGATATTCTGTTATATTCAGCTTTAAATATTTTTTATTTCTGTTTCTAAAGTAAATAAATTATCATTCTTATTATAAATTATATTATTAAATTTCATTTCTTTAGGTGTATTGTTTAAAAGGACTTCAAATTGACCGTTATTATCGGGGATATAGCCGCCTTGAGTCCCCTGTTTTACTTTTGCTTTGTGTAATATTACAGGGTTATCTCCGGCATTGTGATACCCCCAGCCCATTGCCATGCCTTTATCTAATGATAAAGACTTGAAACGTGTATCTGTCAGTTTTGTATTTTGTATAAGTTTAGCAATTGTTTCAATATATTTTTCGTCACCATATCTTGCAACTTGCATTGCATCTGCAAGAGTTAAGTTTTCTTTTTGCATTATAAAATCGTACAAGTTTTTATTCGGTCCAGTCAAATATCTGCCTGTATAATCTGAAACCTTCATCATCTGTGCATTTTCTTTATTTGCAGTTAAAAGTTTTCGGACTTGTTTTTCAAGATTTTTATCAATTGGAACTGATGCAAATATCCCAACACCTTTTTCTGATCTATATAGTTCAACATCTTTTGGAATTTTGTATTTTGATAATCCTTTGCTTAATTCTTCTACAGCTTTAGGATTTTGAACAAATACATCGCTATTTGCAACATAACTGCCTAACCCTTTAACGTTAACAATAGGTACATCCATAATTTCAAGTTGAGAAGGGGTTATTTCTTTTAAAAATGTCGTTGTTGGTATTGAACCGGGCTCTCCCCAATCTTGTAAAGTTCGATATGTTCGATTTGGATTTTGCTGCTCCATTAAATATTTATAAGTTTTTGGATTATATCTTCTGATAAACATCATATTTATATAATCAAAATCCTCAGGAGTTCTTGGAGTTGTTCCTGTAAGCTTATATTTTCCGTTTATTAATTCTATATTTTTTTCAGGTGAGACTTTATGATAAAAATAATTATTTAATTCTGAAAATCCATTTTCTATTTCTTTTGACGGAGTTTCCTTTGCAAGTTCTAAGATAGCTTTTCGCTTATTATATACCGGATAGGAATTTGTACGAAATTTAGATCTGAATAAAACAAATAAATCGGGATTTGCTTCGTACATTGATTTGTAAAATTTATATATTTGCTCATCAGCACAGTTAGTACCAAATAGTCTTTCTATATTTGGAAATTCTTCTTGTAATTTTTGGAATGCTTCCTGAGCGTTTTTATTTATGTGCGAAACTTTTTTAGAACCAAACTCTACAATATCGTGTTCTAATTGGGGAGCATATTTTAAACCGTTTAGATTAACTTTTATAGGTTTTGATGTAAGCAAATTCCTGCCGCTTGTTCTTGTCCACGCAGTAATGTCTTTACCTAAATTTGTCCCAATTTTTTCTAATACCATATAAATATTTTTCCCTACATATTTATATAAAGTATTTCTTTATATAAAATTGCTTAAATTGATAAAGATTTTGAGTTTTATTAAAAATCCATGTTCATAAAATCATCATCTTTTTTATAATTTTTCTTGTAGGGTTTTATTTTGTTGTTTTTCTTTTTTGTTTTTTCGGGTATAGAACGATATGCATTATCTAATGAAACTTTAGTAATAATATCACTGGTTTTTCTATCATAAAAAGTTAACCAGAATTTTCTATTAATATTATCAACTGCAAAAGATACATTTGCTACCAGCTTATCTCCTGGGTGTATTTGCCTGAACATCAATTTTGTATCACCAAAAATTGATGGGCTGAATTTTGCATTATAATCATTAACCAGAACCATATCAAATCCTGACAGTGTTTTGTCTGACATATTTGAAATTAGTACTGTCAAAGTTAATGTGTTTACTTCTCCAAATGGGTCTTTTTCGTGTTTAATATCATTTATGCTTATTGTTAAACCATCATAAAAGATTTCTTCTTGTTTTAAAGCATCTTCTTTATAAACAGGTAAGTCTACAGGTGACATTATTTTAACCTTAATTTCGTCTCCTGGAGCAATTAATACGTGGTTACCTTTTCTTATCAGAGCAACTCCCAATCCTGCTACACTCCCTAAAGCTGCACCACCGGCAAGTGTATAACCCTGAGATGCAATTGCGGCTTCTAATCCAAGCCAGTTAAGTGCAACAAGCCCGCCAACTGCACCACCAGCTACTGTATAACCTACATCTTGTGCCACAATTTTAGCTCCGGAAGCTACAGGATGTAGTTTTGTTGTCATTTTTCCTTCGATTGGTATTTCTCGCCCGTCAGGTGTAACAAGGTAATCAAATGATAATGACATGGAAGCTTCTCTTCCTCCTCTGCCGGGTGCGGTTGTATTTGTAAGTTTCCCGTGAGCAACTGTTCCTTTTGGAATAATAATTCCTTTATCTCCGTATACATCTGAAGTTACTTCTGCAAAAAACTCATCACCTTCGACAGAAAAAGAAGAATCTAAAACTTGAGAAACTGTCATATTTATTATGTCTTTTCTGTTTAAGCTTTCAACTTTGCCTGTAAATAATTCATCTTCAATTTTTTGATATTGGTCATTTTCGACAACAGAACCCTTTAACGGTTCTGCCATTGCATTTACCATTGAAAAATTTGTGGCAAGTATTGTTAATATTAATATAAAGCTAAATATCTTCTTCATACTCAAATTATACTACGTATTATTAATTTATCCATTCTGATTTTCAACTTCTTGTGCCATTTCTTCGATGAAATTATTTACTTTTGCTTGTTCAAAGCAAGAGCAGGAATTCCATATTAATGTTGGGCGGGGTTCGCTCAGTAAAGGACTAGGGTAATCATTATGACATTGTCCTTTTAGCATATTTTTAGAACCGTCAACACAGGAAGTAAACATTGAGCAACAACTGCAAATTTTTAGAACTAATCCATAATCATCCATTTTTGATTTTAATTGCTGAAGAGCATCTATCATTCTTAGATGAGAGGATGTAGTGTATTTTTTGTTTTTGTAAATAAATCTGATTTTTGATAATCCGTTTTCTGTTGAAATAAATTCTAATTTGCAGCCTCTGTCTCCGTGTTTTGTTTGAACCATAACGTCAATTGCCAGTTTATCAACTTCTCTATCGGAGTTTGCACCTAATTTTTTTAGTAAACAGCGGATAGGTGGGAAGTTTTTAACAATATGGCAAATTGAATATATCGGATATAAAAGTAATAACATTATTTCTTTTGCATTTAATTTTGCATTTACAAGACTTAAGCCAAAGATTGCAACTAGCAATATTGCAGAAAAGATTACAACATTACAGCGAACAATAAATTGACAATTATATGAATATATAATTAGTAACGCATATATTCCAGCTAACATCCAAAAGTTTGGATTTAATAAAGAACAAATATGTTCAATAAATGCGAAATTAAAACCTTTAATATTTTTAAAGTTATTTTTCAATAAGTTAAATCTTTTTGTTAATCTTGGATTTTTAAAAGAACAGTCTTGACCCAATACTGCAGATTGGATATTCGGATTGTAGACGCATTTATGTCCCATTTTTGATAGTAATAAACTGAATTCCAATTCTGAATTTATGTCTTTAAAGTTAATTTCATCTACAGCATCAATTACTGATTTTTTAACAATAAAAAGTCCGGAATCAATATTTGTAGTCAAACCAAGTAATGATCTTGATTGTTTAAAAAAGTTTGCTTTGTATTTTTTATAAACAGCTTTAATATTGTCAACAATATCAAGTGCATCTCTATTAATATTTACTTCTCCGACAATCGCATCAGATTTTTGAATTGCTGCGTTTGCAAGAGTTAAAAAGTCAGGGAAAATATGTCTTGTTCCGTCAATGAAAACATAAGCATCAATAGTTTCATCTTTTTTAAGTTCTTCCAATAATATTGAAATAGCTTTGTTTTTTCCCAGAGTGCCAACATCTTGAATATTAACAACATGTACAAATTTGTCATATTCAAATAATTTTTCGGAACCATCGTTACAGTCGTCAAGAACTGCATAAACTTTGAAGTTTGCTAGCGGATAATCCTGCATTTTTAATTCTTCAACCAGTTCTTCTAAACAATTTTTGTGATTATGGCTGTATATTATAACTGCGAAATTGTTTTTTACTTCATCATATTTTGAATATTTTCTTTCAATATGAAAAGGTGTATCTTTTAGATTTCTTATCGCAAGGATTAAAAAATATACAGTGTAAATAATTACATATAGATAAATAAAATATAAAATAAGTTCCATAATTTTTCCCTCGTTTTATATAAGTTTAGTCTAAACCTAAATAAAATACAAATTCTTTATATATCTATAACAATTTGTCCTTGTCTGAATATTCTTAATTCATTGCCCATAACTCCGGCAACAGTTGATTCCAGCCCTTTTGCAGGGTGTCCGTAATCTTCAATAATTAAATCAGCAAGTCCTGTCATATTTTCTACAGCCTGTTCATAAGTTTTTGCTGATGGCTGGTGGGAAAGGTTTGCACTTGTTGTTGCAAGTACGTGACCGGGAATTATTTCACAAATTCTTTTAAAAACTTCATTGTCAGGAACTCTTATTCCTACAGTTGACATATTGGAAGTGATATAATCAGGGGTATTGTCATTTTTTTCGGTAACAATGGTTAATGCCCCGGGAAAATATTTTTTTATTAATTGCTGTCCGACTTTTGGTATTGGTTTTACGTAATTTAGTAAATTGTATACTTCATTTGACATAAGAATCAATGGTTTTTGAGCTTCTCTTTTTTTTATTTCGTAAATCTTTTTTACAGCTTTTTCGTTGTCTGGCAGACATCCTAAACCCCAAACCGTATCAGTGACATAAGCAATTACTCCGCCATTTGTAAGTGTATTTATAATTTCTTTTTCGTTTTTTAACATAATCAACCTCAATTATTCTTAATTACCAATATTATATCAGAGAAAGAAACATATTGACATTTTTGAAAACATCATTATTATAAAAGAAAGGTAGAATTGTTAAACAAGAAGGATTTATATTATGGCATCATCAGGATCATCAATTGTTTCAAATATCTCATCCGGATTATCAAATACTTATGCCTATTTAGCTTCTCTATATCCGCAAGATGGGGTAACTTATAAAAATATTACTGCCGCAAGAAACGATAAAACAAACTATTTAACATTGAATCAGTCTTTTGCATCATATTTACAGAATAATTTTGGTACTATTGATAAAGATGGCGACGGTATTATTAGTGCTGATGAAATGAATAATATGACTAATACTATAGCTACCTCAGGGGTTTCTCGTAATGAGTTATCCCAATTGGCTGCAACCGGTGCTTATTCAAGTGAAATGGTTTCTAAAATAATGGATCATTTTGATGAAATTGATACAAACCATGATGGCAGAGTTACCAGTGCCGAAATCTCCGCTTTTGCTTCATCTTGTACCAAACAGGAAAAGATGGATGAAGAAAATTATAGAAAAGCTACCGGTACTTCAATCTTTTATGGAGAAGATAGTTCTTCAAACTTGGATAGTTATAGTATTTTGAGTTATAAATACAAAAGTTTTAATTCAAAATAAATCTAAAATTAGGGGAAATTTTTGAAAAATATTTTTAAAATAACTATGTTAGTATTTTTATTTGCAAGTGTACAATATGCAAATAGTGCTGATGTTGTAAAAGTTCAAAGGGCAATGCCAAAACCCGTAACAGAACAAAAAGCTCCGGTTATAGATATTAAGAAGCCTGTCCCGCAGCTCAAACCTCAACCAAAAATTATTACAGAAACCCAAAAAGCTGAAAATTTAGCAAAAATAAAACAATATAGTACAAATAAGGCAAAAGAACATTTAAGAATGTCTCCTAAACAGCTAATGGATGCTACAATTTGTGATTTTAAATATACTCTGGAGGATTTAGGAGCAACAAACATAAATGTTACAGATTATTTTGAACCAGATATGGAACAGTTAAAGCGTGAAAATGCAAAAATCCATGGTTGGACTTATAAACCTAAAAGATGTACAAAGATATATTTTGAATATGATAATAAACCATATTACACAACCTGGTGCGGTTAGATTTTATTTGCCAATGCAAAAATGGTCAAAAATATTATTTAATATATCATCAGTTATAACTTCACCTGTTATTTCATCCAATGCAAGCAGTGCAGATTTTAAATCAATATAAATCATATCTTGCAGTTCTTCAGCTTCTGCGGCTTGAAGAGCTCTTTCAAGACTTTCTTTGCATTTTATTAAACAGCTTTGCTGACGTTTATTTGTAATAAATTCGGTATCTTCCAGTGAAAAATTACAAATAATATCTTTCATTTTTTCTTTTAAGTCGTCCAATCCATCTTTTGAATATGTTGAAAGTTTTGCTGTATTTTCAAATATTGGTACAAATTTTTCATCTTTAATCAAATCAATTTTATTGGCAACAATAATATGTGTTTTATCTTTTATGATGTTGTAAATCTGTTTATCTTCTTCTGTTAATCCGGCATTTGCATCATACATAAATAATACCATGTCAGCATCTTGAGCGGATTGTTTGGAGTATTCGATTCCTATTTCTTCGACTTTATCGATGTTTTCATCTTCTCGAATTCCTGCTGTGTCAATTAGGGTTATAGCGACTCCGAGGTCTAAATTTTCTTTAATAATATCTCTTGTTGTTCCTGCAATATCTGTGACAATTGCTCTGTCAATATTGAGCAAAGTATTAAATAATGAGGATTTACCAACATTTGGACGTCCTACTATTGCAACTTTTACCCCTTGTCTTAAGATATCTGATGTTTTTGCACAATCAAGGATTCTATTGATTTCAGACAGAGAGTGATTAAATTTATCTGTTAAATATGAATATTCCGGTTCTGCAACGTCTTCTGGAAAATCGATTCCTGCAACGATTCGGGATGCCGTCTCAAAAATTTCACCTTTAATCTCGTTGATTTTTAATGCCAGAACTCCTGATAAGTTTTTGGCGGATTGGATTGCAAAATTCGAGGTTTTTGCGTGAATTAAATCATCAACAGCTTCAGCCTGAGAAAGGTCAAGTTTTTTATTTAAAAATGCACGTTTTGTGAATTCCCCGCGTTCAGCCATTCTTGCACCGTTTTTTAATACGATATCTAAAATGTTTCTTACAACATTAACCCCGCCGTGGCATTGAATTTCGATAACATCTTCTCCCGTATAACTGTTTGGGTTTTTGAACGGAAGAATTAAAACTTCATCAATTTTTGTTTCACCATCTAATATCCAACCGTGGCAAATTTTTCCTGCCGGTAAGTGTTCTTTGTCAGAAATTTTTTTTGCTATATCAAAGCTTTTATCGCCTGAAATTCTAATAACTCCAACTCCGCCGGTTCCGAGCGGTGTTGAAATTGCAGCTATTGTTTCAAATTCTTGCATTATATTCATAATGCAATTATACAATAAATATTTTATTTATAGATTTATTATGAATGAATTTGGAAAGAACATTTTGTGCAGTGTCCTTTTGGATGAAGCACTAAATTATCTTCTAAATCATACATTCTTTCTATTTTTGTTATAAGAGGAGCTCCGCATTTAGGACATTTTAAGCCGCCTGCTCCGTTTAGAATGAGTTCTTTAAGACTTTCAATAATTTCGGGGGAGATAATATATCCGGAAATATCTTTTTCCAGTTTTTTTATTTCGGAAGGTTCGCATTTAAGAACCTTTGCTAAAGCTTGGCGGATTGTTACCGGTAAAAATAACTCTTTACCTGACTCAACTTCTTCTATGATTTCCAACGGTATATTTGCTGCGATAGCTAAACCTTTTTGTGTAAAACCGTTTTCTTCTCTTTTTTCTTGAATAAATCTTGCTAATGTTTTCATATCGAAATAATACCATAAATAAGTTTATTTTATATTTATTAAGAAATGTAACAAGAAGGGGTGTCCTTAAAAGCCTTGCTGTGATTGGATTTTAATATTTTGTATATAAAATATCAATATAAATAGGCAATTTTTGTATATGAAATTTGTTTATATAAATACACAGGGAAATTAAGTTAAAGAAACGGGGAAAATTATGGTTGCTACAAATCTATCAACAGTAAATGGAATGTTCTGGAATTGTCTACCTACTATGTATACTAATTTCGGTAATGATACCCAAATTACAAATATTGATGCGTACAATCCTTATAACTTGACTGCATCATTCAGTCCATCAACTGGTTACCAACCATCAACTATTCCTTCTGCTTCTATCTTCAATTGTTATGCAACTGCACCTGGAGTATCAGGTGGCGGATGTTCTTCTCAAGCTATCCAACAAGCAGCTGTTGCTAATGCTCAAGCTTTATCAACTCCAGCATTAAATAATATCGGTAACGAAAGCAGAATGTCTACATTAAATATGATTGCTCAAGCAAAAAGCTTATTAGATAACAAAAGAAATCAACCGGGTGTATCTGAAGAAGATAAACAAAAAATCCAAGAATACATCGATAAATTGATTGAACAAGAAAAGAAATTACAAGAGCTAGCTAAAGATAAAACTCTAGATCCTGCAACAGGATGCTACAAAATGGGTGAAATCGAAGTAGCTACAAGACAATTAAAAAATGAAGCAGTAGATTTTGCTAATTCAGTTGCAGTTGCTTCAACAGGAACTACAGGAACTACAGGAACAACTGGTTCTACAGATACTACAGATACGACTGCAGCAAGTGATTCTACACAAGCTTCAGATGAAACAGCTCAAGGTTCTGTTGATAATTTTGATACAGCAACTAGAAATGCTACAGATCAAATCTACGATGCAATGGAAGGTCTTGGAACTAATGATAAAAAAATGAGAGAAGTTCTAGACTTAGTAGATAAAGATAACGTAATGGATTTAGTACTTTGCTGGAACAAATATCATTCAGCTCAACACGGTGAATCTTTAATGAAAGCATTTATGTGGGATGCTAGTTCAGGTTTCTGCTGTGCCGGTGGCGATAAAGTTAAATACGGAAAATTGATGGCACGTGCATTACGCGATAAAGCTGAAGAATTAGGTGTATATGACGAATGTGCAGCAGATTTCGCAGCTATCGATAAAGAAATGAGTTCTACTTTCTATGTAAGTAATGATGTTTACAAAAACTATGATAACATTGTAAAAGTTATCGGTGATAAAATGGGCAGCAAATACAGCTCACCATACGCTAAAGGCGGTGCATCAGTTCAAGCTCAAGGCGAACAAGAAAAACCTAAAAAAGAGTTCAAATGGTATAACCCATTAACTTGGTTCTAAATTGAATAAATAAATTAAATAATTATCAGATATATTCCTGATTCCTCAATAAGAGAAATGTGAATAATATCCAAAGGTTAGTAAAGTAGTGTAGAAATATTTTGTCCTGCAAAATTTTGCAGGACTTTTCTTTTGTAAATTTTTACGTCTTTTGCTTTAAATGCCTGTGGTAAAATATCCTGTCCGGCGAGGGCTTGATTTTTTTTTTTGACCATATTATTATCCTTATGTAGAGTGCTTACGCCAATAATCACTCAACAAAGAAAAGGATAAACTAATATGTCAATTAACTTGAAAAACAAACAAGAAATTGTTAAAGCATTCGGAAAGAACGAAAAAGACACTGGTTCTGCAGCAGTTCAAATTGCTATGTTGACTCAAAAAATCAGTGAATTAACAGAACACCTTAAATCAAACAAAAAAGATTTCGCTACAAAAAGAGGTCTTTTAATGATGGTAGGTAAAAGAAAGAGATTACTTTCTTATGTTAAAGCTCAAAATCTTGACGAATACAGAGAATTAATCAAAAAGTTAAAAATTAGAGGTTAATCTTAAAGAAATAAAAACGGCTGACTTTTTTAAGAAAGTCAGCCGTTTTTTTAAGGAATAGGAGTTTTATGAAAACATTAAAATCTATGCGTTTGCATATCGGTTTGTTTGGGAAAACCAATGTTGGCAAGTCTTCAATATTAAATAGAATTACAAATCAAGATGTTTCTATTGTTTCGGATATTGCAGGAACAACAACAGATGTTGTCGAAAAATCAATGGAATTGTTGCCGGTCGGACCTGTGAATTTTTTAGATACTGCAGGAATTGATGATGTTACGGCACTTTCTGCAGAACGAATAGAAAAGACAATGAAAGTGTTAAATCGAACTGATATTGCGGTTGTTATTTGTGACTATAATGGTATTGATGATTATGAAAAATCTTTAATACAAAAGCTCAATGAGTTAGATATTCCATTTATTATTTTGGTAAATAAAACAGATATTAAGGAAGTAAAAGAGGAAGTTTTTTCAGAATTGAAAAAATTGTCTGAGCATATAATTATAACTTCTACTGTTTCTGATAGTCAGTTAGTTTATAAATTCAAGGAGACTTTAGTAAAACTTTTACCTGACAGTTTTGTGAATTCTCCAAAAATTGTAGGAGACTTAGTTCCGGAAAAAAGTACTGTAATTTTGGTAATTCCTATAGATAAAGAAGCTCCAAAAGGTAGAATTATTCTGCCTCAAGTGCAAACAATAAGAGACTTGCTTGATAGTAATTGTGTAACGATTTCGGTTAAAGAATCTGAATTACAAGAGGCTATAGATAATTTGAAAGTTCCTCCATCTTTGGTAATCACAGATTCTCAGGCCTTTAAAAAAGTTTCAGAAATTGTGCCTGAAAATATTCCTTTGACTTCATTTTCAATTTTATTTGCAAGATTAAAAGGTGATTTAAGAGCTTTTATTGATGGTGCAAAGGCTATTGATACTCTTCAAGATGGTGATAAGGTGCTGATTCTGGAAAGTTGTACGCATCATGCGATTGAAGATGATATTGGCAGAGTAAAAATTCCGAATTTATTAAGAAAAAAAACAGGAAAGAATTTGATTATAGAAAATATTTCAGGTCATGATTTTCCTGATATTTCTGAATATAAATTAGTGATACATTGTGGTGCTTGTATGACAAACCGTAGGGAAGTTTTATCGAGAATTTTAATTGCCAATCAAAAAAATGTTCCGATAACAAACTATGGAATTGCAATTTCTTATTGTCTTGGAATATTATCACGTGCAATAAAAATTTTTGAAGTATAATACTGATATGAATGGAAGTAAGAAGATATTAGCTATAAATTTTGGAGGAATCGGTGATGAAATATTTTTCTTGCCGACACTTATTTCGTTGAAGAAAGAGTTCTCGAATTCTTCTATTACGCTTGCACTTGAGCCAAGAAGCAAAAGCGTAAAAGATTTAACAGATGTAATTGATAATTTACTTTTAATTGATCCTAAAGGTAAAAGTAAATACTTTGAAATGTTTAAATTGTTACTTGAGGCTCGTAAGGGAAACTTTGATATAGTTGTATCTTCAGGTGGTAATAAATTAATTAGTATTTTGTTGTTTTTAACTGGTATAAAAGTTCGCTGCGGATATGATACAGGGAAATTAAGTAAGATGCTGTTGACACATGCAATACCTTTAAATAAAAATCAATATGCCTGTAAAATGTATCATGATTTAATTCGAAATATTACTGACATTAATACTGAGCTTCCTGAAGTAATTATTGACAGAAAAGATAAAATATCAAATTCTGTCCTTATTCATCCCGGAGTTAGTAAATTAAGTGTTCAAAAGGGATGCATTAAAACAATAAGGCCTCAGGTTTGGGCAAAGACAATTGATTTGCTGGTTGCTGAAGGTAAAAAAGTTATGCTTGTCGGCGGGCCTGATGATAAAGAATGCATAGAAACGATTTTAGAAAATGTTAGAACGAAAAATTTCGAAAATTTGTATGGTACTACTAAAAATCTAAAAGATTTAGGTGAGCTTATTTCGTCTGCTGATAAATTTTTATGCTCTGATTCTGCACCTTTGCATGTTGCTGTGGCTTTAGGTACAAAAACCTATGTCATATTTGGGCCGACTGATGATAATGCTCTTATTCCGAAAAATGAAAATGTTGTTGCTATAAAAGCCAATGACAAATGTGGATTAAAACCTTGTTTATGGGCAAGACGTCAAACAACTTGCGAAAAGCTTGATTGTTTAAAAATTACGGCTTCACAAATTGTAGAAACAATCTGCAATAAATAATTGCTATAATTATTTTATTGCTATTTACTCCAAATTTTAAAAAATGTAAACAATTTATTAACTTGTGCAATTTTATACTTTCAAAATACTTTATATAAATGTAAGTAGTAGTGTGAAAGGTTATAGTAATTCATGGGTTTCAGTGATGTTGCTACAGTTGGATTTGCAATAAGAAACATCGACAAGGTGAATTCAGGTGATTTGGGTAGAATCCCTGTTGCTGCCGGTCAAACCTATAATGCTTTGAAAGCAGGAGCTGAACTTAACAGTTTGTTCGCAAAAGGTTCACAAGGTGCAGTGATGGCTGCAAGTGACAGTTCAGTTTTAAAAACTGTTTCTAATGGTGTAAATAAACTTGCAAATGGTGTTAAAACAGTTGCTAATGATGAACCTGTATTGAAAGCTATTACTAAAGGTGTTAAGTTTGCCAGTGAAAATGTTAATACTTTAATTTGTGCATCAAGTGCTTTGAAAGTTTTAATTTCAGAAAAAGAAGAAAGAAAAAATGTTTTAATATCAGAAGCCGGTTGTATTGCAGGTATGTTTCTGGGTGAAGGTTGGATGAAGAAAAACCTTAACAAATATCTGGATAAATTACCTATTGATAAAAAGTTTGTACCATTGATAAGAGGTGCCTTGTTTATTGCAGGTTCAATCGGTGCTTCAACTTTGGGTCAAAAAGCCGGTAAGAAAGTTGCTCAATATTGGGATAAACCGCTAAAAAAAGAAGATGCAAATGTGAATAATACTAACGAAAAACAGCCGGTACATGTAGATTATAAAGCTTAATCTTGTTTCTTGCATATCAATGCTTGTTTTGTTATAATTTAGCCCGAGGTGGATTATTATGACAAATATTAAAATAACAAAAATGCAAGGCTGTGGAAATGATTTTGTAATTCTGGATTATTCCGAATATGAAAAAACAAATCTTTCAATGTCTGATTTAGCTGTAAAAATTTGTGACAGACATTTTGGTGTCGGTGCGGATGGTATGATTATTCCTAATGTTTTTGAAAATTCAGAGACTGATATCGGTTGGTATTTTTACAATAACGACGGTTCAACTGCTCAAATGTGCGGGAATGGTATGCGATGCTTTGCAAAGTATGTTTATGATCATAAATTTGTTGACAAGAAGGAGTTTAGTGTTAAAACTCTTGCAGGGATTATTAAACCTCAAATTCTGGAAGATGGAACTGTTCGGGTTAATATGGGTACTCCTATTTTAGAAGACGAAAAAATTCCGTTTAGAGGCGAAAGACGTGTTCAGATAAAAGATAAAACCTTTGAGATAACACCTGTTTCAATGGGTAATCCTCATTGTATTATTTTTACGGAAGAAGACCCAATGTTTTTGGCTGAAAATTATGGGCCGGATATGGAAAAACATCCTAATTTTCCGGAAAAGACTAATACAGAATTCGTAAAAATTATTTCTCAAAATGAAATTGATATGAGAGTTTATGAACGAGGCTGCGGCATTACTCTGGCTTGTGGAACAGGAGCTTGTGCCAGTGTAGTTGCTTGTATTTTAAATAACTTAACACAACAAAATGTCAAAGTTAATCTTCTTGGCGGGGCTGTAAGCATTGAGTGGAGCGGTACTAAAGAAAATCCTAATAAAGATATTTTTCTTATTGGTCCTGCAGAATACAGTTTTACCGCAGACTACATGTTGTAATAATTTCTTTTTTTATGATAAGATTTTATTATTACAGTCATAAATAGCAAAAGGAGACAAATTAAAATGAAAAAATATGAATTAATGACTATATTCAAACCAAATTTAGATGCTGAAGAAGTTGATAAATTAATCGAAAAAATTTCTTCAGTTATTGTTGACTTCGGTGGTTCTGTTGAATCTACAGATAAAGTTGGTAGAAAAAAATTAGCTTATGAAATTCAAAATTTCAGAGATGGTTATTTCTCAACAAGTATTCTTTCTTTACCTGCTGATAAAATTGCTGAATTCAAAAGACAATTAAGATTAAATGATAATATTTTAAGAACAATGTTTATGGAAGTTTCTGAAAAAGCTTCAGTTTAGTTTTTAGTTAATCTTAAGGAAAATAATAATGACATTAGCAAAAGCAGTAGTTACAGGTATAGTTTACAAAGAACCGAAAACAGGATTCACAGCGAATAATGTTGCGGTGTCATCTTTTGTAATGAATATCGGTACTCAGGATGAAATTCTGATAAGAGTTATATCAAAAAGACAATCTCTTGAAGATGTTGTATCTAATCTTTCAAAAAATCAAAAAGTACTTGTAGAAGGTAGATTACAGTGTGGTGTTAGCAAAATGGATGACGGTACAGAGAAAAAAGTATATGAAATAGAGGCTGCTACTATTGAATTGATGGGTGCATCTTCATCTGTATCAGGAGTATCCGAAGATGGTGACATCTTAACTTTTGGAGAAATGGAAGCTCCTGCGGCTGCTGAAGCAGATGTGTTAATGGACGATGAAGAAGTTCCATTCTAAGAATAAATATTACAAGTAATATAAATTAGTAGAAATATAAGGCTAGAAAGGCAAATTAAGAAAAATGGCAAGACAAGATGACAAGAAAAAACGCAAAAATTGTAGTCTTTGTGCAGACAAAGTTGAATCAATTGATTACAAAGATGCTGCTAAATTAAAAAGATATTTAACAGAAGCTGGTAAAATTATTCCTCGTAGAATTACAGGTAACTGTGCTGAACACCAAAGAATGATTGCTAAAGCTATTAAAAGAGCTAGAGAAGCAGCTATTATCAGCTATACTTTTGACTAATATTTATATTAGGATACAAAATCTAAAAAATCGTTTGAGATTATTCTCAAACGATTTTTTATTGGTTTCTTTATTTGTTAAATGTTACCGGTTGAACTGTTTCTATCGTCTTCAAGTTGCTTGATGTCGATGTTTTGAGAATCTTCTTCCGCATAATTGTTTATAACCGGAACATCAATTTCGACGTTAACATCTGCGTCAACCATTTCAATATCATTTTTATCAAATTCTTTTGTTTTGCCGTCTTCCATTTTGACTGCAACTTTTCCGCTCATAAACTGGAGATAGCAAACTTTGCCGAGTCCTTCAGTTGTCATTACGGAAGAGCCGATAGGTGGCATACCTTTTGCTGCATCGATATAATTTGAATATTCGTAGGTAAGACAACATAAAAGTCTTCCGCATGTTCCTGAAATTTTCCCCGGAGCAATTGGCATTCCTTGATCTTTTGCCAGTTTAACGTTAATTGTTGCAAATTTTCTTAAAAAACTTGAACAGCAGAAAGGTTGTCCGCAAATTCCAACCCCTTCTAATATTGAGGTCTCATCACGTACTCCGATGTGACGAAGATCAATTCTTACCCTTGTAAATGTTTGGGTTAAATCTTTTAAAAGGGCTCTGAAATCAACTCTTTCAGGAGCCGTATAATAGAATGTAATTTTTCTTCTATCAAATGTTATACGACATTGAACAAGATTCATTGCAAGTTTGTGCTGTTTTACCAGTGCCTGACATTTAAAAAATGCTTCTACCTCTTCCTTTTTTATATCTTCAAGTGTTTGTAAGTCTCTTTGGGAAAGAGTTCTAATAACAGGAAGCGGTTCGGGCTTATGTTTTGAGTTATTCCAAATTTTTTCGATTTCAGAATTAACTATAAAAACCTTAAGTGCTTCTTCCCCTTTTTCAGTTCTTACAATAACCATTTGACCATCTTCAAGTTTTATGGTTTCGGGTACGTTTAGCGGATAATATGTATTTTTTAAATATCTTACTGCAAATTTCATTATACGTATCTTTCTTCTTCTTTCAGTTTTCTGTTCATTAGTTTTGATAATAATTCTTCCGGAGTGATGTCAGTATAAACAGCCTCGTATATAGCACTGGAAACCGGAACTTCAATATCAAGTTTTTTAGCCAGTTCGCAGATTGCTTTAGATGTTTTTACACCTTCAGCAACAGAACCCAGTTCAGCTAAAATATCGTTAATTTTTTTACCGCGTGCAAGCATTGAACCTACAGTGTAATTTCTTGACATTGGAGAAGAGCATGTTGCAATTAAGTCGCCCATACCTGATAATCCGTAGAGAGTTGATGGGTTTGCACCGAGTTGAATACTAACTCGAACAATTTCAGCCATCCCTCTTGTTAATAGTGAACCTGAACAGTTATCACCTAGTCCCATTGTGTGAGCAAAACCAGATGCGATTGCAATAACGTTTTTCAAACTTCCGCCAAGCTCAACACCGATTACATCTGTGTTTGTGTAAAGTCTGAATTTATTAGGAACATTGCATGCTTTTTGTACAAATTCTGCAGTCGCAATATCTTCACAAGCTACACAGGCTGCAGTCGGTTTACCTTGTAAAACTTCTTTAGCAAGGGTCGGTCCTGAAAGAATTACCAGTTTTTGTTGAGGCAGAACGTCTTTAATAACTTCTGACATTCTCATTAATGATGGAAGTTCAATACCTTTTGATGCGTTAACCAGAATTTGTTCAGGTTTTATTCCTGTTTTTTTTAGATTTTCACAAACATCACGTGTACCTGATGTTGCAACAACAGATAAAATGATGTCTGCACCTGCAATTGCAGCGGATAAATCTGAAGTGATTTCGATTTTACTGTCCAATTGTACTTCTAATGGTTTTGAACAATGTTTATTTTTTATTAAATCTTCCGATAAATCTTGTTCTCTGCCCCATACTGTTATATTTTCAAAGTTATTTGTCAAAAGCCACGCTAAAGTTAACCCCCAACATCCTGCTCCAAGAACTGTTAATTTCATACTTTTGTTATCCTCCTCTTAAGTGGAATTTGTTTTAATCTGAATTTATTATTATGAGAATCTTTACTTCTGTAATTTGAGAAGCAAAGATTCTCTGTTTACATTTTTATACAACGGTTTCTTTGTTTATAACCCTGCGTAAAACACCGCCGTATTTTTTTAGTTCTAATCTTGCATTGTCAACATCAGTTTTCATTTGAATCATAACTATTGCTGTTTTTATTTCCCAATCGCATTTTAATAATGCTGCAAGAGCTTCGCTGTGAGAAACTTCTGCAATTTGTGAAACTATTCTGATAGCTCTGTCTTTTAATTTTTCGTTAACAGCTTTCAGGTCAATCATAAAGTTTTCGTATGTTTTACCGATTTTTATCATTGCTCCTGTTGATAGCATATTTAAAATCATTTTTTGTGCAGTTCCGGCTTTTAGTCTGCTGGAACCTGCAATTACTTCCGGTCCGACTTCTGCACAGATAACGTGACCTGCATCTTCTGCGATTTTCCCTTTTGAATTACAAGTAATTGCAATTGTTGCAGTACCAATTTCGTCCGCTCTTTCCAGAACTCCGAGTAAGTATTTAGGGTTACCGCTTGCAGAAATTACAACACAAACGTCTTTATCAGTCATAATGCTTGCATCATTTTTACCTGCATCAAAATTATCTTCAGCTCCTTCTGCGGCAGTGAGGATGGCTTTTTCTCCACCTGCAATAATTCCCTGAACCATATCTCTATCTACACTGAATGTCGGCGGGCATTCTGAAGCATCTAAAATTCCGAGTCTGCCTGATGTTCCTGCTCCAAAGTAGAATAATTTTCCACCTTTTCGGAAAGCTTTTGCAATAATATCAATGGCCGTAGCGATATTTGCGGCTTCATCACCTACGACTTTTGCAACAATAAGATCTTCTTCATTCATCTTTCTCACCATATCGATAGTTGATAATAAATCAATATCTTTGGTGTTTTCGTTTCTGTACTCGGTAATCACTTCTGCCATAAAAGACTCCTTTCCGAAAATCAGTCAACCGATTTTCCGTATTACACTAATTTAACCAAATTTGCCATTTCAATTGCAGTTTTAGCAGCATCAGAACCTTTGTTGCCGGCTTTTGTTCCGGCTCTTTCGATTGCTTGTTCTATATTATCTGTTGTTAGTACTCCAAATATAACAGGAACACCTGTTTGAAGGCTAACTTGAGCAACCCCTTTGGAAACTTCTGCAGAAACATAATCAAAATGCGGGGTTGAACCTTTTATAACTGCTCCAAGGGTAATAATTGCACTATATTTTTTTGATTGTGCACATTTTTGGGCTATAACAGGGATTTCAAAGGCTCCCGGAACTTTTACTATATCAATGTTGTCAGGATTAACTCCGTGTCTTTTCAATTCATCAACAGCTCCTGACAAAAGTTTTGAACCGATAAAATCATTAAATCGTGAAACAATTATACAAAATTTATCTTCGTTTGTTGTAGTTAATTGCCCTTCAAATGTTTTCATTATACCTACTCCTTAAAAATATCCGAATATATTATGGGAGTAACGCTTGAATATAAATTTATTCCCAAGTCATTTACTCCCTTATAATATACAATATAAATGGTTATTTTACAAGGATTCCGCCAAAAATCTTATAAAAAATATATAATGAAACCAGGATTAATAAAACTCCGCTGAATTTCATGATTTTTTCAGAAAGTTGATAGAATTTTTCACTTGTTTTAATTTTAGAAGTTACAAATCCTGCGATAATTAAAATCAGACCTTGGCCGATTGAAAATAGGAAAAGCATAATTACGGCATTGCTGATTTTTGCCGATATTGATGCAAATGCCATAATACTTGCTAATATTGGTGTAGAACAAGGGGTTCCGATTAAAGCAAATACTGCACCTAAAATTAAAGGATACAAAAAGTCATTATGCATTTTGTTTTGCGGGATTTCTTTTATCATAACCGGTAAATTAAATTCAATAACTCCGAGAATTTTTAAACCCATAATCATAATGATAGACGCAACAATTAGTGCAAAATAAGGATTTCCAATGAATATTTTGCCGGTTATTGCACAGATTGCACCAATGGCTGCAAAAACTATACCTGTACCTATTACAAATACAATCATTTGTAATAGTGTTTTTAAAGGTTTTTCGTTTGAATATCCGCCAATGTATCCGATAATTAACGGAAGCATTGATAATGAGCATGGTGAGATTGAAGAAATTAAACCACCTAGGAAAGCGGCACCAAATAACAGGTAAATACTTGTTTGGGTTGAAAAAAGCTGTGTTAAATTTTCCATTATTTTAACCCTTCAATATATGTTTCAAGTTGTCCTTTAGGAATAGATGATTCAATCCTTTTGTATTGTGTGCCGTCTGAATTTAGCATAATAATTGTTGGCACAAGTTGAACATTGTATTTTTTTATCATGTTATTGTTCATATCACTGCGATTATCTACAATGATTTCAGTGTAAACTATTCTGTCATTATATTTTGGCAAAACTTCTTTAAATACTTTTTCAACTTCTTTACACTCCAAACACATTGTTGAAGAAAATTTTATAATTTGCGGTTTGCCTTTAGCTTCGGCAACAATTGAAGTGTCTTTGTGGAACGACAATCCGAAAAAAGCCAGAACCGGAATAATTAAAATTGCTAAAATTGTTATAATTGATTTTACATTCATGATAAATCTCCCCTTTTATTTATACCATATTATTAGTGGTAAATTAAAGATTTTACAATATACAGTTGGGGAAATTTAAAAATTTTTACAAAATTAGAAGTGCATATCAAAATGCGGCGGCATTCCGTTTACTTTTTCATTTTCTATTCTCATAGCAGAACCGATAGTAAAGTTCTGGGCTGTTGTTTTGTTAATTTCAAAAGCAACGTCTCCGTTAAAGACTTCTTTATTTTCTTCTAAAAACTGGAATAAAGGTGTTGCCGGAGCCGTTATAATTCCTTCAAGAGTTTCTCCTGCCTGCTGAAGAGTACGTTCAGGAACTTTTACGTTTAGCCCGAATGGTTTGTAAGGTCTATTGAATGTAAAATTTTGATCTGCCATAATTATACCCTTTTTTACTAAGATTAGTTATATTGTCGGCATTTTTATTCAAAAATTTAGTATTTTCTTTGAATTGTTAAAATTTGTGAAGAGAAGGATGAGCTTACTTTATGCTATGATTTTTGTATGAAGAAGTTGAAAGATTTTCAAAGTGAATTAAATAAATGCTCGAAATGCGGATTGTGTCAGAATGTTTGCCCTATATTTGAACTGAGTGCAAATGAGTGTGCCGTTAGTAAGGGCAAATTTATTATGCTGCATGGGGTTACAAAAGGTGATTTGAAGCTTTCAAAAAATATAAATAAGTATATTGATATGTGTTTGAAATGCGGAAAATGTAATGAGTTTTGTTCGGCAGGGATTGATGTTTGTCAAATATTAAATACAGCAAAATACGAATATATGAATGGGTGTTTTATCAGTAAAATCGTGAAATTCCTGCATGGTAGATTTGTTTTCGGCAATATTATGAAATTGGGAAAATTTATATCAAAACCTTTTAGACCTAAAAGAAACGTTGTTGATAAGCCATCTGCAAAAGTACTTTATTTTAAAGGTTGTGTTAATCAGGTTTGTCCTAAAACTGATAAATATCTACATAAAATTTTTAAAAATACCGATATTGAAATAATTGAACCTGATTTTGATTGTTGCGGTTTACCTTTTTTGTCAGATGGAAATTTGGAAAGGTTTGAAGAAGCTGCAAAGTATAATTTAAAACTTTTGAATACTGACTGTGATTATATTGTTGCGGATTGTGCAAGTTGTGAAAGTACGGTTAGGGATTATTCAAAATATTTTAATACCGAGCCTGTTGAAATTTATCCTTGGGGTAATTTAATTGCTTTACGTAAAATTCATTTTAAATTTAGTAAAAATATAAAAGTCACATTCCATAAACCTTGCCATCTAAAAAATGATGCCTTTTTAATACAAATTTTGAGTAATTGCGAAAATGTTGAGTATGTGGAAATGAAGGATTATGACAGTTGTTGCGGAATGGCTGGAAGTTTTGCATTGAAAAATCCAAAATTGGCGAAAAAACTTATGGCTAACAAATCACAAAATATTTGTGATACCAACGCTGATTATGTTATTACGACTTGTCCGGCATGTATTGCAGGTTTGAATTTAGGGTTGTTTTTAAATGGTAACCGAAAAACAAAAGTTGTAAGTTTGCTGGAATTTTTAGCTAAAGCTGATAAAATCAGTTAAGGTTCTTTATTATTCATAGCGTAATGCGTCAATCGGATTTAATAAGGACGCTTTGTAGGCAGGGTAGTATCCAAAACCTATACCGATTGCTGCTGAAAATCCCATTGATAATAGTATTGATTCCAGTGTTATCGCAATATTCATCCCTGCAAATTTTTGCATTAAAAACGCTCCGGAAATTCCTATAACTACTCCAATTAATCCGCCAACCATTGATAATAAGAATGATTCAATAAGAAATTGAAATCTTATATCTGAGGCTTTAGCACCAATTGCCATACGAATACCAATTTCTTTTGTTCGTTCTGTAACTGATACCAGCATAATGTTCATAATTCCTATTCCGCCGACAATAAGTGATACACCTGCAATTGCACCGAGTAATAGTGACATTGTTTTTGTGGCAGATTTAATGGTTTCCTGCATTTCTGCAAGATTTCTGATTTCAAAATCATTTTCTTGATTTTTGCCGATGTGGTGGCGTTCTTTTAATATTTCGGTTATGTCTTCTTCTGCAAGGCTTATAACTTCATCGTTTTGTGCTTTTACGGCTATCATTCCAACTGTCCCCGGAAAATCTGTTCCAAATACTTTTCGTTGAGCTGTTGTAATTGGAATAAATACCATATCGTCCTGATCTTGTCCCATTCCGCTTGAACCTTTAGTTCTTAATAGCCCTACAACTTTGAACGGAACATTCCCAATGCGAATAGTTTTCCCTATCGGGTCAACATCCCCGAAAAGTTCGGTTGAAACAGTTTGTCCGATTATGGCAACTTTAGTACTGTTTTTGTTATCTTCCGGTAAAAATCCTCTGCCGGATTCAATTTCATAGTTTCTAATCATAAAATAAGGCATAGTTGTACCGCCGACTGTTGTTGACCAGTTTTGGTTACCGTAGGTAATTTGTTTTCCTTCTGAAGAATACGGTGCTATTGCAAGAATTCCTCGAGATTTAGCTTCAATAGCTGCAGCATCTTTCATTGTAAGAGTAGGTTTTGTACCCATTCCCATTCTTACCCCGCCGGATTTTGCAGATGCGGAACGTATCATTAGAAGATTGCTGCCCATGGATTCCATATCTTTGGCAATCTTTTTGCTGGCTCCGGAACCGACTGCAAGCATTATAATAACTGCACTTACTCCGATAATTATACCCAGACTTGTAAGTATTGACCGCATTTTGTTTATTCTTAATGACACTGTTGCCATCTTTAGTATTGATTTGAAATCTAGCATATTAATCCTTCTATTTTGTGAGGGTAAGAAATTTAAGTTTCTCGAGTTCTGTGTGAAAGCCATTTTTCTTTGGGTTCATCGAGAATAATTTTCCCATCTTTAAATTTAACTATTCGTTTTGTGTATTCTGCAATATCAGGTTCATGTGTTACAAGAACAATGGTTTTTCCCATTTCTTCGTTAAGCCTTACGAAAAATTCCATAACTTCAATACTTGTTTTTGTATCAAGGTTACCTGTAGGTTCATCGGCTAAAATCAATGGTGCATCGTTAACAAGTGCTCTTGCAATTGCAACTCTTTGCTGTTGACCGCCTGACATTTGATTAGGCATGTGGTCTTCTCTGTTTTTTAGCCCAACTATATTTAATGCCCATTTAGCTCTTTCAATACGTTCTGTTTCGGGAATACCTTTGTAAATCATTGGTAATGAAACATTATCAAGTGCAGAGGTTCTGGAAATTAAATTGAAACCTTGAAATACAAACCCCATTTTTTCGCATCTGACCATTGCCAGTTTGTCCGGATCTAAGTTCAACATATCTTCGCCATCTAAAAAATATGAGCCGGAATTTGGTTTATCAAGTGTTCCGAGCATATTCATAAAAGTAGATTTGCCGGAGCCGGAGGTGCCCATAATTGCAACAAATTCACCTTTTTTAATACTCAAAGACACATCGTCCAGAGCATTAAAAGAATCTTCGCCTGTTTGATAAGTTTTTATAGCATGTTTTACTTCTATTAAATTCATATTAATCCTTTATCTAAACATTCCCGGAGGCCCGCCGCGGCGATTACCGTTATTTGATGTCATTCCTTTGGTTCGTTTACCTCCGAAAGAGCTGATAATAACTTCATCTCCAAGTTTTAATTTTTTTGAAATTATTTCAACATTTGTATCGTCACTAACACCTTGTTTTATGTTGATTCTTTGAGGTTTACCGTTTTCTAAAATCCAGATTCCCTGATTTTTATATTTTTGTCCGTCAACCTCAGGGGTATATTTTAACGCAATTGACGGTGCACACATAACATCTTTGTTGCGGCTTGTGATTATTGAAACGTTGGCAGTCATGCCCGGTTTTAGTTTCAAGTCTTCGTTACTTACGCTAACAATAACGGTATATGTAACAACGTTTGATGTTACTGTAGAATCAAGTCTTACCTGAGTGACTTTTCCGTAAAAAATACTGTCAGGGTAGCCGTCAAGTGTATATTGAACTTGTTGTCCTTCTTTAACTTTACCGATGTCAGCTTCAGAAACATTAACTTCAATTTGCATTTTTGTTAAATCTTGTGCAATTTTAAAAAGTTCCGGAGCTTGAAAGCTTGCGGCAACCGGTTGTCCAACATCGATATCTCTTGAAATAATAGTTCCGTCAACAGGTGCAATTATTCTTGTGTAACCTAAATTTGTCATTGCAGTATTGTAGTTTGCTCTTGCTTGAGCAATAGAAGCTCTTTGGGCTCCGACTGAAGCTTTTTGTGCAAGATAATCGCTTTCAGCTTGATCTAATTCGCTTTTTGCAATGAAATTTTTTGCATAAAGATTTTTGTACCTGTTATAAGTCTTTTCAGCCATTACCATTTGAGCGTTTAGTTTTGCAAGATTTGCTTGTGCATTGTTAATTTGTGCTCTGTTTTGGTCAACGGAGGCTTGAAAGTTTGCAGGGTCAATTTGAGCAAGAAGCTGCCCTTTTTTAACCTCAGAATTAAAGTCAACATAAATTTCTTTCATTAATCCTGAAACAGTTGAACCCACACTGACGATATTAACAGGATTTATTGTGCCGGAGGCTTCAACGACTTGAGTAATTGTACATTTTTCAAGTTTTTGGGTTTCATATTGGACTTTATTGGACTTTGCATTGATTCCAAATCCAACAACAGCTATAAGTGCTATTGCTAACGGGATAATGACTCTTTTCTTTGCAAATATTGCTATAATATCATTTTTTGACATATTATTTCCCTTCTAAGGTTACGGTAACTTGTTGAGGAAGAGCTATTACACTTTCTAAATTTGCCCTTGCAACGTTGTATTTATAAATAGTTTCAATATATGAACACTGAGCATTGTTATAATTAACTTTTGCATCTTGTAATTGGATATAGTCGCCTAATCCTACATAATATCTTCCTTCTGCCAGTTCGTAGTTTTCAAGAGTTTGACGAACTTTTACAGCTAAAAGAGGTATTTGTTTTTCAAGCTCAATCATATCAATATAGGCATTTTGTACTTGAAAGAATATATCCTGATTTAATTGATTTAAGGAGTTTTCTGCAATATCAACCTGATATTTAGCGGCATCAACTTTGTATTTTTGATTCATTATATTAACAGAACTTGAAAGGTTTACTCCGACATTGAATGAGTTAGTTGAATTAGTATCTCTAAATCCGTATCCTGCAGTTGCAGATACAGACGGATAATAATTTCTTTTTACATAGACTAAATTTTCTTTAACAGCATCCAGAGTTGAATTATAAGCTTTTAAATCTGCTCTGTTTTTGTATGCCATATTTATACACTCTTCAAATGAGTAAGGGAATTCTGAAACTTTATAATCTGTTAGTACTTCTAATTTTTCAACTGAGGTGACGAGTTTTGCATCGTTGACATTAACAGGAAGATGATTTTTGGTTTCTCCTGATGGTTTTGATATATGTGCTAAATCAACAGGTGCTACATTATCTTGAATGTTAAAACCTTCAGTTCCTGCGATTGAATACATTGGAGCATTTGAAAGATACATTGCGTTATTTAAATTAACAAGTGAATTTTTGTAAGCATTTTCGGATTTAATAAGAGCAATTTTTGAATCACTTAATGTTACTTCTGCATTAACCAAATCTATTTTTGATTTTATGCCTTCATCATAATATGCTTTTGTTCGCTGGTAGTTTCGTTCATTGATATCTACATAAGCTTTGTTAATTAAAACAGTTGCACGTGCGGCAAGGACTTCATAGTATTTTTGTTTAACTGTAAATGTTGTTTCTCTTACTGTGTTATTAAATAGGTATTCATCAGCAATAAGGTAAAAATTTTGCATTTTTATATGTGCGTTTGTTCTGCCAAAATTCCAGATTAATTGGTTTAGTGTTGCTTCTACTGAATAAACATTAGTATTTGTTGTATATTTATTTGTGTTTGTATCGTTATAATTGTATCCTGTGCCAACACCTATTGTTGGGAAAAATTCAGAACGTGCAACCCCGACATTTGTTTTCGAAATACCATAATTGTATCTTGCATTTTTAATTGCAGGATTATTATTAAGAGCAATAGAAATACAATCATTAAGGCTTAATACTGAACCTTGTTCAACTTTTATTTCATCAATTGCAAATGCTGTATTTACAGATAAAGTCAGTGCAATAAATAATGTAGATGCTATTTTGGTTAATGATTGCATTATAATCCTCATACGTATTTAATAACGATTTAACTATATAATAGTTCATTTTTCATCCTATAAAAAGTTGGGAGTTAAAATAAAAGACAGGTTCATCTTGTATAACCTGTCTTTTTATTTGTATATTTAATTGATTTTACTATTTGCCTAAAGCATTAGCTTTTTGTGTAGTTTTGTCAATTACATCAAAGAATAATTTGTCAGAATGCTGTTCTTTCATTTCACTTATTCCAACAAATGTACAGCCGCCTTTTGTTGCAACATTATCAATCAATGTTTGAACTGTTGTTTCTCCTCTGTTAAATATCATTTGTGCAGAGCCTAATGCGGTTTGAGTTGCGAGAGTCAGAGATTTTTCATATTCTAAACCTAATTTTTCACCAGCTCGTGCCATGTCTTCAATTACCTGATAGAAAAATGCAGGGCCGGAACCGGAAATTGCTGTTACAATATCAATTTGGGATTCGTCGACTGTTATACACTTGCCGATTGATGTTAACAGATTTTGAATTAATTCTAGATCTTCATCTGTGGCTTTAGAACCTTTACAAATTCCAAACATGCCTAATTTTACAAGTGCAGGTGTGTTTGGCATAATTCTGACTACTCTGCTTGAAGTTAAAATGTTTTCGATTTTTTCAGTGCAAACTCCTGCTGCAATAGAAACAATAAGTTTATCTTCAGATAAGTTTTCTTTAATTTCATTAAGAACATCAACAACATTATTTGGTTTTGTAGCAATGAAAATTATATCAGAGGTTTGAGCAAGTTTTTTATTGTCATTTTCTACCGGTATATTTAATCTTTCTGCTGCTGATTTTGCAATTTCTGCGGTTATTTCAGAACCTTGAATATTATATATTTCGTTTAATTTAGATGTTGCAATTCCGCTAATAATTGCACTTGCCATTTTTCCGCAGCCGATAAATCCTATTGTTTTCTTCATAATATTTAACCAATCCCTTCCTATTTTGTTGACTAATTAGTTTTTTTACGATAACATCTGAATTATACGACAAATAAATAGTAAAAGGAAATAAAAAATGAGACGTACACTAGAAGGAACAAAAAGAAAAAGACAAAACGTAAGTGGTTTTAGAGCAAGAATGGCTACTCCGGGCGGTAGAGAAGTTCTTAACAGACGTAGAGCTCGCGGTCGTCATAAATTAGCTATCACTGCTAAAAAACGTGCTTAGTCCTCGTTGGACGGGGTATTCTGTTGACTGGCTTTTGTATAAATTAGCCAGAACTGCATAATTATCCTGACAGAATTAGTAAGAGGCAGAATGTTACCAAAACATTATCGTTTAAAAAAAAGATCTGCTTTTAAAGCAACATATAAAGTTAAAAACTCCTCCCATTCGGGTGGAGTAACTTTGTTTGCAGGGATTCTAAAAAAAGAGGATTATCCTACAAAAGTCGGTTTTGTTGTAAGTAAAAAGGTACATAAAAGAGCGGTTAAGCGTAATAGATTAAAAAGGCTTATGAGGGAGAGTTATAGGCTTCTGTTGAAGAATGGTAATCTTGGAAATTCTCAAAAATATATGTCATTAATATTTGTAGGTTCTGAACGAGCTTTAGGTAAATCTTTCAATGAGATTGATGCCAGTATTTCTAAATTATTAGGAAGGCTTTAAAAATGTTTGAGGGTATGTACGTTGAAAATATAATGATGCATTCGGAAACAAGAGTGTATCCTACCGAACCGCAAATTTCTGCAGGTGTAGTTCTTGGCTCTCAGGCAATTTATCGCTATGCCTTACGAGAGTCTTCTTATCCTACACTTTCTATTGTTGATGCAATAACTGATGGCAATGGTAATACTATTCAACCGGGGCATTATGAATTAGCTTTGTCTGATGAGCGTGATTTTTTAATTTTGATGCAATCAAAGCAGGCTATAGCTATAATTCCGGTTTTTAAAGTCGAGATTGATATGTCTGAGTATGCTCAGGTTCGGGATAATAAATCGTTAAAAAAGCAAAAGAAAAAAGAAAAAGAGATTGCTAGGACTAATAAAAAACGGGCTAAACAAGGAATGCCTCCTGTGAATGAGGAGGAAGACATAAATCAAGAAGCGTCTCTTGAGTATGTGTCTGGTGAAGGTAAAAATTATTATCTAATTAAATATGAACGTGGTGATGTTCGGGCATGGGCTGCGATAAAGGGTTAGGGGTAAATGGTAAAAGTGGCAAGTGAATTTGTCAGTCTGTTTGTTAGGTTATGTATTGTTAAGAATTGTAACTGTTGTTTCTTGAAATAAGGCAATTATCTACTAATTATATACTTTATATATAAGAGAGCACTTATTTAAGGACTATTTTATGGGTCAAGATCAGAGAAATATATTAGCCGTAAATCAAACTGCCGCAGCAGCTGAAGGTAATTATGTTCCAACAGCTATTGAAATTGATCGCAGTGATGATTTCCAAAGAAAAATTATAAGTTCAACATTTGGTGTTATTAAAAATAATATATTGCAAGCTTTTTGGTATTCAACAGGTTTGGATGCAAATGTAAACAGTGCATATACGCAAGTTATGACTGACCCGAATCAGTGTATAGAAGTTCAAGGTCGAAAATTCTATCCTCATCCGGGTGTTGGAAATTTACAGGCATATAATGAATTAGGTAACCCTAGCGGTGGTTGTTTTACCTTACATACTATGGGTTAGGAGAGATAATGAATACTTTAAACGGAGTACAATTAAATAGCAGAGCCGGTCTGGATATGAGAACGCAGTATTCTGAGATTAATAATCTGCCGAATCCTGATTCTCCTCAAGCTAATACTCTTTCAAATAACCCTATTTATAATATGCTTCAAGTGTTATTTGATGGTACAAAAACTGAAGCAATGCCTCACGGTACCCCTGAAAATGCAGTTATAGGTTCAAATGGTTTGAAAAATTCAATTAAAACCGGTTGGATTGGATAAATTTTATATATAAAAAAAGACCCTTGATTTTAATATCAAGGGTCTTTTTTTATTATCTTACTGATTTATACACAAGCTGCTGATTTTGATTTTTCAATACAAGAAATCAAAGTTTGAGCAACTGTATCTTGTTCATCTTGAGTTAATTCAGGGAACATTGGAAGTGAAATAACAACATCTGTGTTAGCTTCGGTAATAGGTAATGATCCTTTACCCATTCCAACGAATGCATTAACTTTTTGTAAATGAAGAGGAATTGGATAATAAAGCATTGCTCCAATACCATTTTCACCCAACATTTTGTGAACGGCATCTCTGTTAGGAATTTTAACTGTATATTGGTGGTAAACACAATATGTGTCATCCAATTCTACAGGAGTTTGAATGTCTGAACAATTTGCAAATAATTTATTATAATATGCAGCATGTTCTCTTCTTAAAGAATTCCATTCATCGATGTGTTTAGCTTTTACTCTTAAGATTGCTGCTTGAATTTCATCAAGACGGCTGTTAACACCAAGTTCATCATTATGGTAACGAACCATAGAGCCATGGTTTCTAAGAGCGATTAATCTATCTCTTAACGATTCATCATTTACGGTACAAAGTCCGCCGTCGCCCATTGTTCCTAAGTTTTTAGTAGGATAGAAGCTGTAGCATCCTATATCACCGAAAGTACCAACTCTTTTGCCTTTGTAAGAAGAACCGATTGCTTGGCAGCAGTCTTCAATTACTTTTAAGTTATGTTTTTTAGCGATTGACATAATAGCATCCATATCGCATGGTTGTCCGTATAAGTGAACCGGAATAATTGCTTTTGTTTTTGTTGTAATTGCAGCTTCAATTTTAGCAGGATCAATATTATATGTATCAGCATCAATATCAACGAATACAGGTTTTGCACCTACAATACCGATAGCTTCTGCTGTAGCTACGAATGTGAATGCTGTTGTAATAACTTCATCACCTTCTCCGATATCTAAAGCTCTTAATGCAATGTGTAAAGCATCTGTACCAGAGTTTAATGCTACAGTGTATTTGCATCCGATGTAGCTTGCTAATTCGCTTTCTAAAGCTTTTACGTTAGGTCCAAGGATATAGCATCCGGATCTCATAACTTCGCAAACTGCTTTTTCAGCTTCTTCGCCGATTTGTGCATATTGGCGTTTTGAATCAAAAATAGGAATCATATTTATCTCCTTTACTATCTGCCCGCTTAATTCATGTTTTTATTATACCACGGTATTTACTGTCTTAATATAAACTTTATATTCTTAATTTTGTTTAATAATATAGCAAATTTAATTTATTAGGACTTTATATATATGTGGTAAGTCATAAAGGATTTATTTTATAAATGTCTTTGTTTAAAAGTTTACAATTTGCATTAAGACAAATTTCTGATGTTGTAAGAGCAGCATTGGGTTTGAAGCAGAAAGCGTATAAATTGTTAGAAAAAACAAAAAGGGTAGCTATAGGAAAATTTCCTGAAGACAGTTGGGCTGTTCCCGAAGATGCTGATACCTTTACAAGAGTTTGTATAGGTAAAACAGCAGATAAAAATTACTGGCATGAAATTGTTAGTTTTTTTGATAAGGATGGCAAGATTATAAAACAATGTGAAAAAAGTTCTGATAAACCTCGTTTGGTAAGGACTTTTGAACATGGTTTTACACTTACGGATAAAACTGTAGGAATATCTACTAAAAAAATTACAACTGAAAAATGGTTGTCGGATGCAGCAGGAATTTCTCGTTGGCATACGGTATCTGTGGAAGACCAGTTTGTTCATTTATTACCGTTGCAAAAGGATGAAAATTGCTGTTTTCCAAGAAAGGTTCATATTAATAAAACTGAATATGATATTGCTTCAGAAGGTGATAGATTTTCGGTAACAATGACTGAATATCCTGCTAATTATGGTGTGGAACCAAAATCTGCTAAAAAAGTAATGGGTGTTACTCTTGATGTGAAAGAGGATGGTATTCCTGAAATTGTTGGTACGATTCAATCTGAAAATGTTCAATTTCCTGTAGATGACAAATTTTTAGCCTTTCGCTTTTTATCAGGAAAACAAAAACAAGAGTCATTGGCTAAGTTTTTATTAAGAGAAAAAGGGTTGGGCGAAGCGGATATTTGTGTAAATACATCTCCATTTATGGTTGCAGATAATGCATCAGCTTGTTTTAATTCCGGACTCGGAGCCATATATTTTAAAGATGTTCCAAAACTTTCATTGCCAGCAAGTACGGCTGCACATGAAGTTGAACATGCTTATCAACATGCTCAAATAGGAAGATTAAATGGCGGAAAATCTATGTATGAAAAACATTGTGCTTCAATTTATCCGCCATTAACTGATTCTGCTGAAAAGTCGGAAGCTGTAAAATATTTACAGGCAAGTATTAATTACCCGTCATTGTCCCCAACAGAAGATTTATCTAAAAATATGGCTTATCAAAACAATTATCTTGAAGTTAAAGCGAGAGAAGCCGGAGCAAGAGTTCATCAAGAATATATGAAGGGAAGATCATTCTTGATTCGTCAATTTTCTTATTTGCCTTGTAATTATTTATAAATCTTAGACTAGTGAAAGTTTTGAAGTTTTATTAGAAATTTTTCGTAATTTTTCAACTCTTGTCAAAATATAGTTAGCGTTTTCATCGTCTGGTCTTGAAGCCAAAAATTTTCTATAATATCTTTTGGCATCTGTGTGTTTCCCAAGTTTATCGAGGCATAAACCGATATTAGAATAAATTTGTGTATAATTAGGATTGATTTTTAAAGCTTCATTATATAAGCCCAGAGCTTGTCTGTATAATTCCATTTTCATCAGTAATGCAGATTTACGAATATATGCATTTAAATAATTTGGAGAGTTCTCTATTAATTTCTGATAAATCATTAGAGCCATATCTTCTTCTTCTGATTGTTCATGAGCTAATCCTAAATGATATATTGCTTCAGGATTTTCAGGTTCTATTTGGACAGCTTGGATAAAGCATTTAATAGCACAACAAGGTTTTTCATTTTTTAAATGGCATAATCCCAGTTCGAAAAATGTTTCAAATTTATCTCTATCTAAAAGGGCAGCTTTTTCAAGGTATTCGATTGCTTTATTTATTTTGCCCAAATTTTTATAACAAATACCAAGTCCAAGATATGTTTCAGCATTGTTTCTATCGATTAAAACTGAATTTAAATATGTTGAAATAGCTTCTTTAAAAGATTTATTTTCTCTTAAAGAATCTGCTTTATGGCGTAACGCTTCCTTTTTGTTTTTAGATGCAGAAAGGGGTGTCATATATTTAGCTTTTGTGTATTTGTCGCTCAACTCTTTTTCCTCTGTGTTTTTATTTTAGATTTTTTTTTGTATTTGATGAACAATCCTAAGATGTAAAAATTAATCAATCATTGGATTTATTATCGTTCTTGTGTTATAAATTTGTTATGAAGAAGATTTTTTTTGTTATAGGGCTTATGTGTGTTACTTTGATGCCGGCTTTTGCATCAGAAGATGGTGAAATACATCTTGGTGAAGTTGAGCAGAATAAGATTGAACTGCCAAAGCTTGATTATAAAGATAAAGATTCACTTGTTATAAGTGATAAAGAAATAATGGATGAAATTGTCAGACTTCAAAAAGAGAAAGATATGGAAGATATTGACAATTTGTGGAAAGGTACGGTTGAAAATAATCAGGTAATCGGATTTGCACTAAAAAAACTTGCAACTCCCGAAAGTCAAAGAAGAATACATTCTTCTTTAATGGCTAAAACTTTATCTGCAATTGTATCAGGTGCTTCTCTTGCCCCATCTTTAATCGGAGCAGATTATGCATTGCAATCTGCATCTTATGCTTCAGGCAGAATTGCACAAAATCTGATTAACAGAAAAAATATTCCGCAAGAAATTCCGCTTACTGATACTGAGCTTATTGAACTTGCAGGATTGGTGGAAAATTTACAGGATAAAATTATAAATGCTTATTATAATTATAAGGGCAGTCTTTCTCAATTGAAAGAAACTCGTTCTCGTAGTCTTTTATATAATAAGAATTATGCAAAAGCTATGGATGATGAGGATTTTCTTGAAGTTTCTATCTCATCTTCGCTATATCAAGATATGCAAATTGAAGAAGAAAAATATATGCAGATGGCAAAAAAATATCATTTGGAGCTTCAACGTCTTGCGGGTAAAAAAGTTGTTGATGGGTTAAATTTATATCAATATAATTATGATTCAGCTTTAATAGGAGGTAATGGTAATGTTAAATAGAAGTTTGTTATTATCATTAGTTGTTGCGATGTCAGTATTTACCTCTGTGAATGCTGAAACTTTAGATAATGTTGAATTCCCTAAGCCTCCTGCTTATAGGGTTGGGATTTCTGAGCATCCTGAAAATCAATATATTCAAGCCGAAGCTGATGCCTCAAAACCTGAAAAAACTTATGCTCATATTGACAGGTCTCAAGATGCAACAGTTGCAGATATGACTTATGCGGATTTGAGTATTAAACAGTTATCAAAAGAGGTTGCACAAGATTTGGAATTTGATGAACGCGATATGGTTTCAGATTTATCTTTGTTATGGCAAGGTGCTGCAACACAAAGTGATACAATCAATTTTGCTTTATACAAACTTGCAAATCCTGATGCAGATAAACCGGATAGTAAATCACTTAAAAAAGTTTTAACCACAATTGCGAGTATGTCAACTCTTGTAGGTGCGAGTATTGCCAATCCTGTTCTTGCCGGTTCATCTTTGATCGGCGGTAATATTATGAATATTATGACACAGGATACAAAAGCTCTTAATTATAAGTATACTAAGGTTAATGATGCTGATATGATTATTCTTATCAGAAAAGTTGAAGATTTACAGCAGACTGCAGTTAACCTTTATTATGATTATATGAGTGCGAAAAAACAGGTTGATTTAACTACAAAACTTGTGGAGGAAAGAGAAAGGAAATTTAAGCTTGCTCAGCAGAATAATGCATCAAGAGAATTACTGCTTATAACAGATGCGTACTATAGAGCTTCTATTGATAAGCAGCGTAGTGCAAAATCCGAATTCTTTTCTAAAAGAGCAGCTCTTGAACAGTTTGTAGGTAATGAGGCTTTTGTACAGTTTGAAAATGAATTGGCTGCAAGAGAAAGCGGTGAATCTTCAAATAACAAAACTAAGGAAGTTCAGGATAATGCTGTAAATGAAGCTTATGCTGAAACAATTAAAAATGTTGAAAATTATACAAACAGTTTGGTAAATTCTTCCTCTGAACAAAAGGAGTCAGTACCATACAGTTATGATGATGGTAATGTTACACAAAAATCAGAAATTACAGACCTTCCTCAATTAAGACCTTTTGTCTCAAGTGAGGAAAAGACAGAACAAGATATTCCTGTTGAAGATGAAGCTGTTACTGATAATGCGGAAGTTTCGAGCGATGAAATTTCTGCAGTTGATAAAATTGCTATGTCTGATGAGAAAGAAGAAAAACCTGTAAAACCTGAAAAAAAGAAAAAAGATAAGTATTCCACTAAAGGTTTGATTTTTATACATAATAATGAGAAAGATAAAGCTAAACAGGAAACAGCTTCTTCTGAAAACAATGCAGTTAATGATATTCAGCCGGTAAAAAATGTCACACCTGCAAATTCAAATGAATTTAATTTTGCTCCGTTGGATGAAATCAGAATTCCCGACTTAGATGGTAAAGGGTATTCTATTCACTCAGAATACGGAGATTACTAATTCTGATGATGAAATTCATACCTTACAAAGTTAATTGCGGTGAAGTAAATATGCAAACAGATAACGATCTGTTGGACGAAGCTATTCGTAATAGTTTAGATTATCCGATTTTTCGTTTATATGGCTGGAATCCGGCATGTGTTTCACTTGGCAGAAATCAAGATGATTCGTTTATTGATAAGGCTTTATTAAAAAATAAAAAAGTGGATGTAGTTAGACGTTTAACAGGTGGCAGGGCACTTTTGCATGCTGACGAAATTACTTATAGTTTTATTTGTCCTGTTGCTTATTTAGAGCATGGTGAACATATAGTTTCATCATATAAGGAAATTTCTCAAATTTTTATTGATAAGTTTAAACTTCTTGGTATTGATTTAGCATTTGGTTCTTCAAAACCTGTTAAAACGGGGTTCGATTATTGTATGTTGATTTCTACCGGTGCTGATTTATGTTATCAAAATAGAAAACTTATTGGGTCTGCTCAATGTCGTAAACAAGGCTATATTTTGCAGCACGGTTCTATTTTGTATGATTATGATAAATTATTGCTTGAAGAAATTTTTCAGGAGAAAGTTTCTACCGATGAAATTGTTTCTATAAAAGAGATTAATCCAAAGTTGACAAAAAAAGAAATAATTGACATACTTAGTTGTAACTGAAGTAGGTAAAGGGGTAAATAGTATGGATTTTAAAAGTAATACTACTCAAATGCGATTACTGAAAGGTCTTTTGATTCTTGGCTGTGCCTTTGTAATTCTTTTTGTTATTCTTGTTTGTCCTGTTTATAATTCTATACGCAAAAAGCAAGCAATTGAGGCATTGCGGGTTACTCATGCAACACTGCTTCAGGCAAATAAAATGTATTCTCTTGTTACAGATGAAGATATGGGAAAATATAATACAGATATGCCTATTAATCAGTTTGCTGAAACCTATTTTACTCCGTATTTAGATATTAATACCTATTGTAAATTAGGCAGTCAAACAGGATGTTGGAAATCTCCTCAATATAAAGATCTGAAAAATAAAGGCCAATTTAACAAATCTTTGTATAGTATAGTTTTGGCTAATAAATCGGTTATTGGGTTTCATAAAAATAAAGAAGGTTTAATGACTATTCTTGTTGACATAAATGGTCCTGTCGGGGTGAATAAACTAGGACGGGATGTGTTTGTATTTTATGTTTATAATAATGAAAATCCTCCAAAAATTTGTGAAGAAAAGATTTATAAAGAATTTCATATTCAAAACGGATTGCACCTTGGCGGGTATGACAAATGTGGAATTCCGCACGATGTTTATGATTATATGGATTTAATATCTAAAGATTTTTATGAAAGTTGTAATAAAAAGGCTGTTACTGATGAGTTTGGGGTTGGCTCCGGTGCGGCATGTGCTGCTTTGCTTAATAAAAGTGACTGGATGATGGACAAAAACTATCCTTGGTAGTATAATTTTTGTAAAACTTTAGGGGGGATATATGACTGATAAAAATATAAAAGCAATGATTATGGCAGCCGGACTAGGTTCAAGATTGGAACCAATTACTTTACTGATGCCAAAACCATTGATTCCGGTTATGAACAAACCTCTAATGGATATAATCTTATCTCAACTTTCATCTATTGGTGTTAAAGATGTTATATCAAATACGTATTATCTTGCGGATCAAATTGTTAATCGCTATGAACATAATAATTTAGGTATAAATTTTAATTATATAAAAGAATCAGAGCTTTCCGGAACTGCCGGTGGTGTTAAAAAATGTCAGTTCTTCTTTGATGAAGGTGAGGATTTTATAGTTTTATCAGGAGATGTATTAACAACTGCTGATATCAGGCATGGTATTGAAATTCATAAAAAATCCGGTGCCATTGCAACAATTGGTGTTAAGCAGGTTGAGCATGAAAAGGTTTCTCATTTTGGGGTTGTAGTAACGGATGAAAATGGTTATATTACCGAATTTCAAGAAAAGCCATCTATAGAAGAAGCAAAAAGTAATTTGATTAATACAGGAATTTATATATTTAATTATAAAATATTCGATTATATTCCGGCAAACACTTTTTATGATTTTGCAAAAAATGTTTTTCCTAAACTATTAGCCGAAAAACAAATAAATACATTTGAAGTTTCTGAATACTGGAATGACGTTGGAACAATTTCCCAATACAAACAATCAATGCAAGATGTGTTTAACGGGATTTGTAAAATTGAAACCTCAACAATTTTCAAAACTTCTGAGGGTGCTTATGTTGTAGGAAATACAAATATCCCGGCGACCTGCAATATTACAGGAAATTCTGTAATTGGTGATAACTGTAAAATTGGTGATTTTGTCAAATTAGACAATTGTATAGTTTTGGATAATGCTGAAATTGTTGATGGTTCAGAGTTATCCGATTGTATAATCCTTCCTGAAAAATCCGAAGTAATAAATCAGGAGAAAAATATTATTTTAGTATAGCGGCTCTTGATTTTTTGAAATTTTAATGATAAATTTAGAAAAGAGGTGCGGTTTTTAAGGTTTATTCCTTATTAAGTACCTTTGAAATTGAATAGATGTTGTACAGACAACTAAAATCTGGGCTTGTGGCGCAGCGGTAGCGCAGAGGACTCATAATCCTTTGGTCGTGGGTTCGAATCCCTCCGGGCCCAGTTTTTTGTTGCTTAAATGCTATTGAATGTCGTTCTTTTTAAGAATACATTTTACTTCTTTTATAACTTTTAGCCCCATTTCTTGTATTTGTTTCTGCATTTCTTGTTCAATGTTTTTAATATCTTCTTTTGTCGGATTAATTTTTGTTGTGTTTTTTATAATTTTTTTATTACATACGTCGAAACTTGTAAATTTTATTGGATAGTTGTTTTGATACATATTAATTTTCATTAACTCTAAACTCCATTTAAAGATTAGTTATATTTGATATAAAATCGGGTGCAAATTCTTGCACCCGAGGCATATTTTTTTAAAAGCATATTTATTGGTTGCTATTATTGATTAAATTTTCAATGGATTCGTTAAGAGCTTGTTGATCTTTGTCAAGTTTACTCTTAGCTTGTTCTTTTGCTAATTGTTTACTTTGTTTTTCTGCTGCTTTTTTTGCTTTCTTATTCAGAATTTCTTGCATGTCTCTTTCCGCCCCATCTAAATGGCTATCTAACATTCCACCTTGTCTATTTTCTCCACTCCAAGGCAGAATTCGAGTTTTTAAGTCTTGGGTACTTTTTTCAATGCTTTTAGATATGTCATACTCATTTGCCCAAGAACTGATAGTTACTTCGTCTTTTGATTTTCCAAAAATTTTCATCAATCTGCTTTTTGCGATATTGTCATAAAATATATGTATTGAACTGTCTACAGCATCCATAGCTCTTTTGCAAGCATAAAATACGATATCTACATCATATTTTTTGCAGAACTCCATTGCTCTTGGACTGGATTGAAATGTATCAACCAATTGTTTTCCAAGTTCAGGATACTTTTTATATAATCCTTCCATTTTAAGACTTTTTATAGCTGTGAAATTTGGTTGATTCTTTTTGTCATTATAAGAATTAATTGATTGAATTTGCATAAATGTTTTCTCCTATTTTTGTTGATTTAATTATTCAATACTCAAAAAAAAATTTTTTTGCTATATAAATTGTAAAGAATTGTTTGAGTATTATTGGATTTAATACTATTTATTTGGGGTAAATAAATTTGTCATATTAACCCCTTCCAGTTCTAAAAGCTTGATTTTAGCGTTTATTCCGCCGGCATATCCTGTTAAGCTTCCATTTTTACCCACAACTCTGTGGCATGGAATAATAATAGAAATAGGGTTATGACCGACAGCTCCACCAATTGCTTGCGGTGACATTTTGTTTATTTCTTTTTTTAGTGCATATTTTTTAGCAATATCGCTGTAAGTAGTGACTTGTCCGTATGGAATTTCGCAAAGTATTTTCCATACATCTTGTCTAAATTCATTTCCTTTAGGAGTAATTGGCAGTTCTGAAATTTTAGGGTTTTCTTGTGCAAAATATCTGTCTAGCCAGTTTTGGGTTTGTTTGAAGATTTCAAGGTTGTTATTTTCAATCATTTCTTCGTTAATTTTATCTGTAAAATATTTTTGATTTTCAATCCAAAGTCCGATTAGATTAGAACCGTCAGAGCATATTGTCAGATTTCCTATAGGAGAGTTGTATGTTGATTTATAAATCATTTTAGATATCCCGTTTGCATTTTATTCAGTATAAATAATTATATCAGAACAAAAAATCTTTCAAAACACTTGCGAAATTAATAAAACAATGTTATACTAGAGATATCAAAAAAGATATACAATATTTAGAAATGTAAAAAATACCCTATATAAATTAAAGAAAAAACAAAAAGTGCCGAAACAAGAAATTGTAGAAGGCACAAAAATAAAAACAAAATACACCAGAATACTTAAAATGATATTTCGAACTTGAAATATCTTTGATTATTTAATTTTTAAGTGTCATTAACTTCCGACTAATTTTAAATCTTCACATTTTAAGGTTTGAAAATCCTCAATATTCTTATGTTTATAAGAACGCACAAGTTTAAGTAAAATGATGCATAGAATAAGAGGTATAAAAATGAGAAAGATTGAAAACAACAGAAGTTTAAAAGTTTTATCAGCAGCCGTTTTAGCAGGTGTAGCATTATGCACTAATCAAGCTTTTGCTGTAACTGATTCGGCATCATTAGAGGATGTGGTAACACAGACTGGAGATAGAGAATTTAATTTAAATGAAGGTGAAAAATACACTGTTGGTAATAATTTGGGAACAATGGGAACCGGTTCCTTAACAATAAATGGTGCAGACAATGCACAAATTGATATGAACGGAAATGCTGGTATTAAAGTTGGTGCGGATTCTGTCTTAAACTTAAACAATGTTAATGTTACCGGATTAGTTGAGGGTCGCGGAATTGAATTGGATGGTGGTACGATTGGAACACTAACGGGTACCTTTAAAGACAATTACAGTCCTACTTCAGAAGAAGGTTTTATTATGCACACTTTTGGAGATTTTAAAATAGACACTATAAATGCAACCTTCGAAAATAATAAAGGTGGTGGTACATGGGGGCATGGTGGGGTTATTTATTTTGGTGGTTCAAGCAAAGAAACAGTTGGTACCGTTAATCAAATTTTAGGAAATTTTATTAACAATGGTATGGAAGTAGATTATGGTTATGACTATGGTGGAGCAGTTACTATTTATGGACCTAAAATGACCATAAATATCAAGCTTATAGATGCAAATTTTGATGGAAATTTTGTACTTAGTCATGACACAGAAAATAGATCTTGGGATCAGACTGTGGGTGGTGCTCTTAGTGTAAGTTTGAGTAGCATGAGCAGTATAGATAACATAAAAGGCCGTTTTACAAATAATAGTGCAATTAGAACTACAGATGCAAGTTCTGTTTGTGATGTTGGAGGTGGTGCAATATTTGTACGTCCAGAAAATGGCATAATTAAAAATATAAATTCCTATTTTGAAAATAACTATGCAAAAATTGATGGTGCAAATGGTAAAGTTATGGGAGGAGCAATATATAATAAAGGCAATATAGGAAAGATAACCAATACTGATTTTATTAACAATTATACTTTTGCTACTACAGGCACAGCCGAAGGTGGTGCAATCTATAGCACCACCGACCTGAACATCATCGCCGACGGCGCAACAAGTACCTTCCGCGGCAACTATACCCAAGTCGGCGATGTCAAAGACGACAACGCAATATACGCAGATAACGCCGCAACAATAAACTTTGAAACCAAAA
>CABRZP010000002.1 GCA_902475545.1 uncultured bacterium
GGTCGCTTTTTTTATTATTTATTTATTTACTTCCATTGTATAGAGTATTTATGAAACTAAAGTATTCTTGTTCTCCATCTTTAGCTCTATCCGGATGGAATTTTAAAGACAATCTGCGATATTCTTTTTTGTCCATATTTCTAATTTGTTCCGGTGTAGTACCTAATAATTTTGCAAGGTTTCTTACTTCAGTATCTTTTAATAAATATGTTTTGAATGAGTTTGCGAATAGAACTTTTTGAATATGTTCTACAAACTGCTCTTTTGTCCAACCTTTAGGTTTTTGAGTTTTAGTTGATTGCGTATGTTCAGAAGAAGAAGTTTGTTCAGAATATGATGAACTTGAGCTTTTTCTAGCCTGTCTGGCATCAATTTCGCTTTTTTCTCTGATTTTACCTGAGCCAATTTTATAGATTGCATCATAATCTTTTTTAGATGCTGCGTAACGCATAAGTTCTTCATTTTCTATATTTGCATAGCCTGATGCCCATTGAATCATATCAATAGGACAATCTTTATCACGAGAAAGCATTTCAATTATTTTGAATGTTTCTTCATCAACGAAACTTTTTACATAATCTATTTTTCTCGGATCAGATCCTCGATTTTTTAATATATTTTCTATGTAGTCTCGTTTAATTTCTCTTTCTTCGTAAGACCATCTTTCAAGGTTAGTCCATTGCGGGTGATATTCTTTTGTATGAATATCACGCATATCCAGAATAATTTTATGTGGATTTCTTGTGTATTCAGAAAGTCTGTCAATATAATCATAATCTTTGTATAATGCAGCACGGTATGCCATTTCAGCATTATCTTCGGTTGTAAAACAAGCGGCTCTTCTCATTGTATTGGAATGGCAGCATTTATCTCTGGATAATAGCTGTAGAACTTCATAATTAAATTCTTTAGTAAATGATCTAACATAAGATATTACCTTTGGTGAAAAATGTCTTTTTTCTAAAAGGGTTTCAATATTATCTTTTTGTAGAAGTTCTTTTAAGGATTTTGCTCCGAACCAAACGGTAAATTTTCCATAGTTGTTAGTTTCTAAGTCATTAAATTTTTCATAGAATTCAGTCATTGAGCTTTTCCCAAAAGCTTTTTTTAGTGTTCCGGGTTCCAGTGTTCGGCAGAACCTTTCAAATTCTTTATAGCTCATTCCTGTAAAATTAATATTAGATTTAGAAAAAGAATCCTGTTTTAAATTACTTGAAACATAATTATTTTTTAAATTTTGTTTTTTTGTAGAAAAATTAATGGTATTGGATGTTTGTGGGGTAATACTGATTGTCATTCTAATTTAATCTCCTTTGGTAGTAGATTAAGTTAGAAAATTTTAAATTTTGCTATTATTGTAAGTTTATGTATTAATATTGGGAAATATTAATATTTTGAAAACATTATGCTAATATCTCGAATAGTTTTTATATCATTATTTTTGTTTTGGTATTTATATACCCCTCCTTCAGCAAAACATTGTCCTCTATGGAGTTTTATTACTTGGTCATTGTAAAAGAACACTTTAAATGCGAAAGAGTTACACTTCAAATGCGAAATTTGGAATAGTTAATTACTAGAATTTTTGTTTTTTAATTCATTTCTATATTCAATTTGTTTTTCTGTTTCTAAATAATTATCATAACAACGTTTAAATATTTTATTCAGATTATTATATTCTTCCTCTGAAATATTTAATTTCAAGGTTTTCTGTTGAGTTCTACCATATTTCAACATATTTTTAGCGAATAGTTCAACTTGTTTTTCTTTTTTATTTATTTTATAGAAAAGCATATATTTTGCATATTTATTTTTTTCAAAAGAGGTAATTTCACCAACATATATCTTATCTTCAAATCCTTTTGGTATTTTAATATCGTAATTTAAGCAACAGTATTTATTGTCAATTTGTTCTAAGTAATAATAGTTATTATTAAGACTTATTTTTATTTGTTCATCTGTAAAATTCAACTCTTTCATTATAAGAATTTCACAAATTATTTTTGAATAAACTATAGCATCATTAAAGTCTTCTGGTGGAATATTTGGATAATCTCCATAATGAGTGTAATAATTTCTTATTTTAACCATTTGACTTATTAATTTGAAATTTTTTTGAGCATTTAATTTTAATTTAATAATGCTTTCCACATTTAAATTTTTAATTGTATTATTAATTTTAGCCTGAAAAGAAAGTTGCTGAGGAAACATAACTTCATCAATTCGTTTCAAATGACTATTAGCTTTTTTAAAAGAATTTAATGCTTTTTTACTGTCTTTAGGAATCTCTCCCAATTCATTAAAATCAAACTTAGACACATAAGCCTCAAGACCTTGCATCAACGGTAAGAATTTCATCTGAGGTAAAATTTCTATTGGTGCATCATTATGACGCATATATAATTCACAAAAAACGGGAAATCTTTCAAATGCTTCCTCTTTAGTTTGAAAATATTTATTAACAATTGTTTCAAAATTTTCCTTTAATAATGCATACGTAGCAAGAGTTTTAGTTGGATGAATATCCTCTTGATAATCTTTATTCAAAATATAATACTGAAAAGTTTTTATTTCAAAATTGGAATTAAGAGTGTTATCATTTTCATTACTCCATATTTTGGAAATTAATATTTTTCTTTTTAAACATATAGAGAAAAAATTAACTAAAGTTGTTATTATTTCAATAAAACAAGGTAACTTTTGTTCTTCATTTGATGAAACTTTAATTGATTTTATTAAATCAAAATGACCACCAGTACCTCCACAACTACCCCCTCCACAACTATAACCAGATATAAGTTCTATTTTAAAATTGTTTATTGATATAGGTTCAAATTTACAATTTGAATAATATTTTAAAGCTGGCTCTTTTTCCGTTATGCCAACTGTTTTTAAATAATCAATATTATAGAAAAACGCATTAATATATGGAAATGTAAAATAGACAGACTTGAACTTAACACCATGAACTTCACTAATAACTTTTTCACCCACATAATGTTTTCTTGTATCCCTAATTAATGATTGAAAATAATAGCGTTTATCATAAAAATATTTTCCTTTATTTTCTTCAAATAATAAATTGTTGAGAATATATTTATTATTTGCACCATCATAACAAGTAAAGCATCCGTCTGGAATTTCAATAGGTTCTCTAGAATGGACAGTTAGAACAAATTCAATACCTTGTTGGTATTCAATATCACAAAAGAATTTTATATTGTTATTTGAGTCTCTATAATGGCAATTTATTTCAATATTATTTTCTTTTGACATATGAACCTCTCAACAACTATATTATCAAATAAAACTATTATGTCTAACCTTGATATAAATATATTTTCTATTTTCCACTATGCATTAACTTCCTGTTTTTTAAACTGCATATCATAAAGTGTTTTGTATGCACCGCCATCTATTTGTAATAATTCTTCGTGCGTACCCATTTCAACAATATTACCCTCGTTAATAACCACAATTTTGTTTGCGTTTTGTATTGTTGAGAGTCTGTGGGCAATTACAAATACGGTTTTATCTTTCATCAAGTTATCAATTGCCATTTGAACAACGGCCTCTGCCTTATTGTCTAATGCAGATGTTGCCTCGTCAAGTATGATAATAGGAGCGTCCTTTAAAAAGGCTCTTGCAATTGCAACACGTTGTTTTTGTCCGCCGGATAATAAAACTCCTCGTTCCCCGATTACTGTATCTAATCCATCTTGAAGTGTAGCAATAAAATCATCTAAAAATGCCATTTTGATAGCCTTTTGAACATCTTCTTGCGTTGCAGTTTCATTACCTAATAAAATATTTTCCCTGATTGTTCCTGAAAATAAGAAATTATCTTGAAATACAACAGCAATATTTTGTCTTAATGATTCCAATGTATAATCCCTAATATCAATTCCGTCAATTGTAATTGAGCCTGATTTAATATCATAAAAACGAGGAATAAGGTTTACAATAGTAGTTTTACCCCCGCCTGAGTTTCCGACAAATGCTACTGTCTCACCTTTTTTAATATTAAGGTTAATGTTCTTTAAAACAGGCACATTTTCTACATATTCAAAATTGACATCTTTAAATCTGATTTCTGAACTAATGCCAAGTAATTTTTGTGCAGTTGGTTTATCGCAAATTTCAGGAGTAGAATCCAAAACATCAAAAATCTTTTCAATCGAAAAGAATGAGAACTGAACTGCATTTAAATTGTTTCCTATGTTTTTAACAGGTGTATAAAGTAAAATTAAAGCTGTGATAAATGAAACAAAGTTACCTGAAGTTATTTGATTTGACATAATCAAATGTGAACCATATCCAATTGCAACTGCAATCCCAATTGAAACTATAACATGCATCATCGGTGACAACCATTGTGTTTTTTGCACCATTTTAATTCTTAGAGTGAAAATATTTCCTAAAATATTAAGGAATTTATTTGTTTCGTGTTTTTGCAGGTTATAAGAAGTTATTGTTTTATTACCGTTAAAAACTTCATTGTATTCCGTTATAATTGATGCATCGGCAAAGACTGTTTTTTCCATTACTGATTTAATTCGTTTCTGAATTTTAGCAACAGGGGCAAATGCACAGCCTAAAACAACAACTGCAATTAATGCAAGCTGCCAAGAATTATAGAATAAAACGCAAACAAGTGAAATAGATGAAAATATTCTCTGTGTAAATACGCTTAAATTATCTAGTAAGCCGCTACATGCAATATCCGCTTGATTATTGAATTGAAAAACAATATCTCCTGAGTTTCTTTTATCAAAAAACGAAGTAGGCAGAGTCAGAAGTTTTTTAAACATATCATATTTAAGCCCGTTTGTAATTCTTCCGCCAACCCAAGTTGAAAGATAACTTGAAAGATATTTTAAACCACCTTGAATTGATGTAAATGCAACAATTCCCAACGGAATATACCAAGGAGAAGCAATGGATTTTTCAACCATAACTAAATCCATATATGGCTTTAGAGCAAGTGCAATAACTGCATCCAATGAACCAATCGGGATACAAATAAGCATTGAACATAATGCTCTAAACCACACAGGCTTAACGTACGGCCACATTCTGCTATAATTTATATAAACTCTATTTTGTTTAATTTTATCCATTATATTTTCTATCATATTAATCCTTACTCCGTATTTTTGTTGCAGCGATAAAGTAACTTATACCCGATATAGGAATCCCTACAAATAATTGCTCAATTTTTTGTAAAATAGGAGTTTCTTTATCTGTAAATTTTGCAATATGTTTATATACCCTCAATAGTGCATATCCTAGTTTTTCATTATCAAACAGTGGATTATGAACTGTAATTTCATAATTAGAATCACAATATTTTTTATATTCAGACTCATATCTGTGGAAATTATACAAACCTATATATTGATCCCCTGAAAATTTTTCATTTTTGCTATAAGGATATTTATTTAGATATATGCCGGATTGCTCAAATTCTAAAATTATGAAATTATTAACAAGGCATTTCCTAAATTTTTCCATTAGTTCATCATTATAGTCTGCCGCATCTTCCATATAAATATCATCAAAATTTCTTGCAAAACATTCATATCCAAAGTATTGCTCCGGGGCAAATTTAAACATACTTTTACCATAAGGTGTTTTTTTGAATTCATTTTCTTTCAAACTAAAATAATTTGTAAATTCAGGCTCTTGGGCTAACGGTGTATCTAAGAAATATTTATTAATATCTTCTCTCAATCCAAACAACCACCAATCCGAGATATGAAATGGCATCTTTATTCGATCATATTGCTTGCCACATTTTATATTAAACCTAGTAAATAATGTTGCTGTTAAAATTTTTCTTTCAAATAAGTTATATTCACCCGTACGTTGTTGAAATTTATCAAAGTATTCTAAAAACTTGTCGCTTGTGAAAATTAAATCACTTCTAAATTTCATAGCATATTTGCGGTTTGCTTTTTTTAGTCCTTCTTGTGTTGAAAGCAATTGACGGTTCATATTATTATAATTTGTTTTATGCTTTATTTTTTCAATTAAAGGTGCAACAGGAGGGTCATTTTGAACTAAAATATCATAATCCAACCCTGAAACATCCTGCTCGTTCCAAGTCGACAAAATAATTTCAGCATTAGGTAAAAATAGTCTAATACTTTTAAGGCATTTTGGAGTTTCTTTTTTGTTTATTGGTCCTTGAACTATTACTGATATATCTTTTGAATCAATAGTCATTTTTTCCACCATCCTGTAAATATAACTGCAAGAATATAATATATGACAGAAAACACTTCACTAAGCCAAGATTTAACTTTGCCAAAAGGTGTAATGAATTTTTCAAAGTGTTTTTTTAGTTTGCCTTTATAATCTTTTTTCTTCTTACTTAACTTAAATGTTTTATCGCAATAATTTTTATATTGTTCTTGAAAATGTTGATATGTAATTAATCCTTGAATATTGCTTTTGTCAAATTCAACATCCAAATATTTTGCCGAATATATACCTGACTGCTCTAAACCCAAGAAAATAAAATTGTTGTATAAAATATTATTTGATAATCCAATATTTTGAGGATTCCAATCACTCCAATCTTCAAACTGCAAGTTTGAATAATATTTTTTTACCCAATTTACACAAAAAAATTGTTCCGGCGCAAATTTCCACAAAGGTGTTGTATAAGGACATCTATTTGGATATTTAAAATCCCAATCAGAGGCTTCGGCTTCAGTTTGCAATGGACAATTAATAAAGTAGTCTTTTAAATCATTTGTTAAACCAAACAACCAAAAGTCTGATGGGTGAAATGGGGTTGGAAAACCTGTGCCGCATTGACAAGAATGTTCCCTTGAAAATAACGAACTGCATAGAACTCTATGGCTAAACAATTTATATTCATTATTTCGAATTTCAAACTTATCCCAATATTTTAAAAAGTCGGAATTTTTTAAAATGATATCTGAACGAACTTTTAGGCAATATTTTCTACTTGCTTTTAAAATGCCATTACAAGTTGAAACAAGTTGCCTGTTAAAATTATTCATTGAACGAGTTTTATTATATATTGCAAAGTCATGTTTATAACCACCCGGATCTTGATTTAACAATAAAATGTCATAATCTAGTCCCGAAACAGCACTCCCCTCCCAAGTTGAGAGAATAATTTCGGCTCCGGGAAGGTATTTTCTAATACTTTTCAAGCATTTTGGTGTAAGTTTTTTATCAATTGCACCTTGAACAACAACTGAAATATCTTTTGAATATATCATTAAAACTCCTTATGGATTTTGTTATTTATTTTATCTATATACTTTTTCACCATAAAGTATGGTAATAATTTTAAAAATTCTCTTTGAATTTTCTTTAACTTCATTCCTTTTTGATATTCTTGCTTTAATATTGATGCATCCTTAAATTGTGGCATTTTAGAATATTCTTTAACGTTTCTTACGATATCATAATTTTCAAATTGAAAATATTTTAATCTTACAAGATCAACATTTAAATATTTTAAATACATTAACCATAAGATTTCTAATGAATATAAACTATCATGTATCCATTCGTATGAGAGTTCTTTTGAAACAATAGAATTGTATAAATTGTTGATTTTATTCATTGTTTCAGGATTAGAAAAAAGTACCAAATCAATGCTGCATAAAAATATGTCCGACTCCAACAATCCCCTTCTAAAAGGGACACAGGAGGTAAATACTGCATTTTGCGGTATTTCAAGCCCGTATGTTCTGTATGTATTTAAAAATTTATCTATAGAAAATTCATTGTTAAAACGAATATCCGGTCTTGTTTGAATGACGTAATCATATTGGACATTGCTTTCTTTTTCATATTGAAGTCTTAATTCGTTTACTTTATATTTTGTATATGCAGAATTTACAATTGCACTATATTGCCTTGGCAAATTCATAAATTTTTCTCTTAATTCCAAATTTTCAACTTCCAATTGGGTTTCTAAGCAGAACTTTTTAAGTTTATAAAACTTTTGAATATTTGAGATATCGTCAGCTGTTGTGCATCTTCCTCTTTTATCACCATCAATATTGTGCCATGACTGCTCAGAAGTATCAGTTTCAGTCCAAGAGTGTAAAAAAACATCGACTTCATATCCTTCTTTTTTTAATGGCTCTAATAGATTTTTATTAAAAGAAATATAAGTATCCTTATAACTCCTCAAATGTCCAAATAATTGAATTGCAATTTTCTTCATATACCCGTTTTCTCCCAAAATATTCTTTTTCTTGTTTTATACTCTTTATGTATTTTGATTAAACTATTTATTTGTATAGGCAATTTCCATAAATCAATAAAAAATTTAACAATCAAATTTTCTTTAATTTCATTTTCAAGATGAACCAACTCCTTACATCTTCTACTGACTCTTTTTCTAAAGTTTTTATCATAGAAAGGTGTTAATTGAGCATAACGGTGATATTCGTATGCAAATTCATCAACAGGGAATGATTCTTCCATCCAGGGTTTTATTGGCCCTGAATAATGAATTACAACTGGCGATTTTATAGCTTCTTGCAAATCTTTATATTTATATGATGTAAACATATTATTTTCATTCCAACAAGAAAGAAGGTTGTACTTCGGCGACAAAAGGAGTTTTTTGTTTGTGCAGACTATGTTTATTGCGTCTTGGTCTAATTGTTCCAAAACCTTTGGGTTTAAATTGTCTGTTACTTTAATTAGTTCATTATAGAGATCTTTTTCTCGCCATTTTTCGCAATTAATCAATAAAACGCCACTATTAAAGTACGGTTCATTAATTGAAGAATTAAGCTTTAGTCTTTTAAAAGACATCATCCAGTGAAAATCCTCAACTCCGGCTATATAATAATCATCAATATTAGTGTTAAACAACTCCCATAAGGATTGTTTTATAATAGTATCGCAATCAAAATACAAGGCTTTTTGTATATCTGGTTTAATTTGCGGAATTAAGTATCTGTAGAGAAAAGCACTTGAATTTATATAATCAGGTTTTTCATATCCTTCAAAAATAGAGCCATCAATATATAAAAACTCAAGTTTAAATTTCTTTATATTTGATAATGTGTATAAGAATTTTTTGTTGTTTTCCGTAATGTCAGCATTTAAAACGTAGATGGAGATATTTTCATCTTCATTTGCATTCTTTAAAATGGATGCTATTGATACTGCTAAATGAGGGACAAATTTATTATCCGCACAGTAAAATATATCAATGTTTTTATTCATCTCTAAATTTCCTTCGATTTTCTTTTCCATAAATAAAACAAGAGAGTATCTTCTTCCAAAAATATTTATTATGAAAATTTTTTAGTAAATAATAAATTATTGAAATAGGTTGAAATATCCAATTGAAAAAATTTTTAATCGGGTTTAAAAATTTATCTATATGTTTTTGTAATTTATTATTATATTTAATATACTTTTCTTTTGTCTTTGAAATTGATTTTTGAGGCATTTCTTCAATGTGCTCTACATAAAATTCATAATTTTTATCAAAATGCTCCTTATAAATACGTTCAAAACCTGTATAATTTATAATGCCAAATATATCATTAGAATTTAAAAGAGCATGAGAGTGTTTTTGAGAATAAATACCACTCTGTTTATAATCTAAGAATACAAAATTGTTGTATAAAAGATTTTCTGATAATTCAAGATTGATTTCATTCCATTCTGTCCAATCTTCAAATTTCACATCAGGGTAAAATTGTAATATGTAAGATAAGAAAAAGAATTGTTCCGGGGTGTATCGAAATTTGCAAGTTGGGAATGGAACTCTTTCCGGATATAAATATTGCCAATCGCCTAATTCTTGATTAGTCGCAAGTCTTGTGTTTTTAAAATAATCTTTGATATCATCTCTCAATCCGAACATAAAGAAATCTGACGGATGAAATAATACCGGATAAGGAACAATCCAATTTCCTTTAGTTCTTGAATATACAGAGCTGATTAACACTCTGTGTCTAAAGATATTAGCCTCTTTATGCCTCACTGGAAATTTATTAAAATATTTAATAAATTCATTTGAATGCAGCTCAAAATCAGTTCTTAATTTAAGAATATATTTTCTATTTGCATATTTTAATCCTTCTTGAGTTGAAACCAGTTGCCGGTTTTGATTATTAAAAGTATTGTCAATAATATCACACTTAACGGCACCCGGGTCTTTATTTAAAACTAATCTGTCATAATCCAGCCCATCAACGTTGCTTCCTTCCCAAACAGATAAAATTATTTCAGCTTGGGGCAAATGTGTTCTTATTGATTTTAAACATTGTGGTGTAATTTCTTTGTCTATAGCTCCTTGCACAACAACGGAAATATCTTTTGTATCTATATCAAAAGAACTATCTTTTTTATGAGCATATACTTGCTTATTTTCTTTTGTATCAATCAACTTGGAAAAAGTATTTCTTAAATTACTTTTAATGTCTTGCTCACATTTTGATAACTGTTCTTGTGTGTTTTTAATTCCCTGTTGCAATTCTTTGCTTTTTATATTTAGCAAATATTGACCGTATTTCAAATTAACCAAATTCGGATGAAACAAATCATGATCAGTTGCATTCTTTTTGTTTTGAGATGGAGTTATCATATCTTCCAAAACTTCCATACTGCGTTTTTTTAATATGTCTAATTTCTCATAAACTTTTTCCCAATCAATACATTCTAATTGACTTTTTATATTATTATAGTCTTCAATGTTATATATAATGCGTTTTTTCAAACCCAACAGTTTTGCAACAGATTCAAAGCGCGCTGCCCCTCTTTGTTGATTACATATTGCAACAAAAGGTTTTTTAAATAATATTGCATAACACATTCCGTGAAAAGAATCCGTTATAAAAATCTTTGAGCCTGCAATTAAAGAAAGCCAATCTTCAACTTTGGGAATATTGTGTTTAACATTGTTGTAATCCGTGTCTTTATAAACATCTTCTATTTCTATGGTTTCAATGTTTAACCTTTTTTCTATATCTTCCGTTATTTCTCTTGTAAGGCTGTTCTTATCTAAAATATATATACCCGATTTTTGATTGTTTTGATACTTCCCGTTATTTATTAAATTGTAATAATGATTCATATTACATAAAAAAACAGGGTCTAAGACTACTTCCGGGGTTAAATCAAATTCTCTTTTACATAAATCAACTGCACTAATTTCTCTTACCGTGAATTTATCAAATTTATTAAGATAATAACCTAATAAAGCCCTGTTGTAATCATCGCAAGAAATATTGTCTCTGCCGAATGAAGCCGCATAGGCAACTTTCTTTTTACGATTTTCAACCCAATCTAGCGAAGTAAACTTATTGCAATATTCATACAACCCATCCGTTGCAAATAATTGGTCTGAACCAACCATAAACATTTCGCAATATTGGTTCAATTCACTTAAGGCATCTCGGTTAGGGTAGATTTTTGAGATTTCATATGCATAATAAGGATTGTTTTTAAATGCACTCATTTCATTGGAAGGTTTCCAATAAGAATCCTCGGGTTGTTGGATAAATAATACTGATTTGCCCAAGTCTTTCAAAATATTGTAGAGAGCATAATATGTTAAAGCCCCACCATAGTTGCCATTCCCAGGCATACCGACAAGCCCTATGTCATAACAATTATTTATTACAATATTTGCCGCTTTAGATATCGGCATATTATTTACAACTAAATTTTTAAACAAGTCTCGTTTGGGGTGTGCCTGCCAATTTTCACAAACCTTATTACCCTTAGAAAGCAGTTCTAAATTTTTTTCTTTTAAATTTGTAGTTTGTTTTTCTAATATTTTAAATAATTCCTCACCTTTTGAATTGTTTACTAAGACGGCTTCTGTTCTAAAATCTAAGAAATCTGGATCGGTTTCTTCTATTCTATGAAAATCTCCAAGCGTAATATCACCTTGTTTCGGATATTTTGCAAATCGGCAATTTTCGCAACATTCAGCCATAATATATCTTTCGTGAAATAACCTGCAAAATAAATCGTCCCAGTGTGATTTATAAATTTCATTACCGTTCTTTAGTTTAACTTTGTAATTTAAACTATAGATATTATTTTTATCTTTTGCTCTAAAATCAAACTTTTCAACATTATTTTTGCCAAATTGTTCATCAAGATATTTTTTAAAATATCCTTGAGATGGTGCATGGTGGCAAATAAGGTCAATTGTATAGAGATTTTCATATTCTTTATCCAACATTGAATATAAACCGGAAATTTGACAAGAAACCCCCGAAAACAAAACTTTTGTGCCTTTTTCAAGCTCTTGCTTTGTTTGTGCATAAATATCTGTCATATCACTTTGTAAATATTTCGATTTATATAATGATTTTAAGTCTTGCAAATTATCAACCATTATATGCTTAACGGTCGTATAATTCCCGTATTCATCCGCGATCCATGCAGCACCAACGACTTTACCCCCATTATTGATAAAATGTTTTGCTAAAATTTGAAAACCTCCTGCTGTTGCAGAAGTCATATTTAAACTTTCATTGGTATCAAATGCAAAACATTTAGGATTCGATAGGTTTGAATATTTAGGATTTATTACAGGACAGGCTTGAATACATTTTTTACATTTAATACATTTTTTACCGTCAACAAAGGCTCTAAATCTCCCTTGCTCATCTTGTTTTAATGATATTGCAGAGGCAGGGCACTTGCTTATGCAAGAACCACAACCTGTACAATTATTATTATTTTTAATGGAGTTTGACATGTTAATTCCTTATATCAAATTAAAATCGTAAAATTCAGCAGGTGAATTTTGACTCCCCTCAATTTTTGAAATTATTTTATCAAATCTATGTTCTGCTTTCATTGCTCTAAAAGCATATAACCATTCTATGCGAGAAAATTTATTTTGAATTTCTAATGGAAAATCATAAAATCCGGTTAATTGTTCAATCAGTTGCGGATTTTGCAATTCAAAATCATCTACGCATTTTAAAATAGCAAAATACTTATCTTGTGCCAAAGGCAGTCCATTTTCAATCCTTAATTCTTCATTAATAATATGTTCATAACCTGCTCTTAAAGCATTAATTCTAAAATTATCATGTGGTGCATCTTCGTTTTGCAAATTTGCAATTTGATTTTTTAATTCATAAATTTCACTTAAAATAATTCCCAATGCTAATTTTGTTTCGTTGTCCATTGTTTTCTCCTTTTTATTACTCTAAATACTTATCATTATTTGCGCCCGGATATTTCACCACGACATTTTGTGTTCCATCTTCCAGACATTCAAAATCTGTTGACTCATTTGGCTCCATTACGATAATGTCACCCTTTTGATACTCAACACCATTCATTTTTACTCTGCCTTGTGTAATCACAGTGATTTCGGTTGCAATTTTGTGGTAGTGCCGTTCTTCGCAATCCCCTTTGTTGTAGGATTTAACTGCAACTTCCACATCATTTGTTTTTAACAATGTTGGCTCAAAGTTCCCAACAAACCAACCTTTTATCATATCCTCAAGTTTTGCTGTTTTCATTTATTCCAACACTCCTTGTTTTATCTCTATATACTTATCCAAATCTTCCGGTGTTCCTGTTCCATGCATTTGGGTTTTATCAATTGAATAAATTCCAAACTTACCGCCTTTATTGATTGAATAGTTATAAACAGGTGCAACATAAAACTCGTTGTTAACTCTTTCGTTTCTTACAAACATATCAATTGCGTTTTCAACAAAATTTCTTCCTTGATGGAAATAATATATTCCAACGGTTGCGTGTTCTGAGATAACCTCTTTTTCTCTGATTTCCTCAATCATGCCGGCACTGTCCAAACGAGCATAAGACCATTTTTTATCATTATCTTCAAAACAAAGAACTGAACCGTCTAATCCTCTATTTTCACTATCGTTAATATAGTCTTGAATATCCATATCAACAATCTGGTCTGAATTTGCAATCAAAAGCGGTGTGTCATTGTTGATTAATCGGTGTGCGTGTAAAACTGTACAAGCTGCACCTTCTGTTAATTTATCAATCAAAACAAATTCGACATTGTAATGAGCCTTAATCCACTCAACGGTCTCTTGTTCATTATTGTAATGTTCTGCCCTTGCTAAAAGAATAAATTTAGCATTTGGTATATTCAAGTTATCTAAAACATGGCAAATCATAGGCTTACCTAAAACATCAATAAATGGTTTTGGTTTTTTGTATCCGGCTTTTGCGAATCTTGAACCTGCTCCTGCCATTGGTATTACAATGTTAATCATATTCATTAATATCCCCTCCTGTTGGATAAATATTTTTCATACATTTGATAATTTGAAAAAGTCAGATAATCTTTTTTCGGGATTTCAAAAATTCCGATTTTTCGATTATTCAAAATCATTTCGTTAAAAGTTGCACTGATGTAGTATTGTCCTTGCGTATTTACATCCTTTTCTATTGTTGAAAATGCAGCACCAACAAAATCAGAACCCTTTTTAAAATAGCAGCAGCCTGTTGATGCCATATTTGAAATCGGACGTTTCTCACTTGTTTGAACAACTAAGTTATTCTCATCCAAGAGGACAGAGCTGTACTTTGGATGAACAGCATTAATCGTAACAACTCCACCATCAAGATTTCTTTTCCTGAAATCTTCTATGGCAGGTTTTATATCTGTTTTAATGAGCTGGCTGCCATTTATTAAAAGCAATTCTTCGTCATTGTTAATTTCATCAATTGCAAATAAAGCCGAACATACAGCACCCTTAGTGTTACCGGCAACTTCTATAATTTTGCAGGTAGGACAAAGAATTTTTAGGGTGTCGCCTAAAAAATACTTGTCTTGATCTTCTTTTCTAATAATACAGGTAATGTTATCCCCAACGGTTTCCAATAGCTCAATTGTCCTTTGAATCATTGGTTTATTTTGAATTTCGATTAAGTATTTCGGATATCCTTTTTCACAAAAATCTTTGTCAGAACCTGCCATTAAAATTAATATATTCATTATCTGACACCTCCTGCCAATTGAACTTGGGAATTTGAACTTTCTGTTTCGACTTCTTTTATTCTGTTTTTAATATTTTGATAAGTAACATCGTAGACAGTTTCAACTTTTAAAAGATTTGCACCGCTTCCGAGTGCAGCTTTAACACCGTTAGGGTTATCCTCAACAACAAGGCATTCTTCAGGTTTTAAGCCAAACTTTTTAATTGCAGTTTGATAGATTTCAGGATCGGGTTTTGATTTTGTCACATCTTGATTTGACAATGTGAAATCAAGATATTTTGCTAAATCCGCTTTCTCCATCATCATATCAATAGTGACTCTGACGGAATTTGAGGCAAGCGCCAGACCGTAGCCTTCAGATTTTAGTCTTGACAGGGCATATTGATGATTAAATAAGGGTTTACATTTCATATAGACATGTTCCATTGTATAAATCTGTTTCATGTGATTTATGAATTTATGCAGCCCTTTTGGTAGCCCTTTTTCGATTGACAACATTTCTAATTTTTTCTTCGTTGGCAATCCGTCAAACGTTACTAAATGGTCATACCTTGATATGTTGTAGCCAAACAATTCTAATGCTTGATTTAATGCTTCGTAATGCCAATCTTTTGCATCAATCAAGACACCATCCATATCAAAAATTACGGCTTTAATTTTTGTCATTGAAATACCCCTCTGCCTCATCAGGATAGTCTGTGCAGACCATTATTCCTGAGATGTTTCTATATTTTTCCCACACACACTTATGCTCTCGTTTATGTAAATCAGGTGAAACGATACACACCTTTTTGCCTTGATTTAATAAATTCAATATTTCATTTTTTTCGAACCAATCTGAATTAAAGGAATCAAGCCAAACACCTTGCGCCTGTTCAAAAAGAATCGGGTTTGGAACAATATCACTTAAACCTGTAAAAACTTTTAAACCGACTTTGTGCTGAACAACCATCTCGGGGATACTCATATCAAAGGTGAAGTAATTTGCATGGCTGTATTTTTCAAGTAAATGTTTGATTTCTTCCGCTTGACCATCAGCTTTAATATTTAGGGCAAGTGGCAAGTTACGTCCGTTTAAAAGTTGCAATAATTCTTCAAAAGACATTTCATTACCAATAGGCATATTGTGAGAAATTACAATTTCACCTTTTATATCCCTTAAATCAGTTTCTACACCAAAACCACAATCAAAAGCACGCTCAAAAGCAACTTTCGTATTTTTTTCTTCTTCTTTTTTCCAATAGCCCCTATGGGCAATAATACAAGTTTCGCCTATACTGTCATATGCTTTTTTTAGTAGTTCTCCCACTGATTGATAACCATCTTTCCTCGATTAACTCGAAATCATCACTTCCTCGGAATTTTGAACTCCACTCAATACTTATTATGTTGATTTTTTCTTTAAAGCCTTATTCTATATGGGTTGTAGCCATTGTGTTTTGCGAAATATTAAGACCATTCAACATAAATTTAATAAAAATTAATTAGTTATTTTTGTTTGTGTTACAATATTTTCAGACATTTAAAGGAAAGCAATTCAACATAATAAGTAATAAGTTGAAATTTGAATGTCTGCTAAAGTATTACAGATAGAGAATTTTCGACTGTTTTTTTTAATAAAATTTAATATTAACAATGCAGATTAAAAATTTTCTTTGTTTGTGATATGATTAGAAAAATAGGACGTTTTGAGCAATTCAACATAATAAGTAATATGTTGAACTGCTTTTTTGTTGAATTAGTGATTATATCTGAATTACAGGATAAAATTGTTGTAACTTTCATCGATTTCTTCTTGATCTATTCCAATATATCTTAAAGTAATAGCAGGACTTGAATGATTAAAAATTTTTTGCAATAAAGCAACATCCTTAAACTTTTTGTAGTGATGATAACCAAAAGTTTTTCTCAATGTATGTGTGCCGATCTTGTAATCAATTCCTGCCATTCTGCAAGCATCACGAATTATTCGATAAGATTGAGTTCTCTCCATTCTGTTGTTAAAAACAGAAAGGAATAACGGCTCATCAGCGTTTCTTTTTGCTGTAAATTTATCAAACAATGGTTTTAATTTTGAATTAATCGGAAATCTTTTAAATTTGCCCGTTTTCTTTTCAACAATATTAATATAGTTTTTTCCTCTAACATCAGAAACATTTAAATTCAAAATATCAGAAATCCTTAAACCACAATTTGTTCCAACAGTGAAGAGTAATAAATCTCTCAAACTTTGTTTTTTTAAAATTTTCTCAATTCGTTTTAAGTCAGACTTTTTTCTAATTGGTTCTACAATGTTCATAAAATTCCTTTCTCGGATAATTTACTCAAACTACCCGTAATGCTGCCATTTTAATTTTGAAATAAAATGCTTTTACTCCAAAAATTTTTCGGTTGCGTTAAGAATTTCTTCGTAATCAGCATCCGTCAACAGTAGATACGGTCTTGCAGAAATAGAAACTTTTTTATTTCTGCCGGCATTTCCTCCGAGTTGATGAATTGCAGCATAATCTTTATTTGAGCCGATAACGGCGGAGTCATCATCATATTGGGTGTTAACCGAAGCAGCAAGTTGACCTGAAACTTGCAAAATTTGTCCGGGCCATTTGTGAATCTTTTTTCGTTGTTCTTTCCTTTCTTCGCTCAAGTCAACCCATTTATCAGGTCTACCCTCTTCTTTGAAGTTTTCTTCAGTTGAAGATGCGAAAATACCTGCGATGTTTTTCATCAACGGTCGCAGGTTTTCGCCACTTTTTGCAAGCTCAAACAGTTTTTCATTTACTGCTTTATTGTCGATTTTTATTTCAATCGGCTTATCTGCCATTTTTAAAAATTTCCTTAATAGGATAATTGGCAATCAATAATTCTTTAAAGGTTTTGTTTAGCCTGTCAGTTCCTTGTCGGTTATTGATTCCGTTTTGGCGTTCGATTTCAACCATCTCATAGCCTTTGTATAGTTCTCGGATTTTCGGTGAATCATCATAAGAAAGCAAAAATCTGCCTTTGATATTGCCAAGAACTTCTCTCAAACGTTCATGGTCAAAATCTTCGGTTGATGTAACTTCATAGCCACAACCTTTAGAATATGGTGGATCGCAGTAGAAAAATGCATTTTCAAAATCGTATTGTTTAATGAGTTTCTCAAAGTCACGATTTTCAATCATAACTTTATCAAGACGCTTGTGTATTGCATCAATCTTCTCAGGAACATTTTTTAAGGATTTACAAGCACCGCCGGAAGAACATTTTACAGTTCCAAAAGTGTTGCCCTTACCGCCGAATGAACGAGTGATTAAATAATAAAACTGGACTGCCTTTTGAATATCTGTAATCGGAGTTGAATTCATAAATTGGAAGAAAATCTCACGAGAGCCAAGAAGATAATTAAATTCCTCTTTAAAAGCATTCGGGTGATATTTCACGATGCGAAACAGATTTACAAGACGGCTGTCGAGGTCGTTGTAGATTTCTAAATCAGCCCATTTATCTTTATAAAACAAAATCCAACCGCCACCGCCAAATGGCTCAATATACGATTTGATATCTGTTGGAATTAACGGCTCAATTACTTTTCTTAGTAATCTTTTACCACCAACCCAATTAATCAAAGATTTTTTATCAATAGTCATTCTAAACTCCTTTAAGTTATGTTCAAATAGCGTTCAAATACTGTTCAAATTAATCAACAAATGCAGATGCCGGATTATGAGACCACCCAACATCGGGTGCAATCTTTTTACCAGTTAATGGATCGGTATAAACAGTTACAGGCTTATATTCACCCGATTTTTTAGAAACAAGTGCCATTCCTTCAGATAAAGTCCCAGCTGAAGAACTAACTGATATATTCTTTTTGTTAACGTTGTACTGTGAAATGGCATTAACCCGACATCTGCAATGCCAACCGTTAGGTGGATAAAAGGATTTCCAAAACGGATCATCATATCGATAAACAAGACCGTTAAGCATAGCGTGTTCAGGTCGGGTTGAGGTGTCCATAATTGCAACGTATTCCCAATACGGTCGATTGTCGACATTTTCCATTTGAGTGTTATATCGTCCTGTTTGATATGCTGTTTGCATATTGACTCGATAAATCGTTTTCAAACGATACATTGAGCCAAGCTGAACTTTTTCGGCATTTCCTTTTGAATCAACAACAAACTGTTCACCCCACCAACCTTTCTTTTGCAGGGTTGGTTTTAGTTCCTTTTGAAATTCGTGGAAAGTTTTACCTTCAGACAATGCTTTATCAAGTGAGGCACGAATATCTTTTAAAATATCCTCTCGCATAACTTTGGCAACTGTGAATGATTTTTTATGAGCATCTTGCCATATTTCATACCAATCCCACGAGAGAGCATTCTTTTTGTTTCTAAAATATTTTATTGCTTTAGCAGGAGCGAGTTTGAATAAACCTTTAAGTTCAATCATTAATACTTCACTCCTATGAAATCAAGCACTCTGCCGCAGCCTAATTTATTAATGCAGTAATCGTGAAGTTTTGGATGAGTTTCACGCATAAGTTCAAACTTGTTCGGGGATTTTTCGTTATGAACTCCAAACATACAGAACATACAGCCTGTGCGTTTTGCTCCTGTTGTGTAATATTTGCCATTTTTGTCCTGTTTAATCTCGCCATAGACAGAACAATAGGGCAGATTGTTTTCAACCAAATACTGAAGAATGTCTTGCTCTGTCCAAAATCCAAGCGGAGTTGATGCAGGGCGGGATTCAAAGGAATTACAGCCTTTTTTGATGTATTCTTGCTTCCTCAAGTTGCTCTCTGCTGCCATTGTTGCAATAAATGGTTTTAATCCTGACTCCTTTTCGAATTTCTTTGCAGGAGTCTTTTTCATAATTCGACAGCATTGAGAGGATATCTTTATGTCGCTATCCTTGAGATAGTTCCATTTTGCAAGACAAAAACGTGAGCCGTATTTTTTTACATAATCACTATTCGGATCAAACTTTTGGGCAGTATATCCATTCGGATTTTTGCGATTATCCTCAATAAATTGAGCAACTTCTTTGCTTATTACAGGATAACCATACTCTGTAATTACTTTATTAAATGGTATTTCTGGGCGAAGTGTGATTACATTATCAAACGATTTAACAAAACTTCTGACTTCGGGATATTCTAAGCCTGTGTCAACAAACACAGCAGGAACTTCAGGGAATAAAGAACGAACAAGATGTAATAAAACTGTCGAATCTTTTCCGCCGGAGAAAGAAACATACACTTTCTCATCAAAGTGTTCGTAAAATTGCTTAATTCTGTTTTTTGATAATTCAATTTTTAATTTTAAAGGTAAACTCTGCCGCTGCTTAAGAAAATTTCTTTTCATCGCAGCTTCTTCTTTAGAGATTGGGGACATATAACTCCTATTTATTTTGAAAGATTCTTTCTTCGGCTAATTTTGCATATTCAGGGTTAAGTTCAATTCCAAGCCAGTTGCGGTTTAATTTTTCTGCAACAAAAGCGGTTGTACCGCTACCAATAAAAGGATCTAAAACAATACCGTTTTCAGGACATCCTGCTTTAATTGGGGTTTCAATAAGAGCAGGTGGAAATACTGCAAAGTGTGCCCCATGATAAGCATGAGTTGCTATTTGCCATACGGTGCGTTTATTTCTGCCGGCAATTGTTCCATCAAGAATTCTTTGTTGCAGTCGTTCGAAATTCTTTTTATTTAAACCCTGATAATTAGCACCTTTATTTATTCCGCAGCCTGTTTTGCAACGATTGTATGTTGATTGTTTGAGTGGCTCTAATTGTTGTTCAAAATAATATTTTTTATTTTTAGAGAAGAAAAACAAATATTCAAAATCAACGGTGAATCTATCTTTTACACTCTGTGGTGTTGCATTTGGTTTTTGCCATATAATAACGTTTCTAACAGTCCATCCTCTGTTTTGCATTTCTATTGCAAATCGAAATGGAATCAACAACAGACTTTTTGAATATTTGCCAAGAGTATGAGCAACTTTTTGTAAATGTTCAACAGAGTTAAGAAAAGACGTGTCGCCTTTGGCTTTGATTCCATAAGATGAATTAAGAGAGCAACCACCATATGTATCGCCAATATTAACCCAACAAGTTCCGTCATCTTTTAAAACACGTTTGACTTCATCAAAAACATCACAGAGGTGTTTTATATAGTGATTAAAATCAGGCTCTGCACCAAGTTCACCCTGCCAACCATCATTCCATATTGCAGGATTTGTTTTATAATCTCTCAATCCCCAATATGGTGGGGAAGTAATGCACATATTAACGGAATATTCAGGCAGAGTTTTTAAAACATCGAGTGCGTGCCCAGTATAAATTTTATTCAAGTCCATCAGACCTTCCTTGCAGTTCACAAAGGAACAAGGCTTTTTGTAAATCCTGTTCAAATGTTTTGCTGTGCAGATTTTTTTCGTTAAGCAATTCTTCAAACTCCTCGTAGCTGTCACAACTATCAACAAGAGAAAGGAATGGCTTTAAAAGTTTCTGTGCTTGTTCGGATAATTTCGTTTCAGAAATAAACCCGAATAAATTTTCGAGTTGTTCTTGTCCGGGAGTCAGCTCTTCATCTTCTTGTTTAAATTCTTTAAAATTAGGATTTTGAGTTGGATACAAATCCTCTCTTATTTCAAAATCCTCATCTTCCAATCCATAATTTTTGATAAAGTATTCTTTTGTAAATTTGACTCCAGTTTCAGACAGGATTTTATCTCGTTGTGCCAAAGTCAAATCAACATCTTCAGGAGCAAACATTTCAAAGACTGGAATATCAGTATTTGAAAAATTGATTTCATAGATCCAACGAATAAGTTGGTTAATAACACTCTCGACAAGTTTTTTATCAGCATCAATAATATCTTGGCGAACTGCCATGTGAGTATTGGCAGCGGCATAACTTCCTGTTGAGCCAATTTCTGTAGTTAAAGTTTGTCCGAGAACTGCTTTTGAAATTTCAGAATTCATCTTGTCGATTAATTTTTCGTAAATCTCGGCAGATGAGGCTTTATTAGCCTCTTGAATTTCAACCGAAGAATCGTCAGGAATAACAGCAATCGCATCTTGAACCATTTCTTCAAGCATATCAGCAAGCGTGTCAGTTTCTTCTTTTGATGCTCCACGAGGGTGTTTACCGATTAAATGCGGCATTCCGTATTTTTCAGTAAAGACAACCCAAAATTTAAGTCCGCCTTTTTTGAACGTCACAGCCCAAAAGCAACGAGAAAGAGTGCGTTCACCGTATGGATTGTTGTAACTCGGATTATTTTGAGCAAGCAGGAATTTTTTATCGGGAACAACTTCGCCGTAATAATTCTCTTTAGTTCTGAATTTTAAGTTATTGTCATCATCAAAACAAAACCATTCTGGAGGTTTTGCAACAACCTTTTCGGGTAAAATATGTCCTGTTTTATCTTTCTTCCATATGACTTCAAGAGGCTGAAAGCCGAACTGCGTGGCATCTAAAATATCAGAAATCAATTTATGAATATCGAGTTTTTTTAATAAAGACTCGATATTTTCTGCGTTTTCATCTTTATCAAGACCCCGATTGATTTCCCAATCAAGAGAAAGCACTCCTGCTTTTCTTGATTGCGTGCAAGCAAAAACATGTGGATCACAAAGCAACTCTTTGTAAATTTTCATATCTTTGCCTTGTTTCCTCAAGACTATATCGGGATCGGGGAGGATATTGGCTAAAGAATAAAAGTTTAATGCACGTTTGCGAGTAGCAATTTCTTCGGTTATATTCTTTTTTGAATTGGCTTTTTTAAGAACTGAATCTTCCACTATGCCCCCACGTTTTTCTTGAATATTGCGAGCATATCAACCATTCCTACTTTGTAGATATTTTGCAGAACATCAATTTCAAAGACTTCCTGTTTATCAACGATTAATTTTGCGTATGTAACCGTCATTGTTGTTTCATATTCAGCATTTTCGTGTGGTTTAATATTACCAAGAGGAAACTCTTTAAAAGTTCCGATTATAAAAGCTGTTGCAGGAACTTCCTTAATTCTGCCGACACCGTTGTAGGTTTCAAGATTGGCACGAACTTGAATCATTGTGGCTAAAAATGGGTTTGCACAAGTTCTTAAAACATTAGGATATAATGCGTTCCATTTGATTTTACATTCAAGTTTATCAATCCCGGCAAAGAACTCAGCAGAGCCAACCATACCGAGGGCTTTATGTTCTGCCATCTTGTGCTTGATTTGAGGAAGTTGGATTTCTTCTGCTCTACCGAGTAAATTTGTGCCATTCATATAAATGTTGGCATTGGTTAGTTTGTTTATTTCAATCTTAGACATTCCATTCCTTTCGGGGGTAAATTATTTCTTGAATAACGCACACTCTTTAATCTCCACATCCGAATAGTGCAAAAAGACATATTCCTTGCTTAGTGCTTGGATTAGAGGACACTTATAAATGTTTTTGCAGGTATAGCAAAGGTCATCACAATCGGTGTGAACTTCCAAATTGCCCCTGTTGTTTACGATGCAATACATTAAGATGCTCCCAATGATTTCAACAATTCGATATCGATAAAAGACTCAAATGTGATACGTTCAGCAGGAGTCGGAGGCATAAATTCAATGTCGAATACAAGATGTCCGTTTGCTATTTCTGTTGCAGGGTTTTTATCTTGATTAAAAGTACATTTACCATCAATCAAAGCACCACGACCGATTAAAGTTCTAATAAACTGGTTTACCGTTTCACAGATAGAATCAATCAAGCCGTTGTCTATCGGATAATCCATAAATTGCAGCATTGAATATTCAACAGACTCGTGAAGAATATCAGCCGTACGTCTGACATTAATAAAATTTGTCGGATGAGTTGAACTTGGATATGCGGCAGAACGGTTTCCCCAAGTTCTAAGTCCTGAACCGTAAGAATTAAAAACAGTTACAACTCCGGCTTCGTTTAATGCATTAACTTCAGAAGTTGGATCATTAATCATTGAAGTAAGCTGTCTTTCAATACCGACAATTCCTTGAATTTCTGTATTAGACGGCGACCAATGATATCCCTTCTCGACATCTTTTGCGGCAATAACTCCGGCGAGTCTTTGAGAGTAAGGTTGCAGTTTGATTGAATCAGACTCTGAATCATAAACTTTTAAGTGTGGATAACAAAGAATTATACGCTCCGATGATGTATTAAAATTAATCTCGCCTTGTGGCCCACGACCTTTTATTACATCTTGAACAGTTGCACCGACAGGAGCATCAACAATTCCCATCGCTCTAATTTTGTTGCAGATAGTATTCATCTCTGTAACAACAGCCGTATCTTCGCAAAAAACAGGAGCAACGATAGTTTTTGGATAATAACCAAATAACGAATAGCAATCTTCAAATGCTTTCATTCCTGTGCGTTTTCCTGTAACGGCATCAATTCCGCCATTGATATCGGATATTTTTACATCTTCGATACTATCGTGTTTATTGGGATCAAAAACATTAATAACAATTGCAATCCCTGCCCCTTGGTCAAATATTGCATCTAAGGCTTGAGGAATTGTAAATCCGGCTTTGTGTTTACCAAAATATTTAACCGCCTCAACCTCGTTTAAAATCAAGGTCGGGGTATTGATTGTTTTGTATTCGTCATCAACGTCATCAATAGGTGCAGTTCCAACAATTCCAACAACAGCAGTTTTTACTGTAGAAATTGTTCTTGCACCCTTAGTAATTTCTATGGTCTCAACACCATGTAGAAAACTTGCAGGCATATTATAAAACTCCTTTGGGGGTAAATTAGTGGGGTAAATTTAAAAATCTTGTATGTTAGTAGTGGTTAAGGTGAAATTAATGCCATATTGCCAAATTCCACCGTTTTCTGAAATAAAGAAATCTTTTGTTGGCATTAACTTTGTGCATTCATCAACTTGAAAGCCTGTTAGTGCAGCTTTAACTTTATCAAGGTATTCATAAGCACCCTGATTTGCCCTTAAATTACGAGTCACAATCGTAATGGAAAATTCTTTTTTATTGTCTTGAACAATATATCCAAGAGATTCCGAATTTGTATAATTACTTCCTTGATAGTGAACAAGCAAAGCTCCGATTGAATGGAGCAATATAAATTCGGATGGTTTATCAGGGAAGCCTTCAACTAAAACTTCAGGAAAGTCTGTTTTTAGTTTATTGATAATTGAATTTTCAATGGCTCTAATATTCACTCATTCTCTGCTTTCCGAATAATTTATCCAATATATCTTTATTTGTTTTATATTCTGCGGCACTAAAACCCGATGTCTCAAATAAATCGTTTTCGGATTCAAGAGTAATCGTACCTTTTTGAATATCTTTAAGGGTAGAAATTGCATTTTTGTATGCAGTTTCTATGACTTCAGGCATTTCGTTTCGCATACGTCTTGCATATAACCTATAAATTGAAATATCAATTGCAAGAATGCGAAGCAAAGGAAAGTGAGTATCTAAGGGCAGAGAATATCTGCCACGAAGATACCCATTGATGAGCGAAGTAGAATAAAGGATAGCCTCTTGGGCAACAACACGATCGACAATTTCTTGCCCATCATCAGAAGTAAGTTGAATAAGGGTAGGGGTAGATGTTTGTGTTTCAATATCTTCAATCGTGCAATAATCCATTGTGATTAATTTCCTTTTAAAATTCTAATTTTTTGACCTGCTGTTCCTGCATCTAAAGCATAGCCATTTATTAATGCAGTAGATGTAGCCTTAACGGCTTTGCCGTTTGCATCAGATGCGATTCCATCGCCGACAGCAATCGTTCCGCCTGCTTCTACAAGCAAAATTCCAAATACAGCAACAGGTGCGAACTGGTCTTTTTCAGTTGTTACATCAACAACTCCAAGTGCTTTTGCACCTGCCTCGCAATGGTTGCCGTTGAATCCGACAAATCTGTGTTCAAGTAAATCAGAGGTTGCTTTGACTGATTCAATTAATAGGGGTTTATAATGTTTATTTGTCATTATTTACACCTCCGTCTTGCTCACCGTCTTTGCCACCAGCAGTTTCATCTTTTGATGTTTCAGATGTTTCGGTTTTGGTTTGAGTCTTTGGCTTTGCAGTTGATTTTGAAGTCTGAGTTTTGTTTTGAGTTTCTGTTTTAGGTTTTTGATTTGGAATAATCTCAACAAAATCTTCAAGTCTTTTCGCTTGATAGTCTGTTAGCTCAATGTTCGAGCCTTCTTTATAAACTCTGCCGTTATGGAGAATGCTTGTATGTTTAACGATATATTTAGCCATTATCATCGTCTCCTTTTGGTTTTGCATTAGTACCTGAAATTAAATATCCGGCATCAGCACCAACAAGGAATGGTGTATAAATATCCGTTGCTCGAATATATTTCACTTTGTTGCCTTCTTTTTGATATTCATCAATTTGAAGTGCATCTTTTTTACGAACGGTATATGCAAAAGACGGATCGTACTCAGTTCTTGATGTTCCTAAATTCGGGACAAATGCCAAGACAATATTATCTTTCCAAATACGTTCAAAGTTTCCTTCTTCGTTAGCAAAAATTGATTTGCCAATAAAAATATTTTCAATTTCAAATATTTCTTTTAGAAGATTCAGTGTAACCAATTTATTCTGATTGTCAGAAATCAGCCCTTTAAGTTGAGGATGTTTTTTTAATGATTTCCAAGCAGCCTGTCCGATAACCATAGTATTTGGATCTTGTGCAATTTTTGCAGATACAGCATCTTTTGCATCATCAACAACACCCTGTGGATCAGAATTCTTGTCAGAGAAACAAGATGTTCCCGATAAAAGAATTTTATTGCTTGATGAATAATTGTTTGGGTCTTGTACTAAATCTGCACATTCCTTTTCATGTTTTAGCAATAAACCTTCAGTAACGACGTTAGTTGCATGAAGTTGCAATCTGACTTTCTCTGCTTCCTGTTCTTCACGATAATCAATCGGATAGGATAAATCGTTTTCGGTTAATGTAGTAGTGTGCTTTTTAAAACCTTTCGGTGAAATAACATTTGAATTAGCTCTAATTGCACGTTCTGTATTGTAAATTTGGAACGCTTCTTTGTTAAATTCAAAGATATCAATTTTTTCTTTTTCGGAATAAATCGTTGGGAATAAATTTTGAGCAACAAAAGCATTGTTGTGATATCCACGAGCGACTTCCGATAGGTACGCATTTATGCGTAGTTCTTCAAGTCTTCCCATTTAAACTCCTTTGTATCTCGCATTTCGGGGTAAATGCGTTAAATGTTTAATTTTAGTAGTGCATCTCTGAATGAGATGTTTTCTTTTTCTGCAAGTGCTTTGGCTTCCTTAAAAATTTCTAAAGATTCTTCGTCAGCATTTGCGAATTTTTGAACATCGTCATTTTGTGAGCCTGTCTGTTTATCTTTTGTGGCAGTCTCACCGAATTTAATTTGGGGAGGGAGTGACTCGATAAAAGATTTAAAGTCGGTGATGACTGTCGAGTCTTCCCCAAATTTTTGTACATTGTCTAATTCCTGAAGAACTGACAGTACGGTCTCTTTGTTTGCAGGAACTAATGTTCCTTTGTCGATTTGTTTATCGATAAATTCATCAAATTCTCGTTTTTTTATTGCAACTTTGATGTCGTGCAATTCTTTTTCGATTTCTTCTTTGCCTTGTGCTTTTTCTTTAAAAGTTGCAACTTCATCTGTTAAAGCTGAAATCTTATCTTTCAAAGATTTAATCGTTTCCATTTTTTTGTTGTTTTCTTTAAATTTAGAAACCTGCTCTTCGAGTTCAGAAATCTGATTTTTTAAATCTTCAATGTCTGCTTCTGAAAATTGTTCTGCATCATCTTCAGACTCAAATTCGTAAGTATCAGATTCCGATTCCATAAATTTAATCGGCTCTAAGCCTTTAACTTGAGGCGTAGCAGCACCTAAAAATGAAACGGCTTTAAGATAAGCACCTTTGCCTTCAAGATTTCTGTATAATTCAACAGAAACTTTTTTGTACTTACCGTCATTGACATCTTTTTCAAATTCTTGCGGCACATCTTTAAATGCAACTTTTAACTTGTCACCGTCAGCTTTTACTGTATCAACCCAACCGTAAGCGGGTCCTGATTGTTGATGGTCGATTGTGATAGGGGCTTCGCAGAATTTTGGATCATAGTTTTTTGCAATCTCTGCAATTTCTTTTTTGGTAAATTTACCCTGTGGGTATTTACCGGCTTTGAATACTTCAAAAAATTTCATTTTTTAACCTTCTTTGTAAATCTTGTATTAACTTCCCCATTTTGTGTTGGGGGTAAATATACTCCATATTTTTATCGGGGAAATTTTGTTTTTGTATTCTCACTATAATCGTTCTCTCATGTGCGTTTCAAAACTTTTTTATGCAAAATTTTATGGAATAAATTTTTTCATAAATTTCTGAATAATTTAATTTTGAAAAGTTGTGACGGGTAAAGTTAAACTAAGAACATACACACTACCTCCTCTATTACTTACCCCCTCTTAACGGGTTGCAGACGGACTCTATCTATATTTAGCCGTCTTGCAACTCTTTCTTTCCAACAAGAAAGGAATATTATGGAATTTTTAAATGAACTATCCCCATTTATTGAAAATGTCGGTTTCCCTGCATTAATTTTTGCAATTTGGTACATTTACCACCAATCGCAAGTAAAAGCATTTGAGCAGATTATCAAAAACAACTTTGATATCTTAAAAGACTTATTAGAAACCAACCAGTACCACGCAGCAATTCTTTCCCGAATTGAAAGTAAGATTGACAACAATCTCTGGTGTCCAATCTTGAAAAGGGAGGTACACTAATGAATCCTGAAAAACTGCAATTAAAAGGAATGCTTGCTGAAAGTAAAAAACGCTTCCGCACATTGGATACGGAAGCGTCAGGGTTGGTTATTTTGATACGTTCTTTATTGAATCCTTATGAAGATATAAAAAATCTTGATATGGAAAAAGTTTCTGTGTCTGTAAAAAGGCTAACTGAAATTACTGAAGAATTAAAAACACTCTCTGAAAAAATTAAAAATTTGGAGGCTGAGTTTGAATAATAAAGAGTACCTTGCAAATGAGGCAGAACGATTATATGTAATCAGCTGCAATACAGCAGATGAAATTGCATCCAAGTTAAATATATCAACAAAAACCGTCTGCCGTTGGAAAGAAAAATTTGACTGGGAACGAAAGAAATTAAGTTACACTCGTTCAAAACAATGTTTCCACGAGGAACTTTATGAATTCGCACGCAAATTAATGAAAGATATTACCGCAGATATGGATGCCGGAGAAAAAGTTGATCCTGGACGAATGTATGCGTTTTGCAAAGTGATTCCTATGTTTGCCAAAGTTAAAGACTATGAAGATATAGTTTCTAAAAAAGAAAAGAAAGAAACGCCGAGGGGATTAACACCTGAGCTTATCGCTCGAATTGAAGAAGAAGTTTTAGGTATTACCCCGAATGATTACAACGAAGAAACCGAAGAAGAATAAATTTTTCCTGCCGTATCAAATGCGGTGGTTAAATGATAATTCAAAAGTTAAGATATGGGAGAAGTCCCGAAGAATAGGAGCAACGTATGTTCAAAGTTATGAAGATGTAAGAGACTGCGTAAAGCGAACAGTTCCGGCTGTGTGGTTCTCTTCTGCCGATGAATCTGCCGCTCGTGAGTATATTGATTATTGCAAACAATGGGCAACTTTATACAATATCGCAGCCAAAGATTTAGGCGAGCAGATTTTGGATAAAGAAAAAGACATCAAAGCCTATGTCATCCAATTTTCGAACGGCACTAAAATCCACGCATTATCATCAAACCCTAAAGGATTCAGAAGTAAAGGTGGAAAGGTTGTTCTTGATGAATTTGCTTTTCACAATAACCCCGAAGAATTATGGAAAGCAGCTCGCCCTTGTATCACTTGGGGATATCCTCTAAGGATACTTTCAACTCACAATGGTCAAAGCTGTCTGTATTACAAATTCTTAGAGCAAGTTAATAAAGGCAAACTCAAATGGTCGCATCATAAAACACCGATACATCTTGCAGTTGATGAAGGTTTGATTGATAAAATCTACGGCAGACCGACCACAAAAGAAGAACGTCAGGAATGGCTTGATGAAGAATGCAAAAACTGTTTCGATGACTACACTTGGTTTCAGGAATATTGCTGTATTGCAATTGACGAAGCCTGTGCTTTTCTTCCGTACGATCTTATTTCAACTTGCGAGATGCCCGATGTTTTAAAATCTCTCGATGACATCAAAGGTGATTTATATGTCGGAATCGACATCGGCAGACGAAAAGACTTAACCGCTATTTGGTGTATTGAACGGTTTGAAAATTCAAAATACACAAGAAAACTTGAAGTTTTAGAAAAGACTCCGTTCCATATTCAATATGAAGTCATCTCTAAAATTTTAAAACACCCAAAACTCAGACGATGCTGTATCGATTCAACCGGCATAGGTATGCAACTTGCTGAAACTGCTCAAAGAGATTTCGGCAAATACAGAGTCGAAACCGTAATGTTCACAAATAAGTCAAAGGAAGAGATGGCTTATAACCTCAGAACTAATTTTGAAGATAAATCTGTATTCATTCCAAACGACCACGACATCCGAGAAGATTTGCACTCGATAAGAAGAATTTATACCAAAGCCGGCAATATTCGGTTTGATGCAGAATCATCCGAAGTTAACGGACACGCAGACAGATTTTGGGCATTAGCACTCGCTCTAATTGCTTGTTCCACTCCATCCGAGCCAACAAGAATTAAAACTCGTAAAAGATATGAAACCTTAAAAATGACAGAAGGCTTTTAAAGGCCTCTAAAATATCCTCGGATGATAATTTATATTCACCCCCACCTTAAAATTCAATAGAACGGTTTTTGAACACTTTTTGAACGGGGTGAAATACGAATCAATTTGTAAAAATTTCCCCAATTAAAAAAGGAGTATAAAATTTATGTCAAAAACACTTACCCTACCCTCTGGAAAAACTGCCGTGCTTCGTAACGGAAAAGGTCACGATTTACTTCAAGCACAAATGAAAGCAAAGAACTCAGAAGAAATCCCGTACGCTTTAATAGCCGAACTTGTCGAAATTGACGGTCAAGCACTCGTTTATGAGGACATTCTCGATATGGACTTGGAAGATGTAATCGCTCTTCAAGGTGAGATTTCGGGAAAGTTGCAAGCAGCGAAACCTGCACAAACTCAGAAAACGGAAAACAAAACGGAAGTAATCCAACCTACCTCCCCGACAGTCAAAGCATAATTCATTTGAGCAAAACAACAGGTTGGCAATATTCCGAACTCTGCTTAATGCCAATCCCTGTGCTTGCTTACTGGTGCAGCCAAGCCATTAAATACACGAATAATCGAAACGAGGAAATTGAAGAACAATGCTCGACACAATGATAACGAGAAAATCAAGAAAGTATCAAAAATCCATTTTTGGATATTTTCTTGATGCCGAGTTAAAAGACTGTCCTTATTGTCATAAATCTATGAGGATTTACTTATGATGGACAGTCTTATGAAAGTATCATTAACCCTTGTTGCCTTTGACAAAATGTCAAAGGTTATTCGTGAGGCTGTGAATAAATCAAATTCCGAGTTTGATAAACTTCAAAACAAAATCAATAAAACGGCAGATTGTCTTGATAAATTAGGTCAGAATATGGCTAAAATAGGAGCAGGGTTAACAGCCACAGGTGGAGCATTAGCCTATAAACTTGGAATTACTGAGGCAATTCCTGAAGCACTTGCATTGGAACATCAACTTCGTGAATTAGGAAACGTCGGTCAATTATCAGCAGACCAACTAAAAGAAATGGATGAGAGACTCGGCTCAATTTCAAGATACACAAACCAATTCAGAAGCGAAATTGCTGAAGGTTTAAATGTTCTTGTTGCATCAGGTATTGATCCGACTGCCGCTCTTGATTATATGAATGTAATCGGAAGAACTGCAACAGCCGCTCAAGCTGAGATTGTTGATATTTCAAAAACGGCATTCGCTGTTACGGATAACTTAAAAGTAAATGTTAACGATTTAGGCAAGACAATGGATATTCTTGCCCAAGCAGGTAAAGAAGGTCGATTTGAATTAAAAGATATGTCTGCGGCATTTCCATCATTAACGGCAGGTGCAAGTATGCTCGGCATGAGGGGTGTTCCTGCGGTTTCTCAATTAGGTGCTGCTTTGCAGGTTGCAATGAAAGGTGCCGGCTCTGCTGCTGAAGCTGCCACAAATTTTGAAAGTTTCTTGCAAGCTATAACTTCCCCTATGGCAGTAAATAGATTTAAAGAACTATACGGAGTCGATTTGCCGAAGTTCTTAAACAGGGTTATAGCCGAGCAAAAAGATCCGATTGAAGAAATGGTTATGTTAATCAACCGATTAACTGGCGGTGATGTATTCGCTGTTTCTGAGATATTTAGAAATAAAACGGATTTAAACTTTTTAAAACCTATGATGCAAAACCTCGATGAATACCGAAGAATCAAAGCATCTGCTCTTGGTGCTGACGGCATTATGGATGAGGACTTTAATCACATGATGGAAACCACCAACGAGCAATTCAAACTTTTAAAAATCAATATGAAAGAACTTGTATTTCCTCATTTGCATAAACCGATTGAAAAAATAAACGAAATACTGACAAAGATTAATCAAAATCCTATGCTTCAAAAGGGTTTATTTGTTGCCATTATGGGAACAATCGGTGCCGGTATATTTTTAACAACACTCGGAACGGCAACAATTCTTGTCGGAAAATTAGTCAAAGGCTATGGTGAATTTTTAGGCTTTGCAAGAGATTTGACTCCGATACTAGCTCAAAATGCAACAAAGTTACTTCAATCAATAGGACTTAATTCCGCAGCAAATAACTTCAATTTTGGCAATATTTTTGCTGATATAAAAAGGATTGACGGTAATTTAAGAACAGGAATTATAAACGGATTTCAAGCACTTCCCGGTAATATCACAAAATCCACAAATGCTCTTAAAAGTTGGGCAATAACTTCTATTCAAGCATTCCCAAATAATTTTACAAAAGGCTTAATCGCTTTCAAAAACGGTTTCTTAGGTATTCCCGGCATGATAAGTAAAGCAATAATGGCTTTTCGTGCGTTCTCTTTGACTCTTTTAACTTCCCCACTCGGTTGGATTGCTCTTGCTGTTGCAGGTGTTGCGTTCTTGATTTTCAAGTATTGGAAACCAATCAGCGGTTTCTTTAAAGGCTTATGGGCAGGACTTAAAGAAGGTTTACAGCCACTAATGCCGTTATTTAAAAGAATGGCAGTTGCTTTAGAGCCGATTATTAAACCCATCAGGGCAATTATAGACTGGTTTAAAAAATTAATTAAGCCTGTTGAAGATACAGGCGGAGCAGCAGAGAAGATGGGTGTTCGATTTGGTAAAGCAATAGCAGGAATCATTGTGAAATTCGTTGAACTTATCACGAAAGCCTTTGAATGTGGTGCGAAAATTACATCAATGCTCGCAGAAGGTATTATGCGAGGTATTGCAAAGGTTAAAGATTGTATTGCGAAAGTTTCTCAAGTAATCAGAGACCATCTGCCACACTCTCCTGCGAAAACTGGGCCTCTAAAAGATTTGCACAAAGTAAAAATTGTTGAAACTGTTGCATCAACTATAAAACCACTCCCTCTTAAAAATGCGATGAATAAGTCTTTGTCATTCTTTACAAGTGGTGCAAATGCGGTTGTTAGAGGGGCGAATTCTGCAATGTCCGCTCCGATAACTATCCATTACAGCCCAACTATAACCTGCACAGGAAACACCACCAAAGATGAATTCAAAGAAATGCTTAACAAGCACAAAGAAGAAATTTTAAAGATTTTCAGACAAGAATACGAACGCAAATTAAGGGTGGCTTATTAATGTTTGCACAACTTGGAGACATAAAGTTTGAATTAATAACTTACTTTAACGGTTTAACCGAGACCGTTTCATACAATTATGCACAGCACGAGAGAATTGAAAATAAACCGCTTTTACAGTTTCTTGGTAAAAATCTGCTTGAAGAAAATATTAAACTAAACTTCCACCGTTCTTTTTGCATTCCTGAAGATGAACTCAAAAACCTTGTTGAAGTTGCAGATAAAGCAGAGCCTTTAAAATTTATCAAAGGCAATGGCGAATATATCGGAGTTTTCGTCATTGAAGAAATCGGAAAAACAACAGAACAAGCCTCGCCTGAAGGGGATTTGCTTTCAATACAAGTTGATATCCGATTAAAAGAATATACAGGAAAAATTCCCGAAGATGATGAAACAGAGAAAGGCTTTAAGAAAAAATGACGGAGTATTACAGCTACATTACAAAAGACTCCGACCGTTGGGATTTAATTGCATATCGGTTTTATAAAAATCCCACAATGTATGAAGAGATTATAAAAGCAAACCCTAATGTCCCGATTGAGCCGATACTCCCTGCTGGAATAAAACTTAAAATTCCTGTATTTGAGGATTCAGAAACTATTAAATTTGACCTGCCCCCTTGGAAAAAATAATGTTAGTACCTATATTTGAACTATTCTACGAAAAGAAAAATATTACAAAAGACGTTTCCCCCTATGTAACTTCTATCGAATATAACGATGTTGAACATGGGGAATCTGATGAACTTCAGATTTCATTTGAGGATTCTGAAAAACTGTGGCAAGGTGCGTGGATACCTGTAAAAGGTGATTGTCTGCGTGCATATATCGGCTATGAGGCAGAAAAACTTTTAAATTGCGGCATCTTTGAAATTGATGAGTTGGAATATTCAACACCTCCCGATGTTATTACAGTTAAAGGTCTTGCCACAGGAATTAAAAAACCTCTTCGTCAAAAAAATTCTGTCGGTTATGAAAATAAAACCTTAAAGCAGATTGCAAAAGAAATCGCAGACAAACATGGATACACTTTGGTTGGCGAGATTGCAGATGTTCGGGTAGACAGAATTACACAAAACAAAGAAAGAGATTTGACCTTTTTAACCAAACTTGCTGAGCAGTATGGTTACATCTTTAAAATCGCTGAAAACAATCTTGTTTTCTATGATGTAAAAAAACTCAAAGGTGCAAAACCTATGCAGATTTTTGAAAAATCGGATTTGATTAGCATAAATCTTAGGGAAAAAACTTCTCAAAAATATAAATCTGTTCAAGTTTCATATTTCGATCCCAAGAAAAAGAAAACAGTTAAAGCAACTGCACGCAATGAAAATGTAGCAAAGGGTGATACTTTAAAAATTAACGTCAGGTGTTCTGATAAAAAACAAGCCATTGTTAAGGCTAAAGCAGCACTCGGAACTGCTGACACTAAAATTGAAGGCTCGCTTGAATTTGTTGGTAACCCGTATTTAATTGCCGGCAGTAATATCGAACTAAAAGGAATCGGTCACTTTTCAGGTAAATATCACATCAAAAGTGCAAGGCACGTTCTTGATAGGACAAGCGGTTATAAGACATATTGCGAGGTTGAATCATGTTAAGGTTTGGAATCGTATCACAAATTAATCCTGTTCTTGCTCAAGCACGTGTGAATTTTGGTGATGATGATTCAACTTCCTTTTGGCTTCCGATTCTACAAACCAAAACTCTCAAAGACAAATTTTACTCAATACCTGACGTTGGCGAACAAGTTGCTTGCTTGATGGATGAGAATTCAGAAGATGGTGTCATTCTTGGAGCGATTTATTCGAGCGAAGATACTCCCGTTATCACCTCTGAAAAACAGATATCCCTCAATTTAGAGAATAATGCGTTGATTAATATTGACAAAGAAACTAATACCTTGACTATAACATTCCAAAACATCAATTTAAACGGCAACATTAATCACTTTGGGAAGCTGATTAATACAGACGGAATAACTTCTCAAGCGGATATTACCGACAAAAAATCCTCAATGCAAGCAATGCGAGATATTTATAACCCTCACACTCACACAGGAAATCAAGGAAGTCCGACTTCAAAACCAAGCGGAGCTATGTAAATGACAACTTTAAATGAAATTACATACGTTGATTGGCAATATAAATTAAACAAAATCGGCTCTGTTGCCGAGGGTGCTGAAGATATAAACCAATGTATAGCAATAATTCTCACCACTCGAAAAGGATCTGTGCCGCATCGACCGACATTCGGCTCGGATATCTATAAATATGTTGATTACCCTGTAAACGAGGCTGTACCGAATATTATCCGAGAAGCAACCGATGCTATAACTCTATGGGAAACAAGAATTAATCTTAAATCGGTATCTGTTGAAATCAACAATACTCAAATCACCGTAAAAGTCGAATGGACTTTGAAAGACTCTAAAACTAAAGGAAAAACAACTATAATATTATGACAACAAAACTTCCAGAGCCTAATTTTATAGATAGAGATCCCGATATTATCACCAAAGAATGGGTTGAACTTTACGAAAAGAAATCCGGCAAAGTTTTGCAACCTGCACAAATTGAAAGATTGATGATTGATGTCGGTGCATATCGTGAGACCGTTCTTCGTATGAAAATCCAAGAAACTGCGAAGAAAAATCTGTTAAGCTACGCCCCTCTTGAAATTTTAGAGCATATTGGTGAGCCATTAGGAGTAAGAAAACTTCTTGCAAATTGTTCTGTTACAACTCTTAAATTCTCTGTTGATGATCCGTTGGATTTTGATTTTAAAATCAAAACAGGCTCTGAAGTTGAATCTAAAGATGGACTTGTTATATTCCAAACGACTGAAGATGTTATTTTAAAAGCAGGTCAAACATCTGTTACAGCTGAGGCAATATGTGAGACACCGGGAATTGTCGGCAATAATTATATTATTGGCTCAATCAATAACTTAATCACTCCTCTAAGTTATATTTCAACCGTTGAAAATATAACGGTTTCAAGTGGTGGAGCAGATGATGAAGATGCTGACGGATTAAGAGAGCGTATTAGACAAGCCCCCGAAAAATTCTCAAATGCAGGAAGTCGTGGAGCATATCGCTATCACACTTTGTCTGCTCACCAGTCAATAATTGACGTTGCTATAAATTCACCCTCGCCCGGAGTCGTGAATATTTATCCTTTAACTAAAGATGGAAACCCAACTCCTGAAATACTTGAAATTGTACAGAAATATTTAAGCGATGATAAAATCCGTCCTTTAACAGATTATGTTCAGGTTTTATCGCCTGACAAAATTGATTTTTCTATAAAAGCAACAATTTATTTATATATGGATTCAGATGAGACAAGTGTTATCAAAACCATAGATGCAAAATTAAGAGAGTATAAAATAACCCTGTCTGAAAAACTCGGAAAAAATGTTGTTCAAACCCAAATCGTAACTATTTTAAATAGCGTTTACGGAGTGTTTAAAGTTGTCATTGAAACACCTCAAGATATAGAAATATCAGAATCTCAATGGGCAAATTTACTTGATTTTAACATTACAATCGGAGGTTATGCAGATGAATAGTAATCTTGCACCAATTAGTGATACAAGTCTTAAAATTTTTGATGAAATCTGCGAAGAAAGATTTTCACAACTTGATTTGGAATGTATTTTAGTTTCAATTATTGACAATGTTCCCTCAAGTGCTTTGCCACATTTAGCAGAGCAGTATCATATAACGGGGAATGAGGGTTGGTTGCAAGCTCTAAGCGAAACTGAAAAACGCAATTTAATTAAAACTGCAATAAAAATGCACCGATACAAGGGTACTAAATATGCACTTGAGGAAATTTTTAAAACCCTAAATATAGTCGGAAATGTTGATGAATGGTTTAACTATGGTGGTAAACCGTACCACTTTAAAGTTATTCTTCAAATATTTAATCGTTCAATTAACGAAGAAACAGAAAACAAGTTAAGAGCCTTGATTGATGAATATAAAAATGAGCGTTCATGGCTTGAAGAAATACAATTCCACCTAACAACCATTGCAAAATTACATTCTTATTCTGCTCTTGTTAGCAAGGAAACAATCACAATAAATTCAAAGGAGACCGTTAATGCCTGAGGAATTTTATTCATTAGTTACAGATTACTGTTTAGAAAAACAGCTTGATTGCATTCAAAAAGGCAAACCTTTTGAAGTATATCAAATTGCACTTGGTGACGGCAATGGCTATTATTATGAGCCAAGTAATAATCAAACAGAATTAGTTAATGAAGTTTGGCGAGGATCTGTTGAAAAATGCGAGTGGCTCGATAATAAACTTTATTGCGTTACAACAGTTCCGGCTGAAATTGGCGGCTTTACAGTTCGAGAAGCAGGAGTTTTTGATAAAGATAACAATCTTCTTGTTATTTCCAAATTCCCTGAAACAGTAAAACAAACTCCTGACAGTGGCACAATAAAACAACTAACTATAAGAATTGAACTTCATCTATCAAATACTGAACTTGTAAATTTAGTTATTAACCCAAATTTGGATACAGTAACAAAAGATGAGTTAAATACTATTACAGAAAATATTAACTCAAATTTCCAAGCAATATCTGAAAAAGGTTTGCCAAACGGCTATACTCCATTGGGTGAAAATGGTTTGATTCCTTATGAGTTTATCCCTGAAATAGAAACAAAAAGCATTCTAACACCTTTTTGCTTAAATTCTTGTCGTCTTGATTCTAAAGGTAATCCGAATTTATTATCTTGTGAAACTGTCAAAATTCTAAAATATACATCAAGCAATCTCGGCATTTTTTATGTTCCGCAAGGTTTCGTGTTTGAAAAAGATGCCGTTGTATTTTCTGACACAGAATTAACAGAAGAACTTGCAACAATTGTTGCTGTTGATACTGAAACTCAAACCGTTGCTTTTGGTGAAATCGAAACTTTAAGCGAGTTTGAAGATGAGCCGTTGCATTATTCAGCCTCAAATACAGGTAATTTCTATGTGCAAGAAACTTTAGCCGTTGGCTCTGAATGTTTTTCAGATGTTGAATGTACTCAATCTATCGGTTTTGTTACTTACTTGAATTTAACAAAAATCAGTATCGGACAAAATGAAACCTATACTTCAAACGGTAATTTAACAACTCATATTTATATTACGGCCCACGCACCATTTACTTATACAACCGCCACAAGCAAAACTCATAATGTAGAAGAAGATTTAATTTTAGATGTTGTTGATTTATGCCCCGAAGATAAAACAACAAAGAATTTTAATTTATTCATAAACAATGATGATGAGGGTTATTCACTGCTTGCATTATCAAATACCATATTTACGCAAATGCTTGAGCCGACAGAACATTCTGCAAATGATGTATGGTTTAAAATTCTTGAGCCTTTGGCAAGTTATATATTCCTTTTAAACCTATGGCAAGAAACAAATCTTGTTCCTGTCGGAGTATTTACCCTTGAAGGCGGCGAAAATTAGAAAGAGAGAGAAGAATGACTACAAAATACTATTACAGCTACAATACAGAAGAAAATATTTTTAGCGGAAAGTTTCCGGCAATTAAAAATCCGAGACGTCAAAGCGAGTTTTTGTTACCTGCTATGGCTACATTCAAAGAGCCACCTAATACAAACGAAAATGAAGTTGCCATTTGGAACGGTGAAGATTGGCAGATTGAATCAGACTTTAGAGGCGAGTTTCAAGTTGATATTGAAACAAAAGAAGTGTCGACAATTGACTACATAGGCTCAATTAAAAAGGGTTTTCAAAGAATCGAAGAAAAAATTGCTGAGGATTTAAGAAACAATCCTGAAAAGTACAAAAGAATTAAAAATGCTCTTGTTGATATTTCTGATACCGAAGAATATGCAGAGTTACTTCATTCAAGAGAAGTTGCAAACAGAAAAATAGAAATCGAAAGAGAATTATTAGAACTTGACTCAAAACGAGTTCGGGCAATGTGTGAGCCATCTGTTAGAGATGAGGAAACTGGCGAAACGTGGCTTGATTATTACAATAAGCAAGTGACACTTTTGAGAGAAGAATACAACAGTTTATAAGGAAAAACTTTGAAACTAAATACATTAAAAACCCCTGAAATCAACCAAAACGGATATCATAAAAACTCTCTTACAAAGGAAAGAATCGGAACATTGTTTATTTACCCCATTGATTTTACTCCTAATGACTGTCTTTCTTGTGAGGGATATTCCTTGCTTATAGAAGATTACAAAGATTTGTATAAAGTCATTGGCAAACAGTTCAATAAAAGTGATGATTCCACAGATACTTTTAGAATTCCCGATTACAATATCACAAAAAGATTTTTACAACCGGGAAGTAATGCAGGAACTCTTATAGAAGCGGGCTTGCCTAATCATAGGCACGATATCGGACATGATAATTATGCAGGTTCAAAATACGGCACAAGAACAACATCAATCAATAGCAAAATGTGTGGTTATGGACAAGCAGCTGTAAATGGTTTAAGTGGTTATACTTCTTATGCTTCTGATTCAAATGCTCTCTATGGCAAATCCTCAACAGTTCAACCGCCCTCACAACTTGTTCATATCTGCATTAAGTATAAATAATTATGGAATTACTCAATTTAATAACAAACGAAATAAACCAAAACAATTATCATTTCAATAAACTAACGAGAAATAAAATCGGAATCTTATATATAGCCCCTGTAAACATGGTTCCAGATGACTGCCTTGCCTGTGACGGATATGTTTTAAAAATATCTGATTATAAAAAACTATATTCTGCAATTGGAATTCAATTTAATACAGGTTCTGAAAATTCTGACGAATTCAGAATCCCCGATTACAATATTACAAAAAGATTTTTACAACCGGGAAATGAAGTTACTACAAAAATTGAAGCAGGACTTCCAAATATAACGGGCGGCTGGAATAATGTTGGCGTAGAAAGTGGATATAATTATTCTTCCGGCGCTTTTTACAATAATAATATTGGTGGCAACTTTTTCTATCATGCATCAGGGCGAGGGGGTGGAATTGGCGGTTTTTATATGAACGCCAGCCGTTCCAGTTCAATTTACGGTAAATCTTCAACCGTTCAACCGCCATCTCAAGTTGTTCACATTTGCATTAAATATAAATAATTATGGAAATAAAAAGTCTAAAAACCAATGAAATCAACCAAAACGGTTATCATAAAAACATTTTAACAAGAGATAAAATCGGAGCATTATTTGTATTTCCCAATGGCCATGTTCCGAATGATTGCCTCGCATGTGATGGCTATGTTCTTAAAATTAATGATTATTTAAAGCTATATGCAATTTTAGGCAAAGATTACAATAAAGGCGATGAAGAAAACGATGAATTTAGAATTCCTGATTACAATATAACAGGTCGTTTTTTGCAACCGGGATCGAAAAGTTTTGGAACATTAAAAAATGCAGGATTACCAAATATTGACTTAGCATTAAGAGTTGATGGAGGTGCAACTGCGAAACAATATTATAGTAATTCATACTTAACAGAATATGGCACAGACGATTATGGCGGTGTATTAACGGTTTTAACAAATGGCAGCGATGAATATATGTTCAAAATGTCAAAGGCGGCAAAAAATCGAAAAGCCGGTGATTTAATTTTGGATACCAATATTTATGGAAAATCAAAAACTGTCCAACCACCTTCACAAATTGTTCATATCTGCATTAAATACAAATAGGTTTATATGGAAATATTATCATTACAAACTGCCCCTTTAAATCAAAATAATTATAATAAAAACAATTTAACACCTGAGTTTATCGGCTCTTTGATTACTTATCCGATTAATTATACTCATGAAAAATGTTTACCTTGTGATGGCTTTAAATTAAAGATTTCGGATTACAAGCAACTGTATGCTGTAATTGGCTCAAAATTTAATGACGGAACTGAATCAAATGATGAGTTTAGAATTCCTGACTACAACATCACAGGAAGATTTTTACAACCGGGAACTAATGTCGGAAAACAAATTGCAGCAGGAATTCCTGATCACACACATACTGTTAGTGCTTTCTATTGGGATGCAACAGGGGTTGCTGAAGAAGGACGTGGTAATCCTGACTATGGGCATCAAAAAACACTAACTACAAGTAAAGCATCCGCAAATAATAAAATTTATGGTGCATCAAAAACCGTTCAACCCCCATCACAAATTGTTCATATCTGCATTCGTTATAAATAAGGAGTTTATTATGACATCACTATCAAAAATCTGCTTGCATTGGACAGCAGGTGCAAATTCACCCTGCCAAGTTGACTTAAATGCATATCATTATTGCATCGATAAACTTGGAAGAATTTATCCGGGAACGCATAAACCTGAAGATAATTTAAACTGCTATGATGGTAATTATGCGGCACATTGTGGAGGCGGTAATACAGGCTGCATCGGTTTATCGGTTTGCGGTATGGCAGGATTTTCATTATCTAAAAAGCAAACAAAATATCCGCTTACCCAAAAGCAAGTTGAGGCTTTATGCTGCCTTGCAGGATATTTGTGCGTGAATTACGGAATCTTAGTCGATGAAAACAAAGTTTTCACACATTATGAATTCGACCGTAAAAAATCAAAACCTGAAGGCAAGATCGATATTACTTATCTTCATTACTTGCCTAATTTATCTCAACAAAGTGTCGGAAAGTATTTAAGAGGCAAAATTTCTTACTACAAAAACTCAATCAAAGCAGGAAAATATAAATTTACAAAGAAAGGAAATTACTATGAATTTATTGTCGTTAATTAAGAATTGGAAAGACTTTAGTGCAATATGGGCTGTTATTCAACCGTTTATTTTAAAACTTATCAAAAAGAAAGTTCCGACTTCTATCACTAAACTCTATGAAAACCTCGCAAAATACACACAACCGGCTATTGATAGTTTATTTAAACTAAAAGAAAAAATCAAAAATACGCCGAACGAGTTGGATGATTATTGTTTCAATCAAGGTGTGAATGCAATCGAAACTTTTGCAAATCATCTTCTTGAAAAAGTAAGAGAATTAAGAGCATAAAGAGTTTTTATGTCTTGGAGAGATTTATTAAACGTGCAAAATGTTGAAAAAGGTTTTTTCTTCTCCTCGAATCCATACGGAATCCCTGATATGAAAGCGGATGAGTTCAATGTAAAAGAACTCATCCCTTATCGGGTAGATTCAAACAGAAACGGAACTGCACATTTTTTCTTGGATGACTATCGTTTTGAGAGATGTTGGAAAAATGCTGATTCACAGATTGAGGAATTAAAAAAATATGACGGAGTCTTGTCTCCTGACTTTTCTATGTACACAAATTATCCGACTGCCTTTCAGATATGGCAAGTTTACAGGAATCGTTGGTGTGCTTGCTATTGGCAAAGTTTAGGGATAAAAGTTATCCCTACGGTTAGTTGGTCGGATGAATCAAGTTATAAATATGCATTTTTAGGAATTCCAAAACATTCTGTTGTTGCAATTGGAACGGTTGGAGTTTTGAATGATGAGAATGCTAAAAGGCTCTTTATGCAAGGATTTAAAGAAATGTTAAAACAACTTGAACCGAAAGAGATTTTGATTTATGGAAACAGACTAACAGAACTTGAAGGATATCAAAATATCCGATGGTTCGAACCGTACATGAATAAATTTATTAAAAAGAAAGGAGTCTAACTATGGGCGGACGTGGCTCAGGCGGTGGAAGAAGTGGCGGAGGTGGAAGTGCAAGAACAAATTCTTCCGAATTAAGAAATAAATATGAAAATGATAATAATTCATTTCGTACAGAGTTTATGGATAAATATCATCAAATGACAGATGACGAATTAAACAAAGCATATAGATCCACTCAAGCACAAATGAATAAAGCTCGCAGAAATTTAGATACGGAATTAGAATCTTTTAATAAGATTAGAGAAAAATTTTCTAATACAGATTCAAACGATGAAAACTTCCCTAAAATATCTGATGAGTTTGACAGACAAGTTGAACGTGTAAGAGAAGCAAGGACTTTATCGGATATGAAAACTCAAATTCATTATTTGGCACTTAATGAAAAGAGAAATGTAAGAAAAAAATAATTGTGTCCGAATGATACGAAATCAGGCACAATGACTTTAATTTAATTATTAAACGAGTGATGAATGGGTGTGTACAAAACAAAGGAGGTCTTTATGACAGAAAACATTACACCTGAACAAGTATTAAAGACAAAGCAAAACTTCTCTGAATACTTGGAAAAGAACACACCCGTTATCGTTACTTCAACAATGGCAGATTATCAAAGTAAAAGCGGCAAAGTTGTTGTAACCCTCGTTGATTTAACGCAAAACTTCGACACTTTGGTTAATGCAATTAACAATGAAACGGTTTTAAATCTGCCTAAAAAGCCGTATTTTGCTTGGTTTGTTACAAACCCAAAAGAGCAAATCATGAATGTATTAAAAATATTGAATGAAGGCTCAGATGGCGAACTTGGATTTTTTGTTTTTAAAGCATTTTTGAACAGGGATAAAATAGACTTTGAATGCCTGTTGAAACCTGAACTCAAAATTAAAGAAAAGAAACCAAGAGCAATCACTCAAACAAGTGGTATTCAATTTGATTATTGGACTGTTTATTCTGAAGTATGTGATGAAATGGGCTTAGGTGATTTTCAAGTTCAGCCGGCATCACAACATTATCAAAATATCCCAATCGGAGTTAAAGGTGCTTATATTAAGCAGACAATGAGTGTAAAAGATGCCTATGTTGCAACGGAAATATTTATCGGAAACGATAAAGCCAAATATGCCGAGTTATACAAGCACAAAGACGAAATTGAAAAAGAACTCGGAATCCTGCTATGGCAATGTTTGGATTCAAATAAAAGTTGCAATATAAGACAGATTGTAGATGCTGATTTAAAAGACAAAGAAACCTACAAAGAAACGGCTAAAAAGCACATTGAGTTAGCAGAAAAATTTAGAGAAACATTTAAAAAATATTTATAAACAGGGGTTTATCCCCTGTTTTTTATTAGCCACTCAGGTAATTACAGATAAAAAAATTATAATATAGGATAATAGAAATGAACAGAAAAATCATAATTAAGAATAGACGAAATCATAACGAACGCTTGGAATTAACCTTAGAGGAATTTAAAGCAAAATTTTATGCTGAATTAAAAACGGCAATTAATTCATATAAAGCCCATGAAGAAAGTAAAAACTTCCTGCCGCCCTTCGTTAAACCAACTCCAAATTACGAGCAAGATTTTTACCACGACTTGCGTTGGAACTTCAACAATTATGCTCCAACGCAATATTATATCGCTCAATAAATATGTGTCTGAATGATACAAAATCACTCTCAATGACTTTAAATTAAAGGTCTTGAGAGCGATTAATGTTAATGCACATTAAAAAAAGAAAGGACAAAAACGATGACAAACAAAGTATTAGGAAGTGAAAACACACAGTACGGATTCTACGGAACAATTAAGAATTACAATTCTACAGAAGAAACTGAAATTAAATGGGCAGAAGCATTTACAACTCTGCTTGAATTATCAAATCTGACTCCTGTAGAAATTAGAACATATCTTGATAGCAGAAGTGGTCGTAAATTAGCAGATTGTTGCATTGATACAAGCAACGATGTAAAAAACGAAATCTTAAAAGAATACTTTAAATGGATTGACGATGATCTATTTGAATGCAGAATCAAAGAACTTCAAAACCCAAACAAATTATTATTCGGAACTGTAATGCATGATGATATTAAAAATCAAGATGTCGTAATATTATGTCAAGGCACTAAAAAATACAGGCAGGATGTATATTTCAAAGTTATTGATAAAAATGAAAATACATACATTACAAGAATGGATTTTTTGACTCCAATTGATTAATCATTAATCAAGCAACGCTATTATTATAGCGTTTTGCTTTTCCAAAAATAAAAAAAGCCCTAATGCAAATCAATAAACATTAGAGCAAAGAAGTGATGATTTCTACATACAACTATTTAGGGATTGGAGGTTTTTTAGCTTTTCTTAATTCTTTTCTAATCAAGGCTTCCACTTGTCTTTGAGATAATTCGCATTCAATTACAAGCCTGTTTAATGTCATTTTTGTCCCGTCATATTCTTTTAAAATATAACGTTCTTTGAGCTTTTTAAGAGCGTTTTTAGGTATATTTAGAATCAATCCCGGCAGACAAAAAATCAACGTCAAGGCAGCCTTAATACCAGCACATTGTGCCACAAACTTTAAGTCATCGTTTGGCATGTCCTCAATTGTTATGTTTTCCATCCATGGCTTGAAATCCATTAATCTCCTCATACTTATTTATTGGTCTCATCAGTTGGTGCATCACACCAAGACGAGCATAAGCTCGTTTCGACCTATTATTTTACTAATTCACCCGAAATTGCCGTTGCAATTTCTGCACGAGATTTAGTTAATGCAGCAAGAACTTTTTCTTGAGATTTTACGGTATTTAAATAATGCGGCATTCTTTCCATATCTTCTACGAGTGGCAACATATCCTTTGGTGAGCGTATATCTTGAATATCCACGCTTGTTGTTTTAATTACTACATCTGCAATATTGAGTTTTGCTTGAGTAATTTTGTCTTGAACTTCGGCAATCTGTCGATCCAAAACTTGTGTTGCTGTTTCTTGATTTTCCATTTTTGTCTCCTTTTCTTTTATTTGGTCTCATCAGTTAGAGCCTTACTCTAAGACGGTCAGCTTGCACCGTTAGCCGACCGTTTCGACCTTTTAACCTGCCATTGCCATTGATTTAGGCATTGGGGTAAGCATACATTCAAAATCCCTCTGCAATTTGTTGAGAATTGCAATTTGACCTTCAAGAATCTTGCAAGCCTGTTTGCGTTCATATTTTGCACTCCAGTTCTCTTCTTCAAGAGCAACATCGGCATAACGCAATTTTGCTTCGTTTAATTCTTCATCAAGCACAATTATTTGATTTTTAATCAACCCCATAACGGCACATTCTTTCGTTTCTTCGTGTGGTGTACCGAAGAATTGATTACCCATCATGTTTACTTTTTCGTCTGCCATTTTTCCAATTGTCTGATCCATTTGTTTTCTCCTTATTTTTCTTCTACTAATCAAGTGTGGCCGCACTTTTTTTCTTATTTAAATTCTTTTTTATAGCCTGTAATGCCTGAATAACTTTGCAGGCTTTGGCTTTTGTTAGGAACATTACGTCATCAACTTTAAATTTGGATTTTAAAAATTTTCTGAGGGATTTTTTAGCGAATGAATCGTTATCGTAATAGCTAACTTCTCGCCACATTCCCTCTATCATTCGAAGTTGAGCATCGCTTGCCATATTATCACTACGGTGCAAAGCCTCGTATTTTTTCGGATGTTTCTCCCAACGGTTTAATGCGACCGCTTTTTCTTCTAATATTTCTGTAAAGATAATCGCTTCTGTGTAAGTCAAATTTTTAGATGACTGAACATCAAAAGACATCAGCATTTCACGATACAAATCGTCATCAAGTCCAATTACATTTTTTAATGTATGGATTTTTCTAATTTGAGAAATCGTAGCCATATTTAATCCTTATATCTTCAAGTTGAAGTTCTCTGCCATGTTTGATTCCGACTTGCACTCCCAAGATAAAGATGGCAAGAGCGATTAAGAATATATAAAATGCAGTATAGTCGGGTCGGAATAAAAACTTACCGGCATGTTTATGTATCACGATTTAATCCCTCCTTTATGCCATCAATAACTTAGAAGTTTGTTGAATCACAGCATTATCGACCTCAGCCTTGCCATTAATTTTGGCAATGCTAATACTGTGAGAAATTAAGTGTTCCAATCTTCGAGTATTACCATCTGAATACTTGAGATAGGTTTCAGCCAATTTTGGCTCTTGCTCAATCGCTTTAAGGATGTTTACAACATCTTGAACAAGCAAACCATCAATCATTTTTGTGTATTTTACTCTTGAATAAAGTTGGTCGTACTGGTTGTTGTAACCTTTGAGGTTTTCAAGCAAAATACCTCTTCCGATTAAAAGTACACCAACACCTGTTTTGTCGTGGATTCTGCGAGTAATTTCTAATGCTCTATATGGCAGGTTTTCAGCTTCGTCAATAATAAGAAGTCTGCCTGATTGGTTTAATTTACGGACAACTTCGCCCATTAAATCATATACTGAGCCTTTACCTGACAATCCGAGTCGTCTGTGGATTTCTTTTAATAATGATTTTGCGGTATAACCCGAATCACTTTCAATTAAGATTGAATCCAAGAATTCTTTTGTATATCTTTTTACCGCAACGGTTTTACCGAGTCCGGCACGACCGACACAAACTCCGATTTTACCCTGAGTATGACAAAGTCGAGCAATTTCAGAAACATATTTCACGATTGATATATTTACAAAAGGCAAATCATTATCAACAGAGCGTTCACGCTCTCTTTGAATAAAATTATTTATTGCATCTGTAACTTTATCATTTTTGCCGGCATAATTTCCGTTTAGCCACATACTAATTGTAGATTTAGCAAGTCCTGTAGCAGTTGAAACGTATGACATACTAAAGTTTTTAATTTCCATTAATTCACGAAGCTCTGCTCTAATATCCATACGCAACTCCTTTTAATTGTGCTTGACGTTCTTCTTCAAGGATTCTGTCAGTCTCAAATAGGTATAATTTTTCTTCTTTTTGAGGTTTATCATCTAAAAATATAGACAAATCCTGTCTGCCAAATGCTTCCATTTCTTTATTCTTACGAATAGCTTTATCCATGTTAGTGTTGGCAATTTTTGAAACTTTAGGTTTTAATTGCTTTTCAACGCTGCCATAAGCGGCTTTGTAATTTTCGTATTGTTCTTCAATAGGGATTTCAAAGGTTTGTTTAATGTAGGATTTAGCAATTTTCAAATTACGTTTTTTAATTGCCATTGCCTCTTTGAATTCTTCTTTTGAAATACTATCTGCGTGAAGTGCAGCAACTGCTTTAACCGCTTTTATCTTACCTACAAACTCATCATTATCCGCTCTAAATGCCCAAGCCTCTTTGTAATTTTGAACATCCCGGCGAAGATAAACTTTTAATCCTGTTTTTGAAATCATCCAATCCGCCCAATATGTAATACCGAGCGAATTGTCTTTAATGCCATTTCTTCCGACTGTATAAGTTTTAGAAGTCCTCATGCAGAATAATTTCAGAGCATCAGAAGATGTTGTAATTTTTTCTGTAAATTCCTGTTCAAATAAATCATCAGGACACAAACCTTTGAGGTTTTTACCTTCAGACGGTCTTTTATTTAAGACATTAATTATAAAATCATCAAATACAGCTTTGAATCTATCAAAAGGCATAATCTTGCCGGCTTTGATTTCAGCAGCAAGTTTTTCAGGTCTTTCGACCACGTTTCCGCCTCTATAACCTACACAATGTTTAGACAATAATTCCTTAATTTTTAAGAAATCACGTTCAATAGGTTTTGTTTGTGCGTTATAAGGTAGGGCAAAATGCACATCAACGTTTAATTCAGCAAGCATTGCTGTTGTTTTAGGCTGATTAGTTTCAATATTGATTCTATTTGCTCTGCCTCCGGCAAAATCTTTGCATCGGTAATCTTTACCGTTATCGATAATTACATCTTCAGGAAGTCCGTATTCTTCAGCTGCGTAATAAAAAGTTTGAAAGATATGGTCAGAATTTGGATTGCCACATTGCAAAAGCCAACCAAGCCACTTGCCTGATTTATAATCCCTCCAAGCGGTAACCCAAGGAAAAACGACATTGCCGTCTGGTGACAGACAAGCAACGTCGATTTGTGCGTGGTCTGAAACCCAAACTTTGCCACAGACCACATTTGAATAATCTCTCTCTATATAACTGCCATATTTCCTATTCCAAGCAGATTGCCCATATCTCGCTAAATAAATGCTTTGTTTTGGAATTTCACGTTCTAGTCTGCGTTTAAATGACGTATGACTTGGAAATTCAGATTTATCAATTCCTTTTGTGCGTATTGCAAACCCAAGTGTTAAATCCCAACAAGTTCGCAACGACGGTGCACCTTCTACTAGATAAAGATTTTTAAAGTATTCAAAACAAGAATCGTCTACCGTTGAACGCTTTGATTTACCACGTCTTGAGAGTAAGCCTGATAAGCCTTCCAACTCATATCTTTGACGCATTCTCATTAATGAGGAATAAGTTGTTTTATATTCAGGTTTACAAAAATTCCAATCTTCAAGGAATTCTAAAATTTGAGAATGTCTCATAGATTCAGTTGCTTTTATGAGATCAATATATTTTTCCACTTGTGCTTTAGCCCAAGATGGAGCTTCTGAATAACAAGAATTAATTTCCTCATTATGTTTATTTAAATATCTATTCTGAAACTTGATTGGGAGCGAAGTAAATTTAATATAATAATTATATTTGCGATTATTTTGAACTACCTTATAAACAAATTCTGCATTTCTGCATTTATCTTTAACAGTTTTCTCTTTTAAATTAAGAAGTTGACAAGCCTCCTTAACAGAAATCCACGCAGGAATATTTAATTTTTCTTGCGTAGTTTTTAGCATTCAATCGCTCCAAAATTATGTCCGAAACAAGCATGGATTATATATAAATCCACTTGTTCGCAATTACGAATTCCATTAATATGCTTTCTAACAAGACTGTCAGAAACATTGATTTTCCTTGCAATGTCAGTTGCTTTAATGTCATAAATAGACATAATAAACTTTAGTAAAATTTTTTTTTGGCAGTTAGCACAGTTTTTCATATTTAACAATTCCTCTCTTGATTAGTAACGGGGTACTATTCAAGCAGTAATCTTTTTTCAAATTTTTACTATTAGCTGACTATCTTATTTTTTGCACAGCACGAAGTAGCCCAAATAGGCTATCTGCTTGGCTATACAGAAACGCAATCAAACTATAAATCAATTATATTTAAATATTTAAATATTAAAAGAGATAAAAAACTTTGCCTGTCCTGAATAGGACAGAAATATAAAAACTCCGAAAACTATAATATAAAAGGTTTTAATTTAGAATTATAAAAATTTATCAAAATTGAAAGTCAATAATAATATGAAAAAATTGTCCTGTTTTATATTAAGAAATGTTAAGTGATTAAATTGTTTTTTAAATCCTCATACAACTCTTGGAATTCTTTCTCTCTTCGCCAAATGCCCTCCGCCAAACGTTGGTGCAGGCAAACTTCATTCATATTGTGGCTTTCAATTCTTGAAAGGTAACTATAAACCTTTTTAAAATCTTGAATTTCGGCATCTGTAAAATTCTTTTCCCTGTTGGCTTGTAGAAGTTTTTTGCTAACATATATTTTATTATTGTAACTATAAAAATAAGCATATTTTTCAAAAAACTTTCTGAATCTTCCTTGCTGTGGATTTGTAAAATAAAAATTCAACAATTCATTTAATTGTCTTTCATAAATCAAATTCCTGAATATTCTGTAAAAATCCCCGATGCAATTATCGTCAACACCAACCAAATGTGAAAGTTTGTGAGTCGGAATCAATGCACAAAACCCTCGCATAATTAAATCAACGGTTTCAGAAGAATGGAACATAAACATCAACTTAAGGTTTTTGTTTTCAAACTCACCCTTTTTCGTTTTTTGAGGAATGGCGGTATAAACTCCGTCTTTTTCTTGAATTGCACCTTCATGGATTAAATACATAAGGGCAAGTTTTAAAACCTCCGGCTGTATTTCCATAAGTTGTAAAATGTCATTAAGCGTACATTTTTTCAATCTTTTGCATAACTTTAATATTTGGTCTTTCATTTAAAATTCCTTTTACTAATTGCTCATCTATAACTTCAAGTTGATTTGTACTCGCAAGTTTTTCAATTTGGTCTATATGCTGAACTAATTTCCGAAACTGATTTGTACGGGTGGCAATGTATTTCAAAGCCTCCTCGCTAAACTCCAAATCCGTCAGCTCATTTAAAATCTTTTCAATATCCTCTTGATTAAAATGTTCAAATTTTAATTTCTTAAAAAGCCTGTCGTCAAAATGTTTCAAGCGAGAAATCTTTTTATCAACCAATCCCATTCCGACAAGCACAAGCGGCGAGCCTGTACAGTCTTGAATATCTCTCAAAATTTCGATGGCGTTTTTACTCCCAATTAAGTAATCAACCTCATCAACGATAATCGTTTTCGGATCACTTTTTAAATGCTTTAAAATCAACTTGTAATTCTCTTGCATATAGAAAAATGGTCGTTCATCCAACTCCTCAACAATCGCTTTTAATAAGCCTGCTTGTGTCATTTCGTTATTCGCTCGAACGTAAATAGCATCATTTCTTATTGCCCACCACATTATCGTATGAGTTTTACCCAGTCCATGTTCGCCGTAAACGAGTGCCAACTTTGGAATATTAGGTGGAAGTTTTTGCAAGCTATCCATCAATGATACAAAGTTTTTTACGTTCTTAGTTCTAATAAATGTGTTGTTCATAATTTAATCTCCATATAAATTAATGTATTCATCACTTTTCATATAATTAACAAGCCATTTTCTATCTTCTTGATTTGTTGTTCCGTTGCTCATCAGCCATTCAAATTTTTCGTAATCTGAATTAAAAAATGGTCTGTTCATCTGCTGTTCACGAGGTGTTTTCTTCTTTTCACGTTTTGGTTTTTCTTCAGGAATCTGAGCGATTTCAACAACCGGCTCTCGCTCAATTTCTAAAACCTCAACATCTTCTGTCGGATAATATTTCAAAAACTCCTTTTTAGCCTTATTAAACTGTCGTTTCTGTTTTTGAATTCGTTGTTTAAATTCTTCCATATCTTTGACCGTTCCGAGATGATTTGCCATCGGGTGGATTTTTTCTTCCTGACGAGCCACACATAAAAACTCGCCTTTTATTGAATAAACATAGATTTTAGATAAATCAAAAAGTGAGTACCTGATAAACACCGTTTCCCTTAAATCAAGTAAAGCCTCGCTTCTGTAATGCAAACCTAAGAATGTAATTCCATGTTTATTAATTGTGCGAACTTCTGTTTTCATCATTAAATCATTCAAGATATTTTTATTAATATCTTGTTTTTGAACACCGTTTAACATTTCTTGAATAGTCTTTGAACTATCATTTGGACATGGTTTTGAGTTGTGGTAATCAATCCAACAATCAATATATTTAATTACTTCTTGAACGGTTGGAATGTAGTTTTTTGTTGTCTTTTTATGCATTTGTTTGTGTAACTTCTCGCCTCGCTTTAACCACGCAGGCTTATCTTCAATGCTTGTTCCAATGTAGCTTGGCATCATTTTTTCAAATTCCTCTTGAAACTCTAAGAAAAATCTTTCGATAACCTTTGCTCTTGCGTTGTATGGTTTTGCAAATACAGACTTAATTCCCAAGTTTGAATAAACGCCATTAAACCCTGCTTCATCAAAATCTGTATGTTGGAAGTATTTTGCTTTAAATGCTTTTCCGTTATCTTGGTACACAACTTTTGGAATCAAACCGAGATTTAAAATTGAGTTTCTTAAAGCTGAGGCGATACATTGAGTATTTTCTGTCATCATTATTTCATACCCAACAAGTGCTGTTGATTTCCAATCTAAAAAGCCAACGAGTGTTGCTCTCGTTGGCTTGCCTGTGAATGGATTAATAACTTGGAAGTTAAGAACGTGACCGTCTGCTATTAAGACATCACCGACTTCCAGTTTTGAAATATCTCTTTCGATATATGCTTCCACTTTATCGTGGTATGCTTTTTCACCTTCACGCATTAATATCCATTTTGAGTAATTTGTCTTTTTAAAGTGTTCGGCAAATCTTCTGAAGGTAAGGTTGCAAGGTATGTTTTCATAGCCTCTTTTTTCTAAAACGTGCTTTGTTAGATTAATTGCCTTGCCAATGCTGAACTGATTAGGATGCAATAAATATTTTAAAAAGACCTGTTTCATCTCGTTATTTAATATTGTGTTATATTCATTTTGAGATTGAACTTTATGTTGTGGAATTAAACCTTTATAACCATAATCCTCATAATTCTTCATCCAACGATAAAGAGTTCCGATTGCTATTGTTCCCATAAATTTATAAATCTGTGGCAGATATAATCCTGAATTGTAGAGTTCAATAAATGTTGAATCAGCCTCTTTTTTAGTGGGGTATCTTTTCCTTATGTTCTCAAGTGCCGAGATAATATCTAATCGTGCTAAGGCTGTCAATCTTGCATTTTCTGATACAAAATTAATCCTATTATTTATATTATTAATAGGAACTAAAGCAGTCGATTTTGATTTGATTTCTTCATCCTCAAGTTTTTCTTGAACCTCAACCTCAAGAGAGGAATATTTAATTTCATAGGATTTACCGCCTTGAACGGTAACTTCACGAGCAATGTATTTCCCTTTTTGAATCGCAATTCTGAGGGATCGATTACTGCTTAAACCTTTGGCTTTTGCCACTTCATTAATATTAATATATTCTTCGTTTTTCATAGCACAAACACCATAAATCGAAGTCAAGAGCATTGGAACACCATTTCCGAGTGTTGTGTCGGTTTTGTATCAATTTAAATCAAGGGGGAACTTTTCTAAAACTCCCTGTCAATTTTTCTCATTTTTAAAATTATTTTTCTCAAACTTGCTGAAAAATTTTTTCCGACTTTTTCGGGAAAATTTCCGACTAAAATTTCAAAAGTCCTATTCCGAATTTCGCATTTTAACCGTACAAGAAGTAAACACAGTCTAAACTTCGGCTATATTAGGGTTTTAGACAACTGTCCATCGATAGGACAAATTCGGACAGTTCAAAGACTTTTCAAGACAATTCAAATGCGAAATTTGGAATAGTTCCGACAGGTAATTTTCAAACAGTTAGGGGGTTGTAGGGTAATTTCGCATTTTAACCGCCATTTCGCAATAGTCCTGTCAAATTATAGTCATCAATATAGTTATATAAATATCAAAGATTATATCTTTATTTCACTAACGTGTAAACAATAATAAAAAACCTTTCGGATATATCCGAAAGGTTTTTTAATTGGCTGGGACGGAAGGATTCGAACCTCCGAGATGGCTGGACCAAAACCAGCTGCCTTACCACTTGGCGACGTCCCAATATTTAACTTGTCACATTAATAATTCTATCTGGTAAAAACTTATTGTCAATGTCTTAATTAAAAATTTTTGATATTTATCTTATTTTATTTCTTTGAAAAATTCGTTGGATATTAGTTGTGAATATCTGCTTTTTTCGTTTGCTGAAACTAAAATTTTGTCATTACCATTTTCGTCTTTTACAACTGAAATTATTCCTCCAATTTCACCTATTGGAAACTTTTTAATTTTTGCAGTGAATTTTACGTAAGGAATATCTTTTCCGTATGATTTCATTGTTCCTTTTTCGATAACATGAAATTCTTCAACTGCTGCTGATTGATATTTAATTTTATTTATCGCTGTTTTTATTTTTTCTTCGGCATCAGAAGATTTGATGTCTTCTTGTGTTAGTATTGTTTTTTTGCCGGAATCTACAACTATCATTTTTTGTCCTGAAGCTTTGTGTTCTGCGAGAACTGCATTGTAACCGAGTATTCCGGCGGCTTTTTCTATTTCAAATTCTTTATTGATTTTTGAAAAATCTCCAACTTTTTGTGCTCGTTCTAATACCACATCTTTACTTGGATTTACAAAATTAATAAATTGGTCTTTTAACCATCTTTGTCCGCCTATTGCTACAAATCCTGTAATTATTATGGTTAGGAAAATTGCTCGTGTTACGTTTTTTAAACAGCCCATGTTGAAATCCTCTTGTTTTTATATGAATATTATAATATGAGCAAATCTGAAATCAATCACATAAATAGTTGGGATGTTAACCCTGAAGATACTACTCCTGTTATGCAGCAATATCTCAAAATTAAACAGGAAAATCCTGAAATTTTATTATGGTACCGTTTAGGAGATTTTTACGAAACATTTTTTGAAGATGCACTTATTATGTCTAAAGAGTTAGAGTTAACTCTAACAGGGCGTGATGCAGGCCCGAAATTGGGTCGTATTCCTCTTGCGGGAATTCCTGCAAAAGCTGCTGACGGCTATTTAGAAAAATTGGTTCAGAAAAACTTTAAAGTAGCAATTTGTGACCAGTTGGAAGATCCTAAGTTTGCAAAAGGTCTTGTGAAACGTGGAGTTACAAGAGTTATTACAGCAGGAACATTAACTGAAAGCAACTTGCTAAATCAAAATTCTAACAATTACATTTGTGCTATTTATAAAGATGAAAAATCAGACTTGTTCGGGTTTTCTTATACAGATATTTCAACAGGAGAATTTAAAACAACTCAGGCTCCGCTGAATCTTATTATGGCAGAACTTGCAAGATTAAATCCTTCTGAGATTGTTGCTCCGGCACTAAGGCAGGAAATTAAACCGTTCCAAATTGTTCCTGATGAGATTATAAATCTGCCGGAAGAGATTACAAAAAGATATAATTGTTCTAAAATTCCTGAAAGTGTTTTTGAACCATCTTTTGCTGAAAATAATTTGAAAACTGTATTTAAAACTAAAAGTTTGGAAAGTTTCGGGTATTCAAAATATAGATTAGGGTTTAGAGCTGCAGGGGCATTATTATCTTATGTTTGGGAATCATTAAAAGGTAACATGCCTAAATTTGATAGAATTGAAGCTTATGAACTTTCTGAATATATGATTTTGGATGCTTCAACCAGAAAAAATTTGGAACTTGTTGAAACCTTAAGAGAAAAAGGTAAATACGGTTCACTATTATGGGCAATAGACAGAACAAAAACTAACATGGGTGCAAGACTTTTAAGAAGTTGGATTTGTCAGCCATTAAAGAGTGTTTCTGATATAATGAATCGTCAGGATTCTGTTACTGAACTGGTTGAAAACAGTAATGTCAGATTTGATTTGTCAGAAGCTTTAGAAAAAATTTATGATATCCAAAGACTTGCTACTCGTATGAGTAATGGTTCTGCCAGTCCAAAGGATTTTGTAAGTTTGAAGTTGTCTTTATCTATGCTTCCTCAACTTTTGGATGCAACGGAAGAGTTATATAATGATATGTTTGCATCAATTAGAGAATATCGTGAAAGTATTGCAGATTATGTTCAACTTGTTGAAAATACAATTGTCGATAATCCTCCTGTTTTATTAAAAGAAGGTGGAATTATTAAAGAACGTGTCAGCGGAGAATTAGATTATTTCAGAGATTTGCTGACCGGTGGTGAGGAATGGCTGCGTAATTTTGAGGAAGAAGAAAAAGAACGTACTGGTATCAAAAATCTCAAAATTGGATATAATAAAGTTTTCGGATATTTTATTGAAGTAACAAATTCTTACTTGAATCAAGTTCCTCAGAGTTATGTCAGAAAACAAACTCTTACGGGTGCTGAAAGATTTATTACTGATGAACTAAAAAAACATGAAGATGATGTTTTATCAGCTAAGTTTAAATCTACAGAACTGGAATATAAATTATTTAGTGATTTTAGAGAATATTCAAAAGAATTTGTTTCAAAAATCCGAGAAATTGCAGATTGTATAGCAAGGGCAGATGTTCTTAATTCACTTGCAGAAATTGCTGTAGAAAATAATTATTGCAGACCTGAAATTGATGATTCGGATGATTTTATTGTTAAAAATGGCAGACATGCTGTTTTAGAAAAGATTTTGCCGCTTGGTGAATATGTATCAAATGATTTAGAGTTAAAATCAAATTCAAGAACTGAAGATGCAACCCAGTTTATGATTTTAACCGGACCAAATATGGCAGGTAAATCTACATATATGCGTCAAAATGCATTAATTGTAATTATGGCTCAAATAGGTTCTTGGGTGCCTGCTGATTATGCAAAAATTGGGGTTGTTGATAAAGTATTTACCAGAGTTGGAGCAAGTGATGATTTAACTCTTGGTCAATCTACATTTATGGTTGAAATGATTGAAACTTCTTATATTCTAAATACAGCAACCGATAAAAGTTTTATCCTTTTAGATGAAATTGGCAGAGGTACAAGTACTTATGATGGTGTTGCGATTGCGTGGTCTGTTGCAGAATATATAGCCACTAAAATAAATGCAAGATGTATATTTGCAACTCATTATCATGAACTAAATGTTATGACTAAAACATATCCGCAAATTAAAAATTATAGAATTACTATTTCTGAGCAAAATGGGGAAATTGAATTTTTGAGAAAAATTGTTCAGGGCGGAGCAAGTAAAAGTTATGGTATACAGGTTGCAAAAATGGCGGGATTACCATCAGCAGTTGTTAAACGTTCAGAAGAATTAATGGTGAAAATGCAAAAAGATTTTTCTAATAACCTTGCAACTCGCAAAAAAATGAGTAATAATGAGGACGGAGTTCCACAATTGTCATTGTTTGGAATGTAAAGATTTATAAAATGGTAGCAAAATAAAATATGTTAATGGTTTCATAAAATCAACAAGGAGTGTGTTGTATGATGAAAATAAATTATAATCCTATAAGTTTCAGAGCAGAACAAACTGTAAAACAAGAGGATATGCAGACTCCTATTGATGAAAAAAATATTGTACCTGAAATAAAAGCAGATACAGTTGAAATATCTGTTAATGAACAAAAAGTTACTGATTTTAAAACCAGATTAAAAGATGTAAATTGGACAAAACAATATATTCCGGAAGCTAACATTATTCACATGAAAGAGCGTAATATGGTTGATGGTTTGGAATATGAAATTACACCATCAGGTAAAGTTACAGAAGTAGGATGCTGGGTAAAACCAACAGTGATTCTTGAAAAAGATAAAGATGCAGCTGCATTGTTTGGTAAAGATAAGCAAAAAGAAGGAGCATTTAAGAATTTTAAAGAAAAATCTGCTTCTTTTTGGAAGTTTTTTGCATCTGCAAATCAACTTGCTAATGCTTATGTAAAAGGTCTATTTTATGCCAGTGCAACAGGTGCAGGACTTTTAGGTGCTTCATGGGTATTTAATACGCTGCCGAAAGCTTTCAAAAAAGAAGGTCCTAAATTTGCTGAGATTTTAAAACATCCGTTGAAAAATATTCCAAAATCAGGAAAAGTTATTGCGGGTCTTGGTGCAATCGCAGTTATGGGATACCATGCTGTTCAGGGTAAACTAAAAGCAAATCAACGTACTGCTGAAATTGACCATAAAATGAAAATTGGTCATAGAGAAGCTTAACTAATTTAATAAATTAGTTTATTTTCATAAATTTATCAAGATCAACATTTAAGGCTTTTGATAGTTTAATAAGTGTTCTTATTGTAATATTTTGTTTTCCTGATTCAATTTTTCCAATATATTTTTCGTGAACTTCAATCATTTCTGCTAATTGAAATTGTGTGAGATTTTGTCTCATTCTTTCAACTTTTATATTAAAAGCAATTAATTTTATAATTTCTTCTTCTGTCATATATATATTATGACTACTTATATCAAGATTATAACATTATAAAGTGCTCTAAATAGAGTATTATATATTGAATTAATATTTTAATTTTGTTATAATTTTTTTCGGAGGTATGTATGAGAAGATTGAAGTTTGCAGCTTTTAAAAGTGCATTTACACTGGCAGAAGTTCTTATTACTTTAGGTGTAATTGGAGTTGTTGCTGCAATGACTATCCCGACTTTAATGACTAATATTACTAAGAAACAATTAGAATCGCAAATTAAGGTTGCATATTCATCTATTCAGCAGGCAATGAGAGCTTCGATTGCAGATGGTCTGGGGTTTGATATGCAATAAGTGATGGTAGTGATAAGCACATGGCTGATTGGTTCAATACTTATATGGCACCTTATTTAAAAACTGAACAAATTTGTGTTAATAAGCCGGGATGCTGGCATAAAGTTGGCATTGTAAAAACACTTAATCATCAAGTTCCGCTTCATGAAAATAGTAACGGGATTGGTGGAAATATTATTACATTCGTTACTCCAAAGGGTTCATATTTTAATATAGATTCTTATGGTACAGCTAGTATGGATTCATTGTTTGGTATTACTATTCCTCCAAATAGTGCCGGTTTAGTATTTTTCTTTGATGCAAACGGCGACAGAAAACCAAATGTTATTGGTAAAGATATTTATATAATGGCGTTTACTGAAAATGGTCTTGTTCCAGCAGGCAACAGTAAAACTAAAGATCAGGTTGAACAAAATTGTCTAACAGGTAACGGATATTGGTGTCTGTCCAAAGTTATATCAGATAGTTGGGAAATTGATAATAAAGTTTGGAAAAGGTAAAATTATTTAATTAAATTTTTATAATGAGCTTCATAAAAGTCGCCATATCTATCTTCCAGAATTGCCTGACGGCATTTTTTAGCAAAATCTATTAAGAATTTTATATTATGAATGGATAATAATGTTGATGCTGTGGCTTCCTGACATCTCCATAAGTGTCTAATATAAGCTCGGGAGTGATTTTTGCAGGCGTAACAATCACAACCTTCAACAAGCGGACGGGCATCATCTTCGTATTTTTTATTTTTAATGTTAGATTTTCCTTCCCAGGTGAAGAATGAACCATGACGGGCATTTCTTGTTGGCAATACACAATCAAACATATCTACACCATATTTGATACCATCAAGCAAATCTTCCGGAGTTCCTACACCCATCAAATATCTTGGTTTATCTTTTGGCAATAATGGTGCTGTGAGTTCTGTGAAATGGTTTTTAATATCTGCGGGTTCCCCGACACTTACACCGCCAATAGCGTAACCAACGGCATCAAAGGAAGAAATTACTTTTGCACTTTCTTTCCGTAAATCATCAAAAAATGCACCCTGAACAATTGGGAATAATGCTTGTTTAGGATTAGTTTTAGCTTTAAAACATCTCTCCAGCCAGCGATGAGTTCTTTCCATTGCGGCTTTTGCTGTTTCATAGTCACAGGGGTACGGTGCACACTGGTCAAATGCCATCATAATATCTGCACCAATATTTTGTTGAATTTTCATTGAAATTTCAGGTGATATAAAATGTTTTGTACCATCTTTCGGGTCTCTAAATTCAACACCGTCTTCAGTGATTTTGTTAAGGTGAGCGAGTGAAAAAACCTGAAATCCTCCGGAATCAGTTAAAACAGGTTTGTCCCAATTCATCCAGCCATGAATCCCGCCAAAGTTATGAATTCTTTCATCACCTGCACGCAGGTATAAATGATAAGAATTTCCAAGGATTATCTGTGCTCCGGTGTCTTTAATTTGGTCACAGGTTAATGATTTTACAGCCGAATTTGTACCAACAGGCATGAATATCGGAGTCTCAATTTTCCCGTGCGGAGTTGTTAATATTCCTGCACGAGCACCTGTTTGTGCATCTTCGTGGATTAATTCATAGCTAAAATAATCTTTTTCATTCATTTTCTCTTACCTGTCAAAATCTTTGAAAAAAGCTGCCGTTGGCAGCTTTAAACTTTTATACTTCTGCATCTAAACTTTCGATTACCAACTCAGACATACATTTGCCTTCGGAGAATAATTCATTTTCGTTGAAGTAAATTTTAATTTCTCTTTCAGCACTTGCAACAGAATCTGAACCATGAACAATATTGTATTCCATAACCTGTGCAAAATCTGCTCTAATTGTACCAACTTCTGCAGTATCAGGATTTGTAGAACCCATGATATGTCTTGCACCTGCAACAGCGTTGTATCCTTGAACAACCATTGCAACAATAGGACCGCTTTGGATATATTTAATAAGTCTTGGATAGAAAGGTTTTCCTTCATGTTCTGCGTAGTGAGCTTTTGCTTGTTCATCTGAAACTTGAAGCATTTTAAGCCCTATTACTTTGTATCCTTTTTGTTCGAATCTTTTTACAATTTCTCCGATAAGTCCGCGTTGAACTCCGTCAGGTTTTACCGCAATAAAGGTTCTTTCTTCTGTGTGCATAATAAATCTCCTCTTCAAAAAGTATATGTTGCAATTATAACATAAATCTTTTATTTTGGTAAGACTTGATTATTTATTGGCTTTTGAATATTTAAAAATTTTTCTTTTAAATATTTTGCTGTAGGTTTTTCAACAAGATAAAATGCCAAAATACCCGAAATTATTGCAGTTGATATACATAATAAAAAGAATATTTCAGGATATGTATAAAATATTTTTAATTTAAAAACAGAATGTTTCATTATTATATATATTACCCAATGTATAACGTATAGTGAGTAAGCATATTGTCCTAATTTTGAGAGTGTTTTATTATTTAATAATTTAGAAAAAAAACCTTGTTTTATTAGTAATAAATAGAAGAAAATTGAAAAAATAATAATATAATTCAAATAATTTCCACCAGGAACCTTGTTATTTATAGTTAGGTAATATACTAGAAATAACAAGGAGTAGACTTCTAAACCTGTAATTAGAAATTTGTTTGTTTTTAAGTTTTGAACTACATTGGATTTGTATAGCATTGCTATAAAATATCCTATGCCAACTCCAAATAATCCACGAATTACACCTTGGTTAAAAAATAAATATGTATTTTTATATATGCCTACATAATTGGGAAAGTTGCAATTTAAAACATAGCTGCAGCTTAGTACAACAATTAACCATATTATTAAGTTTAGCCATTTTTTGTTTAAAAGTTTACTAATATAAAAATAAAATAAGGATACCCAGAATAATACAGAAATATACCAAACTTCAATAGGACCGGTTTTATATTGATTAAATCCAATACAATTTAAAAGTAATAGTGACATAATAATTTTGTTAAATGAAATTGTAAGACTTTTGATAAATAAACTCATAATAGAGCAAATTCCCAGAGTGAAATATTTTATAGGCAGTAATCTAATTAATCTTTTTTTTACAAATTCAATAGTGTTTTCTTCCGGATTTAGATTTTTAAATAAAAAGAAACCTGAAATTATAAAAAAGAATTCAACACAAATAAATCCATGACAAAAGTGGCTATTGATTTTAGTGAAAAATGGGTTTGAATTTTTAAACAATAACCCAAAGTGAAATAGTATAATTTCTAAGGCAAGTACAAATCTTATTAAATCAACATTATAAAATCTTTCTTTTTTAACTTCCATGATTATCCCTTTAATATTTTTGAGTGCTGATTTTTTATCAAAACAGTACTAATAATACCGAAACATGATATAACAGTACCAGTTTTGAAATCAATTAGCACTTCGGGTACCTTTTATGCGTTAAGAGTACTTATTATAATTAATTAAAATATAGGGGAATTTTGTATGGGAAATTTTCAAAAACAGTTTGGATTAAGGTTGAGAGAACTTCGTAAACGTAAAGGTTTGACTCAGGAAAATCTTGCCGAATTGTTGAGTATTGGAGTTCGTTCTATTGGTAAAATAGAAACAGGGAATTCTTTTCCTTCAACTGAGACTCTGGAAAAAATAATTAAAGTTTTTGAAATTTCACCTATTGAACTGTTTGATTTTGAACATTTTCAGTCAAAAGATTCGCTAAAAAATCTGATTTTTGATATGGTAAATTCAAATCCGGATAAAGTTCAAGATATTTATAAAGTTGTAAAAGCTTTGACTGTCTAAGATTATAAATCGATTAAACCAAAGCTCGGATATTCGGAATTTGTGTTTGAGAATTCTTTTTCTGCGTTTGTTACAGCATTACAAAATAACTCGTTTATTTTAATTTCTTTGCCATTTTGTAAAACTTGAGTTTTTGGAATATTTTTTAAAACTTCAAATCCCTGTTCTCCGCTTCCTATATAGGGATCAATTGTACAGGTGAATTTTTTATCAGGGTTTATCGGGTTTTGATTTTTATCCAGTAAATCTTCGCCATTAATATTTATTTGTATAATTTTATATGTTTTTGTTTCGGGATATTTTTTCCCTGTGATTGTAATATTTTGGGAACATTGTACAAATCTTGAATTCCCGCGGTCTCTGTACATTCTGTTCATTGTTGCATTTTCAAAAACTTGTTTTAATTCTTCTGTAGATATTTCAATTTTTTCAATATGCGTGCCGGCACAAATTACTCTGTCAATATCGTATTTAGTAATATAGTTGCTGTCTTCAAGTCTAAGCGGGTACATTGTAAATCCTGTAGAATGAAATGCGATATCTGTATTACCGATTTTTTTCATGTTGTCAGAAATAAATGTACCTAAAGGACATGGATCAGAATAACATTTTGTTAAATTTAAAACTCTTTTTGCTAACGGTTTTTTAAGACTTGTTTTTTCTTCATATTCAATTATTGGCTGCTCAAATTCAAAAATAAAATCAAAGTTTTCTGCAGGTGTTTCTTTAACATTTTCAATTTTTTTATCAATAGTCATAGAGTAAAGAGTTCTTGCAAATGCTAACGGGTAGAATATGTTGTTTGCATAATCAGGTTTTATTGGTGAATGTTCATGTCCGCCAATAATTAAATCAATATTTATATTTTTATCTTTTGCAAAATCGAATAAGTCTTTACTGTACGAGTACCAATGGTGGTTAAGTACTATGATTTTGTCATATTTTTCAGTAATATTTTTAATCAAATTTTCAAAACAAGGTTCCGGTGGAATTAGTTCGTAACCGAATTTTTTAGCACAAGAATTGTTCAGGCAAAATCCGGTTATTAATATTTTTTGATTATTTATTTCAATTATTTTATATTTTGAAATCCAATTTGCATGGTTATTTGTTGTGTTATCAAAAAGGTTCGCACAAATAACATTTATATCTGCATCTTGAAATTTTTTGACTGTTGTTTTTAGGTATTCAAAATCATTTTTATTGAATCCGAAATCATTGTTTCCGAGAGTTATGAAGATTTGAGCCTGAGGTAATAGTTCTTTAATTTTTAAATATGCATTAACAGATAAATCCTTTTCATATATACCTTTGAATAAATCTCCGCTATCCAATATCAAAAAAGGATTAGAGTTAGATTTCTCAATAGTATATATTCCGCTTAGTAAACGGCTTAAATTTCTGCTTTCTTGATGAGAATCTGTTATTGCGTAAATATTTGTTTTCAATTTTTTATACCTGTGTTTAATACTAAAATAACAGAAAATTGTTTTCTTTCAACTAATGTAAATTTATTATTAATAGTGTCACCCTGAACTTGTTTCAGGGTCTATTTTGATTAGATGCCGAAACGAGTTCAGCATGACTGTTTGAGAATTCTGAAAGATAATAATATTAGTTTTTAGAGATATTTGCAGGACGATTTTATATAAGTCAAGTAAATTTTGTAGCATAATTTACCCCCTTGTGCTAGAATGTTTTAGCACAGTGAATAAGGAGAGAAAAATGGCAGAAGCAAAAATTTTAGCTACTATTGAAAGATCAGATACTGAACAATTACAAATTTCTGTAAGCGAATATAAAGGCAGAAGTTATTTAAATATGAGAATATTTTATACAACAGATGATGGTGCTACTTGGTTACCAACTAAAAAAGGTGTAACATTCTCACCTGATCAATTAGACTTGTTAACAGAAGCTATTGAAGAAGCTAAACAAGAATTCATGTCTGCAGAAGAGTAGTGGTAAATATATAGAATTAGCACTCTTTTATCTAATAAAGTAGAATGAGGATTTAGTCTAACATGACAGATGAAACTGTACAAACAAATTTATTTGAAGTACCGGCTCGCAAGCTTACACTAAAAAGACGCGAGCCGTCTTCTATTGTGCCAGAACAACATAAATATGCTGTTTGTCTTGTAAATATTAAAGTTCTGGGTGTTAAAACTTTCAGTTATATTATTCCGCCTGATATGCAAGATAAGATTAAAATTGGTCAGGCTCTTCTTGTACCATTTGGAAGACAGGGATTGATTAATGCTTTTTGTGTAGGATTTTCAGATTATTTACCTCCTGAAATTCGGGCAAAAAAAGTCTCAAAAATTCTTGATGAAACTCCGCTATTTTCTGTCGAATATCTCAAATTATTAGAATGGGTTGCAAATTATTATTGCACAGATTTAATTACAGTTTTAAATACGGCAATACCATTAAAACTTATTGAAAAATCCCTAAAAACAGAACAAATTATTGATTTTATAAAATTTGACGGAGCTACAAAACGCCAAATACAGGTTTTAGAACTTTTGCAAGACAAAGGAAAAATGTCACTTATCGAGTTTGAAAAATTAGCCAAAACAACTCGTGCAACAATAAAAAAACTTGAAACTCTTGGTTGTATCAAGTTAACTGAAGAACAGGTTTATCGTAATCCGTTGGATATTTTAAATATCGACAAGAAAGAAGATTTATTTGAACTTTCCGATACTCAACAAAAAGTTTACGAAGGTATTTCAAAACAAATTAAAGATGAAAAATCTCCGCAAATTTTATTACACGGAGTAACTGCAAGCGGAAAAACCGAAGTCTATTTTAAATTGATTGATGACACGATAAAATCAGGGAAAAATGTTCTGTTTCTAGCTCCCGAAATCGCTTTAGCATCACAATTAACCAAACGTCTTGCAAAAAAATTCGGGACAAAAGATGTTGCAATCTGGCACAGCAGTATTTCCGAGGGTGAAAGATATGATGTTTGGCAAAAACTTTATAAGAATGAGATAAAAATACTTGCCGGTGCTCGTTCAGCAGTTTTTGCACCTTTAAAAGATATTGGTTTAATAATTATTGACGAAGAACACGAAGGAGCCTATAAACAAACTTCACCTGCTCCACGCTATGACGCAAGACTTGTTGCACGGAAACTCGCGGAATTTAATGAATGCCCGCTAATTTTAGGTTCTGCGACTCCGGATATTTCAAGTTATTATAGAGCAGTAAATTCAAATCACTTGTTTGAAATGCTTAAACGCTATAATAATGCAAAGGTTGCACCTGTAACTGTTATCAATATGCAGGAATATGGTCGTGCTGCATACAAAAGTCTTATTTCAAAACCGTTGCAAACTGCGATTAAAGAAACTCTTGATAAAAAACAACAAGTAATTTTGCTTATTAATCGCCGCGGATTTTCCACTTATACTCAATGTCAGGGCTGCGGGCATGTAATCGAATGCCCTAATTGTGCTATACCAATGATTTGGCATGCTAAAGATAATATGCTTAAATGTCATTACTGCAACCATGTCGAATATTTCCCTGATGTTTGCCCTAATTGCGGATTTGACGGGTTGAAAAATTCAGGAACAGGGACTCAAAAAATTGAACAATACATAAAAGATTTATATCCTGATTACAATATCGAACGTATTGATAGTGATGTTTTGACACGCAAGGGTGAACATATAAGACTTCTTGAAAAATTCCAAAACGGCGATATTGATATTCTTGTAGGAACACAAATGATTGCAAAAGGATTAGATAATCCGAATGTAACACTTGTTGGTGTAATTTCTGCTGATGCAAGTTTTAATTTACCTGATTTCCGAGCTTCAGAACGCGGATTCCAATTGCTGACACAAGTTGCAGGGCGTGCCGGTCGTGGAGAATTCAAAGGAAGAGTATTTTTCCAAACATACAATCCTGAATATTACGCTCTGGAAAGTGCAAAATCTCAAAATTATTTTGAATTTTATCAAAAAGAAATAACTTCCCGTGAAGATTTTGATTATCCGCCATTCAGCCAAATTATCAGATTAATCTTAAGTTCCCAGAATAATTTCCGTGCAGAAAAAGCCGCTCAGGAAATTGCATTGAGGCTCTGTACAATGATTGAAAAATTCGGTTTTGGTGAACGTCTGGAAGTTCTTGGGCCAACGCCGTGCGTAATTGAACGTATAAACAGTTATTACAGATTTCAAATTATAATAAAAAATAAATTGGAGGATAAAGGACATCAATTTGTTTCAAGTTTCTTAAATAAAATTACTTCTCCAAAAGATATAAAAATGACTATAGATGTTGATCCGTTAGATATTTTGTAAGGTTATTGAACTGATACAAATAAACTTCTAAATAAATTCAGAGTTAAAAATTCTGACTCTATAATTTTCCAAAGATTACTCTATCAATTCCTGCTAAATCTTTAATTACTTGGATATTTGTAAAACCATTATTCTTTAATAGTTCTGCAACATCTTTGCTTTGCCCTATACCAAGTTCAAATAGAATATAACCTTTTTCATTTAAAAATTCGGGTGCTTTTTGAATGATTTTTTCATAAAATTCCAAGCCTTTTTCGTCTGAAGTATATAATGCAAGTTCAGGTTCAAAAGATACTTCCTTCTGGATTGATTTTTTTAATTGCGGAGGAATATAAGGCGGATTAGATATTATTATATCAAATTTTTCATCTGTGCGAATTTTAGAATACAAGTCAGATTTTCTAAATATTGCTTTATTAAACAGTTCAAATTTTTCCATATTAGAAAATGCAACATGTAGTGCTTCTGTAGAAATATCAGCACCGATTACCTGACAGTCGGTTAATTTTGCAATCATACACGCTATACAGCCTGAACCTGTACACATATCTAAAGCTGTTTTAAAATTATTTTGTTCAATAATTTCAATGGATTTTCTTACAAGGATTTCTGTTTCATCACGTGGAATAAGAACATTTTTATCTACGATAAATTTTTCTCCCATAAAATCGGCAAGACCAATTATGTATTGAATAGGAAGTCTTGAAGCTGCACGTAATCTTGCTTTTTCTTCGACTAATTTCAATTTATCTTCGGTCAGCTTTTTACCCGTTAAAATATCAACAAGTGAATATCCGGCAAAATGTTCAATAAGAAGTTTAACTTCTATATTGGCTTCATTTTCCTCTATTCCTGCATCTGTCAATATTTTTACTATTTCAGGTATAAGCATTATTCTTCCTCTCCGGTTTCATCCGATGTAAACAGACCTCTTGTATCATGTTCTTTTATTATTTTATCAATTTGATTTCGGGCTTCCAGTTTTGATGAAAGCTCTGTTTTTTCTAATCCATACTTCTTACAAAGTCTTTCGTAATAGTAAAGCTGTTTTTTTGTAGGTGGTTCTTTTGACATTTTTACTTCTTGTAAAAATTTTCTTTTCTTTTTTTCAAATTCCTTATTTGCTTCTAGTATTGGACGTTGTTTTTCTTTATAAGTATAATATTTGCTGCATTCTTTTAAATATTTTATTGTATCGGTTTTAAAATTTTCTTCATCTATCATTTCTGATAAAAATTCAAATCTTGAGCAATTTAATTCCAAATAATATTTTTCGTCTGCGACAAAACTATCCCATATTTCGTCAACCGTTAAATCCATGGATTTTTTAACCAGAGCCCGCAAGTAATTGCATAGTGCGGACTTCTGGTTTTTTGTTAAATTTAAATAGATTTGTTTTTTAATTTCATACATAAAATATTAGATTCTATATTTTTAATAACACCTTTAAAGTATCTTTTTCTTTATTTTTTTCAAAACCTTCAATTGCATCATCAATTGAATATGTTGCTGAAATTAATGGTGAAAAATCTACCTTGCCTGATTTTAAGAGCCTTAACGCTGCCGGGAATTGTCCGCAGCGAGAACCTAAAACGGTAATTTCGTCAATAACAATTGGTGCAAGATTGAATTCTTTTGAAGCTGCAACCGTACTTTTTAAAACAAGTACACCGCGAGGTTTTGTTAATGCTAATGCAGTTTCAAATCCTGAGATTGAACCTGTAGCTTCAACTACAACATCATAGACTTTTTCGATTTTGAAATCTTGCAGTAATGCAGTTTTTACACCTTGATTGTTTGCAATATCAAGTTTGTTTTGGTGTTTGCCGACTAATGTTACATCTATATTCTGGGCATTTAAAGCAAGTGCAGTAATTAAACCCAATTTACCGTCGCCCAAAATAACAACTTTTTCAAATGGTTTTATGTGGTGTTGTTCTGTGATTTCTAATGCTGCGGCAAGCGGTTCCACAAATACTGCTTGTTCGTCAGGAACATTTTCCGGAACTTCAAATAAAACTTCAGTAGGCATTGTGAAATATTCTGCGAAAACTCCGTCTTTTCTCCAAATTCCAAGAGTATGTCTGTCAGGGCAATGGCGGAACATTTTTTCAGCACACCAACTGCAATTCGGGTCTTTACAGCCATAGCTGATTTCAGGTACAACTCTTTTTCCTACAAGTGATTTGTCTTCACCGTTGACTTCTTCTACAACTCCAACGGCTTCGTGACCTAATATCCCAACGTAACCCATGTAGCCTTTTGTTATTTCATAATCTGTATTACAAATACCTGCCAGATTTACTCTAACAAGAGCCTCACCCGGTTGTGGTACAGGTTTTTTATAATCATTTACTAATTTTAATTCGTTATCAAATACTACAGCTTTCATGTTTTTCTCCTTTGTTTTATTTAATTTTTGAGATTCTGAATCAAGTTCAGAATGACAAAAGTTAATTATTTTTCTATTAAATTTTTCCAGTCTTTTGAAACTCTGTTTAAGACATTTTGTGTTGTATCTTTGTTGAGTAAAATTTCTTGTACGGCAGAGTTTACAATATTGTTTATATCTTTTTGTCCTTTTTGAGTTTTGAATACCGGTTGCACTCTATTTAGCTGCTTTGCACTGATAACACGAGCTTTTGCCATCAGGTCTCTTTCATCATACAAGGTGTAAAACTCATTTTTTAAAGTTTCTTCATTTGTCGCAAGAACATTTGTCAGTTTTGCTAATTCTAATTGATTTTTGTCGTTAGTTAAAAATAGTGCAAATTTTAAAGCTTCTTCTTTATGTTTTGCACGTAGAGGGATTACAAAGTTCATTAAAGAAAAATCATTTTGTCCTATTTCTCCGACTATTTGTGGTGCTACGTCTGTTTTAGAGTATGTTGAAGGGGCATTTTCTTTAATCATATTTAGGAAGTTTGCACCTGCTCCGATTAAGGCAATATTTTCAGACATATATTTTTCTAGGGCTTCTTGTAATGTCATTGTAACGGTTTCTTTCGGTATTAAATTGTCAGTATATAGATTTTTAAACATTACAAAAACTTTTACAGATTGTTTTGAATTTATATCAAAAGCATTAGAAATCCCGTACTTATTTAAAATTTTTAGCATAGTATCATTTTCTGTTATTGTTGGAAGTGTAATATATGCTCCGTTTTTTTGTCTGATTTTTGGTGCTGCAGTCATTAATTCGGAATAAGTTTGCGGAACGGCTAACTTTGCTTTGTTGAATAAATCTTTATTATAGATAGTAATCGCACTTGTTGCATACCATGGGATTGAATATATTTTACCGTTTGTTTTTAAAGCATTTAAAATTTCTTGATTGAACTGTTTGGTTTTATCTGTCGGAATTTCATATAATGCACCTTTGTGTGCAAGCGTTGATGAAAAATCAGGGTTTAAATTTACCAAATCTGGCGGATTATCGCTTAAAACAGACGCAAGTGTTCTTTTTTCACCTTCTGAAAATGGAACATCTACCCATTTGATTTTTATATCAGGATTTTCGGTTTCAAAATCTTTAATAACTCCATTGATATATGGTGCGAAATCATTCATTTGTAAAGTCCAAAATACGACTTCATTATTTTTTTTAGGTGTTTTGAATATACAATATACGCCGGTTATAAGGCTCACTGTTAAAATTATTACTAACCAAAATTTTTTATTCAAATTAATATTCCTTTGAAAAATATATTTACCCCTGATATAATTATACTATGAACAATTTATTTACGGAACTTGAAAATCAAAACAAACAAATACCGCTTGCAGAGATTCTTCGTCCAAAAACTATTGAAGATTTTCTTGGACAGAGTAATGTTGTGGCTCCTAATAGTCCGATTTTGAATTTACTCAAAACAAACAGATTGTTTTCTTTGATTTTTTGGGGAACTCCTGGGTGTGGAAAGACAACACTTGCCAGACTTATTGCAACAAAAACCAATGCTAATTTTATCGAACTTTCAGCTGTAACCTCCGGAGTAAAGGATATTAAAGATGCCGTAGATAGAGCTAAAGATGCTTTGCGTGCAGGTCAAAAAACAATTCTGTTCATTGACGAAATTCATCGTTATTCTAAAACTCAACAGGATGCTCTTTTACCGCATTTGGAAAACGGAACATTGTTCCTTATCGGATCAACTACTGAAAATCCGTCTTTCCAAGTTGTTCCTGCACTACTTTCGAGATTACAAGTTGTCAGATTGAATGCGATTGATGATAAAAGTATGGCATCAATTATCAAAAAAGGGTTTGCTTATCTTGCAACAAATTATACCCTGATGGAATGCGAAAGCGGAGTTTTAGATTTTATTATAAATCTTGCACGCGGAGATGCCCGATATGCTCTTAATATTGTTGAAAATGCTTATTTTGCAAGTGATTTAAGAGATAATAAAAGAATTTTAACCGTAAAAATTATTGAAGAAATTTGTCAGCAAAGAAATACAAGATATTCTCAACAAGAGCATTATGATTGTGCTTCAGCTTTTCAAAAAAGTTTAAGAGGAAGTGATCCTGATGCGGCAATATATTATCTTGCAAAGATGATTGCAGCAGGTGAAGATCCGAGATTTATTGCCAGAAGATTAATAACTTGTGCAGCAGAAGATGTTGGTAATGCTGATCCAAATGCTCTAAATATAGCAATTAATGCACATAAAGCTGTTGAGCTTCTGGGGCTTCCGGAAGGTCGAATTCCTCTTGCTCAGGCTGTTATTTATGTTGCAAGGGCACCAAAATCTAATGAAGCTTGTATGGCAATTGATTCTGCATTGTCAGATATTTCTCAAGGTAAAGATTTCCCTCCACCTATGCATCTGAGAGATTCTCATTACAAGGATGCCAAAAATTATGGTTTTGGGGTTGGGTATGTCTATAGCCATGATGCACCTGATTATGAACAGCAATTTTTGCCGGATGAACTTCTCGGACGCAAATATACAAAATAATAGTTATGAAATTATTTACAACTATCTGTAATCGATATAATCTCTCCAGTAGTTGTTATTATGGTTCATTGTTTTATTTCCTGTAGAATTTAAGCTGTTTCCTGTAACAACACCATATCTGTTTTTAATTCTTGGTGCAATATTTTCTAAAGGCTCATTAAACGGACACCAGTCGACTGCAGATCCTGAACCTCTTGCAAATCCTTTCTGTTGAGGCATTGCATTACCCCAGTTGTCTCCGGATATTTTGTTAATATCGCAAGGTACAAATTGTCCGGAATAATTATTTGGATGGGCAGGGTCATCATATACATAAACTGCCATTTCTCTTGCACTCATTGGTTTGAATATAAATGTATCAACATTCATTCTATTGGGAGCAGCTGTTCCGTTGATATCCACACAAACAAATTGGTTTTCACCGTTAAATGTCCAGATTCTTCCTTTAGCATCTGTCCAAATGCCGCCATTATCACATACTATTCCGGGGCCATTTCCGGCGGTTCTTTTATCAAACCATTTTGGACCAATAGGAGCTCCTGCATCTCTATATATCGAATGTAATGTTGTAGTAATGCCGGTAGAGCTATTTGCTTTTTCATTAAAAGGTCCGCCGCCTGTTAAATTACTTACAAATTCACTTGCCCAGCGGTCAGTCCCACCGTATTTGTTTCCTCCGTTATTTGCTTTTTGTTCACCACACTTAAAGGAGCTACCTCCGTATACACAATTATAAGCAAAAGTACCTAAATCTCCGTATTCTAAGTTCATTCTTGAACCGATTTCTTTGATTTCACTATAAGTAGATCTAAACTGTTGTTCTAAAACTTTACCTCTGTAATTATACGCAATTGTAGGGATTGTTAGAGCCGCAATTGAGCCTAAAACCCCTAATGTAACAAGTAACTCCGCCAGTGTAAATGCTGTTTTTTTATTCCAAAATTTCACGATGAAACCAATCCTCATAAACTTCCTTATACATATCTTATTATATCTTATTTTCACTGCAAAGTCTAGGGGGAATGTTGTTGACTTATATAAGAAATGCTAAGTCTCAGTTATTTTTGATGCTTTAGCCGAAAAATCTAAACACAAAAAGATTGTCATTCTGAATTTATTTCAGAATCTTAAATGTTATGAGCCCCTTCGTTCCCGCTCAGGATGACAGGTGGGTATATGTTTTCTAATAAAAAAGCGGGAGTTTATCCCGCCTGATTTTGATTTCTTATGTTTATGCGTCATATCGTTTAAACGATTTTTCTATAGATTTTGAAATTACTGATTTCGTTGTATCGTATTCTTGAGTTAATGCTGATATTTCAGTATCTAAGTTTTTCATTTTTAAATCGATAGTATCTTCTTTATTTTGTATTTTAGCTTTTTCTGTATTGTATTTAGCTTGAGCTCTGGCTACAGCTTCATCATCAGTTACTTCTCTGATATATGAATCAGTAGCATAGTTACCTTGATAATAAAATCCGTCGTCTCTAATGGATGAAATATATACCATACCGCTTTTCAGCATTTCTTGCATATATTCAGCATCATTAATTTGATCATTTTCTGTCCAACCACAGGTACAAATTTGGTTGAATAATGCGTCATAGAAATAAACATCTAAAGCTTCATCTCCGGTGTCAACATCTGTGCCTGCTGAAACAGTGAAAGTAAAATCATCTCTATTTGGGTCAAATAATTTTTTATTATTAAGTGAACCCATAGAATAATCATAAGTAGAGTTTTCAACTCCTTCTTGGAATTCAACAAAAGCAGTTAAGAATACTTTAGCCACATTGTTCAAGTTGATACTAACTTGTGATTTATCATTTCTGTCTGCGTGGAACCCTGCGTGGTCATAGTCATAAGTATAGGTTATACCCAAAGTATTTATTGCATCTCTGTCAACACTTTCATGATAACCATCACTTTTATTGATTTTAGTACCAATACCGATTTGGTCTAATGCATCTTTGAATCTTGAACCTTGACGAGAGTTACACCATTCTTTCAAGTCACTTTTTCCATCTGTATATAAGCGATGACTTTCTTGGGAACGTAAATCTTGTAAAGTGTCACTAGGATATAGTAAATTGTAAACTTGGTTGTATGCATATTGTAATGCTAAGTTATTTTCATTAGTGCCGCCAAGTACATTTTGGAATTGATCTGTTAACCAGTTCAAGAAGGAGGCTGAATTTTCGTCTTCTCCAACCATTTTTTCTTGCAAGTATGAACCGATAGCAAGAGGTACTTTTTCACCTTTTCTTGAATGTAATGATATGTTATAGTTATTCTCGCCTGATAATAAATCATACAATGTTATAGATTGTCCTGATGCGGATTGACCGGTTGCGACTGAAGAACGAGTACCTGCACTATTATATATGACTAATGCTTCTGCTGCTTGTAAATCATCTGTCTTCGGTTTATAAACACCGTCTTGACCAAGAGTAAGTCCCCAGCTCAAAGAGTTTTCGGTTTTAGCCATAACTAAGTCAAGAAATTCTTCATAATTCATGTCTGTCGTGGAAGCGTTTACTGTAACAGCACTTCCTAAACCGATTTGGTTGCCGTATGAAGTTGCTTGGATTGTTGCAGCTTTAGTTGGAGTGATTATATTTTCACCTGCTAGTGCTTCGATAAATGCATTACGTACACTTGAATCAGGTGTTCCGCATAGACCTTCTGCAGGAATGCCTGCGGCTCTTGCTGCTGCTGCGTATGCTGAGTTTAATACAACTCTGTTTTTTGCATCTGTTACTAATTTTGGATAATAATCATTATAGATTGACGGAGTCATTAATAGTCCGTAATCAAGAGCTAAGTTGCTTTGATTTGTTCCGTAGTAATCATAAACTAATTTTGTTTGATTTAATGAGTTTTGGTACTCATTAGATAGTTGTTCCATGTTACGAGAAAGAGCTATCTTCTGATGTGATAAAGTCATAGATTGGAATTCACAGTCAGATTTTCTGGCTGTTATGGTTAATAATCTTGCTTGTGCTGCTGATAATCCCATTTTTTTCCTTTCAATAACTTGACGCTATCGTAACTTTTAGTGCGTTCATGTAGGATTACGGCATTTATGTATTGAAACTTTAATATAAAGATGTTTTATTGTAACAATTGTTTACAATTTTTCAATGTAAATATTTGGGTTATCATAATAAAGTGAAAGCGAATAAGGAGAGGGTAATATGGCTAAAAGAATAGGTATTGATGTTGGTGGTACTAATGTAAAAATCGCTCTGGTTGATGAAGGTAAAATTATTTATTCAAATAGTGTTCCAACCTATGCAAAAATGGGTTATGAATACACTGTTAATAATATAAAACAGGCAATTAAGGACTTGATGAAGGAAACAAATACGGAAGCAAAAGATATTCAAGGTATTGGTTTTGATTTCCCGGGGCAGGTTGATTGCAAAACTGGTGTAGTAAAGTTAGCACCAAATATTCCTGGTTGGGTTAATGTCCCTATTGCTCAAATGATTGAAGAAGAGTTTAATATTCCTACACGTATTGATAATGATGTTAGATGTGCCGCTCTTGGTGAATTAAAATTCGGAGCCGGCAGAGGCTGCGAAAACTTTATTTGTATAACAGTCGGAACCGGTATTGGTTCAGGTATTGTAATTAATGGAAAAGTTGTACGCGGAGCTTCTAATGCAGCGGGGGAACTTGGTCATATTAAATTACAAATGCAGGGTGGTCCGATTTGCGGATGCGGTGATACCGGATGTCTGGAAGCTTTTGCCTCCGGTCCATCAATAGTTGCAATGGCTCAAGATTATATTAGAGGCGGTAAATCTACAAAATTTAGAGAAATGGCTGCTGCAGAAGGTGGAGAAATTACTCCTTACATGGTTGCAAAAGCTGCTGAAGCCGGTGATCCTGTTGCTAAAAGAATTTTTGAAATTGTAGGAGAATATATTGGTATAGGTTTGACCAGTGTAATTAATCTTCTCAACCCTGAAAAAGTAATTATTGGCGGTGGTGTTGCAGAAGCCGGAGATTTACTTTTTGACCCTATCAAAAGAACAATAAAAGAACGTGCTATGGTTGTTGCAGGTGAAGCTGTTGAAATTGTTCCTGCGGAATTGGGTAACAGTGCCGGAGTTATTGGTGCAAGTATGCTTATTGATGCATAATTAGTTTAGATATATAGGTATAAAAATGACGGATTGATTATTATCAATCCGTCATTTTTATTAGAATATTTTTGAGTCTTAAGCTTAATATATTTATAATTGTTTTTCTATATTGGAAATGATTGTTGATTTTGGCATTAATCCTGCCATTCTTTCAACAGCTTCACCAGATTTGAAAATTAAAAGGCTTGGAAGTCCGCTTACAGAATATGTTTTTGCAATATTAAGACATTCTTCAACGTTAACTTTTACAAATTTTACTTTATCTTTGTAGTTTTCTGAAATTTCTTCAACAACAGGGCTTAATTTTCTGCAAGGTCCGCACCAAGTTGCCCAAAAATCTACAACAACCGGAATGTCTGAATTCTTAACTTCAGCTTCAAAGGTTTCTTCTGTAACATCAATAACATTTCCCATGTTTAATCCCCTATAACTTAACTAACTCTTCACATTCTATCATAGAAAAAATTTTTATGCTATTATCTATACAGATGTAATTAGGATGAGAAAATGGCAAGAAAAAAAGTAATTGAGATAGTTTTAGATACAGAAACAACAGGATTAGATTACTCCAGAGAAAAAATGGTTGAGTTTGCGGCTCTTCGTTTGGAAAACGGTAAAATAAAAGACGAATTTCAAACTTTAATAAATCCTGAACAACATATTAGAAAATCAAGTTATGCAATTCACGGGATTTCACAAGAAATGGTTGCAGATGCTCCAACTGAAGCTGAAGCAATTCCTAAAATTCTGGAATTTATTGGTGATTATCCGATTGTTGCTCATAACGCTATTTTTGACTATATGTTTATCAATGAGGCAGCTAAGCGTGTTACCGGTGAAGAAATTAAAAATGAAAGAATTGATACTCAGCAAATGTTCAAAGAAGTTTATCCGGAGCTTGATGCACACGGTTTGAATGCTTTGACTGAAAAATTTAATGTTGAATTGAAAGATCATCACCGTGCAATGGGTGATACTATGGGGTTGGCTCTGGCTTATCCTAAGCTTAAAAAATTATATTTGCAGAAATTTGATTGGGAAAATAAACAGCTTGAAAATGTTGAATATTTATTTGAGAGATTTTTACGAATCCAACAAACTGTTACTACTTTGCAATCAGAACTGCAAGATTTGAAATCAGTATTTAAGTTATATTTCGAACAAGGCGGCACTCCTGTTACTTCTCAAGAAGGGGATGTACTTGTTTATAATTCAAAACAGACTTTCGGATATGATTTTAATGCTATAAAACCTGTTTTAGAAGAAATTGGAGCTTTAGAAAAAGCAACAAAATTGAATACAGGATTTATAGACAGACTTGTTAACGGACATGGGCTGGATGAGGAAAAAAGAGAAATCCTTAAAAATGCCAGACAGGAGTTAACAGAAACAAGAAATATTCAAGTAATTAAGAATAACAAATAGGAGACAAATTATGTTAAAAAAATTAGGGGCATTTTTTAAAGAGCCTCCAATTGCAGAACCTATTCAGGATTCTGAAAAAGTCGATTCTATGTATAAACATTGGCGTTTGAGAATGTTTTATTCTTGCTTCATTGGTTATACAATTTTTTATTTATGTAAGAAAAATATTGCAGTAGCCTTACCGGGTATTATGGATGAATTCCATTATTCTGCGACTGAGTTAGGTTTGTTAGGCAGTTCACTTTATTTAACTTATGGTATTGGTAAGTTTGTTAATGGTGTTTTGGCTGACGGATCAGATGTTAGAAAATTTTTCCCAACAGCACTTTTAATGACTGCGATTGCGAATATTCTATTTGCTTTAGCTCCTAGTGCTATTGGTGTTTTAGGATTAAGTCCTAAAATGTTTGCAGTAGTTCTATTATGGACACTTGCATTTTTATGGGGTGTAAGCGGCTGGTTCCAATCTGCAGGTTTCCCTGCTGTTGCTAAAAGTTTGACTTACTGGTATTCAAATTCTGAACGTGGAACAAAATGGGCTGCTTGGTCTTGTTCACACCAAACAGGTACATTTTTAAGCTTTATTATTGCAGGTTATATCGCTGCACACTTTGGCTGGAGAGCTGCATTTTTAGTTCCCGGTATATTGGCAGCTGTTACTGCAATCTGGTTGTTTGAAAGATTACGTGACAGACCTCAGTCATTAGGTTTGCCTGATGTTGAAGTTTACCGTAACGAACCGGTAAAAGAACAGTCTGCAGAAGACAAAAAAGAAGAAGACGAAATGTCTTATGTTCAAATTTTCAAAAAATATGTTTTATGTAATAAAACACTTTGGTTGTTAGCGATTGCGTATGTATTTGTATACATTATCAGATTCGGTGCAGAAGACTGGATGATTATGTATTTGAAAAATGCAAAAGGTATTGGACTTGAAAAAGCTACAGGTATGATTGCATCATTACCGTTGGTTGGTATTTGCGGTACAATGTGTGCCGGTGTAATTTCAGATAAAATGTTTAAAGGTAAAAGAGCACCTGTTAATTTAATTTATTTGGTGGGTGTAATTTTGGCTATCATTGCATTGAAATTTAACACAATTACAAGCTTAAATTATGTAATCATTGGTTTGTTAGGGGCATTTACTTACGGCCCGCAAATGATGATTGGCGGACTTTGTGCGGTTGAATCAAGTTCTAAGAAAGTTGCATCAGCAGCTTCAGGTTTTACCGGAACATTCGGTTATGTAGGTGCGTTTTTATCTGCAACAGGTACAGGTTTCCTTGTTGATAAATTGGGTAAAAACGGTGTCCAAAATTGGGACGGTGCAATTTACTTCTGGTTAGCTTCAGGTATTATTTGTTTAATAATTTGTTCAATTTTAGCAATTGACGAATATAAAAAAGATGCTAAAAAAGGCAAAGCAGAAGCTTAATTAGATAAATAATTATAAGAAAAGACCGAAAGTAATTTCGGTCTTTTTTGTGCTAAAATTGGGCAGGAGGATATATGAAAACAGCTGAAATTAAAAATGGAACAATAGTTATTAAAGAACGGGAAGATGAGGCTTTGCAAGGACGAAAAGGTGCCGTTGTTAAAGTTTTAGGCTGTGGTTTGTGCGGTTCCGATATTGTTAAACTAAAACAGCATATTTCAAAAGATGGCACTGTTTTGGGACATGAAATTGTTGCTAAGATTGTTAATATAGATTCCGATACGGATTTCAAAACAGGTGATGTTATTATTACATCACATCATATTCCTTGCGGGAAATGTGAGTACTGCAAAAATGGTAATGTCTCTATGTGCAGACATTTTAAAGAAACAAATATTAAACCCGGCGGTTTTAGTGAATTGGTTTTTGTCTCAGAAGAACATTTAAAGAATGTGGCATATTTGAAACCGGAAAATTTAACTAATGATGAAGCTGCATTTTATGAACCGTTAGGGTGTTGTATTCGTGCGGTAAAACGTGCAGGTTTAAGACAAAATTCAACAGCTCTTGTAGTTGGACTTGGTTCGATTGGAATACTTATGGCTCAAGCTCTAAAAGCTTTTGGAATGAATGTTGTGGGCTGTGATTTGATTAGTTCTCGTGTTGAATTGTTGAAAAGTCTTGGGATTGAAGCTTTTAACGTAACTGACATGTGTGACAGTATAAAGGCTGACGGGGTATTTATGACATCAGGTTCTGATAAAGCGTTACCGACGGCATTAAAATATGTTCGTGATGGTGGTAAAATCCTTGTATTTTCAAGCACCCCGATGAATACAGGTTATGCAAATAATGAAATATATTATAGAGAATTGACAGTTCTTGGCAGTTATTCACCTTCTCCGGCTGATTTAAAAGATTCTTTTGGATTGTTAAAATCAAAAGAAGTAAAAGTTTCAGGATTATCTGATTTTTATCCTTTGGCTAAACTGCAAAAGGCGATTGATGATACGATAGATAATAAAATTCTGAAAGCTTATATTAAGGTTTCGGAATAATGATACAAATTGCTATATAGTCTTGATTTTGTCAGTACTTGCGAAAAATTTATTTGTATTATATTATAGATTTATAACAATAAAAGTGAGGTTTTTAATGGATCAAATAATTAAAGTAGCATGGGACTTAAATGAAAACTCTGATAACAGATACAAATTAGTATATGAAATTGCTGAACTTGCAAAAAAAATCGTTGATGAAAATCAAGCAAGAAAAGCAAGAGAAGATTTTGGTTTTGATGAAACTCATGAAACAACTTACACTAAAGAAAATCCTGTTGAACATGCTTTGATGGTAAAAGCATCAGAAGCTGATGATAACAGATTAGTAGGTTAATAAAATTTAACGGCACAATAATACTTGTATTATTGTGCCGTATTATATGTTAAATGCATTGGGGTTAATGAGATGATAAAAGATACTATGGATTATTTAAATACCTATACAGATGGTTTTGAACCGGAAATCGGTATTGTATTAGGTTCAGGTTTAGGTGAACTTGCAGATGAGTATTCGGAATTTTCTATTCCGTATTCTAAAATCCCTAATTTTGCAAAATCTACCATCGAAGGTCATAAGGGTAATCTTGTTTTTGCGACTATTGAAGGTCGTAAAGTTGTAATGATGCAAGGGAGAAATCATTACTATGAGGGTCACTCAATGCAAGAAATTACATATCCTATAAAGGTTATGAAAGAATTGGGTGTTAAAACTGTTATCCTGACAAATGCAGCGGGGGCAGTAAATAAAAGCTTTAGACCCGGTGATTTAATGGTTATCACTGATCATATCAACTTTATGGGGGCAAATCCTCTTGTTGGTCCTAATGATGAACACTTTGGTACACGTTTTCCTGATATGTCAGAAGTTTATGACAAAAATTTAATTAGAATAGTAGATGCAGCCGGCAGAATTTTAAATATTAATTTAAAACATGGTGTGTATTTTGCCTCATCAGGTCCGAGTTATGAAACTCCTGCCGAAATCAGAATGGCAAGATTTATGGGTGCAGATGCTGCAGGAATGTCTACAGTTCCGGAAGCTGTTGTTGCAAATTACTGTGGTATGAAAGTTATCGGAATTAGTTGTCTTTCAAATTATGCAAGCGGTATTTCTAATAAAAAATTAACCCATGAAGAAGTAATTGAAACTACTAATAAAGTTAAAGAGAAATTTAAACAATTAGTTTTGTTGGTTATTAAAAATATTTAATTGTTTTTACTTCTTTTTTCAATAAATTTATCTACTTTTTCTGCGGTATAAGTTGAAATTATCGGTAATATACCATAATAAATTCCTGCGAATATTATTGCCGGTCTGAGAATATTTATACCTTCAATATATTTTGGTAATTTAGCATCTCCGGCATTGAGTTTTTTGAATTTTTCAATAAATTTATTTGTTTTATTTTTTGCAAGATTATCGATACCATATCCACCGAGCAGTGTTATTGCCGTGCCGATAATGTTGTTATAAATAAGTGCTTTTTTTCGATTTTCTTTGATTTTTTTACTTTTGTTTGTCTGGTATGCAAACGATGTTGTTAACAGAATATCTGTTCCTGCCGTAATATGTTTTGCAATATCTTTGTCTTTGTTTTCATATTTTTTTGCAAAATTTTGGAACTGTTTATTATTAATAATTTTGCCTAAATTTTTTGCAATTTTATCAGAAATTCTTCCTGTAAAATTAATATTTTGTTGTTTTATGTCAGGCAGTTTTTCTTCTTTACTATTTTTGTGTTTGAAAAATAAATTGTCCATAATTACCGGAATTAGTGCAAGAGTCAGCATTGATTTTGGTACTGCTGTAAGAAATCCTGTACTTAATTTTAATATTTGAGTCATAAGTTTATAACTTTTTGAATTAATTGGATGCTTTTTTAGTGTTTCAGGATTTAAAAATTTTTCGGGATTTTTATCAATTCTTTTTACTGCATATTCAATTGGCAGAGCAACTGCTTCTACCATTCCAAATTTTATCAATCCTGAACATATAGAATTTGCAGCGGCATACTGTTTATTTTCTTTTTCGGTGTCAGGTGTTGAAAATATTGAAATAGGTCGGAGTGTTAGGGAAAGAAGAAGTGATGTTCCTGCAGAAAAAGATGTGCTGTGTTCGGATATTTTTTCCAAACACTTTAATATTCTTTTATTTGTTAGTAATTTGCCTGTGTAATTTGTTCCGGCTGAAGTGATTTTTTGAATTTGCATATTTTCTTTCCTATTACTAGTAGACACCACACAAAGTCAAAAGTAAAATATTTTTGCTAAATTTTAAAATATTTTCAATAAAGTATTTTTACGATAAAATAACAGTAATGAAAATAACGGAGTTTATAAAAAAAGAATTGTCCGGTTGGGGTAAGATTGAAAGGGTTGTGTTTCCGCTGGAAATACTTCTGATAATAATATTATCTGTTCTGATTGGAGACAGTAAAATTGCACTTGTGTCTGCAGTATGTGGTATAAGTTATTCAATACTTGCGGGTAAAGGTAAAATATCTTGTTATATATTTGGTCTAAGTGGAACTTTATGTTATGCATATCTTGCTTTAAAAAATAATTTATTTGGAAATTTGGCATTGTATGCTTTGTATTATTTCCCGATGCAAATTGTTGGAATATTTAAATGGAAAAAACATCTGAAAAAAGATTCGCAGGAAATTGTTAAAACAAAGCTTACAAATAAAGAAAGAATTTTTTATACATTAATAAGTATTGTATGTTCAGTTATTTTATATGTAATTTTGCTATTTTTACATGACCAAAGTCCGATTATGGATTCTGTAACCGCAGTACTTTCGGTTGTAGGATTAATTTTAACTGTCAAACGCTGTATTGAACAGTGGTATGTATGGTTTATTGTTAATGGCTTATCTACAATAATGTGGATAAATGCATACTTGCATGGCTCAAACTGTTTTGCAACTATTTTAATGTGGGCAACTTATTTTGTGCTGTCGATTTATTTTCTTATTACATGGAAAAGAGAATTAAAGTAATTAAATTACGTAGCAAAAATTTATTTGTTTAGTATTAATATTATTGTTACTAGAAGAAAAGGTATTTAAATTAATGAATATTTCCCCTATAAGTAATTTCAAGTATGCATATACATTTAAAGCAGAAAATCAAGATTCAAAACAAGCAGATAATATCTCTTCTGAACAAGATGCAGATTCGGCTGTAAAGGTTGAGGATTCAGATAATAAAGCTGAAAAAAAGGAAAGAACTTTTAATAAAAAAGAACTTATTGGAATTGCGGCAGCTTCTGCTCTTTCTGCGGCTGTGATTGGCGGAACTCTTGTAAGAAGTCATAAAATAAAAAGACTAACAAGAGATAATAATGAATTAAATAGCCTTAATAACTCATTAAAAAGAGAACTTCAAGAATTTAAAAATCGTTTAAACACAATTTTTGATGGTGATGTATCTCCAAGTGATGCAGATAGTAGTTTTGTTGCCGGAATTAAACAAAGAATTGCCGGTAAAAAAGTTGAATATGATATGCTTGTTCCACCTGCTTCACAAAGTGACTTTGTAAAATATGATGATGCAATTCCTTTACCTGAATATGTTGGTACAAGTAATAGAGCAATGAATTCAGTTTTGAATATTCCGGAAGTTGGTAATGACGGAAGTTTTGATTTTACAATTCCAAGAACTGTCGAAACACAGGTGAAAAAGGTTCAGTCAAGAGAATTTACTCCTATTAAAAATCAAGCTACTAACATAACTGAAGGGTATGCTGATTCTGTTCAATGGAATAATGATAAGATTGCACGTGATATCCTACAAAATTTCTATGATGGGCATGGACAAACTCTTGATGGAGTAACTTTGAAATTTACTCCAATCGGTAATGTCCGTTATAGAGTTCGAATTTCCGGTGAAAGTACCTACACTGCTGATAAAGCATTATATATTGGAGAATCTACAAAAAGAAATGATGTAAAAGCTGCCGGTAATTACGGTGAAGGCTTGAAAATGGCTGCATTGAAACTATTAAAAGACGGCGGTTCTCAGAATGTAAGATACGCTTCTGATAATTGGCAGTTGACTTATTCTTTAGGAAATAGTGAATTGTCAGATAATAAAGTTTTGATGTACTCTCTTGATAGAGTAAATAAATTTGATGGTAATTTTATTGAATTTGAAACAAATGATAAAGGGCTTTTAGATTCATTTAGGGCAAGTATCAATAGATTTTATCATTCAGGAAACCCGCATTTTATTAAACCTGATTTTGAAAATGATCTTATTGGTGTAAAAATGTTATCTCCTAATGAAAAAGGCGGTATATATATTGCAGGTCAGCGTTTTGAATTTGAAAATGATTATGATGGATTGAGGAATACCGTTATTTTTATAAAAGAAAAATTACCGGTAACTGTTTTAGATCCATCCAGAGATAGAACTTCTCTTAACAAGAGTCAACTTTCCAATATTGCAGTATGGTTGGCATATAATCATAGAATGCCAAAAGAAGACTGTGTGAAATTGTTAAAAACACTGGAACCATATTGGGAAAAGGTGAATTATGCTGATATGACACCTCAGGATCAATTTGTTGAAACTTTTATTTCTAATTTGAATACGCTTGATCGAAAGGTTCATATTGATTTTCCGTCACAATATGTTGCATATTCAATAGCAAGTCCGTCTTTAGTAGATGAACTTAGAGACAATGGATATGTTATTTGTAAAGAAGATTTTGCTTCTCTTGGAATGCAGAATATTAAACAGCTAATGGGCGGAATCAGGGCTCATGAACCTATAGCACCAACAGAAGTTCAATCAAAAAAAGTTGTGATATTGAAAGAAGCTTTAAATAAATTACAAAATCTTGTTAAAAAAGGTCATTTTTCAGCTGAAGAATTAGATACTAAAATTTATCTTTTTGATAAAAATGCTGCAAAAGAATCGCAGATGTATAATGATACTTTGGCAGAGGCTATACTTGATAATGGTACATCAAAAGGGTTTTGGATTGATAAAAGTTATTTAGATCGAGCATCTTTCAGTGATGTTTTGGAAACAGCTTTGCATGAATTATCACATAAGGCAGGCGGTGATGGAACTCCTAATTTTTCATATAAATTGACTAATGTTAATAGGGATGCAATTGACCAAATTCTCGGTGATGGAATGGTTAGAAGAGAATTGCAAGTTTTAGCTGATATGTGGACTGATTTGCAAGTTTAATTTTCAAATATCAAAATACTCTTTATTGGGTGTACTGCCTAATTAGAGTGATTGGAAGTGTCACCCTGAACTTGTTTCAGGGTCTCTTTTATTAATATAAAAGTTTTTTTATTTTCGTGCAAGGAGAAAGATACAAAACCAAAGAAATAAAAATATATATTTACCCTCTGGTATCCAATAAAAAAGACCCTATTAAGAGTCTTTAAATGGTCGGGATGATGCCGAAATCGTAGGCGAAGAATGAGCCGTACGAGTAAGGTATGCAGCCAGCTAGATTGAGTTGAGCAAATGCGATTACTCAATCAGCGTGCGTGCTCAGGATGTAATCCTGGCGTCCAATAAAAAAAGACCCTTTCAAGGTCTTTTAAATGGTCGGGATGACAGGATTTGAACCTGCGGCCCCTTCGTCCCGAACGAAGTGCGCTACCAAGCTGCGCTACATCCCGTAGTAGGGGTAAATAAATTTTTATGATAAATGATATTGCTAACGGCTTCATCACTTACCATAAACTGTATTTTTATTTTATATCAAAAATTTTTATTTAGCACTTTCGCAAAGTAATTTTTTTATTTCTACGCGTTTTAATTTTCTTGTTGTTGTTCTAGGCAGATTTTCTGTACGAACAATAATTTTTATCGGACGTTTATATGGTGCAAGTTGTGATGATAAATATTTAATTTCATTTTGTATTGCAACTTCTAAATTATCTTTTTCTGTAAAGTTTGAGGCATAATTTTCTGTTGGAACTACTATAGCAACAATTTCTTCACATCCATCTTTTTCACCAAAAGAACGTTTCATTCCGCAAACGCATACTTCTGCAAAATTTGGACTTTGTTCTAATACGGTTTCAATTTCTTCAGGAAATACTTTTTTGCCGCCTGATAAAACAATCATATTCTTAATTCTGCCTGTTATATAAATCAATTTTGTTTTACTGTCAATTCTTGCAATATCACCGGTATGAAGCCAACCGTCTTCAGTTATTGTTTCATGAGTTAAGGCTTCTTGTTTGTAGTAACCTTTCATGATTGACGGACCTCTTAACAATAATTCACCTGTTTCGGGGTCTATCTTAGTTTCAATTGAATTTAATGCTTGACCTACAGACTTAAGATCTTGGTATTTGCCTCTGTTAACCGCAACAACAGGACTGGCTTCTGATATTCCATAGCCTTGATATACTTTTATACCTATACTCTGGAAAAATTCACCGACTTTTAGGTCTAATGGAGCTCCGCCTGATATGCAACCAAAGAACTCTCCGCCAAATTTTGCGTGGATTTGTTTAAACATAGCTCTACGCATTTTTATTGGAAGGTATTTTGCAATTTTAAGATTAAAGTTAAATATTGCTTTAACTATTGCAGGTTTTTTGTTAACTTCTGATTCTATAGAACTTTTTAACAATTTTAAAAATGCAGGAACTGTAATCATAAATTTGATTTTCTTTTCATTCATTACATCCATAATATCTTTTGGTTTAAGACTTTGCGGATAGTATATTGAATGTCCGTAATGTAAAAATATGAAAAATCCTACAGTTAGTTCAAATAAATGATTCATTGGAAGTATTGAAAGATGTCTCATTTCTACTTTTTCCGGTAAAATTTGTTCTAATGCTATTCTTAAATCATGCATTTGTGCAAGCATATTTTTGAACGAAATTTCAACCCCTTTTGGAGCTCCTGTAGTTCCGGAAGTGTATATAGTAAATGCAGTTGCACTTAGTGGTTGTCTTCTCCATTTTGCATTATAATTTTCAGGTATTGAATATAAGCTAGGAATTTCAATAGATTCATGAACACAAGGATCCATAAGGATAATATGTTTTATTGATGAAATTCTGTTTTTTAATTCTTTGGCTTTTTCAATATTGGCACTTGATACAAGGATAATTGTAGGTTCACAGTTTGATAATATTGAATCAAGTTCGTATATTGTCAATTTATTATCCAGAGGAACAGTTGTTAGTCCTGCAAGTACTGAACCAAATACACAGGCTCCGTATTCAGGTTTAGATTCTGATAAAATAGCAAGTCTTTCTCCTTTTGGAATTTGTAAATCATTTATTATATATGACGCAAGCCTTCTGGATAAAAGTCCCAAGCCTTTATATGTGAATTCGTCCCATCCCCATTTTGACTTCATCCCTAAAGAAACTTTTTCTCCATTTTGTAAAGTGATTTCTTCTAATAGAGTAAAGACATTTTCGTATTTCATTATTAACTCCTAAATCCTCAATTCCCTAAACACTAATAATATTATTTTAATTGAAAAATATATAACATGCAATATATTAACATAAGTAAAAGCAGGTTTTAACCTGCTTTTACTTACAAATTCTGTTTTGAAACTTGATCAGCTAAAGATTTCATCCATTCTCGCATTACATCAATACCTTCTGCTGCATTTTTTTGTATTCTTTCAAGCATTACACTTGCAAAGTTGTCAACTTTATCAGTTGAAGCCTTTGAGCCGAACATACCCCAAGCATCTATTATCTTACCGTTTTTAACTTGGAAAACATTAAATGATCGCTCATCTGATAAAATTTTTATAGTTGATTTGTCTTTCATTGGAATACTTGTTAAAGTTTTACCTGTTTGGGCTGCTATTTCAGGAAAGCCGATAGTTTTTCCATATCTTACAGGATTCATGTTTTACCTACTTTCTTTTAAATTATTATCTAATTTTTAGTAGTCATAAGATAGATGAACATTAAAAATTGTTAAATTTGTGTTATTTGTTGCTAAAATGTAACAAATTTTTTTTTGTTTCGTTTTATAATGAAGTATATCCTCGTTTTCAATTGTTTAAGGACTATGGGAATATGAAAGTATCTGGCATCGGGATTAATAATACTGTAAATTTGTCATTTGAACGCAGATTAACAGATAAAGAACAATATGATTATAGGTATAATGCTATTCAGCCTGCGTTTGATTATCTTGGAACAGAAGAAGTTTCAATGATTTTACATGGAACCTGTTTTCCTGAGTCAGAAAATGATATTGGTGTAGGGTCACCTTACGGAAGGGCTGCAGCTAAATTATTGCCGTTTGAAATATTACATGGTTTTAATTCAAACCAGCTTGGACCTGTAGGGGTTATTCGAGATGCTCAGAGTATCTCACCTTATAAATCTACTATTGAAACTAAGAATTATTTATTTTTGGATTTTAACGAGTTAACAACTCCTGAATATGCAAATATTTTGTCAGAAGAAGATTTAGAGTTTGCATCTCAAAAAACATATTCAAACGGGAAAAATTATTCTTATTCAACTTTTGCTGATGCTTTTGCAAATTATCAGTACTGTATAAAGATAGCAAATGATAATTTTAAACAAAAGATAAAAGAAGGTGAGCCGGATGCTATTGCATTGAATAAGGAATTTACTGCTTTCAAAAAAGAAAAAGGGAATATTCTTAAGACCGAAGCTTTATTTGATATTCTGTCAAAAATGTATGGAACTAAAGAGTTTGCAAAATGGGATGATTTAGATAGAAATTTAATTACACGTCTGAGAGAAAAAGATCCGATAGCGATTGAGCGATATCAAAAAATTGTTACTCGTTCTAAAGATGATTTTGAAACATATCTGTTGGGACAATTTCTTGTTAATAAACAAGTTAAAGATAATACTGAATTGAGAAAAAATCTTAATTTTAAATACATCAGTGATTTACTGGTTGGGTTTTCAGCTTCTGATGAATGGGCAAATCAGGATTTATTTTTGAAGGATTATCGTATGGGCTGTCCGCATGGTGGCAAATATGGCCCTCAATTGTGGGATATTCCGGTTCTTGACCCTAATAAATTATTTGTTGGAGAACATGATTTAGGGCCTGCCGGAAAATACTTAAAACAAAAATTGGAAGCATGTTTAAATGACTTTGATAATACACGTATTGACCATGCTTTGGGATTAATTGATCCTTATATATATGATAAAAATTCTGTTGAAATTGTGAATGAGAAAGTTAATAAGGATAAATTTAAAGGCAATAATATTTCTAATATGCCGGAAGTTGATCCTTATGGAAGTTTTAAACAAGTATTAAACAGAATTATTATTCCAACATTAGAAGAACACGGTATTAATAAAAATTATCCTGTTTGGGAGGATTTATGTGCAACAACTCCGGTATTTAATGATATATATCATGCTAAGAATAACCTTCCGGGGATAACACAATTGGAATGGATGCGGGCTGAAGAAAGTCAGGACGAACATGATTGGGGACTTGTAGGGTCGCATGATTCTGATCCTGCTCTTAAAATGATTAAAAAAGATTGGGTTCGTAATGGTGATTCTTGGAATATATTCTATCTTGCAGGTTTTTTAAATTCAAATCCAAAACGGGCACAGTATAGAGATTCCTTCTGTAAAAATATTGCAGATAATGATTCCGAAAGAGTTAAAGCAAAATTTGCAGAGTTATTTTTAACCTGTAAGAAAATACAGATTTCATTTGCCGACTTTTTTGGAATTGACAAAACTTATAATAAAGGCGGAGAAGAAAATAATATGAACTGGAAACTTCGATTAAATAAGGATTATGAGGATTCTTATTATAAAAACCTTGCAAGTGAACATCCAACAGCAATAAATTTACCTGAAGTTTTGAAGATTGCAGTTCAAGCAAAGTCTGATATGAATGTAGTTAGTAAAGCACATAAGTTAAAACTTAGTGATAATGATATTCCTGCAAATAATGATGAAAATGTTCAGCAAATTCTTGATAAGCTGGATAAGTACGAAAAAATATTGAAAGAACCTGAATAAATTTAATAAGTTATTGTTTGAATTATTTTATCAGCATAAAGTGTATCGTTTAATGGTAATGCCATTGTGTTATTTAGATATGAGTGTTCAATAAAATTCTTCGGAATAGGTTTCCAAAGTCTTAAGATCGTTAAATTGTGAATATCAATTTTGCGGTTCGGACAAAACGGATAGCAGTATGGAACATTGTTATTTGAAAGTTTGAGAGATATTTTGTTGTATTGATTAAATACTTTTGAGTATTTGTTAAATGTTTTAATTCTTTGTTCTCTATCTTTTTCAAAATTTATTTTGCATAGTTCAGAGGTTACATTTGATGCTATGTGTTTGATATTCTTTTCTTGGTTTAAGAGTAATTCATTTTTGATAAATTCATTAATGTTTTGGTGAAATAATACGGGATTAAGTTGTAGGTTATCTGTTGGGATATTTTCGTTAAGTAATTTTTCAGTATATAAATATGCTCCGTTCTGTACATCAAAGAATTTTCTTAAGGAGTTAAAACTGCTTAATCCTATGGGGTCTGAATAAAAACTGTGTGTATTATCAATGATTAAATTTTTGTATTTTTCAGCTAAGAGTTTGCAATTATTGGTACATAATCCGAAGTAATTTATATAAACTATATAAGCATTAGTTTTAAATTCTTCAACCGGCATAAAGTTTGAATCTATGTGGTAAAATTTGATTTTACATTTTTCTTCTCTTGCAGCTGTCCACAGTGTTTGACAAGAATAATACGGGATAAATATTTCTTTTATCCCGTATGCTTTTATTATGTATTTCAAACAATTTCGTGCAAGATTTAATTTTACAAGATGCATTATTTGTTATATGCCTCAAATAATTCTTTTAGCAGTTCTTGACCTTTAATCATAGTTTTGTAATCAACGTATTCTTTAGCTGAATGCATATTGCATACAGTTGCTAATCCTAAAAGATATGGTGAGAATTTTTCACCTTTTGCATTGTGTTTGTTTGCATAAATATGTGTTTCTGCACCGGCATGGAATGAAGAAATTTCAGGTTCTATACCGATTTTTTTTGCAACTGTTTCAAATAATATCGGTAAATATTCATCTTCATTTTTTTCAAACATAGGCATTTTTTCAGTGAATGTAATTTGAGCTTCAGCTATGTTTTTATAATCTTCATTAAATGCATCTACAATTTCTTGCATCAATTTAATAAGTTCATTTTCTTTAGCTTTGTTGGAACTTCTTATTGAATATGTTGCATGTGCATCGGTGTTAATAATATTAGTAACATTTACGTCTCCGGCAGATATTCCGCCAATATTACAAGACGTAATGACCTGTCCGTTTTCAGAATGAAATACGCCCTGAGGTAAATCTGAAACTAAATCTGCAATAAGTTTTGCCGCGTTTTCTCTGGTAGAATCCCCTATATCGTTTCCGGAATGCCCGCCTTTAAATGCTTTAACTTTCAAATCTACCATTACGTAACTTGCACCTGATGTCAGGCATTGTCCTAATGCATCACTGTCTAAAACAAGAACATATTTAGAATTTATTTTAGAAAAGTCAGTATTTTTAATTCCTGTCATCCCGTTTTCTTCATCTCTTGTGAAATGAATTTCTAATCCGCCATGTTTAAAATCTGTTCTTTTAACAAGTTCTTTTGCAAAATATAATGCATTTGCAACACCTGCTTTGTCATCTGCACCAAGTGTTCTTCCTTGTGCTTTTATTAAGTCTCCGTCAAGAAATGTTATAACCGGAGAATTATCACCAATAACGTCCATGTGGGCAGAAAGTAATACCGGTTCTTTTGTCTCATCTGTTGCCGGAACTCTTATGTATATGTTTTGATAATCATCAAGTTCATATTCTAATTTATTGTTTTCACAATATTCGCAAATCCATTTAATAACTTTTTCTTCATCACAGGATGGAGAAGGTATTTCAGCTAATGAGCAAAATAAATTTACTAGTTCATTACTCTTTTTTAATTCTGTTAAATCCATAATTTTTCTCCAATATGTTTAATATAATTAATATGATACATTATTTTTGTTTTATATTCAATTTGTTGCAATTTATAAAAAGTTTGACCTTGAGGGAAGTTCAAAAATATGTTATAATAATAAAAAATACATAGAGGAAATTTTATTATTATGGTTAAAAAAATATGGGGTTTCACGCTAAGTGAAATATTAATTGCATTAGGCGTAATTGGAGTTGTCGCCGTGCTTGTCCTGCCTCAGATTGTAGTTGGGCAAAAAGCGGCTCAGTCAAAAGCTCAATTTAATACAGCATATTCGCTTATGGCGAAGGCTCTTGCAGATATGGACGCTGATGATTTAGATACAAATCCTAGCAAGTATCCTACAAGAACTTTTTATCCTGTTTTTAAGACTTATAACAGATATGTTGTAGATTGCGGTGGTTCAAATACCGGTGCTAATCGCGATTTATGTCCTTCAGCTTCAGATTATAAAAATGTTACAATGACTGGTGCTTCTGCACGTGATTTGCTTGATGACGGTGCGTTTGTATTGAATAATGGTATGATGGTTGCTATTGAAAATTGTAAAGGTTGTGCTTATGGTGCAGATCATAATATTTGGCTTGTTGTTGATGTAAATGGCAAAGATAAGAGACCGAATGTACTTGGTTATGATTTATTTGTATTCCAGGTTCTTAAGGATGGAGAGGTCTTACCTCTCGGAGCTGCCGGAACTGATGCGATGTTTAGTGCAAATCCTGCAAATTATTGCTGTGACAGAAGGGTTAATCCTGGTTGCTCTGTTGCTAATTCCTCTTACAACGGATATACCTGTGCATTCTATGCATCAACGGATGATGAATATTTTAAAAAGTTATATCGTGGTCACTAAGATTTATAATTATTTAAAAAGAAGTTCCTATTATAGGAACTTCTTTTTTGCTGTATAATTATTTTATCTGAGGGAAAATATGAAAGCAATTCAATATTACGGACCAAAAGACATAAGATTTGAAGAAGTTATGGTAAAACCTCCTGAATTTGGCGAGGTTGTTGTTAAAGTTATGTCTGCTCTTACATGTGGAACTGATGTAAAAACTTTTCGCAGAGGACATCCTGTTTTAATAAAAGAAGTTCCGTCAGGATTTGGACACGAATTTGCTGGCGTTATTGAGAAGGTTGGTGCCGGAGTTGATGGCTTTCGAGTCGGCGACAGGGTTGTTGCGGCGAATTCTGCACCATGCGGAGAATGCTTTTACTGCAAAAGGCAGGAATATAATCTTTGTGAAAATTTAGATTTACTAAATGGTGCTTATGCTGAATATATAACTGTTCCTGCTCGTATTGTAAAGAAAAATATGCTTATTTTGCCTCCGGATTTGAGCTTTGATAAAGCTGCATTTTGTGAACCTCTTGCTAATGTTGTTCATGGTGCGGAACGCACCGGAATTAAAAAAGGTGATTGTGTTGGAATCATCGGGATTGGGCCTATAGGTTTGATGTTTGCAAGAGTTGCAAAGTTGATGGGTGCAAAGGTTATAGTTGCCGGACGTAATCCGATGAAGCTGAAGGCTGCTGAAGATTTTGCTCATGCTGATGAAATTGTTGATTTGAAAAAATATCCTAACGCAGTAAAAATATTTAAAGACTTTTCTGCAGAAGGTAAAGGTTTGGATGTTGCTATTGAATGTGTCGGACTTCCTGAAATTTGGGAACAGATTTTCGATTGTGTAAGACCAGGCGGGACTGTACACTTTTTTGGCGGTTGTAAATCAGGTTCTAAAGTTACATTCGATACAACAAGAATGCATTACGGTGATATTAAGATGATGAGTGTATTTCATCATACTCCAAAATATTTTAGAAAGGCTTTAGAATATATTGATTCAGGAGAAATAGAGGTTGAAAAGTTGATTACTGAAACTCTGCCTCTTGAAAAGGTTGAATATGCTATGGAGCAACATATTGCAGGTAAAGCGATAAAATTCCTTATTAAACCTTGGCAATAAAAGTATATATTTGCTTTTGTTGCTTGCAATTTAATAATGTTCTTTATAGAATCAAAAAAAAGATAAATTCTGCAAAAAGAAAGTGTTGAAGGGGTAAAGGGATATTATGACAATTATTAATGATGTTTTCACTGTACATACAAAGGGAAATACCGATATTATAGATATTACCCCGCAAATAAGAAATGTAGTTTATAACCATGTTTTGCAAAATGCAGTTGTTTTTATATATGCTCAAGGTAGTACGGTTTCTGTTACAAATATAGAATTTGAGCCGGGGTTGTTGGTTGACTTACCGGAGGCATTGGAAAAAATAGCACCTGTTGATAAAAAATATCATCATGATGAAATGTGGCATGACGGTAACGGATATGCCCATGTAAGAGCTTCAATTGTTGGGAATTCTACTCATGTTCCTTTGATTGACGGAGTTTTGCAATTGGGTCAATGGCAGCAGATTGTTCTGGTTGATTTTGATAATAAAGCCCGTGCAAGAAAAGTTAATGTTCAAATTATTTACTAAGGTTTTTAAAATAATTTGAATCCTGCATAGCATAATAAGTACATGCAATTCCGTTAGAAGTGTTTGTATTTGTTTTGGAGCAATAAGAATCCTTATTTGTGTAATATGTTCCTGGTGCTCCCATAGGTAATAAATCAAAAGTTCCGCTGAATTCGCTTTGTTTTAATTGAAAAGTAAATAAATCATATCCCCAGATATTAGGTTCTTGTTTCTTGCCGTTAATATCTATACTAAGAAGTAGATCTTCATGATTTTGGTCAAACATTATTAAAATTCCGTTCATTAAATAGAATTGACCATCATCTAAATTGTTTGTTTGTATATGTTGTGATGTTTTGGAAAAATTTCTGTAATTTTAATCTTTATTTGTTATCTACGTACAGTCAGTACGTATTATTTACAAAAATTTACGTATAAACTGTACGTATGAATGCTGATTTCTATAAGAATTTAGGGAAAAATATTAAAAAAAGAAGGAAAGAATTGGGTTTAACGCAGCAGGAACTTGCGGATAAATTAAATATTTCTTTAAACTTTATGGGAAAAATTGAAGTTGCATTTTCAAAACCTTCTCTGGATACTCTTATAGAAATTGCAGATAAGCTTGATATTTCGGTTTCTGAATTGGTAAAATACCCAAATTAATTAAACTTCCGGCCTCTATTAAGTTTTGTAAAGTGTAAAATATACACTATTCCTGCATTTTCAGAGAATTAAAATAAATATTAAATCATAATATTGACAGAATATTTTTGTTGTGCAATAATAATTGTATAAGATTTAAGTGTAGTCGAAACACTAAATATAAATAGTTCATTAACCCCAAAAACATATAAACTCCTAAATAATAAACACTAAAAGAGACCATTAGGATGCAGAAAACGACCCACTCACTTGTGAGTGGTTTTTTTTATGCAAATTATTTATTATTGTTCCGGATTAGGTGTAACTTGAGGGGTATGTTCTTTAGATTGTGTAATTTCGTCTTCAGCAATGCCTGCATTTTGATATTGTTCTTCTATATTTTCTTCTTCTGAGGATGGTTGTTCTTCTTTTTTTGCATTATAGTCTTTCATAAATGATTCCATTCTCTGTTCTCGTTCAGAATACAGGTTATCTGTTTTTTGGATATCATCAAGTATGTTTTTTAATTCGGTTTTGTAGTTTTCAGTTTGTTTGCAAGTTTTGTAATTATCAAGCATTGTATATAAATTACGTATATTTCCGGTTGCAACACTTTTTCTGGTTTCTTCTGTTTGAACTCCGTTATATGTTAATTTATATAGTGATATGGCATTATGTTGTGCGTAATCAAGGTAGACGCAGGCTGAATTTTTCATCAGCAAATTTTTATTTTTATTCAAAATTTGATTTAAATAATCTGATATTGACAAATATTTAAAATATTTATCAGAAGAGGACATCTGGTTATTGTTATCAAGTTCTTCAAAATCGATTTTATTTGCTAATGATTGTACTTCTTTATAAGTTGTAATTGAATAAGATAAAAGGAAAAGACCAATAACAAGAATACTTATTCCTAAAAATAATAAATTATTAGTGTTATTGCTGCTCATCTTTCCCCCCTTATAAATATTATACTTAATTATACACTAAATTTACAACTTTGTAAAAACCATCTAAATAGTTTATATTAAAACTTATGAAATTATGTATAATAATTTTATAGGTGGAATTATGAAAAAAAGTTATTTGATTTTATTGTTAACAGTTTTATTTTTAGGTGGCAGTGTTTTTGCAGATGTTGTACAGACTACCAGAAAGATAAATAAACCACCTGTTCAAACTCAGCAAAAAAATACAGGAACTAATTCTCCAAGAGTTCAAAGTGGATCTAATGTAAATAAAAATGCACCACAAAATAAGTTGGTTAATAATGTCAAAATGTGTAAGCCGTATAGTGAGACTATGACATTTGGAATGTCCGGTGTTGATTTTGATTTTAATGTGAAAATTGACGGATGGGTTGGTAATAAATGTATTTTGAATTTTAATGCAAAATCAAATGGAGCAAATTCTACATTCCAACAATTATATGGGGTTGATGCCTCTTCAGCTCAAATATTTACTTATGCACCAAAAGTAAGATGCGGTTTTACTAAACAACAATTGGAATATGTTGGGGATTCTATTTTACAGGAGAAAGAAAGAAATAACGGAGCATCTCGTAATATGTTAAAAGATCCTGCTAATATTGATATCTCATCATTTCTGAATATGTCAGCATCAGATAGAAGATTGATGGATGTTTTACTAAATGATAGAGCTTGTACTATTTTAAATATGAATGAACTCAATAATATGATGAATGGTTTGTTGGGTTTATAAAAAGGAGTTATGTATGAAAAATATATCTAAATGGATTTTAATATCATTATTATTAATAGGTACTTATTCTGTTGCAAATGCAATTCAATCACCAAATATTGAAGAACAAAAAAGTATAAATAAAAATGCAGTAGAACAAGCTCAAAGTAAACCGGTTACAACACCAAATATGTTTGAAGAGCAGTTTAATGCCCTTGGTGTAAGGTATATGAATAATTTTCGTCAGTGTGAACCTTTGCATGTAAGTCAATATTTGGATATTTTCGGGTTGAAAATTGGATTTAAATTAGATATAAACGGGTGGGTTGATAATAAATGCTCATACGAAATTAAAGGTCGAATTGACGGTATTGGTAAAGATATTCGAGAAGTTTTTAATATTAATATTGAAGATGAAGCGATTTCTAAGATTGAACCTATTATTAAATGTGATTTTACAAAAGATCAATTGAATATTTTGATAGATGGTATGATTGCACGTAATGAAACTAAAGAACAGTTAAAAGATATGCTTCAAGATCCGTCTGAAAAGTATATTGCTCAGAAAACAAAAGTTTCTGAGGCTGAAGAAAAAATGCATAAGATGATTGTAGAAAGTAATGCTTGTACAATTCCAAATATGAATGAGTTAATGCAAAATTTTTCAAATTTGATGCCTTCTAAAAAGTAATATGAATGAAAAGTTTTTATATACTGAAGATAATATTAAAATTGCAATAAATCATTATGAATGTAATTATGATTCTGTTGTTATTGTTTGTCCCGGTTGGTTTATGACAAAGGATTCTAAAGCTTTTAAAAATCTTTCGGAGGATTTCAATAAAAATTATGATGTCATTACTATGGATTTTCGAGGACATGGTAAAAGCGGTAGTTTCTTTACTTTTACGGCAAAAGAATTATTAGATTTAAATGCTGTTGTGAATTATGCAAAAAATGAATGCGGGTATAAAAATATATACTTATTAGGTTTTTCTTTGGGTGGAGCTTTAGTATTGTTATGTGGTGCGGAGTGTAGTTTGGTTGATAAAATTATTGCAGTATCTGCTCCAACTGATTTTATGAAGATTGAAAATTTAATGTTTATGCCGCAGGCTTGGATTCCTACACTATTTCAGAAATTTGAACCCAAAAGATGGTTAACAATTCGTGCAGGATTTCCTTTTTTTAAGAAAATAAAACCAATTGATATTGTTTCAAAATTAACTGTTCCGACTCTTTTCATTGCAGGAGAAAAAGATCCTACAGTTTTTCCATGGCATACAGAGGCACTATATAATAAAACTGTTTGTAAAAAACAGTACAAATTATTTAAAAATGGTAATCATGCAGAAGATTTGTACCACGATTTCCCGGAAGAATTTTTAAATTTGTGTTTTGAATGGTTAGAAAACTCTTAACGCTTGTCACCTGTTCCGGAGCGGAAACCGCAGAATGAATAAATAAACGGTAAAGCTCTTTCAATGTGAATTTTATTTGCAAACGGAATTTTTGCAAGTACGCAAATTGCAACAAAGTCATCAAGATTTGCAATCATATCAATAAGTTTCAATTCTCGTTTAGGTTTTTTTGCTTCTTTGTCACTTCGTAATTTGTTCGAGATTGCAACTGCGGTATTTGAACCGATAGCGACACCTACAGCTGATGCTATAATTTTAGTGAAATTATTATTTATTTTAGGATTTTTAGATTTTCCGCAAAGTTTTATGGCTCCGTCAACGAGAAGCATTGGAGCCGAAGTTAAACACATTTGGAAAGCTCCTTCTTTCCATTTTTTCTTTTTATCTTCTTTTGGTTCTCCGATTGAACTTAATAAAATTCCGCCGATATTACCTGCTGCAGCCATTGAAAGCATTTCAACTACAGTGTATTCAACTTTAAAAGGATTTTTAATTTTTTGTCTTTTCATTATTGCAGCTAAAACTATTGAAACTCCGGTTATTGCACCTATTGCTGCAAGGATTTTATCCTTTTTAGTAAGTCCCTGTTGATTTTCTTGTGTGGGATTCTTTTTGACGTTAATATGGCCATAAGAAATTTCCTTACGATTTGACATAAATGCTGACATTTTGCGTAGAGGCTGTGGTGTTGTATTCACTTGAATTGATTCTATAGCCATAATTAAAATCCTACCACAAGTGTAAAGTTTACAATAAAAAGTTGGAAAAGTAAAATTTTTTGCTAAATTATGAATATATGTTTAGATATATTTAGATATATTATTTTATAACTTCAATAGTTTCGTAATCGGTTAAATATGGAAGATGAGCTTCTGTGATTAGTTCACCCGGAAGCAGAATTGAAATTCCTGGCGGACATTCTGCAACAACTTCACCTGATAGTCTGCCGACAGCTTCAGATTTTGGTATGATTTCTTTTTCAGAAAAATATGCATCACGTAAGCTTTTTTTAATAATCGGGGTTAACATTGGCATATGTTTTTTATTTTCAAGATAATAAATATCTTTGTAATCATGAGTATCTATTTTTTTGAGACAATTAACAAGATATTCAAAATCTGAACGTTTATTACCTATGTTGCTCAAAAGTAAGATTCCGACATCAGACGCACTTTCTACCTCAATACCAAAATCGATTTCTAAAATGGATTCTAATCTTTTACCTGAAAGTCCGTCAGCTTTAATAAATATTTTTGTAACATCTGTTTTGTATCCAAAATCAGATTTTAGTTGATGAATGGTTTCCATTTTGTCAATTTCAGAACGTAAATATTTAGCATTAGAAATAGCTTTAGCCAGTTGTCTTTGTCCTCTTTGGCTTTGTAAATTTGCACGTGCTGCATCTAAACTTCCCAACAACATCAATGATGGGCTGGTTGTATGTAAAAGCATTAATGCTCTTTCAACATCATCTGCATTAATTTGAGAATTTTCGCTTATATGAAGCATTGAAGATTGGCTCATACTGCCGCCTGTCTTATGCAGAGAATGAACAACTATATCTGCTCCAAGTTTCAGCGATGTTTCAGGCAGTTTGTCATTGAAGTTCCACAAACATCCGTGTGCTTCGTCAACTATTAATGGTACATTGTATTTTTTACATACTGAAGAAATTGCTTTTACGTCAGATACAACCCCTTCGTATGTCGGATTAGTAATCCAAACGGCAGAAACATCATTATTTTCTTCTAATAATTTTTCAATTGATTTAGCATTAATGTTACCCCAAACTCCCCATTCTTCAAATTTTTCAGGTATAACCCAAAGCGGATCCGCTCCGGAGATAATTAATCCTGTTAAAATTGAACGATGGCAGTTTCTATTTACGATAACTTTTTGACCTTTTTTAGTTAAACCCATTGCGATTGCAAGGTTGCCGATAGTTGAACCGTTTAGTAAAAAGAAGGTTCTTTTTGCACCAAATGCTTGAGCTGCAAGTTCTTCAGCTTCTTTAATCGGGCCTGTTGCCGGAGTTAATGTACCGAGATTGTCAAATTCGTCAGTAGTATCAACCATCAAAGCTTTACGGCCTATAAGATTTCTGAATGCAGGTAATGTTCCAAACCCTTTTGTGTGTCCGGGTATGTGAAACTGGTAAGTAGGATTGTTGTATGCTATTTTTAACGCTTCAACAATCGGGGCTTTTATTGTTGTTTCTTTATTATTTTTAATTTTGTTCGGCATAGCAGAAATATACAATAAAAATTTTATAAAATCTACAAAATTTATGGTATAATGCACGTAAATGAAAAGAATCTTAAAATTAATGTTTTTTGCTATATTATTTTTATTACCCCTGAGTGCGAACGCACGGGTAGAAAACGGTTATGCGGATGTTTTATTGGAAACATTAAATGATAATGAAATTGTTTTAAATTCCGGGGAAGATTCAGTTTTGACCAATCAGGTTAAAGGTAAAAAGTTCTTTGATTTGTTTGATAATGACGACGATGATGATAATTCTATTATGGATAACACTGAGTTGGATTTTGAAATTTTTAAAATGTTTGATAAAGATAAAGATAATGTAATTGATGAAGATACATTAATCGGTAAAATTTATCACAGTAAGATTACAAGAACTGATGTTCCTTCATATTTATACAAAGATGATTTGTCTTTTAAATTTGAAAACGGACCAGTTCAGAAACTTCAAGTTTACGGAGCATACAGGGGGTCAATATCAGGTTTATTTAAATCTGATTATTCTACAGAGTATGATAATTTGACTACTCAAATTGGGGTTTATGGTCAATTCAAAAATCCTGAATATAGATTTAAATTGAGTGTAAATCCTATTCCTAAAAAAGGATTAAATTATATAGACGGATTTATTTCTGATATTTATATGATGAATACAAGTATTCCTCATCATCAAATTGTTGCAGGTTATTCAAGAGTTCAAACAGGGGTTGAAGGCGGTACTTCTTCATATATTCTTCCATTTGTTGCAAGGTCTCAAATTGCAAGAAATTTTGGAGGTGCTCGTTCACTTGCGGTAAAGGTTATCGGGAATTATCAATATATGGATTACAACCTTGCATTAGGCTCTTCCGGCAGATATATTACCAGTGGAATGCCAGGGGCAGAATTTAACGGTTGGGTAAACTTTAAACCTTTTGGACACAAAGATAAAAAGTTAGGAAAACTTACTATCGGCGGTGGCTTTAATGGCGGACACAATCAAATTGATTATGGTGTCGGCAGTGTTTATGTCGGTTATAAGTATAAAAAATTATGGACAAATTTTGAAGCTGCTATTGCTGATGGTTATAATGGTTATAATGGGATTAGTGAAAATAAAGCTTGTGGTTTTGCGGCAACGGTTGGGTGGAAGTTTAATCCTCACTGGCAATTGATTGGAAGAATTGATCAATTTGATCCTAATAGAGATGTTTCTAACGATTTGAGACGTGAGTATTCTATTGGGGTAAACTGGTTTATTAAAGGACAGGCTTTGAAACTTGTATTGAATTATGTATTCTGTCAAAATCAAAATATTCCTGACAGTCATAAATTAATTCTTGCTACACAGGTTTTATTATAATAATTCTTTAGGAATAAACGGAAAAGCTTCACGTAGACTTTTTCCTTCTTTGTCGTATTGTTTTTGAATATTTAATCCTGCTCGTTCTGCTAAAATCTCTATATAATTTTTTTTATATCTTTGAAAATCTTCATCATAACTAACGTAATTATCTATAGATACTGTATATGCTTCAGCTTCTTTTTTTAGATGTTTTTTCCTTATTCCTCCGAATTTTTCAAAAATATCTTTTCCCCAATCTGTTCTGGTTCCTTTATTATTTCTAGCATCCAGATAGGCTTGCCATGCATGTTCAACTTCATGTCTTATTGTGTTTATCAGATTTGATTTTGATTTGAATGTATAATATTTATTAAAATTTATTGAACCGTCAAACCATGAGAAGAATGCACTTAATGTTTTTTCTTCTTTTTCTGTTTGAGGTTGATAATTAGTTTCAATTTTTATGTTTTTATTAGTCAATCCTAATTTTTTTAGGAATAAATGGGTTACAATTTCTTTTATACTTTCCATATCATAGCTTCTGTATGGTAGAAAAGAATCATTCTTATAGATTTTTACTCCATTTTCAATTATTCCATCAGGATTGATTTTATCTTGAATAAGGTTGAATATAAATTCAAAGTGTTTTTTTGAGTTTCCTGATTTTTCCCCGTTTATAATATGTGGAAATTCAGTATACGAATGTTTTTGTTTTGTCGGGTGTTCCAGATTTGATACAGATACTCTGGATAGAATTTTTTCTCCGTTATTAATGTTTTCGCATAAATGGTTGGTTTCAATCCTTTTTGGATCCCAGAATATTGTTCTTCCAAGAGCTTTAAGGTTATTATAAGCATTTAGGAACGAACGTTTAAGGGAATATTCTTTGATTGTGGTTGTAGTTACAAAATTTTCTTTCCCAATTATATGGTCTTGTCTTGTATATACCATATTTCTAAACGGCTTGTTATAATAATCAAAAGCTCTTTCTATTATTTGACCTTTTGAATCTCTAAATGTTGTAATGGTTCTTTCTTGTCCGATTTTACCTTTAACACCTATGACTACTTTATCAACGGTGTATGGGATTTGAGTAGATAATCTGAGAGTGTCTCCTTTATATCTGTGAAATTTTTTTCCAATATCCTTAGAAATTAAATAATACGTGTTTGCCATATTTCTTTTAATGTATGAAAAAAATAGATTTTGCTATTAAAATTTATTTTATTTTTTTTGCAATAATTATTATTGGAGAATATGTAAGTTGTGTTTGTGGAAAATTCTTGGAATATTTATCACAAAAATCTTTTACTTTTTTTACAGTCCAAGTTTTTTCTGATAATGAATTGACTCCTGTATGTTTCATATGTGCCAAGAGTTCCAGTGGGGTTTTAAACTTTAGTTCTTCATAAAAACTTTCAATATATAGAATTTCATAACCTGCTTTTGTCAAAAATGTTTTTAAATCGCCTTCTGAATAATATTTAAGAGTTAATCCGGTAATTTCTTTTAATTCTTTAAAGTTCTCAGGTCCAAAAGTAGAAAAAGCAAGAATTCCATTTTCTGACATATTTAATTTTATTAAGTCGATTGCTTTTTCAAAATTTTCAAACCATTGAAACATTGCGTTTGAAATAATTAAATCAGCTTTACGCGAGGTTTTAATTTTTAAGGCATTTCCGCAAATAAAGCTTGCTGAGGGCACAATTTTTTGAACATAGTATTTTGATTTTTCAACAAGATCATTAGCATAATAATTTTTAAAATTGATATTTTTTGCAATTCTTTTAGTTAACAAACCTGTACCTGAACCAAGCTCTAAAATATTATCAAAATTTGTTGATATTTTAGATATTTCGATTACTAATTTAGATGCCATCAAATCTTGAACTGTGGCATTTTTATCGTAATCTTTCATACTTTTTTCAAATTGTTTTTTTATATGTTTGTTATCTATCGGCATTTTATAATTTCATCCCAGCTTGAGAAGTTGTAAAACGGAAAATGTCCGTATGGTAATGATTTTGTTGGAGTATTATTTTTTTTGTGGCTTGCAATTTGATTTTTTGGCGGAATAATTTTATCAAAATCACTCACAACCGCAAAATCATAAAATTTTTCATAATTTATATTTGTATTTTTGATTAATTCATATAAATTTTCAAGTTCGGAAACTCTATTTTCTATTGAGCGTTGCACAGGAGTTTTAGAATAAATTTCAAAATCGTTTTCATTTAAAAATACATTTTGATAAAATTTTCCTTCTAAGCCTTTTTCTGCATGTTTTAGAGTTAATTCAAACATTTTAACAGGAATTCCAAACTCATTATCAACAGGTGTTACGGTTCCGTTTATTGCAATTTTACACTCAAAATTTGCAAATAAATCTTTGAATAAATATGCTGTGAAAACTCCCATTGACCAGCTTATAAGGTATTTTTTTTCATAATTTTTCAGGCAAATTTTTAATTCTTTCGGAGCTGAAATTTCATTGTAATCATACACCATTAAAACATCATATTCAGTGCAATCGTGCGATAAAAAATCAATATTGCCAAAATTTGATTTAAATGGTTTTTCATCAAAGCTCCAGCCTGCAAAAAATACTATAAGTTTTTTATTATTTTGTTTGTTTAACCAATAACTTTTCATTTATATTCTCCATTAACAATTCCAATTCAGTCTCTTCAATCTCACAAGTTAATGACAATCGTAGTCTTGAAGTTCCGGCTGGAACGGTTGGGGGTCTTATCGGAAGTGTAAAATAGCCGTTATGGAACAAGACTTCACATAAATCAACCGTATCTTTATTTTCGCCAACAATAACCGGAATAATATGGCTGTCACTTCCAAATTTTTTAGCAATAGAAAGCATTCTTTTGCGTTTTTCTTTTACAAGAGGAAATTTATTTTCAATAATCCATTTTGTAAAAGCAATATTTACAGGAGGAAGTGCAGTTGAAAAAATAAATGAACGAGATTTATTAATTAAAAAATCAATTAATACTTTTGAACCTACAACAAAAGCACCCATTGAACCGACAGCTTTTCCAAATGTTCCGACAATTAAGTCAACATCATTTATAATTCCGAGTTCTTCTGCAACTCCTAAGCCTTTTTCTCCAAAAACTCCGAAAGCATGGGCTTCATCAATTATAAGATTACAGTTGTATTTTTTCTTTAATTCAATAATTTTCTTCAAATCTTCAATATCGCCATCCATAGAAAAAACACTTTCTGTTATTATGAAAGCATTTTTGTAATTTTTTCGCTCACGAATTAACAGTTTTTCAAGAGCTTCCATATTGTTATGAGGAAATCTGAAAAATTTACCGTCGGATAATTTCATTCCGTCAATAATACTTGCATGATTTAATTTGTCTGAAAAAATCACATCTCCTTTTTGATTTAAAGCACTTGAAATCCCGACATTTGCGTGGTAACCGCTGTTATATATAAGAGCGGATTCTTTGCCATACAAATCAGATAATAATTTTTCCAATTCACTATATACAGGCAGTGTTCCTGTCAAAAGCCTTGCAGATGCACTTCCGAACGAATATTCAGCACCGGCAGAATTCAAGAACTCTTCTGTTATTTGCTTATTATCTGCAAAGTTCAAATAATTATTCGAAGAAAGATTTAAAAGTTTTTTACCTTTAAAATAAATATATTTTTCATCTTTCCCTTCAAAATTTTTTAAATCCCTAAAATGTGAATGCTTTTTTAATTCATCCAGAATATTTTTATAATCCTCATACATAATTTTAATCTATGACAAAAAGGGGTAAATGTCCATAGGAATTGATACTTGTAAAAAAACTTTGTGTGTATGATAATGTTGACATACAAAAAGGGTATGACATGTCAAATATTTTAGTTTACGAACTGGATAAAAAGATTTATATAAATTTAACAAACAGATGTACAAATGAATGTATTTTTTGTTTAAGACAGGATAAAGATGATGTATGTGGTCAGAAATTGTGGCTTGAAAGCGAAGATTTTACTGCAGAAGATGTGATAAATCAGTATAATGATATTCTGTTAAAAGGTAAAAATAACGGAATTGAATACGCCAAAGAAGTAATTTTTTGCGGATATGGTGAGCCTCTTTTGAAATTTGAAGTATTAAGATTAGTAGCAAAATATATCAAAGAAAACTATCCTGAAGTAAAAATACGAATAAATACAAACGGACATGCCAATTTTGTATATAAAGAGAATGTTGTTGAAGATTTAAAAGGGCTTATTGATGAAATATCTGTAAGTTTGAATGCTGTTTCTTCGGATGAATACGATGAACTCTCTCAACCAAAATTTGAGGGTGCTTATGAAGAAGTTAAAAAATTCATTAAATGTTGTTCTAATGCCGGTATAAAAACAGTAGCATCTATTGTTGACGGTTATAAAGGTAGAAGACTAGATGTTCAAAAATGTGAACAAATTGCAAACGAACTTGGTGCGACTCTAAGAGTTAGAGAATGGATTCAGGGAGGATACTAAGTGAAAGTTGATGCAATCAGTTTCGGAAGTAATCCTAAAAGCCCTGTAAACCATGAGGAAATGCAAAATAAAGCATTGCTTGAAATTTGGAAACATTATCAGGAAACAGGAGATTATAGTCCTGCCAGAATAGATTATTTTGAAGGCAGAGAACCTAAAATTACATATATTAAAGTCAAAAAATCTTCTAATATTTTTTCAAAATTAGTAAATATATTTAAAAAAGTAATAAAAAGATAATTATAACAAACAAAAGAAAGGACGAAAAATGAACAGTAATTTAGACAAAATTATGAAACCAAAAGCCATTGCTGTTGTTGGTGCTTCAACTAAAGAACACACAATCGGCTCTGACATTATGAAAAGATTACAAGAATACAAATTTAACGGTAAAATCTATCCTGTAAACCCTAAAGGTGGAATTATCGAAGGTTTACAAGCTTATACTTCAGTAAATGAAATTCCTGGTGAAGTTGATTTAGCTATTATTGTTGTTAATGCTAAATTCGTATTATCAACAATTGATCAATGTCACGAAAAAGGTATTAAAGGTCTTTGTATCATTACCGCAGGCTTCAAAGAAACCGGTAAAGAAGGTGCTGAAGCTGAAAAAGCATTATTAGCTAAAGTTAGAGAATACGGTATGAGATGCGTTGGTCCTAACTGTTTAGGTGTTGTAAACACTGATCCTGAAGTTAGAATGGACGGATGTTTCGCTGAATCTCTTCCTGAACGTGGACATATTGGTTTCGTTTCTCAATCAGGTGCTTTAGGCGGCGGTATTTTAAATATCTTGAAAGACCTTAACTTAGGTTTTGCTCAATTTATTTCTATCGGTAATCAAGCTGATGTTAATGCTGAAACTGCTATGGAATACTGGGAAAATGAAGAAGATGTTGAACAAATTCTTCTTTATATGGAATCAATTCAAAATCCTTCAAACTTCAGAAAATTAGCTACAAGAATTTCTAAGAAAAAACCTGTATTAGCATTAAAAGCTGGTAGATCTGCTGCAGGTGCTTCTGCTGCTTCTTCACACACAGGTTCATTAGCTGGTGCTGATAAAGCTGCTAACGCATTATTAGCTCAATCAGGTGTAATCAGAGAATACTCTTTGAAAAACTTATTTGCAACAGCTAAAGTTTTTGCTAACTGCCCTATTCCAAAAGGTGACAGAGTTGCAATCATCACTAACTCAGGTGGTCCTGGTATTATGGCTACTGATGCGGTTTGTGAATATGGTATGCAAATGGCTCAAATTACTGATGCGACTAAAGAAAAACTTAGAAGCTTCTTACCATCAGCTGCTTCTGTTAAAAACCCTATCGATATGATTGCATCAGCTCCTATTGAACACTATAAAGAAACTTTAAAAACAGTTATTGCTGATGAAAATGTTGATATGATTATGGTTATTTATTTACCATTCTTAGGTTTGAAAGATATCGATGTTGCTAAAGCTGTTATGGAAATTAAAGCTCAATATCCAGAAAAACCTGTTATCGGTGTGTTCATGACTAAGAGTGATTTCTTCACAGCATTGTCTGATTTAGATGTTAATATGCCATTCTTTATGTATGCTGAAGAAGCTGCTGACGGATTTAACAGATTAAATCAACAAAGAAAATGGATGGAAAGACCAGAAGGTCAAATTCCTGTTTATGATGTTGACAGAGAAAGAGCTAAACAAATTATCAAACAATCATTATCTGAAGGTCGTGCTCAATTAACAACTCGTGAATCAATTGATGTTCTTGATGCTTATGGTATCAGAGTTTGTAAATCTGGATTTGCTACAACTGAACAAGAAGTTGTAGAAGTTGGTAATTCAATTGGTTACCCTGTAGTTATGAAAATGACATCTAAAACGACTTCTCACAAAACAGATGTTGGCGGTGTAAGAGTTAACATCCAATCAGAAGAACAGTTAAGAGCTGAATACAAAGACTTAATCGCTAAATTAACAGAAAAAGGACTTATCGATGGTCTTGAAGGTGTAATCATTCAAGAAATGGTTAAAGGTAATCGTGAAATGGTTTGTGGTATTGCAACAGATCCTCAATACGGACCAATGATGATGTTTGGCTTAGGTGGTGTATTTATTGAAGTTATGAAAGACGTAACTTTCAGAATCGCTCCTTTAACTGATATCGATGCAAAAGAAATGATTAAATCTGTTAAAGCATACAAATTATTAGAAGGTGCAAGAGGAACAACTCCTGCACAAATGGATCAAATTGAAGAAACTCTATTAAGATTGTCTCAATTAGTTCATGACTTCAGTTTCATTGATGAGTTAGATATTAACCCATTATTGATTTCTGAAAAAACAGGTGAAGGTATCGCAGTTGACGGACGTATCAAAGTTCGTTTAGAAGAAGCTAAAGAAGCATTAGCTTGTGCTTGTGGCTCTTGCTGTGGATGCAGTCACTAATTTGTGATTGAATAAATATAACCCGATTTCCATTACGGAAATCGGGTTTTTACCTCAAATAACCCCAAAATGAAATATAAATAGAAAGGCTTGGAGAATGAAAATTTTTAGAGTAATTTCTGCCGCAAGGTGTGCGTTAGCAGATAGGTATTGTATAACCCGCGGTGCTAAAGGCAAATATCCACAGGGCGAGAATTATTATAATATATTAGTAAGAGAGTCCGGACAGTCTACCCACAATCCCGTAGAGGTAGCAAAAAATTTTCGTGCTGCATATATACATAATTATAAACGGATAAAACGTACCGAGCAAATGATGCATCAGTTTGATCCCCCGTCATTAGCAGCAAGAATTTACCATAGAATGTTTAAAAAATAAAATCCCATAATATATGGGATTTTATTTTAGCGGTATTTAATGTTCGCATAATATAATGCTCTTACAAATCTGAAAAATTTGGAGAATATATCTTGTTTTCTTTTTTGTACACGCTCTAAATATTCAGGGTGGAATTCTCTTGGTGCAGATGAGGATAATCTGTTATCAGGCATAGCTCTATGCTTATTTATATTTGATATGGGAGTGTATTGGATGCGTTTTACTTTAAACATTTTATATTTCCTTTGTCTTAAAATAATTTATACTACATTTGTATTATATATCCAATCCGGTGAACATTTCAAGAGCCGTTACATTTTTAAGCATTGGAAAATCTTCTATATTATAATTTTTTACAAAATCGATGGCTTCATTACGTGCAATTTCGAGAATTTTTGCATCTCGTACAATATCTGAAATTATTAAATCCGGTAAACCTGATTGGCGTGTTCCTAAAAATTCTCCCGGACCGCGAAGTTGTAAGTCTTTTTCGGCAATAACAAATCCGTCATTTGTTTCAACCATAATACTTAACCTTTCACGGGTTTCTTGCGAACGAGAGGAGGTAATCAACACACAATATGATTGAAGGCTGTTTCTTCCGACACGTCCTCTTAGTTGGTGTAATTGTGAAAGCCCGAAACGTTCAGCATTTTCAATAACCATAACTGTTGCGTTTGGAACATCAACCCCTACTTCAACTACTGTTGTGGAAACTAATATGTCATATTTACCATCTTTAAAGTCCTTCATTACTTCATCTTTTTCATCATTTTTTAGTTTACCGTGTAAAAGTCCGACTTTAAATTGTGGGAATACTTCTGTTTGTAATCGTTCCGCTTCAATAGTAGCTGCTTTTGCCGAAAGAGTTTCGCTTTCTTCGATTAAAGGGTACACAATATAAGCTTGCCTGCCTTCTTCAACTTCACGTTTTATTAAATCCCAAACTTGTTTATGTGCACCTGTTAAAACTGTTTTTATTGGTTTTCTTCCTTTTGGAAGCTCATTGATAACTGTCAAATCTAAGTCTCCATGAACAGTAAGTGCAAGAGTTCTTGGAATTGGGGTTGCAGTCATTGTAAGTATTTGCGGGTTTTGAGATTTCTTTTTTAATACGTTGCGTTGTTTAACTCCAAAACGATGCTGTTCATCAACAACGATGGCACCCAGATTGTTAAATTCAACATTTTCTTGAATTAGGGCATGAGTTCCGACAGCGATATGAGTTTGTCCGTTTTTTAAATCAGTTTCAAATTTTTGGCGGATTTTTTTACCATGACTTCCCAGAAATAGCCCTACACTCAGTCCCATTGGGGTAAGCCATTGAATTAAATTGTTGTAGTGTTGTTGGGCAAGGATTTCTGTAGGTGCCATGATTGCACCCTGATACCCGTTTTCGATTGCTGCAAGCAGCATGATTGTTGCAACAACAGTTTTTCCGCTGCCGACATCACCTTGCAGCAGTCTTTGCATTGGTACATCTGAATTCATATCTTGCAAAATTTCATTAACTGCTTGTTTTTGACCGGAGGTTAATTCAAACGGAAGACTTTTAATAAACTGTTGTACCAGTCCGTCTTTAGCAACATGCAAAGCGTATGAAGATGTATTTTTCGCAGTGTTTTCACGGAGACGTATGAGTTTTAACTGGATTAAGAACAACTCTTCAAATATAAGAGAAAATCTTGCATGTTCCAGAGCGTCCATTGAATCCGGAAAATGTATCTGGCGGACAGCATCTTTTTTATCCATTATTCCAAGTCTTTCCCTATTGAAATCAGGAATAATATTTTTTATATCATCTTTGTACAATTCAATTGCATTAAAAATAGCTTTGCGTAAGGTTTTTATGCTTAAATTTTCGCAAACGGTATAAATAGGAACAATTCTTGCGATGTTTAAATTTGAATCAGGATTTTCTAAAAATTCTCCTGTCATAATTGAATATGTTGGTTTATCCATTGTTAATTGTCCGCTGTAGTTATTTCGTTTTACTACTCCGGAAATCATAATTCCTGCGTTTTGCGGAAATTGGGCTTTCATTCTTTCCAGTAAGTATCTGTTGCCTTTTGCATTGAAGAAGCTTAGTTCAAATCTGCCGCTCTCATCTGCAATAACTACTTTTGTTACGGATAAATTGTTTTTTGTGTTGAAAGATGAAACTGATTTAATATATCCGAAAACTGTTGTTGTCAGACCTTCTTTTAAATTTTTGATAAGGGTTCGTGATGAATAATCAATATGTTTTTTAGGGAAATACATCATTAAATCTTGAGCAGTGAATATTCCGAGTTTATTGAATTTAAATGCAACTTTCGGACCGACTCCTTTAATATACATTACGTCAACTTCAGAAGGGTGTTTTGTTCTCTGAATTTGACGTTCGTTTTCTTCTTTTTGCTCAATAATATCTTGCTGTAAGTCAGCTTTTATAACCCTGATTAAGTGCTCAATAGCTTTTCTTCTGTCAGGCATGGAGGAAACGGGATATAATTCAAATGCTTCTATAACAACTGCCCAGCGGGGATTTTTTTTAGATTTTTTATAATTTTTTTGAGCTTCTTTTTTTATAAAACTTGAAAATTTTTGCGTTTTACCATGAATATCGATATAACGATATTTTTTTTCAATTTCTATGGCTGCTTTTATTTTATCAAGATTTTCAATCATAGTGAACGATTATCCGTTTGTAAGTTTAAAATAAGCTTTGTTGTGTAGAATCGGAATGTTTATTTTTATATCCAAGATGCCTGTAAGTCTCCGGAGATACTTTTCTTCCTCGAGGTGTTCTTTGAAGTAATCCTGCTTGTAATAGGAAAGGTTCACAAACATCTTCAATTGTTCTGGCATCTTCGCCAATTGCAGCAGCAATAGTTTCAATACCAACAGGACCGCCGTCATATTTTTCGATAATTAGTTTTAAAAGATTTCTATCTGTTGTGTCAAGTCCAAATTCATCTATTTTTAAAATATCCAGAGATTCATTTGCGATTTGTTCAGTAATTTTGCCGTCATGCTTTACAAGAGCATAATCACTTACTCTTTTAATCAATCTGTTTGCGATACGTGGAGTGCCTCTGGAACGTCTTGCAATTGCAATTGCTCCTTCGTCATCAATCTCAATTTCTAAAATTCCTGCAGTTCGTTTTATTACTTGAGAGAGTTCTTTATTTGTGTAGAATTCAAGTCTGTGAATAATACCAAACCTGTCACGCAATGGTCCTGATAATTCACCGGCTTTTGTGGTTGCACCAATCAATGTGAATTTTGGAAGTGGAACTCGCAAAGTTTTTACAGTCTGGCTTTTACCTGTTGTCATATCAAGGTAAAAATCTTCCATTGCAGGATATAATATTTCTTCTGCAACTTTGTTTAGTCTGTGTATTTCATCAATAAAAAGTATTTCTCCGCCTTGAAGAGACATTAAGATTCCAATAATATCTCGGGGTCTTTCAAGTGCAGGAGCTGAAGTTATTTTAATTTCTACACCCATTTCCTGAGCAATAACACCTGCAAGAGTTGTTTTACCAAGTCCGGGAGGTCCATAAAACAGCAGGTGATCAAGAGGTTTTTCTCTTCGTTTTGCAGCTTCAATAGTGATTTTTAGGGTATCTTTTAATGCACTTTGACCAATATATGTATCAAAAGATTTTGGACGAATACAATTTTCAAAATTTTTGTCATAATCAATTGCTTCCGGTTTTACAACAGGATTTTTTTGATGTGTTGTTTGTGTTTGAAAATCATTGTCGTCAGAGATAATACTCATTACTTTTCCCCTTCTTACTTTATAATAGCATAAAGCAATATATTAGGGAAAGTATTTATTTCATAGCATTAGCAAATGATAGAATTGTAGAATAAAATCTTTCTTTATTTTCTGAAATGCAATCTAATCTTTCTTTCAATTGTTTTGAAGTAAAGCGTTTATTGTTGATTGCAGAATTGATTATAGAATCCTGAATTTCTTTTGCCATGATTTTTAGTTGTTCTTGTGCTTCAACTTGATCTAAACGTCCGGAGTTTACATCAAGAACTTTCATAATATCTTTCAAACAAGTTAAGTTAGTAAAATATGTAGTTTCAGCTTTGATAAGATTTGTATTATTTTGATTTGCAATAATATTGTTCTCATTCATAATTTGTAAGCCAATATTGTTGATATGTTTGAATAAGTTACCGCCTAAAAAGTCTGTGTGGCCGTTGTAAACTCTTTCGTTCAAACCTTTTTCTACGATTTCAATAGCTTGTTTTTCAGTCATTCCTTCAGGTAAATTTGCGTTTCTAAGTAAAGCTTTTGCTATACCTTTGGAGTTCCCGATAAAGTAATCTAAATGGTTCAAAGCATTTTCAATAGCTTCTTCCGGAGTATATCTTAAAACGTTACCTGTATCAATAAATGTGAACGGTCTTTCTTTATCAGCAAGGTTTATGAAAATATTGCCAGGATGAGGGTCTGCGTGCATAACTTTCATACCGTGTTTTGGAACAGATAGAAGTTGTTCAAAAAATACCTGAAAATAATTTTGCATTAAAGAGAACATTTCTTTTTCTGATATTTTTTTGCCTTCTTTTAACATTTGATCAATAAATTGGTTAAATTGAATGCCGGGTGCTTTTTCCATTACGTAGATATTATCTTTAACTTCAATTGGTTTAATTGCATGATAATGTTTTGCATTTTGACCAAGAATTTGAGTTGCTTCCATTTCTTTGGCAAGATCAACTTCTTGAGCCCAGGCATCAAATAATGTATTTATTTTTCTTACTATGAAATCAGTTTTTTCTTTATCTGAAGTTGAATTAGCTTTAATCAATTCAATAAATTCATTTCTGTCTTTTTCAATTTTTTCTAAAGACATTCCTTTTTTCAAGAATTTTAAAACAACTTCTTGTCCAGTTTCATTATTTTTCGCAAGGAAGGTTTCAGCTACAGTTCCAACACCAAGTGCTTTATCTTCTATGATGGTATATTTGTTGCCATAAGTCTTGGAGATGAATTCTTGAGCTTCTTGTACTGTTCTGGACTGTGGGCAGTCACTTTTGAATCTGGTAACAATTGTTGAAAGTTCTTCAAGGTTGTTTATTTTCATGCCCATAAAGTCAATTCCATTGCCCATTTCGCCAAACATTCCCAGAATGTTTTCAGGAATTGTTTGGATAAATTTTGGTAAGAAGATATTTTTTTCTTCAATCAATCTCATTTTTTCTTCGATTGATTTTCCAGGAAGTAAAATTTCAGAGAATAATTTAGGATCTAATAATAAAGATGCTTTTTCTGCAAGTGTATTAAATTCAGATTCTCCTGTTACACGTTCAAGAGGTTTTAAATCTTTAACATTTTCTAAGGCTTGTGCGATTGCTTTGTTCCAACCATTTAAGCTTGAATGTAATTTTCTTCCTTTATATGCTGCAATTCCAACAGCTGCGGCTTTCAATCCAAGATTATCTTTTTGTTTATCAATAAAATCAGAGAATGATTTTTTATCGTCTCGTTTTACAAATAAATATCTTTGTAGGGTGTTTTCTCCCATTAGAACAGGAACACCGAGTAATGCACCTTTTAAAACTGCCGCAGGAGCAATTGCTCCGTCTATTCCACCGGATAAAACATCTTTCCAGAAGGTTTTGTTATCTTTTTTCTCTTTGCGTTTTAAATAAATTCTGTCAATAAATCTTAATGTTGGTTTTGTTAATAACCCTGTTAGTAGGGCTAAACCAATTCCAGCTCCTTTAGAGTATTTCCCGAGCTTTGTAGAGACATCTTTTCCTGCAAATGGTGAAATAAAAGTTGAAATTTTTCTTGCTGCTGAATACATGCCAAATGCGGATAACCCTGTCAGAGTATCTAATACAAGTTCTGAAGCATCTCTTTGACCGTATTTGTAATCTTTAATATATTTGTCTACTGTTTCGTAGTCAATATTACCTTTTTTAAATTCATCAATTTTGTGTTGGACACTTTTGTGATTTCTTCCAACATTTATTAAAGCTTTTGTTTTATCCAGACCTTTTCCGATGAGTCCTTGACGTCTGTATACCTTATTTTTTTCATCAATTAATTCTTTTTCCAATTTACCTGAAATTAGAGGTGAACTTGTCATTAGAGGGGTAAATGTATTATTTGTTACCATTTTATTTCCCGATTGTTTAACCTTCATTTGTACCAATGTTTGTAAAGCTGAAAAATTGCTTTTTTTAATATAATTGTAAAGAAAATTTAAAAATTTTTCCACTAATATCATCTGTTTAAATTAGTTTAAAATCAAGTCAATATGTTATAATCGCAGTATGGAATGTCCTAAATGCGGAGCGGAAATAGATAAAAATGCGATGGTGTGCCCGAATTGTAAGAAGGTGCTCAAAATCATCTGCCCTGTTTGCCGTACTGTTAATACTAAAAATACTTGTCGTAAGTGCGGTGAAATTCTTGTTGTTAAATGTGCAAAGTGCGGCAAGATAAACCTGACAAAAAATCAAAAGTGTGTCAAATGTGGATATTCTAATGAAAAAAGTGCTATTCAGGGAGAATCTAATACCGAGGATTTTGCTGTTTTACGTATAGATTTTCCTAATAGTGATGTTGTTAAGGCAAAACTCGGTTCTAATCAACTTTATACAAAATTTAGGGCAAATCTTGATAATATGATTGTTAATTATACTTCTTCAATAAATGTAAGAAGACAAATTATCAAAGGGGATGTGTACGTTATTAGATTTAATAGTGTTTATACAAAATCTGCTTCTGCCAATTCCGCGATTGAGGCTACCTTAGCTCTGGTTAATCTTATTACAAAGTTAAATGTTAAACTTTTAAAAAGAAAAGGTGTTGCATTAAAATGTAACTTCTCAATAATGCAAAGAAATATTGAGGATAATCCGTATGATGTTGATTCAGGATTTCAAGCAAATATGGTTTATCAGTCAACCGATAAAGATTTAAAGGCTTTAGATGCTATTCAGGTTATGACTGATGAAGACTTCTATGATTATTATAATGAAAAATATAAGTTAGAAACTCTTAATTCTGTTCTGGTAAAAGGCAAAATGAAACAGTTCTTTGAGGTTAATTTAAAAGATAAAATTAATATAAAAGAATTTTTACAGGAAGCTTCTCAAACTCAAACAGATGAAGATTCAACCATTCCGCATTTTGTTAAAACAGCAATGTTTGATAATGAACAAGAAGTTCAAAAAACATTGGTTAGTGAAAGTAAAATTTTTGACGAAAAATTATACAATATTGAACTTATTGATTTTGATGAAATTAATTGTGAATTTTATAATGTAAAAAGTATAAATGTTTTAAATACGGTTGTTGAAGTTTTGCAGGAAGTTCCGAAAGGTATTCTTGCGATAAAAGCTGCGAATATGTATCAGCCGTATACATTGAAGATTTTATCTGCAGCAGATGAAACAGGTATTTATCGAAATATTATTCCAATTACATGTCATGATGGCATGAAATATTCTCCGTACGCATTTTTTAGGGAATTAATTTCTTCGTTATATGAATATACAATATCTCCAAAATTCGCTCAAGCAGAAGATTTTTCAATGTTTAGTCAGGTTGATAATTCTAATCTTGTAAAAGATTTGATATCTCTTAATCAACGTGAAATGAGTAATTATCAAGATACGCAGGATGAATACTTAAAAGTATTTACATCTCTGATGGAGGCTATTCCTGATACGTTGATTTATATTGAAAATTTTGAAAAAATTGATACTTGTTCTTTGTTTATTTTGGAACAAATATTTGATAATTTCATGGATTTTAATATAAGTTTTCTAATGACTTATGATAAAGATTATTCACTTCATAAAGATATTCATTTCTTATTATCAAGACCATATTATACAGAAATTTCTCTTCAGCCGTCTGAGACAAGTGAAATTATTGAAGCTGATAAGGATTTTTATCAAAATATTATAAATGATTTTTATTTCCAACGACTTATTAAATATGCTTGCGGAAGTACATTATTTTTAGATTTTGCAATTCAATATCTTGTAGAATCCGGAGTTTATTCATATACGGATACCTCAGTTGAAATGGTAAGTCAAAAAACTACAATGGTTCCATCAACAATGGATAACCTGATGAAACGACGCTTTAACTTGTTGAAAGATAATAAACAGGTTTTAAAATTCCTTATTATGACGGTACTTTTAGGTACGAGAATTGATATAAAAACAATAGAGGCATTGGGATTTGAAGATTGGCAAAAAGCTGCTGATACTCTTGCCGGCATGGGGTATTTATATTTTTATAACGGAAGTTTGTACTTCTCCAATTATTCTTTAATTCGTGATAATATTACAGAAATTTTAACACCTGAAGATTTGAAATTTATTTCGGAAGATTTATTAAATAAAGTTTATACAGCTGATTATACAAGTGTTATTACAGCAGAATTGCATGAATATGCAGGTAATCATCAACAAGTTATATTTGATTGGGAAAAACTTGCAAATATAAATTTATCAATGGGTGATTTTTCATCATATTTGAATTGTTCAGGACAAATTATAAAATATTTGAATGAATATTCTTCTGATTGGACTGCAGAAGAATTGGAAAAATTTAAATCATCTATATACGATAATATTGCAAATAACATGGTAGATTACAATCCTGAAAAAATCAGAGAAATTGCGGATGTTACTCTTGCAGGACTTCAAGATTCTTCTAATAATCAAAGTTTTATTGAGTTATGCACAAAAATGATACAGGGTGCGATATATCATGGCGAATATACTTATGCAAAAACACTTATCAATAAATTATTGTCGTCTTTTGAAGGAAAATCGCTTGACCCTTTAGCTCCAAATTTTGATGCTAATTTCCTTTTGATGTCAATTTTACATATCAAAATTTTATTTAATTCAGGAGCTTACAAGGATTGTATTGATATCGGTTATAATGTTTTGAATGTATTGGATAATACCAAAATCGAGACAATGCAGTATCCAATAGTAACTAAAGATGAATTCAAAAGTATGATACAAGAGTGTGTTGCTTGTATAGCGATTTCTGATGTTGTTACAATGCGTGAAGATGTAACTGAATTTTTAGATATTTCCAAAAAATTGTTTAATTTTATTCCTGATACATATAGTATATTCGTACAATTGCAAAATTTAATAAAAGGACAGTCTGTAAATATAAACACAGAAATGGTAGGAACTAGTTTATACCCGAATGTTGTATATCATATTATAAATGCATTTGTTCAGTATAAGAATAAACCTGTTGAATTTGCTAAGGAAATATATAAATCTAAGTTGTTAGCAAATGATTATTCTCTTCATTCTTTTGAATTGTTTACAGATATATTAATTGGTTATTCTTATATTCAGTTGAATTCGTTTGAAAAGGCATATTCAATTATTTATGAAGTTATACTTGTATCCAGAAGGAAAGGTTTGGATTCTATTAGGCATGTTGCCATGTATATTATGAGTATGCTTAATATGTTTGAAGGAAAACTTGATGTTGCATTAGGTATGTTAAACAATTCTACTATACAAATGGAAAAAGGCGACGGTATAAGTGAATATTTAACAATGTTAAATAAAATTAATATGTCCAGAATTTATTTAGCACGCTCAAATAATGAACAGGCACAACTTTGTATGAATCAAGCTATTTATATTATTCAAAAATACGGATTGAATTTTAATCCTAATGTTGACAATTCTGCAATTATGATGGACAATCAGGGTACAGAAGAGAGTGTGTCAGAAAGGGAAAATAATCAAGCTTAAACCTTAGTAATTACAGGTTATTTTAGGGTTTGCCGTGTTTTCTCTTAAGATAGAAAGAGAGGAATAATGAAGGTTTTATTTGCATCTGCCGAAGTTGCACCATTTTCTAAAGCAGGAGGCTTAGCTGATGTTGTGGGAAGTTTGCCAAAAGGGCTTGAAAAAGATGCGGAGATTGCAATTTTTACTCCTCTTCACGGCTGTATTGATAAAGAAAAATACGATATTAAAGAATTAGAAAATTCTGAAATGTGGTTGACTTTCGGGTGGCAGCCTCATAAATTTAATCTTTATATGACAAAACTTCCTGGAACAAATATTAATGTATTTTTTGTAAAAAATGATTGGTATTTTTCATGTTTTAAGGAAGTTTATCCTAAATATTTAGATCCAAGATATGAACATGAAAGATATATTTCATTTTCTCTTGCTGTTATGGAATATGCTAAAGCCTTAAATTTTAGAGCTGATGTAATTCATGCAAATGACTGGCATACCGCTATGATTCCTATGTATTTGCATTCAAATTATAAATTTGATGAATTCTGGAAAGATACTAAATGTGTATTTGAAATTCATAACCTTGCATATCAAGGTATATGGTTTGAAGATGTTCTTGATTTTGCCAATATGAGAAAAGATATTGTTTATAACCAATGGGGTTGTGAACATTATAATAGAGTTAATTGGATGAAAGGTGCAATTCAATATTCTGATAGAGTAGTTGCAGTATCACCTACATATTCAAGAGAAATTTTGGGTTCAGAGTATGGTGAAAATATGGACTATACGCTAAGAGGGGTTCAATATAAACTTCGAGGAATTCTTAACGGAATAGATTATACTGTTTTTGATCCTAAAAAGGATAAAGCATTAAAACAGAATTATGATGTAAAAGATTTAGCTAAAAATCATAAAAAAGAAGAAAATAAAAAAGCAGTCTGTGAATATTTCGGACTTGAGTATAATCCGGAAAGGCCTTTAATTGCGTTGATTTCCAGATTGGTTGACCAGAAAGGTATTGATTTAATTCGGGATATGCAGTATGAACTTCAAAACCTTAATGCTGACTTTGTATTTTTAGGCAGTGGTGATAGTGCATACGAAAATTTATTTATTTGGTTGTCAAATAATACAAAAAACATTCGTACTTATGTTGGTTATGATCCGAAACTTGCAAACCTAATATATGCAGGTAGTGATTTCTTTTTAATGCCGTCAAAATTTGAACCTTGCGGATTGAGCCAATTGATTGCAATGCGTTATGGTTCATTACCGATTGTTAGGGCAACAGGCGGTTTGGAAGATACTGTTACAGGATATCCTCTTGATAACTCAAATGGTTTTAAATTCTGGGCATATAACGGATGGGATATGTTGAATGCTATTAAATGTGCACTTTATGTTTATACAGATAAATATGTATTTAATGCAATGCGTAAATCTGCAATGGAAGCTGACTTTTCATGGAAACGCAGTTGTGCTGAATACTTGAAAATGTATAAAGAAATTTGCAATAAATAGAGATAACGGTGTAAAGAGGTAAATAAATTAGCCCGCTGTTTTGGAACATATTGGTGGCAAAGTACCCCCTGCAGTGAGCAGTCCTTAAATAATAAAGAGACCTTGAAATAAATTCAGGGTGACAAATAAATAGTCATGCTGAACTTGTTTCAGCATCTCAAAATAAGGAGATTCCGTCCAAGGGGACATTTTCTATAACTCATTCTTCGCTAAGAAAAGAAGTCAAATAAATTCGGAATGACAATAATAAAAGCGTGACATGAATAAAAGTTATATAACCAAACAACTTTACATCAATATTGGTAGCAGAATACCCTCTGCGGTGAGCAGTTTACTTTTGTAGAAAAATATTATAAAATAAGTTGAAATTAAAAAGATTTAATCTTTCATTATTACAGTAAGAGAGGTATTTATTATGCAGAAAACTATCTGGGACAAGTATGCACAGGTTCTTGTCGATTATTCAACCGATGTACAAAAAGGTGATTTGGTTATGATTAGTGCTCAATCAATGGAAGCCGGAGAATTGGTTAAAGCTATTTATAAAAGAGTACTTGAAAAAGGCGGTAATCCGATTGTGAGAGTTTCAATGGGTAATTTATCGGAAGTTTTCTTGAAATACGCCTCAGATGAACAGCTTGACTATGTTGACCCTATTACAAAATTAGAATACGAAACTGTCGATAAGTTTATTTCGCTTGGTGCACCGTTAAATACTAAAAATATGGCAAGAGCTGATTTGAAGAAATTATCCCGTCGAGGAAAAGCTACAAAAGCATTGTCAGAAAAGTTGATGAAACGTTCTGCCGAAGGTACTGCAAAATGGGTTATTGCCGATGTTCCGACTAATGCTCTGGCTCAAGAAGCAAAAATGTCACTTGACGAATATTCAGAATTCTTATTCAAATCTTGCTATTTAGATTTGGATGACCCTGTTGCAAAATTGAAAGAACTTGATGAAAAACAAACTAAATGGGCTGATTACCTTAATAATGTGAAACAGCTTCGTATAACAGGTGAAAAAACAGATATTACTTTTAATGTAGAAGGCAGAAAATGGATTAGTTGTTCCGGTTTGAATAACTATCCTGATGGTGAAGTGTTTACTTCTCCTGTTGAAGACGGCATTAATGGCGAGATTTATTTTGATTATCCTCAAAACTATAGAGGAAATTCTGCACATGGTGTTCATCTTTGGATTGAAAACGGTTTGGTTGTGAAAGCTGAAGCTGAAAAAGGCGAAGAATTTCTAAATGCAATGATTAATATGGATGAAGGTTCTCATGGTATTGGTGAAATTGCTATTGGAACAAACGATGAAATTCAAGAAATTACAGGTAATATTCTGTTTGATGAAAAAATTGGCGGAGCAATTCACATGGCTGTTGGTGCTTCATATCCTGAAACCGGTGGTAAAAATGTATCAGGTCTGCATTGGGATTTGATTAAAAACATGAAAAACGGTGGAAAAATCTATGCTGATGGTGAGTTGATTTACGAAAACGGTAAAATGATTATTTAAAACTGATTATACAATTATAGAAAGACACTCTTTTTTCGGGAGTGTCTTTTTTTAGAATTACTTGACAAAGTGTAAGGGTTACCTTACAATTAATCCGTAGAAATTGTGAGATTTTGACATGGTAGAAAAAAAGAAAAACTTATCATCAGGTTTAGAAGATTATTTAGAAACAATTTATATTGCTTATTTAAATAATGAACCTCTTAAAGGTGCGGAATTAGCCCGAAGACTTAATATTTCCAGAGCTTCTGTGTCTGAAGCTTTATCGAGATTGGTCTCAAAAGGTCTGGTTAAATATAACAGTTATGAGGCTATTTCGATTACTGAAAAAGGTATAGAAGAAGCTGTTAAAGTTTATAATAAACACCATGTCATAGAAGCGTTTTTTGTGAAAGTTCTTGGAATAGATAAGCAACAAGCAAGTGAAAATGCTTGCGAAATTGAACATATTATTTCTGAAAATATTTTGAATGAAATGTCTTCATTTACAATTTTTTGCGAAAATAATAAGGATATACTAACCCTGTATAAAAAGGAAAAATTAAAAAACAATGATTAAAGTTTCATCATTTGGCAAGTTTCTTGACCAACCCCTATTAACTACAAAATTGAATAAACAAATTCCTGCCGTTTTAACTGTAGGCAGTGCCGCTTTCATTGCAAATGAAATGCATAATACAAAACTAGAGAATAGAAAGAAAACCGGTTTGAAATTAGCAATAATTTTAGGTTCAACTGTTTTATCTGCAATTCAAGCACCAAAGATTGCAAATTATATAACTAAGAAACAACCGTCAAAAACTCTAAAAGAGTTGATTGCATATAATTCTCAGGTTGTGGATGATATTCTTTCTAAGAACAAATTAACTAAAGAAATTCAAGCTGTGTTGGAAAAAAGTAAAACTAAGATTTTATCGTTAAAAGAAGTTGATTTGTTACATAATAATCTTAAGAAAGAGCATTTTGACAAACTTATACCACCTCCTGAAAATGTAACATCAAAAGATATTTTTAGAGAAATCGGCTGGCTTTCTATCTTCGGTGCAGTTCCGGTTGCAGGGGGGATTGTCGGAGGTATTGCTGCCGACAAACTTACTGAAAAAAACTGGAAGCATAGAGTTTCTAATAAAATTAAAGAAGGTGTTTATCAATATTTAGCTAATATATTTTTATGTAATGTTGGAGCAGGCATAGCATTGGGTATTTTGGAAAAAATGAATATAAAATCCAAAACAGCAAGATGTATCGGTATGGTTGGCGGAATCCTCACAACCGGTGTTATCGGAGGCAGTGCTATGGCAAATTATATTAGCAATAAATTTTTAAGCAAAGATAAAAAAGAGATTCGAACTCCGGAAATGTTAGATTTAGGACTTCATACTGATGATATTGCAACTGTTTCATTGCTATCCGGCTTAAAATGGATAGAGCCGTCACTACCGGTTTTATATGCAATTTCAGGTTACCGTGCAGGAATCGGATATCGTAACAGTGACAAACATAAACATCATGATAAGAATCATCAAAAGGATTTTTTATGCAATAAGTGTTAGGGTTGCTTAACACTTATTCGCACCTTATATACAACTCATAACTGTACATTTTTAAAGAGAAAATTTAATATTTTCTCTTTTTTTTTAGAATTTATTTATTTTTATTCTATTTCTATCATTGTTTACAACTCGGAGTATGTCTTCTCCAAATTGTTCAAATTGTTCTGCGGAACATTCAACTTTGCCTGTTACAGTTTCTAAGTTTGGAGGGAATACTTTAATTAGTGAACTAAGTAATTTATTTTGTCTATGTAATATTAAATCACCGTTAATTGTCTGTACATTTTGCAAAAGTTTATCTTCGTTAATTCCGAACATAGAATATGGAATTGCGATACCTTTCTTTGCATTTAACATATAAACAGGGCGGTATGTATCTATTGATAATAAATTATTTTCATTTTCTTGAGCTTTAACATCCAGAAATTTGAATATTGCAAGATTATCTTCATCTTTTATAGCTTTGAAAAATGTTTTTTTAGTGATATTGTCTGTTTCTTTTAATTTTTCGCTAATTAATATTGAAGAGCCTGCCTTTGGACCTTCGTCGGTAATACCGGAGCGAAGAATTAGTTTTTTTTCTGTAGTATATTTTTTTATGTCTTCTACATAATTTAATGGGATGATATTATTATTTTCGTGTCCTTGGATTTGGTCAATTTGACCTTTTGAAAGAGACATTCCAACACGGGTCTGCCACATGTTCATGCTGTCTCTTTCGAGTAAAATATGAAAATCTCCTTCTGATAAAGCATCAACAGCTTTATCTACACTGGAACGTGTACACCAGTTTTTAGAACTTAATATTTCCAGCATTTGTATATTTTTATTTTTGTTTTTAGGGTCATGTTTAATTGATGGAATTTTCACCCAGACTTCTAAATTATCAGATAATCCTAAATCCATCAATAAGTTATCTCGCAGACGATGTGTATAAAGGTCAATGAAAGATGGTTTAGGGCATCTTACTGCTCTGGACATTGGTTGGATTTGTTCAATTTCTTCAATTGTTTTTAATAGAGCTCTTTGACTAAAGGGAACAGGTATATGTCTGTTATTATCTTTTATTTCACTTTTTACTGCATTCCATATTACAAATTTTAAAGGATTGTTATCTTTTACTTTGGCTACAAGTTCAGGTAAATATTCTTCAAAATCATTTAAGGATGTTCCTTCCGGATTTTCAAGAAAATGTTGCCATTGTGCAAAGCGGTCTTCACGTGCATCGTTAATTTTTTGAATTGCACCTTCTCTGACATCCATTGGTACATAATCTTTCCATTTGATTTTATCAACAAGTACTTTTTTAAATGGTTTAAAGACTTCTCCTTGTTCAAATAATAAATCGATTGCCTTTTTGATTTTGTCATGGGAAAGCATTCTGGAATCTACAGGATAGGAATTTTTTCTGCGTAAAAATTCAGCGGCAAGATATTCAAACGTAGTGTCGTAGAGTGACGGTAAGGATAATTTACCTGTGAAATTTACGGTGTCACAAGCTAATGGCTGAAGTTTTGGGGCATTAAGCTGTGAGTTGTATTTGTTATTTAATATTTTGTATTGGGGTGAAACATTTATATTGTTAATTGCGGTTAGCATTTAGTAAATCCTTTATTTATAATATGTGTGTGATTTTTAACAGTCAAAAAGATTAAATTTTGCGATATTATTTATAATACCAGATTAAATTTTTACATATTTTAATAAAGTAAAGGACCGACATTTTGCTGATCCTTTATTTTATTAAACTGATTTTCCCATATCAAAGGCTTGCTGCATATAGATTGTTGAATTGACATCTTCTTTTTGCCAAACTCCAAGACCGGCAATTGCCCCGACCGGATTTGGATTATCTAAACATGCCATTAGTCCGTCAAATTCGGCTAAAACTCTGTTTATTGCAGATTGGTTTGTGTCTGCGGCTGTCATAATATAGTAAAAGTCTTTGCCGGATATATGAGTATATCTTGCACAACAACGGTCGATTAGGGTTTTAAGCTGTCCGCACATTGTATAAAAATATACAGGAGTTGCAAAAACAATAACATCTGCTTCAACCATTTTATCTAAAATTTCTGAGGCATCGTCTTTTTGAGAACATGCTGTATAGTCGTTAGTGTTGCAAAATCCGCAGCCTGTGCAATAGTTTATTTTTTTGTCTTTTAGGAAGATTTTTTCAACTTCGTTCCCTGCCGATTTTGCCCCTTCTGCGAACTTGTCGCATAATGTGTCTGAATTCCCGCCTTTTCTTGGGGAAGATGAAATAATTAAAACTTTTTTACTCATTATTTTACCTCTCTATTAAATTTATAAAATAATTTTACAGCATTAGAGTAACTCTCAGTCAAGGGGGATATTTAATAGTTATAAAATGATTGAAATTATTGTAATCATTGCAATAATAAAAGATATTCCAACAATAATCCAATAAATCGGTAATCCGTTTTTGTCGTTTTGAGATTTCATTGTATAAACTTGTTTTTTTGAGGATTTAGATTTTTTAGTATTTTTTGCAGGTGTTTTTCTTTTTGTGAAAGTTTTTTCTTTTTGTTCGGTATATTTTTCGGCTAAAGATTTTTTAGCTTTTTTCCCCGTAACTAATAATTCTGTATCATAGCGAAGTTTAAGAATGTTGGTTTTAGCTTTTTTGTTGTATACCGCATAATTAATTCCAACTTCAAATGCTCTTTGTAAACATTCAAGTGCCGCCATTCCGTCTTTTTTGACCTTAGAACCATGAACTGATGAATTACCTTGTTTTTTTAAGAAGTATAAATCATTAATAAACTCTTTTTCTTGTTCTGCACCATGAGTTTTATCTTTAAGTGTTGCAAGCATTTCGTCAAAGGTATTTTCTGTAGTACGATTTTTCCCGAGGACCTTTTTGCAGACGTGTTCGCCAAACCTTCTTGTTTGGCTCATGCACTGTTCAAAATATTCGTCACGATACAATTTTTCTGCTTCGTTAATAATATCAAACAGATTTTTATCAACTGTTTTTAGAAAATCAAAGTTTGTTGCCATAGTGAAATCCTACACCGTAAATGTTTTAGAGTCATCAATCAAAAAGCGTATGCTTTATTTTATGTAATATTTGATACTTTTAGAACTTATTGTGTGTTATTATAATTTTATTATGGTAGATACACAGCAGCAATATGTTCCGCTCCACCTGCACACAGAGTACTCTCTTCTGGACGGAGCGATAAGAATAGGGGATTTATTAAAATTTTGTAAGGAAAATAATTTTCCAGCAGTTGCCGTAACTGACCACGGTGTTATGTACGGTGACATGGAACTTTATGAACTTGCCAGAAATGAGGGGGTTAAACCTATCATGGGTTGTGAATTTTATGTTCATGACGGTGATATAACCGAACATGATAAAAATAATAACCCTTGTTATCACCTTGTTTTACTTGCAAAAAATAATGTCGGTTATGCAAATATTATCAAATTGACTTCTATTGCTTGGTGTAAAGGACGTTACGTAAAACCTCGTATAAACTGGGAACTTCTCGAAAAACATCATGAAGGGCTGATTTGCTGTTCAGCTTGTCTTGGGGGTGAAGTCTTACAACGTCTGTTAAAAAATGATTATGATGGTGCTAAGGCTATTGCCCAAAAATATAAAGACTTGTTTGGTGAAGATTATTATATCGAACTTCAAGACCACGGCTTGGAAGAACAAAAACGAACAAATCCTGATTTGATAAAATTAGCTAAAGAGTTAGATATAGAAATGGTCATTACAAACGACTCTCACTATCTAAATCTTGAAGATGCCGATATGCACGATACCCTATTGTGTATGCAAACAAACAGTGATAAAGATGATCCTAACAGATTTCATTTTCCTAATAATGAATTTTATGTCAAAACGCCATCGCAGCTTAGAGATTCTTTCAAATGGATGGATTCTGAAACTTTTGATAAATGTATCAAAAATACGGTTGCTATTGCTGAAAAATGTCATGTAATGTTGGAGCTTGGCAAAAGTCCTCTTCCTGAGTATGAAGTTCCGGCGGGATACACAATTGATACATATCTTGAGTACATTGTTCATGTCGGTTTGAAAAAACGTTATGGAGAAGTTTCTCAATCTATACAAGACCGTGTTAAATATGAACTCGGTGTAATTCAACAGATGGGCTTTTCTGCTTATTTCTTAATCACATGGGACTTTATTCACTACGCTAAAACTCATGGGATTCCTGTAGGACCCGGTCGTGGTTCTGCTGCAGGTTCAGTTGTTGCCTATGCTCTTGAAATTACTGACCTTGACCCGATTGAGCATAAGCTATTGTTCGAAAGATTCTTGAATCCGGAACGTTTTACAATGCCCGATATTGATATCGACTTTTGTATTGAACGTCGTGGTGAAGTTATTGATTATGTAACTAAGAAATACGGGGAAGATAAAGTTTGTCAGATTATTACCTTTGGTACCTATGCCGCAAAAGCCGCATTCAAAGGTGTAGCCAGAATTATGAAGGTTCCTTTTTCAGAAGCTAACCGTCTTGCCGGTTTGATAGAACCTGCAATTGAACTTGCTATGAGTATTAATGATAAAGCAAAGACTCTGAAAAAAGCAATGGAATACGAAGGTTCAGAATTAAGAGCCTTGTATGATAAAGATGAACAAATAATGATTGATCCGATAGAAGGTAAAACTGTCGGAATGAAAAAACTTATAGATTTGGCAATCGGTATTGAAGGATTGAAAAACAATACCGGTACGCACGCTGCAGGGGTTATTATTGCTCCGAAACCTTTGTATGAAATCTTACCTGTTCAGCCTTCAAAAGATGGTATTATTCAGACCGGTTATCCGCCTCATGCAGTTACAGAAGTTCTGAGTTTGTTAAAAATGGACTTTTTGGGACTTCGAAACCTGACAACTATTTATAAAACCGTTGATATGATTAAGCGTCGTCAGGGAATTGAGCTTGCAATTAATGACATTCCTCTGGATGATAAACCGACCTATGATATGCTTATGAACGGTGATACTGACGGGGTATTCCAGTTAGAATCCCAAGGTATGAAAAACCTTGTAAAACGTTTGAGACCGGACGTATTTGAAGATTTGGGTGCGTTGGTTGCTCTATTCCGTCCGGGACCGTTGGATTCCGGTATGGTTGATGACTTTGTTGAACGTAAACATGGTCGTCAGGAAATTTCTTATGCTCATCCGCTATTAGAACCTGTATTAAAAGATACATACGGTACAATTGTATATCAGGAACAAATCATGCAGGTGTTCCAAATTCTTGCAGATTATTCACTCGGTCAAGCGGACATGGTTCGTCGTATGATGGGTAAGAAAAAAGTCGATGAAATGGAAAAACAAAAAGGTAAGTTCATCGAAGCTTCTGCAAAACACGGTATGACTGCAGACGCGGCTACAGCATTATTTAACCAAATCTTGAGTTTCGCATCATACTGTTTTAACAGATCGCATTCGGCAGCGTATGCTTTTGTTGCTTATCAAACAGCATATTTAAAATGCCATTATCCTGTTGAATATCTTTCAGCATTGTTATCAAGTGTTGCCGGAGATTCTGAAAAAACTCAATTATACATAGAAGAAGCTCTGAAAAAGGGTATAAAAGTTCTTCCGCCGGATATTAACCATTCACTTGCAACATTTACACCGGACGGTGATAATATCAGGTTTGGGCTTGCTTCAATCAAACAAGTCGGTGAAGGTGTTATTGAAGATATTATCAAAGAACGTGAAGAAAATGGTGAATATAAGTCTATATATGATTATATTAAACGTGTAGATGTTAAATGTACAAATAAAAGAACTTTAGAAGGCTTGATTAAAGCTGGAGCTTTTTCAACAATTGAAAAAAGCCGAAAACAGTTGATGGATAATCTTGAATATATTACTGCAACAGCATCAAAAGAAGCTAAACAAAAAGAATCAGGACAAGGCAGTTTGTTTGATATGCTTGGAGATACTGCGTCAATTGATAGTGCTAAATTTCACTTGTCAGGTTCAGATGAAGAATATGATGCACGACAAATTCAGTTATTTGAGAAAGAATTTCTTGGATTTTACGTAACAAGCCATCCGTTATCAACAATCCGTGATAAGTTACCGTTCTTGATGACGCATAAAATTTCACAAATTCCGGAAGTTCCGAATGATAAAGTTGTAACTATTTGCGGACTTGTTACAGGAACCAAACAAATTCCTACAAAGAATGACCCGACAAAATTTGTTCGTTTTGTTACAATAGAGGATTTGACAGGGAAAATAGACACCCTTGCATTTAATTCAAAAATTGTTGAGTATAACGACTTTTTACAGAATGAGCAACGAATTATTGTATCAGGAAAAGTCAGTCGCAGAGGGGATGATGATCCGCCAATAATCCTAATAGATACAGTGAAACCTGTGGATAATTCAAATATTTTTACAATTGAATTGAAAAATGAAATGAAGTATGAAGAACTATTTTTGCTAAAACAAATGCTTTGTCAGTATTCAGGTTCGGATCCAGTTATGCTTAAACTGAAGGATTATACCGGTGAAGTGAAAATTCTTACATCATCTATTTTTTGGGTAAATTCTTCAAATGACTTAGTGAATTCAATAAATAAAAGTTTTGGAGAAAAAGTTGGAATATCTATTAAATCTATGGATACAGATTTAAAAGCCGGAGTATAAATACTCAGGCTTTTAAAATGTAACTGGTTAAATTTGATTAGTCGAGATTAATATTTTTAGTTAAAAATCCGGATAAATCAATATTTTGACCTGAGGTTTCAGCATTTTGCAAAACCTGTGGCATTAATTTCATATTTTCTTGAATTGTTTTAGTATCACCTAAAGCAATATCTATACCATCAACACTTGGAGAGGATTTGTGGCTAATATTCTCTATCGCTTTAAGAATTTTACCTAGTAAATTTATATTTTCCGGTTTAGCATCAGTGCGTAAGAAAGATGCCAAAAAGTTGAAAAATTCATTTTCTTTTGAATAATCCATTAAATATCCGCCGCCTAAGGTTTGTTTAGCAATTGTTGGTACAATATCTTTTGCAGCTTTCATTTGTTCAGATACCATACTCATAATATCTAAATCATTTCCAAATAATTGTTGAATAAAATATTTAGCATTTGTAGTATCAGAATTGTTGATAACTGATTCTGTTAATTCAATAGCACCAGGACTTCTACGGCTAATTGCAGGGAATTTTGATAATAAATCACCCATAACTGTTTTTCCGTTTTTAAGAAGAGTTTGTAAATTGATGTTGGTATTAAGAAGTTCTTGGATATTTCCAAGATCTAGAATGTCATGGGCAACTCCAAGGTGCTTAGGGTCAATATCTTTAACTTGAGCTAAGAAGGTTCTTATATCTTTACTGTTAGAGGTACAAACTGTTTTTCGGCGAGCTAAATCTTCAGAAATAGATATTAAATTTACCGCATTTCCTTCAGATGTATAATAATGCGGGGTATTTTTAACTTTAGCTACATCAAAAATACTAACGCCTAATTTTTTTGCTTCTTTTCTTAAATCTAGACCTACTGTATTTGCTATATTGATTAATTCATTTTCAGCATTTTGAGCTGATTTTTCGTAGCTGTCAGCATGTGCCCTGAATGAACTGATTATTTCTTCTGTACTATTTGCTCTTGGTTTACGAGTTACTGCTCCCATTGGCATAATGCCGCCTCTAAATCTGTTTGGAAGCCTAACTGCTTCGTCTGTAATATTTGCACCAATTTTTGATAATAATGCCATTTTATAACATCCTTTCTATTTTAATTTTTTACTTGTAAGATTAATTCAGAACATAAAATAATTTGCTACGATGGTTTAATTCTAAAATACAAAACTTAACAAATAAATAAAATTTTGAAAAAAAGTGCTTGAAAAAAAATTTTCAGCATGTATTATTAAGAAGTAACGCAGATATGCGGGGGTAATTCAGTGGTAGAATGCCTCCTTGCCAAGGAGGATGTCGCGAGTTCGAGCCTCGTCTCCCGCTTATTAAAAAGACTCACCTAAAGGTGGGTCTTTTTAATTTTTGAGATGTATGATTGAACGAGCTTTTTGCGGAGTGAGACCCTCGTTGCTCCAGTTCTAGGCGAAGAATGAGCCTTAGAAATGGAGTACCTACTTGGCTCCCGCTCCATAAAGAAGAAGGTTTTAAGACCTTCTTTTTTATTGCTTAAATTTACAGGAGTAATAAATAATCCGACACAAAATATTGACAATAATTAGATATCTAACTATAATAATTGTATGAAATTTAATGTGATGAGTTTAATCTCAAGAATAAAAGAGGCTGCAAATGATTTGATTATAAATGAATTAAAACTTGCAGGTTATAATGATATTGTTCCGTCTCATGGCGATATTCTTTATATTTTGTATGATTCTAAAGAGATATCTATGAAAGAAATTGCAAGTAAAATTCATCGAACAAAAGCAACAACTACGGTATTGGTTGATAAACTTGAAAAACTCGGATTAGTTGTAAGAATTAAGTCTGAGGCTGATAGTAGATGTACATTGGTTAAATTAACTGATCAGGGTAAAAAATTTAAACCGGTATTTGAAAATATCTCTATAAAATTAAATAAAAAAGTTTATGCCGGTATCTCGCAGAAAAATGCTGAATTGCTAGAATTATTGCTGGGTCAGGTTAGAAAAAACCTAGAATAAAAAATTTTATAAAAATAGTTAGATATCAAACAATGTAAAGGGGAAATTTATGACAAATTTTAAAACAACAGAAATCGGTGCAATGAATGATATTGCAACTAATTTTGAAAACGGAAAAGCATTTTTGCATGATTTGTTAGGATTGACCGGTTGTAAATATTGTTATGCAAATGCAACCCCTGCAAAAGCTGTTGAAAATTTTAAAATTCATAATAAAACTTCGCCAATATTGTTGGGTGAAATTAAAGAAACGGATACTATTCAGCAAGGAAATCAAAAAAGTTTTATTGATTCAGATAAAAATTTAAAGCTATTTTAATATTAAAAAAATTTTAGGCAATTTCTGGAGGCAAATTGTTTTTATATATATAAGATGTTGAAATATTAGGGGATCGTTTGGCATCTTACGGGGAATATTAAAATGTTAAATGCTTTAAAATGCCTATATAAACTGCCATGTAAAAAAGCTATATCACGTGCATTAGCAAACCCGCAAGGTTTGAGATATTGTCCTGAATTATTACCTAAAACTCTTAGTTCAGGTGGTAGAACTATAGGTAAAACAGTATCAACAGCTGTTCGTAAAACCGTATCTGCAGTTCCAAAAACTGTTACAACTTCTATTCAAAATAGTAGTGCTGTTGTCAAAAGCGTTAAAGCCGCTGCTGAAAACTCTAATGCTGCTTTAAAAAAGATTTTGAGAAATGTTACACAAAATAGCAGATATACTAAAGAAGAAACAGAATTAGCAATAGGTATGCTGGAATCAGAATCCCCAAAATTGGCAAAGGCATTAAAAGCTTCAGGCGACTTATATACAATTAGTGAAATAACTACAATGCAAGATTTGGTTGGGCATTATCCGCTGTCTGATATTATCCGTTATAGAGGTAGTATAGCCACACTTGCGAATGTTGGTAAGCCGCTTAATGATTTTACTTTTGGTAAATTCCGAAAATATACTGATGATTATGTAAATGCTTGTGAAAAATTTAAGGCTCAAGATCCATTTGTTCTGGAGGAACAAATTAGAACTATTAATCAGGGTATTAGACAATATGGTACAGTTAGTCCTCAACGAATTTTGTTCCGAGGGGAATTGAGTGAATCTCAAATTTCAAGAATATCATCTTGTTATGAAGCTCAACAAGCTACAGGTCAAAAGGTTGTTTATCATCCTAATCATTTGGTTTCAACATCTTTAAGTAAAGAGGCTGTTTCAGGAAAAGGAAATTATGCAGGTAAATGTCTGTTAGAAATTGAAGTTCCTGAAAGTACAAAAATTTTAGATGTAAACGGTTTGTTAGGTGCAAGAAATAAATTTGATTGGCAGAAAGAATTTTTGCTCCCAAGTGATGTAGGTTTTGAAGTCTTATCACGAAGGGTTGACGGTGACCGATTATTATTTAGACTTAGATTATTGGAACAATAAAGGAATATAAAATGAAAATAATACCTAAAAAAATTATAAATATTCAAAAAACTTCTTATGCATCTTCTCCAAATTTTGTGAAGATGGAGCAGATTCCTGATGTAAGTGAATTAGGTATTGATATTTCATCACGTGCGGAATTTCCTATAAATGTTCTTAGTAATTTTGCTAATACGAATTTTGAACTTGATGGGGTACGAGTGGCCTCAATGGAAGGTTTTTTGCAATCATTAAAAACTTCCGATCGTGAACTTCAAGCTAAAATTTGTTCGTTAGATGGCTTGAGGGCAAAAGGTATGGGCAAAAAATTAAATAAAATTCGTAATTACGATTTTAAACATTTGTTCTGGAACGGAAAAAGATATAACAGAGAAAGCAAAGAATATCAAGACCTTCTCAATAGAGCATATAAAGCTCGTTACGATGCGGATGATGATTTCAGGTTTGCATTGGAATATACCGAAAACAGGATATTGAAACATTCTTTAGGTGGTAAAGATCTGAAAAGAACTCTGCTTACTGAAAATGAATATACGAAAATTTTAACAAAACTCAGAGATTGTAAAGGTTTAATTTAATTATTTTTTAGATGTTTCTTTAATGATATCTTTAAGCATTTCTTTTGAATATATTGTTAATTCTGGCAAATTCTGAGCTTTTTGCAGTTTTTTTGCGTTAAGATATTTGCCGGTTCCAACATTTGGACAAGTTCCTTTATAAAGAATTTCTACGTATTTATTTAAAAGAACTTTATCTTTTGTTGAATTTGAAGCAACTTTATCGACAAGTGTTTGCAGTGTTTTTATTACATCTGCGGCACTATTTCTGCGAAATATTGTTATTGCCATATTTGCAAACCTTTCAAAGTAGTTTCTTGCAGCTTCCATATCTTTAGAATTTATTGCTTGTTGAACTTCTTTTGTTAATTTTAGTGTGTTTTTGCCTGTAAAATTAGGGGTATTTTTTACTGCTGATTTTTTTTTGTAGTTGTTAGTTTGTAAATATGTACTCGAATTGTTAATTGAAAAATATACCATTTTAAAATTCCTTATATTTCATTCAATATAAAGATTGTAATAAAAAGTTATTGCTTAGTTCTGATAAAATTGTAATATATTTTAATAATTTTATTTTTGAACCAGATTTTTTTCCTTATATTCAATCAGGCATTTTGCAAGTTGGTCAGGGCAGCTGGTAGGTTTTGGCCCGCAAGTTATACCTTGTAATTTGTTAATTACATCATCAATTTTCATACCCTTAATAAGTTCTTTAATACCTTTTAAGTTTCCGTTGCATCCACCATGAAATTGAGCATCTAACACTATATCGTTTTGAATTGCAACTTCCATTAATTGGCAGCAAGTTCCTCTTGTTTGATATTGTATAATTTTAGGTTCATTTGTCATTTTTATATCTCCAACTCAACTGTTCTATTTATAATTTAACACATATTTTATAAATGATACAGATTCTTAATATTTATAATTACAAATAACAAAAAATATTTTTAGAAACTTTAAACCATGAAATAAATAAAATAGGGTTTAATATGAAAATTACTAATATCAAATTTTTTAGTCCGTATTTTAATGGACAAAGACAGGATAGAAAAGCTGTTGCACAGCTTAAATCAGATAATGATTATGACTTGAACCTGTTGAATCAGCGTAGAATATCTCAAGCAATTGAAAATTTAGGAAATGTTTCAGGTGAAGATAATGTGAATTTTTTACTTGATGTTGCTGAAAATTTAAAATACAGAACCAATATTCAGCTTGATGGTAAAAAGTCTTTTAATGATTGGCAGGCAAAACTTGAGGCGGCAGTTCAATCTTCTTTGGAAAAATCCGATAAAAATGTTGCGGATAAGTTTAGTACCAGAGTTGTTGATGTATTTTCAGCTTCTAAACCCTTAACTTCTGTAGAAAAAGAAATTTTATCTTTAAAGAATTCAATATTGTCGCAAATTGATTGGGATTCATTGAAAGATATTCCAAATGATAATATCAAGAACGTAAAACGAAATATGGATTACTTTATTGTATCCTCAGAAGTTCCAACAACTCAAAAATTATATATAATGAAGAGATTGAACCATTTTATGAGTCCTGATTATGATATTAATCCGCAATTAAAGGACAAAAAATCGCAAGCTCTTGCTGAAATGGTAAATGATATTGTTGTCGACACTCCTGAATCAAAAATCCCAAATATTAAAGCTGTTAATCAGAATAAACATGGTATTTGTGCAGTAATATCAATGTGTAGAAAAATGTTGGCTTACGAAGATAAACCGAATTACATTGATATGGTTATGTCAGAGTTGGAGAATACACCGGATTTACAGGTTTATGATATTACAAAACTTGGAACTAAAGCTAAAACAAATATTCCTAAAACTTATATTGATTTTGCTTATGCAATGGAACGAGGCTATAGAATAGTTGATACTTCTGCGATGTATTGGATGCATGTAGGTGATACTTATGGTGCGGCAAATAAATCAATTGATATGTATTCAGCTTTTGATAAAGAAAATTTTGATACATTTAATGATGTGCATTTGTCTTCAGATATGGAAGAAAATTTAGTTCCAAAACAAGATTATTTTAAAGCACTTCTTCAGGCTGAGACTGCAATTAAAAAAGCTAAGAAACAAATACTTTCAAAAAAGATTAAATCAGAAAATTTATATGCTCAAAAGCGTAAGAATAATGAACTTATTAAATCCTTGAATGAGCAGTTGAAAGCTGTAATTTCGGAAATTAATCCGGAATTTAGTCAAGAAACTGTTAATTCAATTAGAAATGAGTTAATGGGATTGGAACGTAAAGATAATATTGCTAACTATGAAAATCGTGCAGCATCAAAGTATTATATTGCTGCTGATACCGATAAATTTAAAATAGATAAAATTAATAAGTTAATATTGTCATACGTAGGAAATGTTGATGACAAAACAAAATCAGTTATAGCTGATAAATCTTCTCAAATTTATGAGTTGATTACCGGAATTAAAGAATTTTCAGAAAGTAGTGAAAAACAATCATTTGAAGCTAAAACAATAAGCCGAGCTGAAACATTGTATAATGCTGCGGCTGCATATAGAACTCAACAATTGTTCCAATTAGATGTTCCGGAATATGCGGATGTCATGCTTTCGGTTTTAAATATACCGGATAAAGAATCAAGAATTCTGGATAATATTGATATGCTTATTAAAAAGCTTGAAACTAATTCTATGAAGCCTGAATTGAGAAAGCAGCTTGCAAAAAATTTCCAAACTGAAGATAATAATGAAGCACTTCTTGAAGGTTTGACAGAAACAAGAGAAACTGTTAATTATATTTTAACATCGATGATGGATGATTTATATGCAAGTATTTTGTCTGTAAATCGTAAACATGGACTGGCAAATCAATTACGCAAGATTAATAATGAAATTTTGCTGACAAAAGATAAAAGTCTTGTTTCTGAATATGCGGATATCTTAAAAACTAAAGATAATTCAAAAAGTGTTTCAAAAGCATTGGAAAAAGTAATTGCGGAAATTGATTCTCCTGAATTTACTGATGAGCAATATATAAAAATGTTAAATAAATTCGGGTATAAGTCTCAGATGCAAATGTTTAAAGATTCTATTGAAAATTTTGCTCAATATCTTTTTGAGCAAAAGGAAGAAACTATAATACAGGGATTTAATGCAATGTGTGGCGGTAATCCGAATTTACCACCTGAAAAAACTATTGAGCTATTTAATAAAGTAGCAGAAAATTTTAATAATATTTCTAATATGATTAGCAGTTATGCTAATGCGTTAAATGTTGTGGATAATAATACTGTTTTAAATACTATACAGCCGAAGTATTTAGTTATGAAAAAACTAGAAAATTTAGGTGAACTTCCTGCCAGAAAAGAACTTGAAGTTTTGAATAAGCGGTTTGTTAAAATTGATAAAGAAAGATCTAAAAATATTGAAGGTAGGACTAAGTATAAAGATTTACCAAAAGAGTTAACTACATTAACTCCTTTTGAAGTGGAAACATTAAATAAATATGAGAAGAATATAAATAGTTGGATGTCAACAATAACAAGAAGGGTTGAATCTGCCTATAAAGAGTTGGAAGAGCCGTTATTAGAACATTCCAGAAAAGCCGGATTGTATACAGGACAAAGGTATGTTTCGGTTCATGCACATTCCGGTCTGTCTGCTCCAAGGGAAGTAAAGGTTGCAGAGCATATGACAGGAAGACCATATTATATTGAATATGATGGAAAAGTTGCTCTGGATAAGGCTAAGAACTCTCCGTACTCAGGTATTTCTGCAATGTCAGTTACAACAGACAGTTATGGCGGGCATGCACAGTATATTGCGGATATAAAACCTGTAAAAGTTAAAATGGGTGACAATTATGTTGAAAAGGATTCCGTATTCCATGATAATAGCTGGGGTGCATCTGAACATGAAGGTATGTGGCAGGATGAAAACGGATTATTAAGAACGGATTACGAAAGTGATTGTGGTGGTCCTGAAGGATTTATTACCGGAAAAGATTATAAAAATGGAATTCTGGCAGAAGACTTATTTGGATTAACAGGAGAAGAAAAAGCAAAATATATAGAAAATAGAAGACTAAGAAAATTGTCCAGACGGGATTATGACTGGAAATTCCCGTTATTTGCCGATATTATTACTCCGGGCAGATATCCGAATGCAATGCAGTATGTTCAAGGTATTCGTCAATTGACTTTGTTATCTCCGTATAAATATCTTGATGATATAGAAAAATATGCTCAAAGTATGACAAAAGATGAATTAAAGTTCGCTATGTCTAAAGTTGATAATTTAGGAAAGTCTGCTGTCGACAAATATTTTGCATATATAAATCGTATTAATAATAAAAATATTATAGGCAAGGATTTAAAAACTTTACAGGATTATAATGCATTGCCGGATGATGATGACTTGAAGTTATTATTGCAAAAGGTTGCTATATTGAAATCATATCAAAATATACCTGATGTAAAACTTTTCAACAAAAAAATGACACCAAAAACGATTCATGCAATGGCAGAAAAAGTGAAGAATGAAGCTCGTAAAAACTTTGATTATACATTTGCTAAAAATCCTGATATTGCAAAATACGGTGTAGAAAGTGTTCGTGCAGATATATATAAAAAATTAGATCAATTTGCACAAGAAAATAATCTTAAAAAACAACTGTCTAAAAATGTTATAGACGAAATTCTACGTGCAATGAAAAATATTGATATCAATAAATTTGACGGTAGTTTAAATAATACAATAGATTTAATAGGTGACGAGTTTAAAGAATCTTTAAATGCAAAGACCTCCAAATTTGCACATAAAGATGAAAAAATTACAGTTTTAGCTAATGAAATTAAAGATATTTTGAAAACAAATATGGGATTCACATTAGCAGATTTGAACAATCCTTCATTTGAAACAGGTAGTTTGAAAAACATTGAAAAATGGATTGAAGACATATTTAATCCTGCATCAGATGAAGAATTTGTTCAAATTTTTAACAATCTTCAGAATATGACAGCAAAAGAATTCAATTCGTTATACGGTAGTAAAATTACGAATGAAGCTCTTGGTATAAAATCAGTTACAGGTTTTGATATTTTGACTCAAATAAGAGCAAATAATGAAAAAACTTTAGATTCATTCTTTAATGCAATATATAATCAAGAAACTTTAAAAGATATTGAATATAGTAAAACTACCCCTTCTTATGATTATAATAAATTTGAAAGAGTAATGAACGGGGCAACTTATGTAAAAGGTAAACGATCTTTTGATGATATTTATACAGATTTTTATTTTTCATTATTATCTTTAACGCTAAAAAAACGTTACCGCAAAGAAAATTTTGAAGATTTTAAACATTATGGAGTTTTACCTGCATATCCTAAAGTTGACTATGAAGATCTGGATTTTCAATATAGTTTAATAAACGATACTTTTAATGGATTTCTTGATGATATAAGAGCAGTTAAAGCGTTTAAAAACCAGAAACGGTCTTTTGAAATTTTAAGAGATACACAAAATATTCTTAATGATTTAGACAATAATAAGTCATTCCCTGATAAAAAATATGAAATGGTTATAAATAATTTAACCGAATTTATGCATATTAATGATGGCGATGAAACTATTGTCGAAGTGCTTAATTCGATTAATGATGTTTTAAATAACAGTAAGGATGTTGCGGATTTTAAAAATATTGTTAATACAAGCTTGAAAACATTGCTTCCTTTTGAGAAAACACCTTCAGGAATGACTATGGATGACTCAGCAAAAGAAGCATTGAAATCAATTGACCGTTCAAAAAGAGAATTAATTATGAACTCTATAGAACCTAAGTATCAAGATAAAGCTTTTGAACTTATTAATAAATGGATTGCAGTTTCAATGAAGATTCAAGATAATCCTGATGATTATGTCAAAACTGCAAAAGCTGAAGCTTTGTATTCTAAATTCATTGATTTGTATATGAAGCATAGTATAACCAAAAATCCTGAAAAGATTTTGAATGAATTTTTATTGATGAGTGCTAAAGATGCCAAACCTAATGATCCTGATGCCTCAGGTGAAAACGCAGTTGAATCAATGAAAGAATTAATGGCTGTGAAGAAAACCTATAAAGGTGCTCTTAGCGGTTTGCTATACAGTGCTAATGTCATAGATATTCAACAACTTTTGATGAACTGTGCAAAGAAAGGTAATTTGAATATTGTTGGAGAAGAATTTTCTAAATCTAAAATGGAATTAACTAATGGAGCGGTTATTCCTCTGGATTCTGATTTTGCACTTAATAGTATTTTATATTCAATGTTGGCTGATAATAATATAGAAACTGCTGTTATGTTTATCGATCAGTTAGGGCTTTCTGAAAAAGTTATAAAAATGCTTACATATAATGATAAAGTAGAAAAATTAGTTTATAAAGATATAAAACGTATTAGTACAATACTTAAAAATGTTGATGCTCAATGCCGTATTATTCGAGAAGAAACCGAAAATATAAAAGAATATGAAAATGTTTCCGATTTCTTTGCTGAGCTTGAAGATGTTAAGGCTAAATATGAAAAACGAGTTAAAAATACACGTTATAAAATGACTGCAAACTTCTTTACCAAAGCTATTGAAAATACAATTGAGGAATTAACACAAAAACCGGAGCTTCCTCAAGCTGCTTTACTTCAAAAGAATATAGAAACTGCAAAGACAGCTGCAATATATGTTGCAAAACAGGATATCGAAAAAATAAATAACAGGCTCTCAACTTTTGATGTTGCACATGATTTGATTATGGGCTTAAGTGTTGCAGAAGGCTCTCCAGCTGCTAAAATGAAAGAGGAATATTTAGAGCGTTCAAATAAGGTTCAAGAATTCAGAGAGTCTTTAAGTCAACATTTTGAAGAAATTGATCTCTCAATATAAAAATAAAAAAGAGTAAGTTTTAAAACTTACTCTTTTTTATTTGATGTTATATAATTTAATTAGTCTTTTTTCAAAAAGTCAGGAACATCTAATTGGAATTGAGGTTGTGGAAATCCTAAATTAGATGCTGAAGTTGTTGAACTTCCTTTCCCTTGAAAATATTCGGCAGCAGATAATTGCGGTGTATTGATTGAACTTTGTCCTTTTTCAGCAAAACCTGTTGCGATAACTGTGATTTGAATTTCATTTTGGAATGCTTCGTTAATAGCAGTACCGATAATAACGTCAGCATCATCATTTACAACATTGTTGATAATATTTGTAGCATCATTTATTTCATACAATGTCATATTTGAACTACCGGTTATGTTAACGATAATACCGGAAGCACCATCAATTGAAGATTCAAGAAGTTGTGAATTGATAGCCATTTCTGCGGCTTTAATAGCTCTGCCTTCGCCTTGAGCTCTACCAATACCCATTAATGCAGTACCTGAATCTTTAACGACTTTTCTAACATCAGCAAAGTCGATATTTATCATACCAGGGATTGTAATAATATCTGATAGACCTTGAATACCTCTGTATAGAACTTCGTCAGTTACACAGAAGGCTTCTCTTAAACCGATTTGTCTTTCTACAACCTGCAATAATTTATCGTTAGGAACTACAAGAATTGCATCAACGTATTTTTTTAATTTTTCAATACCGGCTTCAGCTTGAGCCATTCTCTTTTTACCTTCCCAGCAGAAAGGTTTTGTTACGAAAGCAATTGTCAGGATGCCTAAATCTTTAGCAATTTGAGCAACGATAGGTGCTGCACCTGTTCCTGTACCACCGCCCATTCCGGCAGTAATAAATACCATATCCGCACCATCTAAAGCTTTTGTGATTTCATCTTTTACTTCAATTGCTGCTTTTTCACCAGTTGCAGGATCTCCGCCTGAGCCTAAGCCTTTTGTTGTTGCAACACCAAGTTGAAGTTTATTTTGTACATTGCTGAATGTTAATACCTGTAAGTCAGTATTCATTAACCAGAAATCAACACCGGCAAGTTTTGCTTTAATCATTCTGTTAACGGCATTACCGCCGCCGCCACCTACACCAATAACTTTAATACGGGTAGGGTTGATATCTGATCTACGATTATTATCATAATTTGATATAATATTTTCCATTGTTCCTCCTACGTATATTTTATATTATATACAAAAAAAACAACTTTTCACTTATTTGAATATTTCGTAATATTTATAAATCAGCAGTAATTTATGCATATAAAATTTTATGCTTGTAAATCCAATTTATTTCCCTGATGTTTTGCTTTAAAAGCAAGAGCTTGCATTTTAATTTGACTGGCTTGATTAGCCACTTTATAATCTTGTCCTGATGGGTCTGATGGGGCAAGAGCAGCTCTGATTACTGTGTTTGCGTGATCAATGGTTTGCTGTGGGTTTTGCTTGTTAAGGACAGGCATTTTAATAGGTACGTGTCCTGATACAGGTATTCCTTCTGCATTTCTTTCAATTGAAATATTGCCGGCATAAACTCCACCAGCAGCTTTATGAGCCATTTCATGGGCATAAATGTGATTATAATTTCTGTTTATTAAATCTTGTTTTGCAGAACAATTAACTACCATATTACACACTCCTGCTATTAGTGTAGCAATTTAGTTTTCGTTTGTCAACTGATGTTGGGAATGTTACAATTTGTAAAAGTGGGTTTAAAGTGTCTAAAAGTGTTATATAGCAAGTTTTTTGAGTAAATCAAAGGGATTTTAATTTTTTTTGATATGGCAATATTTTTTGTTGATGTTACTTAATATGCGTGTAAAGTGAAGAAGGAAAGGAATTTACATGCTTATGAATAATGTTGGCTTATATCGTTCATCATTACAGCCAAAAGCAACAACATTTACATCGAATTCTAAAAATGAAGAAAAACAAGATATTATAAATGATAACAATCAAGAACCTAAACAAAGTAGTAAAGGATCAAAATCTATATTAGCCCTTATGGGTATTGCCGCAGCAGGTGGAACTTTATATCTTTTATCAAAAGGTAAAAAGGGTAAAGCCGGTGAAAAAGCTGCAGAAGAAGCTGAAAATATTGGTAAAAAAGTTAAAGATTTTGTTACTAAGAAAAAAGATAAAAATTCATCCCGCAAAGTTAAAAGAAATAAAGCAAAAGTTCAGAAAATGATTGATCAAGCTATAGCAGATACTCCTACGCCTGCTCAACAAGCAGCTTATAACAAATCAATTGCTTATGTTGCACCTACTGCCGAAGAAAAGGCTATAATTAAGGCAAATAATACTCTTGCAACTCAAAAAACAGCAGAAGCTCGACAAATTCAAAATAATTTGCCTGATGAAACTGTTGCAGCATTAGAACAATTGAAGGAAACCCTGCCAAAAAGACGGGTAACTAAGAAAGCCGAAGGTCCTAAACCTTTACCTGCTCACAATCCTGTAAAGAAACAGGCTCAAATAGATGAAGCTTGGGCTCAATATACAAGACCTGCTCAAGAGCCTAAAGTAAAACCTGTTCCATCTGCAAGTGATATTTGGGCCGCTCAAGAAGCTGAAGCAGCAAAAATGGCTAAAGATGAAGCAGAAGCTCTTAAATCTCTCGGATTTTAATAATAGAAAAATTTTATATAAACATCGATTGGCGAATTGATTTAATTTCATTTATCTGTTCAAGATAATTTGAATTAGTTAAATCGCCAATCGCTTTGTATAGTTTTAAAATACTTGTTTGTATATTTTCAGAATTCATTTGTACCATATCATTAGCCATTTCCGTATTTGACATAGCCAGTCTTGTCATATCCCGAAATCCTGAAGCTGCAATTTCCAGTGCAAGCGGATTATCTTGTGCGGTTTTGAATATTGCTTGGGCAATAACCATTGGCATATGAGAAATTAATGCAACTGCTTCGTCGTGTTTTTCCGGAGTGGTAACAATAGGACTAGCTCCAAGTTGTTCAATAATTTCTACAAGTTTTTCATCTTCTCCAAATATTGGTGTTATTACCCATTTAGCACCTTTAAAAAGACCTTCAAAAGAATTTTCAAATCCTTTATGTTCGGTACCTGCCATCGGGTGTGATGGTATGAATTTATAAGGTCTGGCTTTTTGACAGACAAAACTTTTTATTGAACAAACATCTGTAACAATTGTTTCCGGTTTTATATATTTTTCTAATTCATCAAGAATATTAAGAGTTTTATTCATTGGAGAGCATACAAAAATTAAATTACAATCTTTTAACGTTTCATAAGATTTATAAATATTTTCTCCATTTTGAGATTGAGAAACTGCAATTACATCATAATTGAGCTTTCTTAAATCTTTAAATATAGAACCTCCGATTAGTCCTAAACCTATAACACCAATTTTCATATAAACCTCTTTTCAAAGGTATAATATCATTGACTTTGGAACTTTGCAACAATAATATATTGTTCATGATAAAATTAACTTATGATAAATAGATATTCACGAGAAGAAATGGCAAAAATTTGGGATTTGAATTCCAAATTTGATTATTACCTTAATGTAGAACTTGCAGTGTGTGATGCCTATGCACAGTTAGGGATATTTCCGGCAGAAGCGGCAAAACAAATTCGTCAAAAGGCTAGGTTTTCTGTTGAACGTATTGATGAGATTGAAAAAGAAGTCAGACATGATGTTATTGCATTTTTAACCTGCGTAAATGAAAGCCTTGGAGATTTAGGCAGATATGTCCATGTGGGTTTGACAAGTTCAGATGTAATTGATACCGCATTTGCATTGCAAATTCAAGATAGCGGAAAAATAATTTTAAAAGATTTAGATAATGTTATTCAAACTTTAAAAAATCTTGCCAATGCACATCGTGAAACTATTTGTATAGGTCGTTCACATGGAATACATGCCGAAGTTATGACATTTGGCGTAAAAATGTGTTCTTGGATTGATATTATAGAACGACAAAGAGATAATTTTGCTCATGCTTTGGAACAAATTCGAGTAGGTCAAATTTCGGGACCTGTTGGAACTTACAGTAATATTTCAACAGAAATAGAAAAAGTTACTTGTAAAAATTTAGGTTTAAAACCGGCAAGAATTTCTACTCAAATTATAGCCAGAGATTATCATGCATATTTTATGCAATCTTTAGCATTAATTGCGAGTGTTCTTGAACAATTTGCTACAGAAGTCAGACATTTGCAAAGGACTGAAGTTTTGGAGTTAGAAGAAGGATTTGGAAAAGGTCAGAAGGGTTCTTCTGCTATGCCTCACAAGAAAAATCCTGTTCTAAGTGAAAATTTATGCGGCTTGGCACGTGTTGTTCGGGCAAATTCAATTGCTGCACTTGAAAATATTCCATTGTGGCATGAACGGGATATTTCCCACAGTTCTGCAGAACGTATAATATTCCCTGATAGTTTGATTTTGGTCGATTTTATGTTGAACAGATTTAACAGATTGATGGAAAATATTGTTGTTCATCAAGATAATATGTTAAAAAATACCGACAAGTTTGGTGGTATCGTATTCTCACAAAAAGTACTTTTGTCCTTAGTAGCAAAAGGTTTAACAAGAGAAGAAGCATACATTATTGTTCAGAGAAATGCTCTTGATGCATTCCAAAATCATGGTGATTTTAAAGCTAATTTATTAAATGATGCAGAGGTGACAAAACTTCTTTCTCTTGATGAAATTGAACAAATTTTCGATAAGCAGGCTTTCTTAAAAAATATTGGTGAGATTTATTCACGAATACTGGATTAATCTATAAAATCTGCCAGAATAACATTGCTGACAAGTATTCCGTTCGGGGTTAATTTGTATCCGTCAGAGGTTTTGACTAATAAATTTAAATTTTCATATTTGTTTAGAATTTTGCCATATTTTTCTATGAAGTTTATTCCATATTTTGTATTGATTTGGTTTATGTCAATTCCTTTCATTCTGCGAAATCCAAGAAAAATTTCTTCTTCAAGTTTTTCTTGAGCTGAAAGAATTTTAGTTTCCAAATGTTCAAGAGGATTTTCTATATAGGTTTCTATTGTAATTTTATTTCCGTATCTTATGCCGTTTATATAGCCGTGTGCGGCAACTCCAAAACCGTAATATTCTTCATTATTCCAATATGTTAAATTGTGTTGTGAATTGAAATCCGGAAGCGAAAAATTACTTACTTCATAATGCTCAAATCCTCGGTTTGACAGGAGTTTAATAGCACCAAGGTACATGTCAGCCTGCGTGTCATCATCCGGAAGATTTTTTGGTTGATGGTTGTAAAAATAAGAACCTTCCTCCAGTTTTAATCCGTATAGGGAAATATGTTGAATTCCAAGTGTGAGTGCTTGTTTTAAGTCGGTATAAAACATTTCAGGTGTTTGTTCCGGTAACCCGTATATGAAGTCCAGACTTATATTTTTGAACCCTGCAGCTTTTGCATTTTCTATTGCGTTTATAACTTGTTGTGCATTATGTCTGCGGTTTATTTGTTTTAGAATTTTATTATCAAATGTTTGGCAGCCCAAACTTATTCTATTTATGCCAATTTCTTTCAATTCTTTGAGATACTGAAAATTGCAGTCATCAGGATTAAGTTCGGTTGTTATTTCTGTTTTGTTATTAATTTTAAAATGGTTTAGTAAAAGTTGAAATTCTTTTGCCGATAAAACTGAAGGAGTTCCCCCTCCGAAATATAATGTTTTTAATATTTCATTTTTGTAGTTGTGTTTGATTTCTTTAGACAGAGATGTTAGATAGTGTTCTTTTAAGTGAAGTTTATTAAACGAAATAAATGAACAATAATGACATTTTGATTTGCAAAATGGAATATGTATGTAAACACTTTCTGCCATATAACTTTATCCTATACTAATCTATATTTATGTCATAACAAGGATAAGCTTTAGAACAACCTTCCAGTCTCTGTATTCTTATATTTACTTTATCTGAAACTTTAAACTGATTTGAAAATCTGTCTATTTCCATTTTTTTACTTTCATTTGGGATTATGTAGTATTTGTAGAAATTTATATCTCCATCATTTATTACCATGAATTTGTTTTTGGTTATTGTACGTTTTAATTTCAGTTTGTTTTTCTTTAGTTCAGAGACTTTTATAACTTCATAACCTTTCAATAATTTTTCAATTTCTTCAAGTTTTAATTTTCTTGGTACAAATTGTACACCATTAAATATTATTTCGTAAAATTCAAAAGTTTTCGGATAGTAGGAATACAACTTTTTGTCTATTAAAAATTCTTCACTGCCTTCACCAATCCATACATCTTCTTTTGGAACTTGTCCGTTGCCGGTGAGTATATGATATGACGTGTATCCGCCATTTCCTATAGGTTCTTGTACTTGTAGAATAATAGTATCTTTTGAATCATCTTCATCATGTTTATTATATTCTCTCCAGATACGCTTATTCATATTATAAGTCCATAATTTTTGACCGATTTTAGGTATTAATGCATTTTCTTTTGCGGCATTTTTTTCATCGGAAAAAGATAAATACCATGAGAAAAGTGCAATAAAAATAAATCCTATTATCAATCCGAAAATGTAATTTTTATTCATTTAATAACCTCTAAAGTTTATTCTTTACAGGTTAACAATAACATAAACAGGCAATAAAAAATATGAAAATTGATTAAATTTATTTTACCAAAATTCCCCAATCAGGGAATGGTTAAAAATCTATGTAAACGTTTTAATATAAATAATCTTTTTCATACTTCCAGCTATTCTTAATTCCAACGAGCCTCTTTGAGGCTCTTTTTTTATCAAACTAAACTTATAGAAACTAAATATATCATTGACAAAAATACGATTTGAGCAGAAAATAAAGAAATTGAGGGGGGTAAATAATTATGGTAAAGCATACATATTTGCATGATAAACACGTTAATTTGGGAGCAAAAATGGTAGATTTTGCCGGTTGGCATATGCCGGTTCAGTATTCATCTATTATTGAAGAACATAAAACTGTTCGCGAAAATGTAGGTTTGTTTGATGTATCACACATGGGCGAAGTCTTTGTTTCCGGTAAAGATGCAACAGTGTTTTTGAATAAAATAGTCCCTCAGGATATTACAAAGCTTGATTATGAAAAAGCTGTTTATTGTCAGCTTCCGAATCAGAATGGCGGGCTTATTGATGATTTAATTATTTATAAACTCGGTATTGAAAATTATCTTGTAATCTGTAATGCTTCAAGAATTGATGAAGATTTGAATTGGATTGTCAGAAACAAACGTGGAATGGATGTTAAAATTGATAATCAATCTCATAACTTCTCTCTCCTTGCAATTCAAGGTCCTAAAGCTATTGATTTAGTTCGAAAAATGGGCTATAACATTGAAAATCAAAAGTCTTTTACTATAAAACCGGCAATTATTGAAGGTGTTAAACTTTTAGCTTCACGTACAGGTTATACCGGAGAAGACGGATTTGAATTACTTGTTGAAAATGAGTATTCCGAATTCTTATGGGATAAAATTTTAGAAAAGGGCGAAGAGTTTGGTATTAAGCCTATTGGTCTGGGAGCACGTGATACCCTTAGATTAGAGGCTGCACTACATCTTTACGGCAATGATTTAGACGAAAATACAACACCGATTGAAGCCGGATTGTCATGGTCTGTTCCGAAAGATAAAATTTCTGATTATAACGGAAAAGACGTTATAATGAACCAAATTACTAACGGTGTTTCTAAAAAACTTGTCGGACTTGAAATGCTTGATAGAAATATTGCCCGTCACGGATATGATGTATATTTTAATGGAGAAAAAACCGGTCATGTTACAAGTGGTTGTGTTTCCCCAAGTACAGGTAAAAATATTGCACTTGCTTATGTAAAAAATGACAAAGAAATTTGCACAGGAGCAATTGTTCAAGTTATGATAAGAGAAAAATTACATGATGCAAAAATTGTAAAACGACCGTTTGTTGCAAAAAGAAACAGAGTATAGTTCTGATTTTTGACATTATTTGTAAGTTTTATCATATTAAGAATTAATTAAAAGGAGAAAGTATAATGAGTTTTACGGAAAAGATTTTATGTACAAAATCACACGAATATATTTTAAAAGATGATATTTGTACTGTTGGGTTAACAGATTATGCAATAGAACAGCTTGGGGATATCGTATTTTTAGAACTTCCTGAAGTTGGTGATGAATTTTCTAAAGGTGATACTTTTGCAAATATTGAATCAGTAAAAGCGGCATCTGAAATTTATATGCCGATTAGCGGTAAAATTGTTGAGGTTAACAGTGCCCTTGTTGATGCTCCGGAATCTTTAAATGAAGATTGTTATGAAAACGGATGGCTGGTTAAAGTTGAACCAACAGCAGGAGAAGACGAATACGCAGATTTATTAACATACGCAGATTATAAAGAAGAATTGGAATAATAATGAAAAACTTTTTAGTACATAACGAAGAAACAACACAGCAAATGTGTGAGGCTATAGGAATACAAACAACAGACGAGTTATTTGCTCAAATTCCTGAGGCAGTTAGAATGAAAACGTTAGATTTGCCTGACGGTTTGAGTGAAATGGAAACTCAAAAAGTTGTTAAAAATCTTGCACGTGAGAATAAATCTGATTATATAACTTTTATGGGTGGCGGAATGTATAACAAATTCGTTCCGGCATGTATTTCTCAAGTTGCAAGCCGTTTTGAATTTAATACCGCTTATACACCGTACCAACCGGAAATTTCACAGGGTACATTACAGGTAATGTATGAATTTCAGACAATGATATGTCGTTTAACCGGCATGGATATTGCAAATGCAACAGTTTATGATGCCGGAACAGCTTGTGCTGAAGCTATATTGATGGCTTGCAGAATTGCTAAAAAATACAAAGTTTGTGTGCTAAATTCTATTAATCCTGAATATAAAAAAATAATAAATACCTATACATCTTCTCAATCAATAGATGTTGATTGGGTTGACGAAGTTCCGTCAGAAACAAAGGATTATGCATGTGTTTTAGTTCAAACTCCAAATTATTATGGTGAAATAATTGAGCCAAAAACTGTTGATTGTTTGTTAGTTGTTTGTTGTGATATTTCAACTTTATCAATACTAAAACCTCCATCTGAATATGGTGCAGATATTGTTGTTGGTGATATCCAAACTCTGGGAATTCCTATGAATTTCGGCGGTCCTAGTGCCGGATTTATGGCTTGCCGTGAAAAATTTATGAGACAATTGCCGGGAAGATTGGCCGGAAGAACGGTTGATAAAGATGGAAAACAGGCTTTCTGTTTGACTATTCAAACTCGTGAACAGCATATTAAACGTGAAAAAGCTACAAGTAATATTTGCTCTAATCAAGCTTTAATCGGACTTTGTGCAACTCTTTATTTATCCGTAATGGGTGAAAAAGGTTTCCGTCAGGCAGGGTATTTGTCAACAAAAAATGCACATTTGCTTTCAAGAAAATTACAAGAAAAAGGAATTAAAACATTAAATAAAAATTTCTTTAATGAATTTGTAATTGAAGTTTCAAATTCAGATGCATTTCTTGCAAAATTAAAGGAAAATAATATTATTGGCGGTATAAAACTTGATGATAACAAGATTCTTGTTGCTGCAACGGAAATGAATACCGAAGAAGAAATTGATTTATATGTAGAACTGGCATAATCTTTTTGTCAGTAGGTTATCCAAATATTTTTAGGCGAAAATTTGAACGTAAACAATGCTTTTACCTCTTCACATTTCCGCCTTTTTAAGTTATAATTTGGATGAGAGTTTTAATATATATTTTGAAAGGTTATATACATGAATAAAAGTCAATCTATGGGTATGTACGTAATTTTGGGGATTGTGGTTTTAGTTTTTATTTCAACCATATTTATGGGTGGACCGACTACTAATACTTCTGAAATTTCATATACAAATTTTCTTCAAAAATTGGAGAATAAAGAGTTTTCTAAAATTGAAAAATTTGATGATATGATTATTGCTGTACCTAAAGAGCAGCCGGAAGCAAAAAATGCGGAAAAATCTTCAGGTAAAGATTTAACTTCTCCGTTTTTGAATCCTGAATCAAAATCATCTCAAGCTCCATTATTTCAGTACAAAGTTCAAATACCTGTAAATGATGAAGAATTAATGACTAAATTAAACTCTTCAGAAGCTGATATTACAGTTAAAAAAGCTCCTGAGACAAATCAACTTGCAGGTAATATCGGAACTTTTATTATCGTTCTGTTTGCAATAATCTCTTTGGGATTGATGATAAAAGCAATTCAGGCTGGCGGTTCTCAGGCAATGTCTTTTGGTAAAAGTAAAGCAAAAATGCTTCTTGATTCTAAAGTTAAAACTACTTTTAAAGATGTTGCAGGGATTGACGAAGAGAAAAAAGAACTTGAAGAAATCGTTGACTTTTTGAAAAACGGTGAAAAATATATGAAACTTGGAGCAAAGATTCCAAAAGGTGTTCTTCTTGTAGGCCCTCCAGGGACAGGTAAAACCTTAATGGCAAAGGCTGTTGCCGGTGAAGCAAGTGTTCCGTTTTTCTCAATTTCAGGTTCAGACTTTGTTGAAATGTTTGTTGGTGTTGGTGCAAGTCGTGTAAGAGATTTGTTTGAACAAGCTAAAAAACATCAACCTTGTATTATATTTATAGATGAAATTGATGCTGTCGGACGTCAACGTGGTGCCGGTTTAGGCGGCGGACATGATGAAAGAGAACAAACTCTTAACCAACTGCTTGTTGAAATGGACGGTTTTGATGTTAATACAAATATTATTGTTATTGCCGCAACTAACAGGCCGGATATTCTGGATAATGCACTGTTAAGACCGGGTCGTTTTGACAGACAGATTTATATTAATGCTCCTGATGTTAAAGGTAGAGAGCAAATTTTGGAAGTTCATGCCAAAAATAAAAAATTGGATAAAGATGTTGATTTGAAAGTCTTAGCAAAGAGAACTCCGGGATTTACAGGTGCAGATTTGCAAAATCTTCTTAATGAATCAGCTCTTCTTGCCGCTCGCAAAGGTCAAGACAAAATTACTATGGAAGATGTAGATTCTTCTATTGATAGAGTTATTGCAGGTGTAGAAAAGAAAAGCAGAGTATTAACTGATGAAGATAAAGAATTAACTTCATATCATGAAGTTGGTCATGCTTTGATTGATAAATTGCTTCCTGATGCTAATGAATTACACAAAGTTTCAATTATTCCTCGAGGAATGGCGTTAGGTGTTACATGGACAAGACCTAAAGATGAAAAAGTTCATGTAAGTAAGGCAAAGCTGCTTGCTAAAATTGCGGTATCACTCGGTGGTCGTGCGGCTGAAGAAATCGTTTACGGTAAAGAAAAGGTTAGTACCGGGGCATCTCAGGATTTAATTAATGTAACTGATATGGCCAGAAAAATGGTAACAGCTTGGGGTATGTCTGACAAACTTGGAAATATGGCATACGGTAAAAATCAGGAAAATGTATTTATGGGTAGAGATTTTGGTCACCAGAGAGATTATTCCGAACAGGTTGCTTATGAAATAGATCAGGAAATAAAACATATTGTTGATGAAAGATATGAACTGGCTAAAAGATTGTTAAATGAAAATCGTGATATGTTGGAAGCTATTTCAAGAGAACTTCTTGATAAAGAGACTATTGACGAAAAAGAATTTGAACAAATTATGGATAGAGTAAAGAGTGAAAGAGCTTAATATTACAACAAAATCAAAACTTTTTGCATTAAGGGTAAATGTTTATAAAACAGATACCCTTTCTGTTATGATAAATTCTGCTCAAGACTCTGATTGCGATATTTTGGCATTATACTTTGAAATTGAAAATGAAGAACAAATTCAGTATTCTACACAACTTTTAAAAACCATACTTCCAACAATAACAAAACCTCTTATGATTTGTGGAAGCGGTAAATCTGATATTGATAAAATTCTTTTACCGGAATTGATAAACGTTTTGGATAGAGAGTGTATTATTTCATTTGCTGATGAAACTAATTATAAAACTATCGTCCCTTGTGTTGTTGCAGGAAACCACTATCTTGTATTAAAATCTCCGATTGATATCAATTTAGCTAAGGAATTAAATATTTTGTCTGTTGATTTAGGTTTAGATAAAAATAAAATTCTTATGAATACTGATATCGGAGGTTTGGGGTATGGTTACGAATACGGATATAGCATATTGGAAAAGGTTGTGCTTGAAGCTCAAAAAGGTGATGAATATTTAAATCTTCCATTAATTTCAGAAGCGGCAATTGAATCTTTAAAAACAAAAGAAGCAAAAGCTGATACTTATTCTAAAAGTTGGGGAAATTTGTCCAAAAGAGCGAGAATGATTGAATTAGCCTCATCTTCCGGAGTTTTGTCTGCGGGTGCAAATGTTATTGTTATGGAATATCCTGATAATATTTCTATAATGAAAGGGTTGGTATAGTTATGGAAATGACTGGGCTGCAGATTTTTAAATATCTTCCGGGTGGTAAAAAAGAAGAATTTGCGAATTGCAAAAAATGCGGTTGTCCAACCTGTATGGCATTTGCTTTGAAACTGGCGAAACAAAATGTTTCAATTGAACAATGTCCATACATTAGCGATGAGCTTTTTGAAAAATATTCTCATAGTATTAAACACCCGCAGAATACTGTGGAAATCTGTGGCATGAAAGTCGGTGGAGAAAATGTGCTGTATCGACATGAAAAAACATTTATAAATCCTACGATACTTGCGGTTGTGGTTGATTGCAGTTCTATTGACTGTAGGGAACAGATTAAACGAATTTGTGATTTTGAAATTACTGCAGGTGTAAATGAAAACTTAAAAGTTGATTTAATTATATTGAAAAATTGTCAAAATAATGAATTGTGTAATAATTTATCAGTTCCTATTATCTCTATGCAGGATTATGAAAAACTTCCAATTGATAATATATATGATGAGAATTTTAATAATACAAAGGATTATTTAATTTCTACCCGTAAAAAAGCAATTATAGAAAAAGATGAAAATTATTCCAGACCTGTTTGTACCTGGTTAAAATCTGATAATATTTATGAAACTTGTGCTAAAGCGTCTTATTATATTTGCAAGTATTCTAATATGATTGTATTTGAACATTTTGATGAAGCAATGTTTTCAACCTTGCTGCGGCTTAGACAGAATATTTTTACCAACCCTCAAAAACCGTTGCAGGTTGAAGCAGGATTGTATGAGTTTAACGAACCGGATGAAAATTCAATTATATTCTTAACTACAAATTTTGCTTTAACATTTTTTGCTGTAGCAAATGAGTTAGAAAATTTAAATGTTTCATCCTATTTGATTGTTATACCTGCGGATGGAATGAGCGTTTTGACAGCTTGGTCAGCCGAGAAGTTTACTGCGAATATTGTTGCAAATACTATTAAAAATTTTGATGTTGAAAATAAAGTTAATACCCGTAAAATTATAATTCCGGGTTTGCTATCTCATATTGTTGAAGAATTAAAAGAGGCAGTTCCTGAATTTGATTTTGTTGTTGGTACACATGAAGCTTCTGCAATTGCAGAATTCGTTAAAAACTTAAACTAAAGTTCGTTATAATAGTTCATGAACTATTAGTACAACAATTTCTCCCGCATGTAATGTTAATGATACTTTTGATTTTTTGATATCAGGCATATTGGAGATTTTTATTGGCAAAATGTTGAACCGAGGATTGTATTTCGGAATTTTTACTGTTGTTTTTATCGGATTTTCAAAGTCTAAATTACCAATTGTTAAAACTCTTTTTTTATTATATTCAAAAGTATAAGCGAATATTTTAGGGTTATTTGTTTTTATCGGAGTAAAGGTTCCGTTGTTTAGAACAGGTAAAAGGCTTTGTTTGACATTATTTCCTAATAATAAATCATTTTTTAAGTCAGTATATTTCCCGCCCGGTTTTCTGGACAGATTAAAAATATCAATTTTTCCGGTATGAGTGAAATAAGTATCATCATCAGTGTTTGACGTTTGAGCGAGTCTGTTACCTAATTTATAGCTGTAATCATCTCCGGTCTGGAAACCGTCAACGTAATATGAATCAAGTGGTAAAGTTGAACTTAACCATATAATCATTTCACTTAAATTAGGGCCTTTTAGCAAAATAGGACTAACTTCATCGTGAGTTGTGAAGCTTCCGATTACACTTTTTTTATCTTTAAATTTTTTAGTTTCGCCTAATGTGAATGCAATATCTGTATATAAATCTTTTGCGGTTTTCCAGTCTTTAATATTGAAAAATGATCCATAGTATCCGTCAAATCCTGCATTTAAAAGTTTGTCGTAAGATGTAAACGGAGCCTGAGGAGAAATTGCATCGTGCCACGATTCGGAAGATTCTGCAAGCCATAGAAATTCAGGATCTTTTTGACGTGAATATGTAATTAATTCTTTCCAAAACGCTTGGGTTTTGGAATGTGCAACATCTGCTCTTATTCCGTCAACTCCAAGTGCCATCATATATTTAACAAAGTCTTTGTATAAATTGTACACTGATGAATTTATATTTTCTTCTGTTCCGGAAGCTAATAATCTTACATCAGTCCAATCTGCAGGAATAATAGGTTCTCCAGTTTGATTTGTTACAAACAAGTCAGGTCTTTGCAAATATAAATCATAAGAGGCACAAGCCGGAACGTCTACGATTACTCGAATATTTCTTTTATGGGCTTCTTCAATAAATTTTTTTGCCTGTTCTTCAAGTGTTAATGGCGAATTTTTATCGTATAAATCTTTATTTATTGATGCAAAATCTGCTGCTGAATATAGACTGCCTGCTGTTCCTAAAGCTTTATGTTTTCCGGTAGGTGTAATTGGAAGTATGTGCAATGTATTTATTCCAATATTTTTTAATTCATCTAATCTTTCTATTGCGTTGATGAATGTTCCTTTTTCTTCACCAATATCTTCCTGTATAAATCCGTCGCCATTTATATCTTGCGAATTGAATGAACGAATGTTTATTTCCATAATAACAGATTTATTTTCCAGAAATTGTGTTCTTAGGTCATTTTTCCACTCGTGATTTTGTGCAAAACAAAATAGATTTGCACTTAAAGCATATAAAGCAATGAGTAAACATATTTTTTTAAATTTTTTCATTCAAACCTCACAAGTTGAAGAAAACTATTCAATAGGTATAATCAATTCTTGATCGATATTGATTCTGTCTAAACTTTTTAGATTATTTGCTTTTATAATTAAATCAGCTTTTTCTGGTGAATATGTTCCATAGAAATGTTTGATAATTTTTTCACCTGTATCGCCGTCTTTAACAATATATTTTTTAGAATTCTTTAAGTTAACCGGTTTTTCTTCTGTTGAATTAACTGTTTCTGACTGCTGATTATCTGTAATATTTTCTTCTTCTGTCGGAATTAGAACTTTTGGAGATTCAGTTTCTTGAATTTTTGAAGTTTGTTGTTCAAGAGTTGTATCGTTGTGTTTTTTATCGGAAGCAAATTTTGCTATAAATGTATTGAGGGGAGCATCCGGATGTGATTTTAGAACAAAAGCTCCCAGGCAGCCGATAGCAATAACTGTTATTAAAATTCCTGCTACAAATCCTCCGAATAAATATGCTACAGGAGAGTTTGAATTAAATTGGCTGGATTTGAATGTTTGCCATAATAGGTCAATTTCTTGCGATTTATTTGAAGAGGATGTAGTTTCTTGTGATGCTTCTTCTTCAGGTCTTACGTATTCGCCCGGTATATTATTCATTTCTTGTTCTTTTGAAAGATTTTCAATAACTTCCATTGATTCTTTTGATAAAGTAGATCTTCTAATTGTTGAACTTTTCATTTGTTACCTCACTACCCCTTTGTATGTTCCGGTATAAGTTTTTCCGATGTTGGCGGTAATATTTACCCCTGTGTCATATTCCGGTATAAGTTTTTCCGATGTTGGCGGTAATATTTACCCCTGTGGCATATTTCGGTATAAGTTTTACCGATATTGGTGGCAATATTTACCCCTATGATTAAAATGCTATCACGAATTGAGCTATTATTCAACCAAATGTAAAGTTTTAGGCAATAAAAAATGCTGTAGATAATACTTATCTACAGCATTTCAAACTTATTTTCAATTCAAAAAGAATTACTTAACAAGTTCTTTGAATTTTTTACCAGCAGAGAAAGCTGGAACTGTTTTAGCAGCGATTTTCAAAGTAGCACCAGTTTGAGGGTTTCTACCAGTTCTAGCAGCTCTTTTGCGAGCTTCGAAAGTACCGAAACCAACTAAAGTAACTTTTTTACCTTTAGAAACTGTTTTTTGGATAGTTTCTAATGTAGCTGATAAGATGTCAGCAGTTGCTTTTTGAGAAACTTTTGCTTTTTTTGATACTTCTTTTACTAATTCTTCTTTGTTCATTATGAACCTCCTTCTTCCTTTCCCACGGCGTTTTTAAAACCATATTCCGCAGTTTGTGTAATCGACAAATTCATTATAACACTTTCTTCTTTCCTGTCAAGGGTTTTAGAGGCTAATTTCTTAAGAAATGTAGATATAATGTATATTTCATAGGATATACTTTCTTGGAATAGCCTATTTATAAGTGTTATGACTCTTTATTTAGTTTCGCAAATTTTACATTTGAGTAAAAATACTGTAATATTTGGTATGCATTGTAGCCTTCTTTAGCAAGATTATTGGCTCCATGCTGAGACATTCCAACTCCATGCCCATTTCTTTTTACGTTATCATCAAAAGATGGAACAGAATGCAGATATGGAACATTGCCGCCCCAGGCATTTGTATTGGTCATTCCGCCTGCCGATGCGGAGTAGTATGCTGAAATGATTTTCATATCATAAGTTAATACAAGTCCGTTAGTTTCTTCAACTGCTTTATTTGTTTTATTGGTTTCAGCTGAAGCTCCGCCGTATGCTTGATCTTCGGTATTATCTTTTAAGTCATATCCGTATCTTGCTTGTTTGCCGAGATTTGCCAGTGCAAAACTTCTTGCGGCAATAGCTTGTGCTTTTAATGCTTCTAATTCCCAGCTTGGCGGCATTTCAGACGGAACAACACCTTTTAGATAATTTTCTAAGTCAATGTCATTTATAACTATTAGTTTTCCGTTAGATACTCTAACCATTAGTTTTCCGTGATACCATTTACCTTTTGTGCTTACGTATCCTTTTGTATCGGGTCTTAAAACTATTGAATCAGTCCCTAATGAATAATAGTGTCCTCCGCTTTTGACTGCGATTTCGTTTTTATAAGGTACCAGTACGTAACCTTTCATAGCATCGGAAGTGCAGACTGTTTTATTTGTATGTACATCAATCATTCTTCCGTTAACATTTGTTCCTACTCCGGCTTCATTGACTTCTGTTAATAAACCTATTTTTATTGCTTCACTAGGGTTAGCAATAATTAAATTTGCTATTAATATTGTTAGTATAATTAAAATCTTTTTCATAGTCTCTATTTTAACACTTTACGTAAAAATGTAATAAATCAAATGAATGATTTTTATTTTTGGTATATTCTTAGGTAATTCCAGTAACTTCTAAATACTTTTTTTACATAAGTTTTTGTTTCTTCGTAAGGAATTTGTTCAACAAATTCATCGGTATCAGAATATTTAAGGGTGTTTTTCCATCTTGTAACAGAGCCGATACCGCCATTATATGCAGCAATTGCGGAAACATCTTTATTATCCAGCATTTTCCTGATTGTAGAATAATATAAGTTCCCGATTTTTATATTTAATTCAGGGTTAAAAAGTGAATTTGTATAGAAAGATATTCCGTTTTTATTTCCGATATCGTGTGCAGTTTCCGGCATTAATTGCATTAAACCTATTGCACCTACGCCGCTTTGAGCCTCAGAATTAAAATGACTTTCTTCTCTCATAATTGATATTATTAATGCAGGATTATTGTTATATCTTTCAGCATTATTTCTAATTTGGATATAATAATTTTGAGGATAAACAAGTCTCCATCTTAAGTCGCTTTTTGCGGGTTTATCTTTAATATTTTTCATTGCTTCCTGTGCAATATGGGTTGATGTGGCATAGTTGCCTTTTTCATATTCTGCCCAGCTTTGAATGAATTTATCTTTTGAAAATTTTTCAATCATTTCATAATCGTTGACTGTCATCAATACATATAAAATGTCATTTTTTGAGGGCTGCTTGTAAGGGTACATCACCGGTTTATATTCAATATTTGTCCTTAATGTCGCATCTTTGAACCCGTTTAAAATCCAAAAAGATCGGTATGCATAGTAGCTGTCGGGATATTCATTTATAATTTTTTGGAAGTAATGTGTACTTTCAGGATTGTGATATTTTTGTTCGATTTTACCTTGCCAGAACAATACTTCTGGTAAAATTTTAGAATCGGGGTATCTAGAAATAAAATCTTTTCCGAGAAATCTTGCATTAGCGTAGTCTTTTTGTTTTATTTTTTCAAAAAACATTGCTGATAATGCCGTTTGAGTATAACGACTACTAGGGTAATTTGTGTATAAATCTTTATAACAATTATATTTAGAGTCTCCTGATGTTTGTTGACATTTTAAGTTCCAGATGTAATCTACACCTTCACCTTTTGCTGTTTTTAATAATTCATCAATTGCAGAATCTGTGGATTGGAAGGTTTTAATATAATTGTTAATTGCTTTTTGGTAATCTTTATAATTTATATTTGCAGAATATTTTGAAACACCTTCTTCGGTAATTTCTTTAACTTTTTTATTATCTGCTTTTGCATAATAAATTAAATTTTGTATTGCCCAACTGTCTTTTATGTCTGTTTTTGATATTGCTTTTAATGCTTCATCTCTTATTTCTGCAAGAATATATGCTTTAGCAGCAAGTGTGTAATCCTTTGAAGACATTTTAGGGTTGAATTTTATCCATGTGTCTGCAACATCGGGAGCTAATCTTCCATCAGGATATTTTGTTAAATATTTTCTAAATGCAGATTCAATTTCTTTAATTTTTATAGGCTTTTGTTTTTTATTTTTTGATAGTTTTTCAGCTTCTATTTTGGCAAGATAGAATTCTGATGCTGTTTTGTAATCATCGTCAATATTAGAATGTAGTACTTGTTCGAAATATTTTTTCGCAAGTTTTGAATTTTCTCCTAATAATAATTGACCGGCTTGATATTTTGTTTCAGTAGCCAGTGTAGAATATTTATAATTCTTTAATAAAGATTGGTATGATTTTAGTTCTGATTTTTTATCGCCTACGGCTCTTGCACACATCGCCTGCCTGTAAAGTGCCGCAGGTTTTAGTTTTGAAGTTATACCTACTCGGGAAAATAGGTAATAGCAGTTTGAAAAATTTTCATTTTCGTAGTCTTTTAAACCTTGCTTATATATTCTAATGGTCTGATTATTGGCTTGATAGATTTTTGCACTATAGAAGCCAAGCAGAAAAATGGTTAAAAAGACTCCAAATCCGATTAAATGTTTGTAATTTTCCCTCGACACCAACATAACACTATTATTTTAACAGATATAAGTTAAAAGTAAAAATTTTTATAAAATATTTACATACTCTTTTGCAAAAATATTTATAATTTATAATTGTTTTATTAAGGAGAAATAATATGCCAAAATGGGAAGCCGGTTTAATTGCTATAGCTATAAATATCGTATTGATAATTCTAGTTTTCAAAGTAATTGATACTATTGATAAAAAAATAATAGAAAAAATAAAAACGCAGGAATCAAACTCCCCATTGTTAAGGTTTATGCCAATTTTGATGAAACTGTTGAAGGCTGTCGTTATATTTATAGCGTTAACAGGATTTTTGCAAAGTCAAGGGTATTCTGTATCATCAATACTGGCAGGTTTTGGAATAGGTGGTATTGCTGTAGGTATGGCGGCAAAGGATGCTCTTGCAAATATTTTTGGCAGTTTAGAAATTCTTTCTGATCACGTATATCGTATTGGAGATTATGTGAAAATTGATGGTATTGAAGGTTATGTCGAAGATATAAATATAAGATCGACTAAAATAAGAGATTTAGATAACTTTTTGATTAGTATTCCAAATAATGTTGCGGCAAATGCTCTTATTACAAATGTGTCTCAAGCTCGAAAAAGATTTATAAATATTACATTTGGAGTTACATATTCTACAAGTAATGAAAAAATAAAATTAGCACAGGAAATTTTAAAAGAAGTTGGAACAGGTCACAAAGATATTCATAATGATTTTACTGTAGCTGTACATGATTTAGGGGACAGTTCAATAAATATAAGGTTCCGAGGATATGTTAAATCAGGTTCTTATGATAAGTTTTTAAAGGTTCGCGGCGAATTTTTAGAGCAAGTTGTGGAAAAATATAGGAATGCAAATATTGATTTTGCTTTCCCTTCAAGATCAGTTTATATAGAAAGTGATAATACAAAAGTTGAAAATTAAAATAATTGCACTCGGAAAAATTAAAGAAAAATTTTTAAAAGAAGGTATAAATGAATTCCTTAAAAGATTAACTCCTTATGCTTCGGTTTCTATATTGGAACTTAACCCGATAGAGATTAAAGATGAAAATTTAACTGAAAAAGTTCTGTTGGAAGAAGGTGAAAAAATACTTTCAAACATTAAACCGCTTGATTTTGTTGTCACGATGGAAATAAAAGGGACTCAGTTTTCCAGCGAAGATTTTGCATCAAAGATTGAAGAATTAACAAATGACGGAATTCAGGAAATTGTTTTTGTAATAGGTTCTTCTTGCGGAATTGGGAAAAATGTTTCAGAACGTGCAAATCTTAAAATGAGTATGTCGAAAATGACTTTTCTTCATCAGTTCGCAAGACTTATACTGGTTGAGCAAATATATCGTGCCTTTAAGATTATAAAAGGTGAAACGTATCACAAGTAGCTGCATATTGTAAATTAAAAGCCTCAATGATATAATTTTTATATAAATAGATTATAGGAGAGTTTTATTATGGAAACTTTTGAATTAAATCTTTCAATGAAAGAACTTGAAAAAAGAACACATAAGGATTACTTAATAACAAAGAAATTTTTGAAATCTGATGCACCTGAATATATTGCATTAAAAGAAGCTGATAAAAGAGCTTTAAAATATTTGTGTAAAGCGGCTGCGATTTTAGAAAGAATCAATATGCAGATTGATTGTAAGCATAATCTTCCTGTAAAAGAATTTTTAGAATCTGAAATTGAAAAGGGAAATAAACAGGCTGCATTAACAAAAGTTCTTTTCGATGCACAAAAAGGTATCAATGCTATTGATACAATGTCAAATCCGATAAGACTTATCAAAGATATTGAAGAAAAACCGGGTAAAGGTGTTTATCCGGAAGATTTGTCAAAAGAAGAATTTCATAATGTACTTATCAGAATGATAAAAGAAGGTAAAATTGATGAAGTTAAAGGTATATTGACTCAGCGTTCGATTGTTGTTCGAGCAGCGGAAGACCTTGCCGGTATTGATTATATTGATTACTTTAGCGAAGATTTTGCAAAGATGGCTGATGAATTGGAAAATGCTGCAAAAGTTTCAACAAATGCTGATTTTAATGAGTATTTACGACTTCAAGCTAAAGCTTTAAGAACTGCAGATCCAATGTTAGATGCTTATGCTGATAAAAAATGGGCGACTTTGCAAGATACTCCTTTAGAATTTACAATAACACGTGAAAATTATGAAGATGAAATGACCGGAACTATTGTTGAAAATGAGGAGCTTTCAAATTTACTCAAAGAACATGGAATTTCCCCGATTCCTAAAGATTTCTTAGGCGGAAGAGTTGGTATTATTAATAAAGAGGGCACAGAAGCTCTTATGGCTATAAAAAAATATTTACCGACGCTTGCTGAAAATATGCCATATAATGATGAGTATGAACAAACAATTTCGGCTGAAGCTGACAGTGAACAGACAATGGTAGATGTTGATATGGTAATGGCTTCTGGTGATGTTGGTGAATATCGCGGCGGGATTACTCTTGCTGAAAATCTTCCAAATTCGGATAAATTATCCTTAACTATCGGTGGTGGAAGACGCAATGTTTATCATAGACAAATAAGATTTATCAGTGATAAGAAAAAATTGCAAGAAAGACTTGATGCAATTTTAGATAAAGAACAACATAAATATTATCTTGATGAAGCTGATCACTGGTTCACTATCGGGCATGAAAACGCTCACTCTCTCGGGCCAAAAGAAGGCAGTGAAAAACTTGGTAAGTATAGAAATATTATTGAAGAAAATAAAGCTGATATGGGTGCTTTGGCTTTTGTTGATTTGTTGACAGAGCTTGGTATGTATACAGAAGAGCAAAGACTGCAAATTATTGTAACGACTATGGCTGATAATTTCTTGAAATCAAAACCAACATTGTCACAGGCTCATAGAGTTCGTACTGTTATGCAGAATAAATATTTTGCGGATAGAGGTGCTTATGAAATTGTTGGCGGTAAAATTCATGTAAATATTGAAAAAGTTGTTCCTATTGCAAAAGAAATGTTAGCGGAAATTATCAGAATTCAAATTGACGGTGATTTTAACAAAGCTGAGAAATATGTAATTGATAATTTTGTATGGACAGATAACATGGAACTTATTGCCAAGAAACTCCAAAAAGTAAGTAAAGCACTTAACGGAACTCTGGAAACTGAGCTTGCAGATAAGTTATTGGCTGAATAATTAATTATTGTTTATATTTTTTCAAAAAATTTAAAGTCCAAGATATTAAATCCGGGTACCTGTCAAGATGAAGACCTTTTTGAATCCATTCAATAGTATTTTCAGATGTGGTACCTATATTTTTTACGGCTTTGTATATGAAAGAATACATACCGGTTCTGTCGGCTCCCTGCTTACAATGAATATGCATTTTTCCATTGTCTGCGGAAATTTTGTCGACAAGCTGTAAAAATGTAGAAATATTTTGTTCTGATGGATATTTAGAGATGGATGGAATGTTGTGATATTTCATTCCAAGTTTCTGTACAACTTTAGATTCATCAAAATCAAGAGCCGGTTTAACCATTGTTCTAAAATTTACAATATCGGTCACTCCTTGCTTTTTTAACCAGACAAAATCCTCTTTTGCAGGTTGTGCCGAGCGTGAGACGTAGTTGTCTATGATTGCATAATTGTCAGGTTTTCCAGTGAAATAAATCTTCATAGGTGCATAATATCATAAATAAATGTTGTGAATTGTGTATATGAATATTACTTGTAATATTTTTTAACTTCAGTTACGTAATTAATCAATTTTTATTTGAAAAAATTTTTTATAAAAATATAGGGGATAATTACGGGGAAAAAATATGCCAGTTAATACAAGTTATTCTGTTTCAAGTTTTCAACAATGTGACGGAACTAATTTTACAACTGCCGGTGTTGACAATAGTTATAAAGTCGGTTCAGGCAGTATTGGTGCGTATGCGGGTATAGGTTTAACTTTTGATGGCAAGTCTTCAAGTGCGATTGTAGATTTGAAAGGATCTATTCCGTATGGCGACAGTCCTGTTTCAGGAGGTTTTCGGATAAGAAATAACCTTAATGAGAACGCTCAATCTGTTCAATTTCGTGTGCAGCCTTGTACCGTAACAGTGCCTGTTTCTAATAAAACTAGTATTTATACAACTCCTTATGTTGTCGCTAAGGTGAACTATGATTCCGGTAAAGTTAATACTAATATCGGTAATTATACAGGTGTTTCAACTAATATGAAGATTGCAGGACATGATGTTAAAGGGTTTGTTGAAGTCCAAGCTTACGATTTAACTAATATTAAATCTGAAACAACAAGTGTTAATGTAGGCTTCTCTATCTCAATTTAGGAAAAGCATAAAAAAAAGACCTTGTTAATACCAAGGCCTATCCGTTTAAATAAGAAGAGAGAGCTTTATATATTTATATAAAGTATTCTCAATTCGAAAAATTGCTATTTTTGTAATACTAATTTTACAAAACTTAATAAATCTTTCGGAATCTATATTTTAGACCATTTTTTTTATTTAATTCTGTTTGTGCTAGAATATTTTTATAATCAAAATTAAGAGTTGGTGTTATGAATATAGATAGAGAAAAACTTGTATCATATATTAAACAGATTTCTGCTCCGAAAGTTTTAGTTGTCGGTGATTTGGCATTAGATGAAATGATTTATGGTGATGCCGAAAGAATTTCACGTGAAGCTCCGGTTTTAATTTTACAGCATACTAAAACTAAATTGATTCTTGGTGGAGCGTCAAATGCTGCTCATAATGTTTCGACTTTGAATAACGGTAAAGTCGGGGTTATTGGAGTCGCTGGTGATGATTATTATTCCGAATTATTATTTGATACTTTTGATGCTGCAAATATTGATTGCTCAAAGATTGTTCAGGATAAAACACGTAAAACAATTGTAAAAACAAGAATTTCGGGTTCTATAACAACATCAATTACCCAGCAGATTGTACGTGTTGACAGGCAGTCAAAGGGAAATATCTCTTCTGAAACAGAGGAAAAAATTATCAAGAATATTGAAAAAGTTCTTCCTGATTATGATGCAGTTATATTATCAAATTATCATATCGGATCTCTAACTGATAGAATAATTGATTTTACTATAAATTATGCAAATGAGCTTGGTAAAGTTGTTGTAGTTGATGCTCAAAGAAATTTGAGTCAGTACAAAAATGTTACATCAATGACTCCGAATTTACCTGATACAGAAGCTTCTGTAGGGTTTAGTATAGAAACAGAAGAAGATTTGAAAAAAGCGGGTAGAAATTTATTAGATGCTACTAACGCAAAAGCAGTTTTAATTACTTGTGGTGCTGATGGAATGTTTGTTGCTGAAGCAGGTGATAAGTATACAAAAATTCCGGTATTTAATAAATCTGAAGTTTTTGATGTTACGGGTGCCGGAGATACAGTTACTGCAGTATATTCATTAGCATTGGCTGCCGGTATTGAACCTGTATATTCTGCAATAATTGGTAACGTCGCAGCAAGTCTTGTCGTAAGACAGTTTGGCTGTGCAACTACAACTGTAGATGAATTGCTTACTGCTGTTGAAAAGTTATAAATTACTATAAAGGAGAATTTTATATGGAAAAAATAAAAGAACTTATAAAAAAAATCAAAATAGTTGATTTTATTATAGTTGCTTTTGTAATTATTGCTCTTGGTGTAGGGTTAACTACATACAAAGGGTACAGACAAACTGCAGATAAACAAATTGAAGCAACTTCGAAAATTGTTTTCAAAGTTTATATGAGAGGAGTAACTTTCTCCGGTGAAAATATTCCTATTAAAAAAGGCGAAAAGACATTTATAAGTATTCGAAATGTTCCTTATTCTGATTTAGATATTGTAGATGTTAAGGCAGACAGAAGGAAAATCGTTTTACCTACTTTAAATTCTAAAAAAGTTGTAATTGTAGTTGAAGATGTTTCACAACCTGATTTGTATGATGTTGTTGTAACTCTTACTGATACTGCAAAAATTACAAAAGACGGAGCTGTTGTGGGTGGAAATAAAGTTAAATTAGGATTGCCTATTACCTTAGAGGGTTCTGATTATAAATTTTCCGGTTCGGTTTCAGACATAAAAATAATTGATGCTGTGGATGATGAAGTTATAAACAAAGATATGAATACAACCGATGATGTTCAATAATATATTTAAATTTACTCAAGAAAAATTAAGTTACTTATATAAAAACAGTTTATTTTTGCAAAATATTGATAAATTTATTTTACCTTTTATTTTGCTTACTTTTATTTCTTCTACATTTATGAGTTCGGATACAATCGGGTTATTTGCACTTGTTGTAATGTTCTTGACATTTGTAAAACTTGTAGCGGTACCTGAACAGCGTATAGAATTTAAACATTTTGAGATTTGGCTTGTAGCTTATTTTATGTTAGTTATTGTAAGCTTATTCGGTTCTACATTATTTGAATTAAGTTTAAAGGGATTCTTTAAAACATTTGTATATATTGGTTTTTATTTTTCTGTTGTTCAATATTTGAAACATAATAACAATAAAATTCCTATAATTTTAGGTACCTTAGGACTTTGTGTTGTAGGTGAAAGTATTATTGGATTTTTACAAAGCTTTTTACATCTGGATGAAATCTCTACTTGGCAGGATACTTCCAGACTGAATCCTGAGGATGTTTTGTCCAGAGTTTACGGTACATTGAAACCGCTTAATCCAAATTTATTTGGAGGATATTTAGTATGCGGCTTGCCGGTGTTAATTGGTTCTGTATTTTATTTTCTTAACAGAAAACAATTTAAAATTGCCTTAGGCTCATTAGCTGCAACATTGTTAACTGTTTATGTTATTTTACAGACAGGTTGCAGGGGTGCTTACCTTTCTATGATGCTAATCTTCGGATGTGCATTTTTGATATCTGCCAAATTTTTCTGGAATACATATAAAAAAGTTTATTTATCTGTAATTGGAACTGTTGTGTCATTGTTTTTTATGGCAATGATATTTGTTAGTTCTTTAAGACATAGATTTTTGTCAATTTTTGCAATGAGAAATGATTCATCAAATTCGTTCCGATTTAATGTGTATCATTCTTCTCTGGAAATGTTTAAAGACAATTGGCTGTTAGGAATTGGTGTTGGTAATAAGAATTTCCGTGAAATTTATGGATTATATATGAAGACAGGCTTTGATGCTTTGAGTGCATATAATATTTATCTTGAAACTGCAGTTGAAAGTGGGATTTTTGCACTTGTTGCGTTCCTCGGCTTTTTATTTACGCTTTCAAAAGATGCAGTTAAGTTTATTTTAACCTCAGTAGACAGAGAAAAAATCATATTTGTATCATTATCAATAATTTCTATTTGGGCAGTAATGTTCCATGGACTTGTTGATACAATATATTTTAGACCGCAGCTTCAATTTATGTTCTGGACATTTGTTGCGGTAATTTCTACTTTAATAAACCAAAATTCTGCACAAAATAATAATTAGCACCAAAAACCCGGAGACATTCCGTAACCAAGTCCTCCGCAGAATGGCATCATTGGCATCGGAGAGTAATACATCATAGGGTTACAATAGTTGAAAGCCATCCAAGGTGTGCTTACATTTAGAAATGCAGCTGTAGCAAAGCTGTTTGATACAGGATTTCCAAATCCATAAGCCATATTTATATTGTTACCGAAGGAGCATCCGTTTTTCTGCATCATATATGCCATTTCATTTCTGGCAATTCCATTAAACAGATTTTGATTTAATGACATTGCAGCATAACCCGGATCAACTCCATTTTGACGCATTCCGGCATAATTGACTATGGACGCTAGTCCGCAATTTATGCCTCCCAATATTCTCATTGTTTCTGCGTAGCCCATGGCTCTCCTCGTAATTTGTACTATAAACATGTAAAGTAATTTATTTGTAAAAAATTGCTCAATTTTCTATATATGTAACGATATATTAAGTATATACTTTTTAAATAAGCAATTTAGTTAATAATGTTTTATACATTTTGGTGATTATTTTTATTTACGTGAATTGTAAAATTGCTATATACAGATTTTGTAGGGAGTAAATAGATATGTTTATTGGAAATAGTTGTAATGATTGTAGTAAATATAATCGTTTGGAAATGAAAAATATTGACCAAAATATTCTACCTTGGCTTGAAGATATTATAGAAGAAAACAATAGCCGAATTGAAAGAAAAGAATGGAAAAGTAAATATAACAGTTATGTAGTTTATGATTACGAACCGTTTTGTACTGAGGGATTTGAAATAAATCTTGTTATATCATCTTGGGATAATGCATATTTGAATTTTATTAAATATTTATATGATGAGAAAGTCAGTACAATCGAATATTTAAATAATTGTATAACAATATGATAGCAAAAAAGAAGCGGTTATTACCGCTTCTTTTTTGCTTTACTATTTATAAATAAGATGATTATTCTTCAACAGAAGCTTGTTGTTTGAAACATTCTTTACAAAATATTTCACGTCCAGGAACAGGTTTAAATGGAACTTGAGTTTGAGCACCGCATTTAGAGCAAACTGCATCATACATTTTTCTGCCTTTTCTGTTGTTTTTTCTGCGAGCAAGTCTACATTCCGGACATCTTTTAGGTTTGTTTACCAAACCTTTTTCTGCATAAAACTCTTGCTCTCCTGCTGTAAAGACAAATTCTTTTCCGCAGTCTTCACAAACTAATTTTTCATCTTCGTACATTGTTTTTCTCCTGAATTGCGTACTTTAAAGTTAGTAAATTTAACTATCCTCTTATTGTACACTATTTTCAGATTTTTGCAAGTATGTAAGTTTTAATTGCCGAAACGAGATTTATGCCGTTGTTTTTTGCGATTTTCCATTCGCCTACCATCTGCGGTTGTATAGACTTCGCTATGAGAGTTATCGGCATTATCAGGTCTTTTAGAACTCTTAGTAGGTTCTTTTTTTGCTTTTTTCATTTTTTTAAGCTGCATTTTATCGGTATGTTTTTGATATGCCTGTATTATTTCAGGTTCAATTTTTTCTAATTCAGAAGTATCGACAGTTATGAGTTTTGAACGTTTAGAAAATTCATTTTTTAATACATGTATATAATCAACCAGAGTTGCAGCATCTTCAAGGTTACCTTTTTTCATCCAAACATAAGCTGTTTTTGTTAATTTATTAATATGGATTTGTACATTTTGAGGAATATTGTAAGCAGAGTTTTTTATAAATTCGTCTAAAGAAGTATCACCTTTTTTATTGTTAATAAAAGCTGTAGTAAGAATTGTCACTTTAAATGTTTTTAAATTTTTATTATTTTTAATGTTTTTTAATAATTCTTGTTCTTCCTGTCTGTATAGTTTGTGAGCATGAATATGTTCATCTGTTGCAAGTACCGGACTAATTAGTCTTAGACCAAGCTCTTCTGAGTCTCTTACGGTTTTAATCAGTTCTCCATCTGCGTATTTTACCTTATAAGGTTGTGAATATTTTACAATAAATGCATTTACAGAACTTGATGAAGTTGGTAAAGCTTTTGCTATTTTCAATAATTTAGTTTTAAGTTTTTGGTCTTTTATATCCAGATTTTCCAGTTGAATTTGAAAATCTTTTTTTCTAAAACGATCTTCAGGTTGAGGGTTAGGTTCAAATATTTTGTCAAATGAACTATTAATTAGCTTTCTCAATTCTAGGTATTCATTTCTCTGTAATTTACGACCAACAAGATTTATTTTATCCAGAATAAGGCTTTGTTGGCGTATCAATGTCTTTTCGGCAGATGCATATTTTAATTGTAATAGTTCTTGGAGTTTTAAATCAGGATGTTTTTTTGATTCTGATTCAAGATAAGAAAATATTTCTTTTTCAACACCTATCATGCTGTTTTTATATTTTTTCAAAAATTTTATGGCAACAGGTCCCCTTTTTTGAAGTACATGCATTTCTTTTAACCGGTCATACTCGGCTCTTGAAATCATTTCAATACCTGTATATGCACATGGAAGATGTTCTGCTGCAAGTTTTTTAAAGAATGTTCTTGGAAATTTTGTTTCAAAATCATTACTTATATAAGTAATATCTCCCGTAAATTTAATATTTACGGGAGATATACTCCCTTTAATGTTATTTATATTATTTGATTGTTTTTGAAAACAATCAAACTGCAAATTTTTATATTGAGGTTTTTGATTAGGCAATCCAATATTAGTCTCCTTTTTAGGTTGACTATAGTTTTTATTAAAATTAACCCCGGAAATAATCATAGAGTTTTAAACCCTGTGATTATATTTTTTGTTATTTATTTTACAAAATGTTAAGTTAAATTTTCTGTTAACCCATTGGTGGCGGCTGAATATAAAGTGGTTTTAATTCTTGCCATTTAGCATTGGAGTCTTGTAATTTGTTATAAGATAATTTTGCGAGAATTTCGCCAAGTTGATATTCATTTTGTTGGTATGAAATTCCGCCCAATCTTGTTTGCAGTTTATCATCTGTAATAATATAGTAGTCATTATTTTTAATAAGTTCTTCAACTTCTTCCAATTGAACAGCACCTTTAATTTCATTATTTTCATATAAGTAAGCACTGTTTTTTCTGGCATCAAGTGCAACCATTGTTGGTTTTTCAGTATTGTTAATTTTAGATAAAATTTCAAGTGATGAAATTCCAACTGCCGGAATATTCAATTGTTGAGCGAACATTCTTGCTACAGTTGTGCAGGCTCTTATTCCAGTAAAACTTCCCGGTCCAATGTTTGTTCCGATTGCATCAATATTTTGCGGAGTTAAATTGTTCGCCTTTAACAGTTCTTTAATTGTAGAAATTAAAAATGCTGAATGATATTTATTATCTTTATTTGTAACTATTTTTGATGATAAAATTTTGTCATCTTCAGCAAGTGTTACATACATCTTATCCAAACAAGTATCAAATACTAAAATTTTCACTATTCTAATCCTTTTATTATATCAATACATTCTTGTCCAAATCCTGTGAATGTATATTTTCTATCTTCATTATCTTCATAAGTTACATTTATTTCGATGTGGTTAAACGGAATTTCGTTTTGAGAGAATTCTGCCCATTCAACAAATGTAATCTGTCTGCCTTCAGAGTATTCCCGAAGTTCATCAATAATTGTTTTAACTCCTTCGTTTTCGAGTCTGTATAAATCAAAATGATAAACCGGAATATTTGCACTATGATATTCATTTAGAATTACAAAACTCGGACTTGTTACTTTTTCCGTTATACCAATTGCTTCAGCAACAAATTTTACAAATGCAGTTTTTCCTGCTCCGATTTCTCCGTATAAATTGATAAAACAACCTTGCTCTTGAATAAGTTGTGCAAATTTATAGGCAAGATTTTTGGTATCCTCTAAATTTTTACATATTTTTTCGTATTTATTCGTTGTCATCATTTATTACAACCTTATTTCTTCCTGTAGTTTTTGCTTTGTATAAAGCTTTGTCTGCTTTTTTTAATAAATCTTCTTCATTGTCGTCTTTTTTTATTTCGTAAATTCCGAGACTCAATGTTACTTGAATTGTTTTTACATCACTGTCAGGATTTACTTTAGAAATATCAATGACTTTTTGTTCTATGGATGAGCGTAATCTTTCTGCAACCATTTTAGCTTCATTTATTTTGGTAAATGGCAGCAATATAGAAAATTCTTCTCCGCCGTATCTGCCTGCGATATCGTATTCTCTAAGCTGGCTCCGGATAATTTTAGCTATTGTTTTTAGAACTAAATCTCCGACAGCATGGCCGTAAGTATCATTTACGCTTTTAAAGAAGTCTATATCTGTCATTATACCGCAAAGTGGAGAATTTTGACGTTTACTGTTTGAAACTTCTTGTTTTATACGTTCTTCTAATTGGCGTCTGTTATAAAATCCTGTTAGTGCATCTAATGTCGCATGTTTTAGAATTTCGGCATAGACATTTGCTCTGTTAATAGTAGTTGCAATTTGTTTTGATAATTGTTCAAGATAGTCTTTATCTTTATTGGAAATAACTTCTCCTGTGCTTTTAGCAACAAGTACACCAACGTTTTTAGATTCGCTTATCAATGGTAGTGCGTATATTTTTTTGTCATTTGAAAGTTCAATACTTTCATTATTTTCGACCATATTAAGGATAGTTTTATCACTGCATGCTATCGGCCAAGCTAAATTATTAATATCGGAGTTTTCTTCTTTTAAAAATATATAAATAAGGTAATCAGTAAAGAATTTATCCAGCATTTCCCCAATAATTGGGATAATGTAGTTGAGTTCATATTGAGTTTCAATAATTTTGGCAATATTTTTCATAGTTTCATGAAAATCAATATTTTTTTGCATTTTTTCACTCATTATAATATTTTGAATTTTTAATGAGATAAACGGAGCTGCAATATTTAAGAATTCTTCCAGTTCGTTTGTTTTAATGCCAAATTCAAGAAATCCGATAAGTTTTTTATGTTTGTATATCGGGTAGTTGTATTTTGCGGATGATACGCTTTTATCTTCGGTATTAATTGAAAATTTATCAACTTCGAAAAAATTTTTAAAAAAAGTTCCCAATGAACTCAACAGTGACTTTTCACTGTAGCTTTCATTAAGAACTTTTGAAAGTTTTTCCAGTTTTTTTAACAATATTAAACCTCTAATTGTTCTGCGATTTCATCAGGAATGTCACAGTTGGTGTATACATTCTGAACATCATCCAACTCTTCCAGTCTGTCAACTAATCTCATAACAGATTGAGCTGTTTTAACATCAGTAACTTCAATCATATTTTGCGGAATTCTGGTTAATTCTGCAGTTGTACTTTTAAATCCTTCAGCTTCCAAACCTTCTACTACTGATTGGAAATTTTCAACAGATGTAATAACTTTATAGCAATCTTCGTCTTCTTGAACATCTTCTGCATCTAAATTTATAGCAGCTTCAAATAGTTTGTCAAAATCTGTCTCAGAATCAAATTCAATACTTCCTTTTTTATCAAACATCCAACTTACGCAGTTTGATTCACCAAGGTTGCCGCTGAATTTAGTGAAAATACTTCTAACATCACCTGCTGTACGGTTTCTGTTGTCTGTCATAGCTTCTAATACAACAGCAACTCCGCCTGCTGCATATCCTTCATAAGTTAATTCTTCGTAGTTATCGGCAGCACCGGCACCGGCACCTTTATCAATAGCACGTTTGATGTTGTCGTTAGGAAGTCCTGCGGCTTTTGCTTTTTCAATAGCGGTTCTTAATCTGAAATTGCCAGCAGGATCTGCTCCGCCAAGTCTTGCAGCTACAATAAGTTCTCTTGAATATTTCTGAAATACTACTGCTCTTTGTGAATCTGTTTTTGCTTTTTTGTGTTTAATGGTTGACCATTTTGAATGTCCTGACATATTAAAATCCTCTTTGGTTATCTGTAATTCCTGTTTTGATAATATCAAAAATGTATTTCTTTTTCAATACAAAAACTCCGGTTTAATTAACCGGAGTTTTTGTATATATTATTTATTTTTATCTTAGGCTTTCAGGTACTGCCAGTGGAATAGGTGCTTTTGTAGATGGTGATGGTGCCGCTACCGGAGTCGGGGCAGGCTTTTCTGTTTTTGCTGGTTCCGGAGTTGTTTGTTGAGGTTTTGATGGTTGAGCTGTAGTTTCCGGAGTTGTTGTAGTTTCTTCTACAGGAGTTTCTTCATCATTTTCTTTTTGAATTTCATCATCTCCTATTACTCTGGAGCCGGCACTGTAATTTTTTAGTTCAATCTCTGGGTAATCAAAATCTTTAGAACCATAATCTTTTGTTGCTGCAGTCATTACATCTTTCCAAATTTTAGCAGGAACGGTTCCGCCATATAGTCCGTTGATTTTTTTATTATTATCATCTCCGACCCAAACCCCTGTTACAACATCAGGTGTGTATCCTACAAAATACGCATCTTTGTATTCATCTGTTGTACCGGTTTTACCTGCTGCAGGTTTGCCAATACTTGCGGCTGTACCGGTTCCTGAAATAATAACTGTTTTAAGCATAGCAGTTATTTCAGCTGCTGTTTTTAAGCTCAATTGATGTGTTGATTTTGTCTTTGGAGCTCTATATAAAACTCTGCCTCTTGAATCTGTAATTCTTTCTATTGCATAAGGTTGGACTACATATCCGCCATTTGCAAATGCTCCGTATGCTCTTACAAATTCAAACATTTTTACACCGTTTGAACCAAGTGATATGGTATAATCATATTCTAACGGAGTTGTAATACCTAACACTCTTGCAAGTTGAATTACAGAACGAATCCCTACTTCTTGTATAATTCTTGCTGCACATACATTTGAAGATATCATTAGAGCTTTATATACAGGAATTTTTCCTCTGTATTTATGGCTGGAGTTATGAGGAGACCAGTTACCTATTGTAATCGGGCTGTCATCAACCAAGTCATTAGGGGTGATACCTTTTTCCATTGCTGCTGCATATAAAATTGGCTTGAATGCAGATCCCGGCGGGCGTACTGATTGAGTAATTCTATCATATTGGCTTTCCCCGTAATTTTTTCCGCCTGCATATACAAGAATTCGTCCGTCAATAGGGCTGAATGAAAATACTGCAGCTTGTTGTGATTTGCCGGTTAATCCCCAAGCTTTCATATTTCTTAGTATTGATTCATTTGCAGCATTTTGAGCTTTTGAATCCAGTGTTGTTATGACTTTGTAGCCGCCGTGAATAATATCGGTTTCTTCAAAGCCCAATTTTTCCATTTCTTTCAATACATAATCGCTGAAATATGGAGCTTTATTTGTTGTATATAGTTGAGGTACAGTACTCAAATGAATTTCTGCATCAATTGCATTGTTATATTCTTCATCTGTTATGTACTTCATTGTTTTCATTCTTTTTAGAACTTGATTTCTTCTTTGTTTGGCAAGTTCAATGTTGTTATAAGGGTTGTACACTGAAGGGGCTTGTGGTAAGCCTGCAATTAATGCAAGTTCAGGAAGAGTAAGCTGGTTCAGTTTTTTATTAAAATAAATTTGAGAAGCTGCAGATACTCCGTATGCTCCTGCTCCAAGGTAAACGTTATTTAAATACATTTCAAGTATTTGGTCTTTTGAAATTGTTTTTTCAATTCTTGCAGCGACTTCCAGTTCTTTTATTTTTCTTGTAATTGTTCTTTCGTTTGATAAGAATAAAATTCTTGCAAGTTGTTGTGTAAGTGTACTTGCACCTTGAACAGCTCTGCGGGCAACTACGTTCTGGATAGAAGATCTTACTATACCAAAAATATCATATCCGTTGTGGTGATAAAAATTTTTATCTTCGGTTGCAATTAAGGCTTTTTTTAGGGTGTCAGGAACATCTTTTAATTCGACTTTGCTGTAGCTGTAAGCAGTGAAAGTTTTAATAATTTCGCCATCTTCAGAATAAAATTTTGTAACTATATTCGGGTTATAATCTTCAAGGTGGTCAATTGGTGGTAGAGAAGACAGGTATAGGTTTAAAGCTACAAAACCTGCAAGCATAAGAGCAGACATTGTAAGTACGAACATTTTTAAATTATAGAAAAATTTATTTCCTTTTTTTGTATTTTTTTTAGTCGTATATTCTCCGGAGTTGCTTTTTGCAGCTCGTTGTCTTTTATATTTTTCGTATGAACTTGACATAACACTCTCCCTATTATAGCGAATATATTATAACACTTAAAGAAATATATCAAGTTTTTACATAAATAATATTATCGGGGGTAAATATCAAATCGATATTTTAATAAAGGGGTTTCAGGGGAATCCCCTGAG
>CABRZP010000003.1 GCA_902475545.1 uncultured bacterium
GCCGACTATACTCCACCTCCGGGATTTGAAAACTTTAATTTTGGCGGCGGTCAAGGTTATCAGCAATTTAACTTTGGCGGTCAAGATATGGGTGGCTTTTCAGACTTTTTCAGCTCACTATTCGGAGATATGATGGGGGGTGCTGCAGGAGGACCTCAAGGTGGCTTCTCTGGATTTGATTTTGGAGATTTAGGCGGAGCCGGAGGGCAAGCTTATACAAGGCGTACTAATACTCATCGAAGAGCGTCTCAAAAAACTGAAGACTTAGATGTTACAAAAACATTGAATGTAACAGCCAAGGACTTATTCTCCGATGAACCTATAACTGTAAAATTTAATGATATGCGAAAATGTACTCAATGTCCCGGAGGCGGAGGATATTGTTCTGCTTGCGGTGGTACAGGAATAATTAATGAAAATAAATCTTTGAAAGTAAAACTTCCAAAAGAAGCAAAAGAGGGTCAAAAGATACGACTCAAAGGTGAAGGTAAAGTTGATGCTTACGGTCAAAAAGGTGACTTATATTTAATAATAACACCTCAAGATTCTGAATACGAAATAAAAGGTTCTGATTTGACTAAAGATATTGAAATAACTCCGCCGGAAGCCGTTCTTGGATGTAAGAAAGATATTCAAACTCTGCATGGAAATATTGGAATTAAAATTCCTCCAATGACATCAACAGGAAAAATGCTGCGGTTAAAAAATCTCGGATTGCCTAAAAAATCCGGCGGCTTCGGCAATTTGAATGCAAGAGTGAAAATAGTTTTACCTGAAAATATGACTAAAAAACAAATAGAATTGTATAAACAGATTCAGTCAGAAAAGTAATTTGTAATAATTTTCTATTTTAGCCTGGCAGGCAAAAAAGATTAGGAATAATACTTTATATATATATGCAGGTAGGTTTTTGTAATTTTAATACAAGTTTTAAAGGTGCGATTACAGACAATGATATTGCATCTTTAAAGTCTGCTACCCAGCATCTCAGTGATTGTTATCTGATGTCTGCTATTGAAACCTTATCTCAAACAGAAAATGGTCGAAAGGTTTTGAAAAAACAAATTGAACGGGAAGATACTAATCCAAATCAAATAAATTGCTATTTATATTCTCCAACTGGAGAACGAGAAAAATATTCTATATCTGCTGATAAAGTTTTAACACAATATAAAGAACTTTATTCAATCCAAAGTAATGATATAGTTCGAAGTTTAGATATTTCTGTTGATGAATACGAAAAGAAGTATAAATCAAAACCTTGGATATGCAGATTTAGTGAAATATTTAAAAAATATAAATTTGAAAATAATTTAACTTCGCATTTTATGGAGACTTTCACGGGAGTTAAACCTAGAGTTATTGGCGAACAAGATTTTAATTGGACTCTAAAAAATTATAAACCTGAAGTTATGAAACTATTTAAGCAGATGGAAACAGAGAAAGAATATAGTTTTATTATAGGAACCGGACAAAAGAAATTTGATGGCAGAAGATGGCACGTTTATATTATACAAAATGTGGATTTAAAAAATAATACAATAACGATTAAAGAAAAACGCAAAAATCAAACTCAAACAATGGATATTGATACTGCACTAAAAACTTTTAAATATATTGCCGGTTATTTTAATTCAGATTTAGAGTAGGTATTATTTATGACCTTGATTAGAGGCACTTTTTATGATAAAATCACAAGTAGTATTCATAATATATTTCAGCTTTTACGGAGATAAGTATGGGGAAAATAGTAAAAATTGAAGGTGAAACAATTTTAATCGGTACGGATGATGGTAGATTATTCGAACTTAAAAAAGACGATTTGGATTTTGAACCTGTTTTTGGTATTGAAGTTGAAGTATATGCAAATGAAACAAGAACAATTGTTCTGAAAAAAGAATTGCCGAATGCCATAGTTCCTGTTCAAAGTATAGCTACAACTGAAAAAGATGACTCTGATAAGCCGATTATTTATTACGGTATATCAGAAAACATGAAAAAAAGTTTTAACAATTTTGTTGAAATGACGGGTGAACCAAAACTTATAGTTGAAAAAGATGAAAATTTACCGCAGTATTCAGGACAACGTTTGTTTGATAAATATGATATTGTATCATTAGATGAAGCATTAAATCGCTACCCTGATGCTATTGTTTGGGTTACTTATAGAGTGGCAAATAATGCCGCAAAAAGAATATTAAAGAAAGTTTCTCCGGATAGGATTAATTTTTTTAAAGCTGATTTAGAATATCGAAAAGGTTGTAACTTTTTAGGGCATTTTATTGATTATCGTGTAGATAATTTTTCACCTTGTTGTGTATCAAGTAATTCAAAAGTTCCAACAAGTGGAACGATTCCTGAAAGAATGGCTCATTGGGAAAGACATGTCAGACAACTTATTGATGATATTAAAAACGATAGACCAAATTACTGTACAAATTGCAGACACCTAAAAGAGGGTTTTTGGCCTAAAAAGGTTGAGCTTGATTATATTTGTTTTGCAACCAATCATCCCGGAGATGTTTGTAACCTTAGATGCACTTACTGTTTTGTAGAAAATCGTTTTAAAGAACTCAATCGCAGTGACAAAGAAGGTTATACAACCTATGAAATTATTAAACAATTGTCACAAATGCCTGAATATAACCGTTCAAATATTTGTATAGAATTGTCTAATGGAGAATTTTGTGCAAATAAATACTGTAATGAAATATTTGATATTTTATTAAAAAATAAATGGAAAGTTAGATTTGTATCTAATATGACAATCTACAATGAAAAATTTGCTGAATTTTTAAAAACAGGCAGAACCGTGAATCTTTTAACTTCACTTGATTCAGGTACCCCTGAAACATATAAGGCTATTAAAAGAGTTGATTGTTTTAATAAAGTGGTTGAAAACTTGAAAAAATATCCTCTAAAAGATATTGATTTTAAAATGAAATATATTTTCTTAGATGGAGTCAATGACAATGAAAAAGATGTTGACGGATTTTATAATATTGTAAAAGATGTTGGCTGTAGATCAATAATGTTGTCAAGCAATAGCTGTAAGCCTTATACCGATAAAATAAAAGAATTAGTAATACGACTAATTAAAAAAGCACAAGAAGATGGTATAAACATTACCAAAAGCAGTTATCTGTCAACTAAAGATAGTGCATTTATTGATGATGTTATAAATGGAACGATATCTCAAATTTAAATTTTAAATAATAAAAAAGTCTCACCACTGGTGAGACTTTTTTATGGAGCGGGAGCCAAGTAGGTACTATATCTCTAATGCTCAACAAAGTTTCGCAAAGAGTCATAGCAACGAGACTCGACTACTGGCTTGCTAGAAAATCTAAAACTAATCGTTTTGATTTTCTACGCAATCTGCGTATACTTTATCTCTTAGGCTCACAAGTTCGCCAAGAACTAAAGCATCGCGACGTCGCTCGTTCTCAAACCACAATCTCGCAAATTAAAACAGATGAACAAAAGCCCATCTGTTTTAATTAGCGGAAGACGAGACTCGAACTCGCGACAGTCTGCTTGGAAGGCAGATACTCTACCAACTGAGCTACTTCCGCATAGCTTATTTAATTGTCACAAATAAATTCTACAATAAACATTTTCGAAAATCAAGATTTTTTTCTAATATGTTCATGTAATTCTTAAGTACTAGTAGTATTTGCTCATTCTGACCTAAAAATATTTATTCTTAAGAAGGGTGTAAATATATCCCATGACCGTTTATCATGTATATGTAAGTTCAAATTGTCCAAGCACTTTTTCGGGGTTGCGATAAGATTTTTTCTTCCAACGGTTTGGTTTAAAACTCTTTGAACTTACACTTTATTCAGAAAATTTTTCATGTTTTATAACTTCCGGTTTGTTTTGTAAAAGTTGCAAGACAAGCCTTTTTATTTTATAATCGCACAGGTAGTAAAAATAGGAGAATATATTATGACAACTGAAGTTAGAGCAAGCCATATCCTTGTTAAAACTGAACAAGAGGCTAAAGATTTATACAATGAAATTATTAACGGTAAAAGTTTTGCAGAAGCTGCTGAAGAAAAATCACTTTGCCCATCAGGTCAAAATGGTGGCGATTTAGGTTTCTTCGGTAAAGGTATGATGGTTAAACCTTTTGAAGATGCAGCTTTTTCATTAGAAGTTGGTGAACTTTCCCAACCTGTAGAAACTCAATTTGGATGGCACTTAATTCAATTAACCGGAAAAAACTAGATGAATAATATTGCAGTAATAAAAAATTTCATGGTTGATAACCAAATTAATTATTTGTTAGTTAATTCAACTAATGAATTTTTAGTTGAATATAATACTTTAGAAGAAAATTCCCGTTATAAGCTGACTAATTTTTCAGGTTCAACCGGTGAAGCACTAGTTACCCCTGAAACAATTTATTTATTTGTTGACGGGAGATATCATATTCAGGCTGATTTGGAAGTCGACCATGAAAAAATTACTGTTGTAAAACTTCAACAAGGTCAAAAATATTTAGAGGAACTGTTAAATAGAGTTCCTGAACATGAAGTTTTGGGCTTATTTTCTAAAAAGAATTCTCAATCAAAAATAGAAACTTTGGCATCAAAAAGAACAATAAAATTGCTGGATAGAGATCCGCTTGATTCGGAAAATGTCTTTCTTAAATCGGATAATATAGCATTAAATGCGGATTTGACAGGTGCAACTTCGGAAGAAAAAATATCAAAAATATCAAAAACTTTGTCTGATAATGAAGCAATTTATTTGACAGATTGTGATGAAGTTTCGTATCTGTTTAATTTGAGAAATTTTTCTCAGATTTATTCAGCAAAAATTAGAGGTAAAGCACTGATTTTGAAAGATAATGCGGTTTTATTTACGCAGGATAAATTAAAAAATGTAGAAGATTTTCTTAAATCTTTGCAAAAAGAAATTTTTGTTGATAAATCTTCAATTAATGGCTTTGATTATAAACTAATTGCAGACAGAGCAAAAGAACTTACGACAAATCCTGTAAAAAAAATGAAATCAATTAAAAATAATACAGAAATTAGTCATTTAAAAGATGCATTTAAACGTACTGATAACGCGGTTTCTGCAATTAGAGATTTTATTGAAAACAATGAAAATATTTCAGAATTTGATATTGCGGTTCAATTGGCAAAAGAGTTTAAAAATCAAGGTGCAGTCGGGTTAAGCTTCAGTTCAATTGTTGCAAAAGATAAAAATTCTGCACTTGCTCATTATTCAATGTCTTCTAAAGATGAAATTATCACAGATGGAAGTTTAATTTTAATAGATTGCGGCGGATATTTTGAAGGAGGATTGGCTACAGATATAACAAGAGTTTTTGTGAAAGGGCAGCCAACAGAACTTCATAAAAAAATATACACAACTGTTTTGAAAGCATTTTTAAGAGCATTTAACTATCAAAATCCGCAAAACGGATATGAAATTGATAAAATGGTTAGAGAATTTTTTGCATCTCAGGATTTAGACGGATTTGTCTTCAACCACGGTTTAGGACACGGAATTGGTATTAATGTACATGAATATCCGCCTAATTTAAGCTCTCATGATATGGCAAAAGTTTCATTTGAAAATGGAATGTGTTTTTCTATAGAACCAGGGTTGTATAAAGAAGGCTTTTTCGGTGTAAGATTAGAAAATTCCTGCTATTTTGACAATGGTAAAATTCATTCTTTTGTTAATATGAATTACGAAAATAAATTAATTGATTATAATATGTTAACTGAACAAGAAAAAGAATGTCTTAAGGAATTTGAGGTTAAGTAATGGAAATTACAAGTGTTAATAATGATTTGGTAAAAGAAACAGTGAAGCTTCAGCAGAAAAAATACAGAAATCAAAGTGGAAAATTTTTGCTAGAAGGTTATAAAGCTATAAAAGAAGCATTTGACAGCGGAATAAAATTAGAAAAAGTTTTTGTCGACAAAAACAAAAAGTCAGAATATAATTTTGCCGATGAAATACTAATAGAAACTGTTGAACCCGTTTTAAAAAAATTATCAACAACCGAATCCGCTCCGGAATCTGTTGCTGTTGGGGTTCAAAAAAAATACGATAAAAATATTCTAAAAAATTCTAAAAAGGTTCTCCTTTTAGAAGATATAAAAGATGTTGGCAATCTTGGAACAATAATTCGTTCATCTGTTGCCTTTGGAGCTGATGCTATTGTTTTATTTGGCGAAAGCGTTGATATTTATAATCCAAAATGTGTTCGGGCTTCTGTTGGAAATTTGTGGAAATTACCGGTTGTGGAAATTTCGGAGTTGCAAGAATTACAAGACTTATTTGCCAACTTTGAAAGAATTGCTACATTACCTCGTGCAGAAAATTTATTAAAAACTTTTAAACTTCAAACTCCTGCAGTTATTATGTTTGGGAGTGAAGCAAACGGATTGAGTCAGAAATTGATAGATTTTTCAACTAATTCAGTAAAAATAGAGATGGCTGAAACTGTGGAATCTCTAAATCTTGCGACATCAGTTTCTGTTATTATGTATGAATTATTTGTTTAAAAAAGGAAATTTTATGAGTACGGAACAAAAAGCAAGAGAATTATTTAAGAGCGGATATAATTGTTCTCAATCAGTTTTTGCAGCTTATGCAGAACGATATGGAATAGATTTTGAGACAGCCTTGAAACTTTCATCTTCTTTTGGAGGCGGAATGGGGCGTTTACGTGAAGTTTGCGGGGCTGTAAGCGGAATGTTTATGGTTCTGGGTTTGGCTAAAGGCTATAGTGATAATGATTATAATTCTAAAAAAGAACATTATAAAAGGGTTCAGTATCTTGCTCAAGAATTTGAGAAGTTGAACGGTTCAATTGTATGTAGAGAGCTGTTAGGGCTTGATAAGAAAAAAGATGATCCTACGCCATCAAAAAGAACTGATGAATATTATAAAAAACGCCCATGCGAAGAATTAGTTGCTGATGCTTGTAAAATTTTGGATAGATATTTCGCAGAACAGGACAGTAAAATTCAATCATAATATATAAGAGGCGGGCGGCATAAAATGCCGCCCACTTATTAACTTAAGGTAAACTTGGGTGAAGATTAAACTTATATCCACCATTCATTAAATAATCCATATATTGTTTAAAGCTGCCTTTGTCTCCAGATTTGGACTTTTCTGCAAGTGCTTTAAGTTCATCAATATCAATATGTCTTTCACCTAATATCTCATTATTATATGAACTATATATTTTTATATTATTGATTATGTCAATATTTCCTTGTTTTTTTGTATCTGTATTCTTTTTAATTTGAATATAATTTGCTGCAACCTGAAACATGTTTTTTCTTGATGCCTCTGGAAGTTTAATCCAAATTTGTGGTTCTATGTAGAATTTATATTCACTGTCAGTTAATTCTATCTTATTAAAATTAGTTTTGACTGCCGCTTCTTGATATTCATTAACTATTCTTGTCATATTACTAAGTGCCTTCGGATTTGCTTTCATATATTTATTAATAGCAATTCCGCTTCCGATTGATATGGCAATGAATCCAAAAACCAAAACAAATGGTAGTAATATTACCCAAATTATTGTTTGGTTAGATTGCGATTTATGAAAATCATTCAAATCAGGTTGGTTCTGTTTATTTTTATAAGCCCATTCATTTCCTTTTAAGCCGCAAATAATCATAAAAGGAAACCATCCGGTCGTTAACAATAATGGAAGCATTAGAAGAGTTATAGGTGTTTTGTTGAACAAACCCCACAACCATGTTCCAAGACAAGCTCCCCAGTTGAATTTAATAAGTTCATTTTTAGGTCTAATGCTGGTTATTTTTCCTTTAGTGAACATTAAAATTAATAAAATTAGAAATGACATCCATTTTAATATTTGAGTGAAAGGATTATAAATCGGGCAATATCCCAATAATATTAAAACTGATAATATAGCGGAAATCGTAACTATGCGATTGTTATCATTTTCTCCGATTATGTCTCTTACTCGTCTTACAATACTCGGGAAATATAAAATACCTTCTAAAATTCCAATCGATACAAGCCAAATTGACCACCATTGCGGATATTGAAAAGTCTTAGCAGAATTTGCAAAATCTATAATTAATTTTGGATGGGTTAACATCAAATACATAAAAGGAGTGACAAATAATAAAGCTTCAACAAGTTCTACAATAAAGAAGTTTGTGACCATTCCCCTGCGGTCTAGCACACCTTTCAGGCTAAAGAATTTATTATTTTCGCTAAAATAGTTATCTTCCATTTTATTCTCCTTTTATGTTTTCAAGTAATTCTTCCGGAATGGAATTTTCAATAATTTTCTTACCGGTCTTAGTATTTTTCCCCTCTATTCCAAAATCTTTCAAACGTTCTGCTTCTTTAAAAATACTGCCATTATTGCGTGTCGTAAAACGATTGATTTCTGTTTGAATACTTTTTGAAGCATTTTCAATTGCCTGTTGAATATTCATAAGACTTTGAGCATGAGTTGAAATATTATTATACAAATTTTGTCCGACATTAATTATATTTTGTACATTATCATAACGGGTTTTTGATGCCCATAGCTGATTTACTAATCTTAGAGTGACAATTAATGATGCAGTTCCTACAATAACAATATTTTTCGAGTTAGCCAGCTCTACAATTTTTTTGAAATCGTAATCTGTATAGATAAGGTTAACGCAAGTTTCAACAGGGATGAACATTAGAATAAATCCTGGTTGATTAGTTTGAGGAATTTCTTCATAATTCTTTTTTGCAAGGGAGTTTATGCAATTAGTCATATCTGAAAGAAAAGCTTTTTTACAAATTTCGTCATTAGTTTGTCGATATTCAATATAATTTTTTAGAATAACTTTAGAGTCAATAATTAAATTTTTATTATCCGGTAATTTGAGTAAAAAATCCGGTTTTACTGTATCTGAACAAAATTGTTTTGTATAATGTACATTCTCTTGAAGATGAGTAAATTTTAGAATTTGTTCCAGCCATTCTTCGCCAAATTCACCTTTTAAATTTTGATTAGTCGTCAAAGCTCGTGCATATTTTTCTGCTGTAGCTATTGCATTTTTTATTTCAAGTGATTCTGTTTCGTGATTTTTTTGATAGTTATCTATACTTTCTTTAAAATCTTTTAAAAGTTTATTAATTGGATTAATTTCTTCAGCTTTAAATAAATTAAATTTATTTGTTAATTCATTTGAATGTTCTGATATAAGCTGTTCTTGCTGGTTTTTTAAAGTTTCTTGTGCAATTTTTGAAAATTCAGTTTTTATTTCATTCACAATATTTTCGTTTAACCCTATTTTCGATTTCAGCTCTACATTTTCACTTTCCAGTGATATAATTTTATTTTGGTAATATTTATTAGCCACAACCCAAACAATTAAGCCGGATAATACAATACATAAAACAAGTATTATTATTTCTAAATCCATATAAAACTCTTTCCTGATTTCTCATTTAAATATATCATATTTTTCGGAATATTAAAAGTCTGGTATATAAGAGAGTTGAATAGATAAATAATATTAGGGGTAAATATCAAACCGATATTTTAATAAAGGGGTTTCAGGGGAATCCACTTATGTCTCGAGTCCTTGCATATAATCCAATAAAGGTTCGACCTCCATGAAGTGAGCAATAAATGTTATGCAAAACGATAACAGAAGCGAGTATTGTCTGAACGGCAAATATTTGAGACCCTGCCCAAGGGGACATTTTCTTTAGCTCATTCTTCGCTAAGAAAAGAAGTCAACTAAATTCAGGGTGACAGTAAAAGTTATACCAATATTGGTAGCTGAATACCCACTCCGGTAAGGAGTCAGGGTAACACACAAGTGAGTTTACTCGCTTTAGGTTGAGCATTTACTATTTATTAGCGAACGTAGTGTTGGGAGAGAGTTTCTTTGTGTCACGTTTCTGTCTTTGATTTTTAAGAGTCGGACGGCTCAACGCAGTCCTCCACTGGACGAGTTTCACTCTTTTAAAAATCCGCTTTGCGGTCAAAGAAATGTGGTGAAGAAAGAAAATTATCAGAAACTACGTTGCCGAACCTTCCTTGGATTATCCCGTGGATAATTCCATTTATGTAAATATAGATTTACAAATATTTTATTTATTTTTTGCATCTTCATAGTATAATCAATCTATGAATAAAAAATTGTTTGTAATTTCCGGATGTTCAGGTGTTGGAAAAGGCACTGTATTAAAAGAGTTTATGAGTAGAAACTCTAAAGATTTTATGTTATCTGTTTCTTGCACAACTCGCAAACCTCGTGTTGGAGAAATTGATGGTGTAAATTATTTTTTCTTGACTCATGAAGAGTTTAAAAAAGCAGTAGATGCTGATAAATTTCTTGAATATGCCCAATTTGCAGGAAATTTTTACGGTACTAAGAAAAAGTTTATTAAACAAAAATTTGATGAAGGTCTAAATATTATCCTTGAAATTGAAACTCAAGGAGCTCTTCAAGTAAAAGAAAAAATGCCTGAGGCTGTTTTAATATTTATTGCACCGCCTGGGGTTAATATAACAGATGAATATATAGACATTTCAGGTGGTTTAATTGAGCTTGAGAAACGTCTTCGTGGCAGAAATACAGAAGATGAAGAAACTATTCAACGTAGACTTGCCGAGGCTAAAGTTGAGTTAGAACGAGCTAAAAAATATGATTATATTGTAATTAATGATGACTTAGAGCGTGCGATTCTAGAAGTTGAAGAAATTACCCGCAAGGAGCTCGGGGCAGATGTTTAACGACAAAACTATTTTAATAGGTATTACAGGCGGAATTGCAGCATATAAAATTTGTGAACTTATTAGAAAATTTAAGAAAAGCGGAGCAAATGTAAAAGTTATTTGTACTCCTAATGCTTTGAATTTTGTTACCAAGTTAACTTTACAAAATTTGAGTCAAAATGAAGTTTACGTTCAAGAATTTGATATAAAAGAATGGAAACCGGAACACATTTCTCTTGCTGATGAGGCAGATATTATGCTTATTGCTCCGGCTACTGCCAATACTATTTCAAAAATTGCAAACGGATATGCTGATAATTTATTGACTTCGGTTGCTTGTGCTTTTAACAAAAAAATGATTATAGCACCTGCTATGAATTGCAATATGTGGAAGAATGAAGCAATTCAGGAAAATATAACACGTCTTAAAAATCGTGGTATTGAAATATTGGAACCTGAAAAAGGTTTTCTTGCTTGTGGTTATATTGGTAAAGGCAGGCTGTGTTCACTCGATACAATCTATCAAGCGGTAGAAAATGCTTTAGATTTCAGCACTATATTAAAAGATAAAAAGGTTGTAATAACTTCCGGCGGAACAATTGAAGATATTGATCCCGTAAGATATATTTCAAATTATTCCTCAGGGAAAATGGGGTTTTCTCTTGCAAATGCGGCAAAATCAATGGGGGCGAATGTTGTTTTAATTACTACAAAGGATTTTGAAGCTCCATATAAAATTATAAAGGTTAAATCTGCTGTTGATATGCAAAATTCTTTAAATGATGAATTTGAGACTTCTGATATTGTAATTATGGCAGCAGCGGTGGCTGATTATAGAGTTAAACAATATTCTGAGCAAAAAATGAAAAAAACATCTGATGATACTTTAACATTAGAACTTGTTAAAAATCCGGATATATTGCAGGAATTGTGTAAGAAAAAAACAAATCAAATAATTGTTGGATTTTGTGCGGAATCTGAAAATTTACTTGAAAATGCTAAAGAAAAAATTAATAAAAAAGGCTGTGATTTTCTTGTTGCCAATGACATTTCAAGAAAAGATATCGGATTTGGAGCAGATGACAACGAAGTTGTTTTGTTGGATAAGAATGGCGGAGTAAAAAGGCTGGAAAAAGCTTCCAAATCAGTAATTGCAAGAAAGATTTTAGAGTATATTAATGAATAAATATGAAATATCAAAAAAAATAGCGGCATTTGCACCGGTTGAGACTGCAGAACCTTGGGATTGTGTTGGATTTATGGTTGAAACAAACAAGTCTGAGGTTTCAAAAATTATGCTGTGTTTAACAGTGACTGATAATATTGTAAATCAAGCTCGTGCAGAAAAATGTGATATGATAATCGCACATCATCCGCTTTTTTGTGTTCCTGTTGAATGGTCTGATATTGATATTTACAGTGCTCATACAAATCTTGATAAAGCACAAGGCGGAACAACTGATACATTGATACGTTCGTTGGGTTTTGAACCTAATCAACAAACTAGCCAAGAATTTCTACGTTTCGTAGATTTTAACAGTCCTGTGTTATTAGATAATTTTATCCAAAAATTAAGGAAAATTTCACCAAATTTACGTCATGTTAATAATAAAAATATTCAATATATTCAAAAAGCAGCATTCTGTGCAGGCAGCGGTGCAGAGTTTATAAATATTTCTAATGATGCCGGGGCTGATTGTTTAGTAACAGGGGATCTGAAATTTCATACGGCTTTAGATAGTAACATTGCAGTTTTTGACATAGGACATTTTGAATCTGAAATAATAATTCTGCCGGTATTAAAAAATATAATTGGAGAAGGTGTTGAGGTCGTTTTTGCAAAAGAAGATTGCCCGTTTATATATAATTAAATTTTACCCATACTTTTCAAAAAATTATATATTATAATAGTTATTTCTCTATCATTTTTTAATTTTTCAGTAATACATTCCAAAATTTCATCATAGTTATCAAGTTGTTTAAATTGAAATAATTCTGCAATTTCAACATTTAATTCTGAACTTATTTTTACAATATTTTCAGGTTTAGGAAATGCAAGTCCGTTTTCAATCCTTGAGTAATTTTCAGGTTGAATTCCAATACTTTCTGAAAGTTTTTCCTGTGTTAGACCTTTTTGAATTCTCAATTCTCTAAGTCTTTTTCCAAAATTTGTTTTTATATCCATAAGTTAATTAAACCTTCATCTTTACAACAATTTAAGGATGTAGCACAATATTAAAGTTGATGTTTGACATTAATTTACATAATGTATTACAATAAAATCATTATAATCAGTGAGGGTGCTATAAATGTTTAATAAAATCGTTTTTGATAAAGTGGATAATTTAAATATAAATAGAATACATTCATTTAAATTAGGGTTTACCTTAGCAGAAGTGTTAATTACTCTTGGAATTATAGGTGTTGTATCTGCAATAACAATACCTTCATTAATTTCAAAATATGAAAAACAAGCTACAGTAACAAAGCTAAAAAGGGCAATAGCCGTTATTAATCAAGCATACAGATTATCCTTTGCCGAAAATGGAGAACCTGACAGTGAATATATTATTAATATGCAAATAACACCAGAAGAATATTTTAATACTTATTGGGCACCTTATATAAAAACTCTGACATATTGCAATGAACCTCATCAATGTGGTTATAACAAATATAACCCTTATATTGCACTTAATGGCAAAGAAGCAGGTACTTGGTATGCTATAGAAGGTCGACTAAGAGCAACCTTCATTACTTTTGACGGATTTATTTATGTAATTGCTTACAGAACATGGAAAAATTCCGATACTGTAGGATTAGAAACCAAAGAAACAGCAGACATACTGGTTGATATAAACGGAGGCAAAAGACCAAATCAATATGGTAGAGATGTTTTTTTACTGGAGCGAGATGTTTCCCAAATGGGAGACTCCATAAAGCCTTACTGTTCCGGAAAAAGTGATAGTGAAATCAATTTAAACTGTTCTGCATCAGGCAAGGGAGATTGTTGTGCTGGAAAAATCAGGCGTGACGGATGGGCAATAATACAGAGTTATCCTTGGAAGTAAAATTCTATATCTACCACTGTGAACGTGTTAAGACAGACTTTCCGTTTTTATCATACATTTTATCTTTGTACCATACTCCCTGAAACTCTTTATCCGGTCCAAACATATATTGCATATCTTTTGATAAGAAATATATTGCACTTTTTAAATTACCTTTTCTATCATACTGCATAGAAGTGTAAGGGAAGTTCGGGTATTCTTCGGAAATAACATCTGTATAATATAATTTACCAAATGCTGAATAATAAAAAGAATTTGTTGGATTATTTTTATATTGGATAGCATACATTACAAGAGTGTTTCTTTTGTAGAAGAATGCACAATATTTTGCATCTTCGTCTTCGGTAACACCTTCATTTGTTAACATATAATGAAGTTTAAATTCTTTATCCTTTTTATATTTTGCAAATTTAGTTTTAAATTCTTCTTTGTTAAAGTATATTTTTGAGGAATTATTTTCAAATAATAAATTTTTATATTTGGAAATATATTCTTCTCTTTGTGCAAGAGAAACATCCAACCAGTCAAAAGATATTGAAGCTTCTAAGGGTTGAGATAATTGTTCGGATTGAGAGGTTTCAACATTTTGCCCTTCCTCTTCCAAACTTACAATATTTTCAATTGCAAAAGATGGTAATACATTATTAGCAAATAACAATAAAAACAATATAACAAAAATCTTTTTCATAATTCCTCTCTATAACATATTATTTAAAACTTTATATGCTAATCTTAATTTAAATGAAACCATATTGTCTTCAGCATCAAATAAATTATTTTCATTAACAGCATATTCTTCAGGTTTTATAAGACCATTAATTTCAAATCCTGCAAAGTTATTATTGGCATCTCTGCGAGATCTTGTTGAAAGTGCATAAATAAATGCTGCCATATCTTTTTTATCAATCAAATTGTCACCTGATTGCTCACCATGTGCTGAAAGTTTATTAAATGCATTTCTAATCTGCACCTTAATCTTAGCTAAATAATCAGGTCTGTTCATAACATCATATTTACCAAATCGATACTTCAGCATAAAAGCTTCATACTGAGCATAATCAAGTTTACCTGTAAGATTTCTGGTTTGTCTGGCAATAAAAAGTAAATAAGATTCTGCAAGAGTTTGAATTTCTTCCTTGAAAGTCTTATCTAATTTTTCTATGTCTTGAGGTGTTTTATCCGGTTTTGCCGCAAGAGCACGCCAAGAATCAGGTACAACGTCAAAAGGTTCGGCTTTCGGGTTAGGAATTCCACTCTGCAAAATCATGTCATCTAAAATCATAGCAAAAGCTTCACCCAGTTCAGAGTTTCCGTTTGATAACTCTGTAAGAATTGATGTTCTTGATGAAAACATATTCCCGCCACCGGGATTTGGACCGAAGTTTTGCATAAATTTTATCCTAGCTTATATCCCAACGTCCGCAGGTTCCACCCCAGCGAGCGATGATATTACCTTTTACATCTTTAATTTTTTCAACATGCTGAACTTCATCAACACCTTCAACGATTGTAATAACTTCACAATTGTTAGAACAACCTGTACAAGCACAAGTTATTGAAGAGAAGTGCATATCAGCAACATTCCAACCTTTAAACTTGGTTTCAGCTTCAGTATATTGATGATTTTCCATTGCAAGCAATGCCGCCCCAATAGCACCCATTGTCTGGTGATTTTCAGGAACTACAATTTTTGTATTCAAAGCTTCTTCAAATGCTTTTACCATACCGGTGTTAGTCGCAACACCACCCTGGAATGAAACTGTTGGTAAAAGTTCTTTACCTAAAGCAAGGTTACTTAAATAGTTTCTTACAAGAGCCTGACAAAGACCATATAATAAATCTTCTACAGGATAACCTAACTGTTGTTTGTGAATTAAGTCTGATTCTGCAAATACACCGCATCTTCCTGCAATACGTGCAGGGTTTGTAGATTTTAATGCTGTAGGACCAAACTCTTCAATCGGAACATTTAATCTTTGTGCCTGATGGTCCAAGAATGAACCTGTACCTGCAGCACAAACTGTATTCATTGCAAAATCAGTAACAATACCATCTCGAAGAATAATAATTTTACTATCTTGTCCGCCGATTTCTAAAATTGTTTGAACTCCCGGAATATTTGTACTTGCGGCAACTGCGTGTGCTGTAATTTCATTTTTTACTACATCCGCACCAACAAGAGAACCAGCCAAGGCTCTTCCTGAACCTGTTGTACCAACTCCCTTTACATCATATTCGGTTAATCTTTTTGCATATAATTTACTCAAGCCGGTTTGAACTGCTAATACAGGTTTACCGGCAGTTTTTAACATAATGCTGTCTACATATTTACCTGTTTCATCAACAAGTGCTAGTTTTGTTGTAACTGAACCAACATCTATCCCTAAATATACTGTTAAACTCATGTCTTTTTCTATTTCCTTTTCCTATAACAGTATTATGATAGCATGAAAAATCAGGTTTTGTAAGTTTATGAAAATAATTTACACTATATTAGTGCATAATATCATTTCTGTTGAGTTCTCCAATATAATCTACAGGTGAACTGTTCGGCATATTTTCCAGAGCATCAGATAAAAATCTTTCCATTTTTGATAATTTAAAAAAGCTGATTACCGAATTTATTTTTTCATCTATTTCAGATGAAAAACTTTGTTTTAAAGCAATATCCATATAATAATCTCCTCGGCCAAGTATATTATTTATAAGCCCATTTTTAATGTAATAATTACACTATTTTAAGAAATATTAACGTTTTTTATAAATTACATTATTTATACTATTAAAATTTTTACTTTTTTCCTCTATACTGTAAGGTATGAAAAAGATAGCAGCATTATTGATTTTATCCGCATTATTTATTCCTGCATTTGATATTCAGGCAAATGCTTCACTTGTTTCCGACAGAAAATATCGTCTTGAACAAAAGAAAGAAAACAGAGAAGCTGTAAAACAAATAAAGAACCTTATAAATTCGCACAACATTTATGCAAATCAGCATGATATTGAAAAATTAGGTACTTTATATTCTGATAAATATATAAATAATGACGGTTTTAATAAAGAAATATATTTTAAAAGTATAAAAGACACTTGGGAATCATGTAAAGATTTAACTTATACAACTAAAATAATTTCATTAAATATTAACGGTGATTATGCACATGTGAATGTTGAAGAAACTGCCAACGGTACGATTTACGATACTATAGAAAATATGCCTGTTGCAGGAGAAATACATTCTAAGTCAACAGGGATTTACCATCTTGAGCAGGTAAACGGCAGATGGTTTATTACAGGTGAGACATCTTTGACTGATGAATCTTCGCTTTTATATGGCGATGCAAGATTTATGAATATAGAAATTCAAACACCAAATCAGGTTAATGCCGGAGAAACATATACTTCACTTGTTAAAGTGGATACGGATGATAATACTTTTATTATTGGTGCTATCGATAGAGATCCTGTAACTTATCCTGTTAAAACTCCTAAAAGTGAACTTCGGGCTATGCCGCAATCTCAAACACTTGAAAGATTATTAAAAGCTAACACTGATAATATTAATGAGTATGCTGTTGCCTCTCTTGCAATTTCGAAAGCTCAGGGAGTTGGTACTGACAGTTTCAAAATATATATGGCAGGACTTGCTTGTGTTATGAAGAGAATTAATGTGATACCAAAAAATAATTTTGCAAAATTAGAGGAGTAAAATGAACACATCAATAGGTAAATATCTTTTTTTAATCGGTTGTTTTGTATTTTGGCTGTTTCTTGCCTTGTTCTCATCTCAGTTGATTGTTGATAACTTAACGTCAGGGCATCATTATTCAAATGCGGTATTCCAACTTCATTATTTAAAAAATTCCGGAGCAGCTTTTAGTCTTTTACAAAATGCACGTGAATTTTTGATAATCGTATCTATTGTTGCAACAACATTATTATTTTTATATGTTCATAATCATATTAGAAATATAAATCTTGTTTCAGTATCATTTATCGGGCTTTTAAGTGCCGGTATAATGAGTAACTGCCATGAAAGAATTGTACTGGGATTTGTCAGAGATTATATTCAATTAAACTTCATTCATTTCCCAATATTTAATGTTGCAGATATATTTATTACAATTGGTGTAATTGCACTTGTAGGTATACTACTTTTCTATAAGGGCAGATAGAGTATGCTTTTTGTAATTGATGAAAATACTGACGAAATAAGATTAGATTTATATTTATCTCAGCTTTATGACGGAATTTCTCGTTCAAAAATTCAGTCTGCAATAAAATCCGGAAAAGTTCAGGTAAACAATGCCGAAAAAAAGCCTTCATATATTCTTAGAGAGGGTGACAGGATTGAATTTGAAAATCTTATTGAAGAAAAAGAATTAATGGTTGAACCGGAGGATATTCCTATTGAAGTCATATGGGAAGACGAAAATATGGCGGTTATAAATAAGCCTTCAGGTATGCTTACTCACCCGACAACCATTGAAACTTCAGGAACTTTGGTAAACGCTTTATTGCATAAGTATGGACAAAATTTATCAGATACTAACGGCGAATTCAGAAGAGGTATTGTACACCGTTTGGATAGAAATACATCAGGTCTTTTAATGATACCAAAAAACAATAAAACTCATGAGTATCTTGCAGATTTAATTAAAAATCATAATTTAACAAAAAAATATCATGCTGTATTAGTTGGGAATTATCCACGTGATAATGATGTAATTACTGATCCGATTGGAAGAAATAATGTAAATCCTAAAAAAATGGCGGTTAGAGCTGATGGAAGACCAAGTGTAACTAAGTTAAAGGTTCTTGAACGATTTGGAAATGAGGCAACTTATGTTGAGCTTACGCTAGTTACGGGAAGAACTCATCAAATTCGTGTACATACAAGTAACAAAAGACACCCCGTATACAATGACACTTTATATGGAGCCGGACAAGGTAAAGTTAAGACTCAGGAACAAGTTTTGCAATCATACTACTTACGATTTGCAAAACCATTTTCATCAGAGATAATTGAGTTAGAAATAGAACCCGATGAAAAATTATCTAAGGTTCTGAACTATTTCAAAAACAGGAGTGTTTAAAATGAAGAGAATATTTTTATTTGTAAGTGTTGTATTATTGTTAGCCGCAATATATCTTATTATTTTAAATTTTAATAACTACACAGATTTAAATTTAATATACAGTAACTTGCTTGATGCACAGACTCAAGCAGGCTGGTCTGAACAAGGACCTTATATAACAAAAGCAATACGTATTTCCACATACACATTATTAATGATATTGTCAGGAATTTTTGTTGGAGCCGGTACTGTTTATATGTTTTTAGCTGCACAAAACGATAAAGTTAAGGCTTACCAAAGAGAATTGGAAAAAACATCTATTTCCGGAGCTTCAAATGCTTCCAGAGTTGAGGTTCTTGAAGCAAAAATCAAGACTCTGGAAAAGGCTTTCAGCGCAGTAATTGATGAACGCTCAAAACTGGAACTTCAGATTAAAAATTTAAATATTGAACTTGATAAACTAAACAAATCAGAATAAATAAAAAAAGACTCTTTAAATGCGAAAGAGTAACACTTCAAATTCAAAACTTGGAATACCTAATAAAATTTATAGTAGAGCATCAATTAATTTTAACAAAATCGTTAGTCGTTCATTATTATTTTTTATATTGTTTATTTTGGAGATTATTGAATCATATAAATCTTTATTTGTTTTACAAGTCGAAAAATTAAATAATTCTTGAGGTTGGATATTTAAAATATCAATTATTTTTTCTAAAGTTGAAGCGGTCATAAACGCATTACCTCGTTCTATACTACTTAAGGTATTTGTAGCAACTCCAATTTCTTCAGCAAAAGCCTCTTGACTAAAGCCCTGAGTTTTTCTGAGTTCACGAATACGACTACCTAATTGTTTTTGAATATAACCTGCCATAAATTTCCTTATTTATTTAATTATAATTATTAATCTAATCAATCTAACAATGTTAAACATGTTGAAAATAAATGTTAAACATGTTATAATAATAATAGTTTTATACACATTCAATTTACTCAATTGAAAGGAAAAATCTATGAACAAATTTCTACTATTAGGATTGTTTTCAATTATACTCGTACAAACAGTATTATGCACTCCAGCTTTTAGCAGTTATTGCGACCAATTAAACTTTCAAGGATATATTGACGCGGCTTTTTCATGCAGACAGGAAGAATATCAGAGAAATAGACAATTGGAACTGATGGAACAACAAGTGCAATTACAGCGACAACAGGTCTTTCAACAACAACAATGGTTGGATAATACTTGGCCGACACCAAATCAGCCGATTATTCCGGCAATAGGGATTGGGGGTTATTACTAATTTTATTCTGTATTATACAAGTATTATAAAAGATAAGTGAGGGTTTATGATAGATAAAAAATTAGAAGAATTACAAAATAAATTGCAACAGTATATAGAACTAAAGATATCTTACCACAATGATGTATGTTCTATAGAAAATGAAAATGGGTATTATTGCTCTTGTTGCTTTGATTATGCAGATAAACTTGTTCATTTGCATAGAGTTTATGATTATGATGGTAATATTGATGACAGATTTCTTATCTGTCCTAAATGTAAAACTAAAGTTTTAAATCCAGAGAACAAATAGTAAAAAGCTTTTGGTTCCTACTTTCTTTACTTAGTAACAATTGATAAAATATAATTATCTGTGAAATATTTATTGGCAACTTCTATAATGTCAGAATCAGTTACGCTGTTTATTAATTCCTGATAATTGTCTTTAAATTCATATCCTCTGGTAGAGGCTTCATACCAACCTGTATTAGAGGCTTTATCAAGATTTGTTTCTAAACTTATAATATAATTGCCAATTAATTTGTCTTTTGCATCTTGTAGTTCTTTATCTCCTACATATTCTGTTTTTAGACGGGTAATTTCTTCAAACAGCCCTTTTTTGGCTTTTTCTAAAGTTGCAGGATTTGTTCCAATATAAAGCATAAAACTTCCACGCAATACATTTGGAGAATATCCGGAGCCAAGCTGATAGGCAAGTCCTTCCTGTTCCCTCAAGTCTTTGAACATTCTTGAACTCATACCTGAGCCTAAAATAGAATCAATTATTTGAAGAGCAGCATAGTCTTTTTGATTTAATACTCCGTTAGTCTGCCAGCCAAGAAGAATCCAGGCAGTTTCTGTTGTCGACATATTTTGAACAGTAGTTCTCGGAGATGTAATAGGAGATATTCTTGAATCATAATCAGTATAATTGAAAGAAGAACAATCTCCGGTTTTATTAAATATGTTATTTAATTCTTTTATTGTTTTGTCTTTATCAATATTACCATTTATTGAAATGACAAGATTTTCGGGATTAAATACATTATTATAGTATTCAACAATATCATCTCTTGTAATATTTGGAATATTTTTTTCTAAAACTTTAGAAGAAATTGAATAAGGTGTATTTTGATAAATTAAGTCCCTGTATTCTTCAACAGCACGTTGTAATGGAATATCTTTACTGCGTTTTATTGCACTTAATTTATCGGATTTTACTTTTTCTATTTCAAAATCATCAAACGTTGCATTGTTCACAACTTCATTCAATAACTCTAAGGTTTTATCATATTCATCTTTAGTTGTTAATACAGAAATAGAAAAGGCATCAGCCCTTGTTGACGGTGAAATTTTTATTCCGTTATCTTCAAGAACTTGAGATAGTTCTAATGATGAATAATTCTTTGTGCCCTTCATCATTGCTGAAGCTGTAAGTTTTGAGGTACCGGCTTTCTTCTCAATAAGTTGACCGCCTTTTGCATCAATACTTATTGCAATAATATCGTTGACTGTATTTGGTGTATAAAGTAAAGTTGCACCATTTGATAATTTGTATTTTTGAGTTTCTGAATTTTCGCTGATAAATTCTGCACTGCCTGAAGGCTTTGTAATATCGGAAACCGGAATTTCTTTTGCATCTTTTGGCAAGATTATTGAAACTGCACTTTTATTTATACCAAGATATTTTTCAGCAACACGTTTTACGTCATCTTTAGTTACAGATTTTATATTACACAGATAATTGTCGTAAAATTTTATATCATTTGTTAATGCAACAGTATATCCTATTTCTGTGGCAATATTTGTTATTGATTCTCTTGAATAATATGTGTTTCTTTCAATAATATTTTTTGCAAGTGTCAGTTGTTCATCAGTTACCCCATTTTTTTGAATTTTGTTTATTTCATCAAAAATTGTTTTTTGAACTACCTGACATTTTGCAGGTTCAAAATCAGCCATTACATAAAAAATACCATCATCTCGGAATGTTGAGTTACCTGCATCTACAGAGGAAACAATCCTTTTCTTTTCTTTCAATACTTGATTTAAAACAGAAGATCTACCATCTCCAAGAATAGTCGCTAAAACATCAAGAGCATACGAATCTTTTTCATCAATTGGCACCCCTCTAAAACCAATTACCATATAACCGGACTCAGTATCAAGATATTCGACTTTTTTCTTTTGCTTTGTTAATGGCAATTCTTTTAAATAAATATTTTTAGTTTGTTTTTTATAATCTGCATTAAATACTTCTTTTACCCTTTCCAGAGCATGGGCAGAATCTACATCACCTATTACAATAGTTACCATATTTGATGGAGAGTAATGTGCATTATAAAAGTTTAAAACTTGATCTCTGGTTATAGTTTCAATGATTTCACTTTTACCGATTACTTTTCTTTTATACGGATGGTTAGTATACAGCATTGAATTCAAATTTTCCTGCATAATTCTGGTTGGGGCATTCAAATCTTTGCTGATTTCTTCCAGAACAACTTTACGTTCTTTTTCCATCTCATTTCGAGGGATAAGCGGGTGAAGCATCATGTCTGCGTGTAATTGCATTGCTAAATCAAAATCTTTAGATGGAATTGTTACGTAATAATGTGTAAAATCTTTGCTGGTAGCTGCATTTGTTATCGCACCTTTAGTTTCTAAAATTCTGTCAAATTCACCGGGATCTAAATTAGTTGTTCCTTTAAAAAATAAATGTTCAAGGAAATGTGCGACACCATTATTGGAATCATCTTCATCAATTGAACCGGTTTTAATCCAAGTATCAATTGTAACAATAGGATTATTTTTAACTTCTTGAATTACTACAGTTTGTCCGTTATTAAGTTTATACATTTGAGCATTTGCTGCCCATACTGCGTTTCCGCAAATAAATATTGCTGCTGCTAATATGAATTTTTTCATAAAAACCATCCTTTTTAAAATGATTATAATAATAACATATCAAAAATAATATACTCCGTTCGGAGAAAATATTATGCTACCGGAATTTCTTGAAGTATTGAGGTTGATTTGAATTTTTTTGGAGATTTTAATGCAATATATTCTTTTAAAACTTCAAATGTTACGGTACAAACTTTTTCGTTTGCCTTTAATTCATATTCTCCTTTTTCTTCAAAATCATTAATTGACATCTGTTTAAAAAAGTCTCTTAATTTATACGGCATTTGTTTTTTGTTGTAATGAATACGTTCAGCACAATTTTGACAAACAATACCACCTAAATTCGGTACAAAATACATTGTTTCATCTTTAACTGTATTGTGGCAGTGAAGACACCTATCAAATTCAATAGAAAAGCCGGATTCAATCATCATTTTTAATTGAAATTTAATAACGGCAATCATAATTTCAACTTTATTTTCTGATATAGAAATAGCATTTAAAGTTTTATACAAAAGATTATAAATTATTTCAGAACCAGGATCTTCTTCCAAACCAAAGTTATGAACGACTTCAGTTACGTACATTGAATAAAAAATTTTATCAATATCCTGTCTTGTTTTATGGAATGTATTTAAAACTTCAGCCTGACAAATAGTATCAAGATTTTTACCTTTATGAAGCATCAAAGTATTGGCGACCAGCAAATCCATACGGGCACCCAATTTACTTTTAGGCTTTTTTACCCCCTTAGCTACTCCCCTTATTAGTCCTTTATCTTTTGAATACATAACTATGATTTTGTCAGATTCACTTAAGTTGTAGGACTTTAAATTAATTGCGTCTGTTACAAAATTATTTTGCATTGTCTACTACTTCATACCGGTACCGTGGTAAATACCTCTCATTAATTGTTCAAGTTCAGATCTGTTATCTGAATATTCAAGAGCAATTTCTTTAGTAATTTTTTCATTTTGATAAAGTTTATATAACGACATGTTCATTGTTGTCATATTATTAAATGAACCATTTTTAACAAGTTCATAAATTTGTTCCAATTCATCCTTCTGAATAAAGTCTCTAACCGTCGGAGTAACAACCAGAATTTCTGTTGCCGGCAAACGAGAACCGCCTTCTGCTGTTGGGACTAATTTTTGAGAAATTGTGCCTCTTAAAGTATTTGCGATTTGACTTCTTACAAAAGGTCTTTCATTAGGATCAAACAAGTTGATAATTCTTGCAACTGTTTGAACTGAATCGTTTGTATGGATTGTTGATACAACAAGGTGACCTGTTTCAGCAGCTTTAAGAGCAGATTCTACAGTTTCTCTATCACGAATTTCACCAATAAATATAACATCAGGATCTTGTCTTAATGCATATTTTACACCATCAGAGAAAGACGGTGTATCAATCAATAATTGACGCTGTGAAACAATTGATTTTTTATTAGAAAAAATAAACTCAACAGGGTCTTCAATTGTAACAATATGTTTTGCAACAGTTCCATTAATATAATCAATAAGCGATGCAATTGTTGTTGATTTACCTGAACCTGTAGGACCTGTAACAAGAACCAAACCATTATTGAAATGGGCAAACTGTTCTATTGTTTCCGGCAAATCCAATTCCGCAAAGGTTTTAATATAGTATGGGATAGCACGGATAACCATTGCAGTTTTTCCCAGCTGCCTGCTCATATTAACACGAAATCTCGAACAGCCTGGGATTTCATAAGAAAAGTCGATATCAAAGAATCTGGTAATTCTGTCTTTCAAATGCTGCGGAGCAACTGTTCTAATAACAAATTCCATGTCTTCACTTGTTAAAGGCGGCAAATTAATTCTCATAATTTGTCCTGATACTCTAATTGCAGGTCGTTCACCTTCACATATATGAGCATCAGATGCCCCTACAGATACAGCCTGTCTTAAAAAATCTTCTATATAAAAATCATTACTGCTCATACTACCCTCTACTTCACCTTAAAGTGTACCATATTTTTTTGTTTTGCACAAGTTTATTCCCTTGTGATATCATACACATGTTGGAATTATGATAAACAAAGAAAATATTAGGGATTTCTTACAAAATAAGAATTGTGTGATGTTTTTAACATCATTAATTTTTATGCTTGGAGTTCTGGCATGTTTTTACAATTTTGGAATATTATTTGCCGGAATACTAACCTCTATTGCTATAGCTTTTCTTTTGCTTAAAATTTTTAGCATTAAACGAATATTATTTTTAATACTAATTTTTTATTCAGCGTATTTTCTGACTTTTTATAAAATAAAAAATTATGATAATTTAGTAACCTTAACTCCTTTAAATTCAACATTTACAGGCAGAATTGTCAGCATTCCGAATTCTGCCGACAAAACAAAAACTAAATTTTTTCTTCAGATAGAAAAAGCAGGTAAGCAAGCAGTAGAAGGTAAAACTCTGGTTACGCTTTCAGGAAGAGAAGAGCAACTTGAAAAATTAAATATCGGTGAAAAAATCACGATTGAGGGGAGTTTAAGAAAGCCCTTTAATGCAACTAACCCATCTCAATTTGATTACAGTTCATATTTGCGTAATTTCAATACTTTTACGGTTTTATATTCTGATAATGACGAATTTAAAATCGTAAAATCAAAACCTGAATTCAAGTGGACATTTCTGAAAAATTTGAATAACACTCGAAACAGAATTCTTAGAACACACTCTAAATACTTAAAAAGTCCTAATCTCGAGATTTTGGGCGGAATAGTTTTTGGAGATGATGCGGTTGCACCTCCTGACTATATAAGAACTTCCTTTATAAATTCAGGACTGTTACATATTCTGGCAGCTTCGGGTATGAATGTTGCGTTTATTTTTACATTCTGGTTTCTTATATTAAAATTTTTGAAAGTTCCGTATAAGCCCAGAGTGTTATCAGGCATGTTTATCATAGTTTTGTATACCCTTATGACGGGTCTCGGCCCTTCGGTTGTTCGTGCAGCTTTGATGTTATTGTTTGTTCTTGCCGGAAAATTAATTGACAGGGACGCTCATAGTATATCTTTATTGTCTTTAGTTGCGGTATTGATGCTCATTTATAACCCTGCATATATCAATAATGTTAGTTTTCAACTGTCTTTTCTTGTAACTTTCGGTTTGTTGACTACAGCAAATATAATTTCTCAAAAACTTGATAAAATTCCGGATTGGATAAAAGCACCGGTGATAATACCTATTGTTGCTCAAATTTGGATAGCACCAATACAAATGTTTTATTTTAATACTTTCAGCTTGTATTCTGTGCTGGCAAATATTTCAACAGTAAGTTTGTTGAGTGTAATAAGTTTTGGTGGGTTTGTCAGCTCTGTTCTAGCAATATTTAAGTCCATTGCGGATTTTGTTTGCTTGATTTTTGACTTTTTTATGAATTACCTTTTGAATATTTTGGTTTGGATTTCAGACTTTTTTGCAAATCTTCCGCATTGTCTTCTACAAACGACACATCCTAGTCTTGTTCAGGTAACTCTATATTATGTAATGTTAATTCTGGTTACATTATTAGTTAAATATGAAAAGTTTAAAGAATCCGTAGCTTCAATACTCGTTGCAACTTGTATACTTCTGGGTACAACTATAAATCTGCCCAATAATAATTTAGAAATTATTGCATTCGATGTTCAAAATGCAGATTCGTTTTTGATAAAAACGCCGCAGGATAAATATTTCTTTATTGATACAGGGAAAGCACCGTATAAAAGCGGTAATTCTCAGGCAAAAATTATTATGCTGAAGTACTTAAAAGATAGAGGAATAAAAAATTTAGAAGGCTTAATTGTCACTCATTTTGATAATGACCATTCAGGAGGTACTGTTGATTTTCTTGAAAATACAAAAGTTAAAACCTTGTATTTGAATTCGCTGGAATCTTCAACTAAGACTTCAAAAGATATTTTCTACACAGTGAAAAAAATCAACCAACCAGTTAAAATTGTAAGAAATAATGATGTGATTTATAAAGAACCGGAGTTAAAAATTACAACATATCGTTCAAAAATCAAAGGAAAAAACGCAAGTAATGATTCTTCAACAATAACTCTTCTTTCTTATAAAGATTTTGATATGCTTTTTATGGGTGATGCCGGAGTTAAGTCTTTTAATAAAGTCAAAAACTTCATCCCACATAATGTAGAAGTTTTGAAAGTCGGACATCATGGTGGTCCGAGGGTTACAGATGCAAATATGCTAAATCATTTGAATAATAAAATATCTTTGATATCAACGGGTATAAATTATTTTGGACACCCGAATAAAGGAACTTTAGATACACTTAGAAATACTGAAATTTTAAGAACAGATTTATTAAATTCTATCAAAATTTCTTCTGATGGAAATTTATATAAAATTTATTCTTATGATTCCCATGACAAAAAATATAAATTGAAAGAAAAATTTAATTCAAATCCGAATTAAACAAATATAAAAACTTGACAAAATTATCGTACAAAATACACTAATTGTTAAGAATGTAAAGTTGGCACTATGAGCGGGTTTTGACGGTTGAAAATTTTACCTCGACACCAGGGGGACTTGAAATTTTAAATTTTTGTAATATGATAGGTACATAATCACATTCAAAAAGACGAAAATCTTACTTAAAAATAAGTACCAAAAAGTAGTCTTGGAGAATTTCAATTTACAACTAGAGGATTACATTTTGAAAAAATTATTACTATTCACTATTGCACTAGTGCTAATGTCTTTTGCCCAAGTGCAAGCAGCCAATGTAAACACAGTGAAGGCGGCGATAGTAAAACATTCTATCGAAATGGGTGTAGATCCAGCAATCACACTAAGTATTGCAAAAACAGAATCAGGTTTTAGACACGAAGCAAGAAGCTCTCACGGAGCTGTAGGTGTCTTCCAACTAATGCCTTCAACAGCAAGAAGAATGGGGTTGAACCCATATTCACTGGATGATAACATTAAAGGCGGCATAATGTACTATAAATCAATGTACAAAATGTTCGGTTCTATGGAATTAGCATTAGCCGCATATAACGCAGGTCCAGGTAATGTAAAAAAATATCGAGCAGTACCTCCATTCAGTGAAACAAGAAGATTCGTTGCAAAAATCATGACTGATTATCGCAACTTCAAAGCTCATCCGGATCCTGCAATGATTGCAGCTAAAAATGGAACTTTAACAGTTGCAACCGGAAACCAATCAATGTCTAAAGTTGTTGCAAATGCTCCGGCAAAACAGGCTCCGTTACCTGTAGCTAAAATTGAAGAGTCAAGAAAATTGAATGCTGAGCTTATCAAAAACTTACCTATAGAAGTTGAGTTAAAAACACAATCAGTTGCAATTTAAAATTTGACTAACAAAGATTTAAAAAAGGGATAAGAAAATTCTTATCCCTTTTTTATTAGATTTTCCATTTTATAAAGTTAAGCAATATCGCTTCTTTAACTTCACCTCTTGTTTTTATTTTAAAAACTGTTAATCCTAAAATTTTATATTTCTTTTGATCGGTTAAATGATCCGCTATATTAATATTGTTATCTTCAAAATATTTTTTAGCTTCTTCCATTGCGGCATAGAAATATTTTTTCTGAGATTTCTGAGCAACAATAGAACCACGTCTTTTTAAATAGTAATAATATGTATCAGGAACCGTTGTTAAACGGTTTAGTGTATGTATAATTTTAGGAGCATAAATAATATCTTCATAATTAACTCCTACCCTAAAATAAAGACTATGTTCTTTGATTTCAGAGAGTTTATAAATTTTATTCCAAACATATGATTTGTCAGGAATATCACATAACCTGAATTTTTCATCGGTATTTTCGGTAGTAGTAGTTTTTTCAAATTTAAGAAATACTTTTTCTTTATAATGCTCGCCTCCAACACGTTTGATACCAGCAACAGCAATATCTGCATCATTTTCTTTTGCTGCATTATACAAATTCTCATAAAAATTCAAGTCTACCCAGTCATCTGAATCAACATAACCTATGTATTCACCATTTGCATTATTTATACCTGTGTTTCTGGCAGCAGATAAACCTGCATTTTCCTGATTAATAATTCTAATTCTGGAATCTTTCTGTGCATATTCATTAAGAATTTCAGCGGAATTATCTGTAGAACCATCATTCACACAGATAATTTCAATTTCTTTTAATGTTTGATTGATTAAACTATCCAAGCATTTAGCAAGATATTTTTCTATATTATAAACCGGCACTATAATTGAAACTTTATACATTATTTATTCCTTCCTAATATTTTTAATACATTAAATTTGAACTTTGCTTTCAAATACTCTATTCTTAGTTCATTTGATGAATTTTTATCTTCTAACGAATAGTAATTCCACCAGTATTTCATCCCGCTTGATTTTATATAGGTGTATACCTCAGATAATTTTCCACCATAGGCTTTTTTAGTCTCACTATCTGCTTTTGCATACTGTGTTGTGGTTTTTAAAAGATACCTTCCAAGAATCTTTAATTTCAAAGCTTCGGCAATATCTTCTTTTAGTACAAAGGTTGCAATTGTATAAAAATTTTCAATTGCTGAAAAGTCATTTGTTGGGATTGCACTTTGAGGAGCAGCTTTCCAATGTTTTCTGTAAACATAAAAATCTTTTTTTATAATTTCAACACTTGAAGCTCTTAGCATAGATTTAACAAACACTATTTGGTCTTCACCGATTTTCGTCGGGCTGAATTTAATATCATTGTCAATAAGAAAATCTTTTTTGTAGAATTTGTTCCATGAAACCGTATGAAAAGCAAACAAATTATTGCTATTAAACTTGTTAGGGAAAAATCTTGCAGTATATTGCAAGGCTTTTATTTTTTTGTTTCTTTCATTAAGGGTTTTTGCACCAAAAATTATTACATCAGGGGTATTTTGAGTTCGTTTTTCACATTCTTCTAATAAATTTCCGGTGATGTAGTCATCGGCATCTAAAAATCCGATATATTCTCCCTTTGCTGCTTCAATTGCCATATTTCGTGCAGCATACTGCCCAGCTTGCTCTTGATTAATAACAATAATGCGAGAGTCTTTTTGTGAATATTCATTTAAAATATTTGAAGAGTTATCAGTTGAACCATCGTTAATACAAATTATTTCGAAATTTTTATAACTCTGTGCCAAGACACTATCTAAACAATTTGCAATAAATTTTTCAACATTCCACACAGGAATTATTATTGAAAATTTAACCTCACTCATATCCCCTCCTTGTTAAGCTTTTATGCTTATAATTTTAATAATTTATTACAACCTCTATAATATAATAAACTTGTAAATTGTGTAACTGATGAAGTTTTAATACAGAATTAAACATCAAAAATTTTCCAGTAAAAAATAATAAAAATATTTTATTTTTTAAAAGAAAATTTCCAATATAGAAAGGATTTTAGCCAACTTTCAAATTTAAAATTTTGACAAAATTTTAAATTTTCCAATTACTGTTAATATTTGTAAAATTATTCAACGGAATTAGTTAAAAAGGATTATATTTTTTAACCATTTGTGGTATATATAATTTATACACAAATGAATTATATTAAATTTATAGTTCAGTAGATTGGAGGAAATAATGTCAGTAGGTCAATTCGTTTTTATGTTACACAGCCACCTGCCATATTACAGAAAAGCTGGGATGTGGCCGTTTGGAGAAGAAAACCTTTATGAATGTATGGCAGAAACATACGTTCCGCTTCTTAACGCCATATCAGAATTATATGACGAAGGTATTAAAGCTAAGTTAACAGTAGGCATTACTCCAATTCTTGCAGAACAATTAAATGACGAACATTTAAAACATGGTTTTGTAGAATATTTAGATTCAAGAATTAAAAGTGTTGCTAAAGATTTGGACAGATATCCTGACCCTGAAGTTCCGCACTCTCAACACTTAAAATATCTTGCTAAATATTACTTTGATTGGTTTAACAATATTAAAGATTCATTCGTAAATAAATACGGTATGGATTTGATTGCAGCTTTCAAAAAATATCAGGATTTAGGTTGTATAGAAATTACAACATCAGGTGCAACTCACGGTTTTTCTCCGCTTCTTGCTACTGATAACAACTTGAATGCACAATTCAAAGTTGGTTCAGATACAACTAAAAAATTCTTTGGTAAAAAAGCAATCGGATGCTGGTTACCTGAATGTGCCTACAGGCAAGGTTATGAATTTATAGGTAAAGATGGACAAAAACACTGGAGACCTGCAATTGAAGTTACTTTACAAAATAATGATATTGAATATTTCTTTACTGAATCACATGTAATAGAAGGTGGTAATTCAATCGGATGCCGCAGAGTTGTTGGTATTTATGGGAATATCGAATATATACCGCTTCCTGATAGAGAGCCGACCGGTTATGATACATATTCAGCATACTGGTTACCGGATGCACAAGTTGCAGTTATGGGAAGAAATGACAGAGCGGGTTATCAAGTTTGGTCAGCTGCTGATGGGTATCCTGGAGACGGTTGTTTTAGAGAATTCCACAAAAAAGATGATAAATCAGGCATGAATTACTGGAGAATTACTTCTCCTAAAACTGATTTAGGAGATAAAATGCTTTATGATCCGGTGTTAGCGTTAAATAAAATTAATGAAAACTCAGATCACTATACTACTATGCTTTATCATTTGATGAATGATTACAAAAATTCTCATAACGGTAAAGAAGGCTTGATTATGGTATCATTTGATACTGAATTATTTGGACACTGGTGGTTTGAAGGTATTGAATTTATTAAACAGGTTATTAAAAAATTCCATAATTACCTTCCGCAAGTTGACAGAATGACTGCAGGTGAATACTTACATGCTCATCCGCCAACAGAAGCTATCCAAATCCCTGAATCTTCTTGGGGTCAAGGCGGACACTTCTATGTTTGGAATAACCATTTAACCGAATGGATGTGGCCAATTATTCACTCTTGTGAAAAACGTATTACAAGAATTGCTGATAAATATCAGGAAATTCCTGAAGATAAGTTACTTCATAGAGCATTAAATCAATTGGCAAGAGAAAATCTGTTATTACAAAGTTCAGATTGGCCGTTCTTGATTACAACATGGCAAGCAAAAGATTATGCTACAGATAGATTCAGAGAACATGTGGACAGATTTGAATTTATTGCTGACATGATTGAAAATGGCAATATAAATGATGAAGAATTGAAAAAAATCGAAAGCATAGATAATTGCTTCGCAGAAATTGACTATAGAGTGTATATGTCAATTGAAGAAGGTGTTATTCCTCAACAATCTAAGAAATTAGCACCTTTATATAACGATTAATAAAATATTTTTTACAATTCATTTCACAAGCCTTGGCTATAAAGCTAAGGCTTTTTATTTTTAAACAATTCAGGGCAAAGTTTTTTAAGTCTTCTTGTGAGAGGATAGATTTTAAAAAGCGTTCTATTGTTGAAATGTTACGGAATTCTTTTTGAAACCTTTTTATTGTATTTGGTACATAATCAGCAAACCCTAACCAACTATCTATAATATAAGGTTTTGTTCCATTTTGGACATAAACCACTGCGTGCTCATAGCTGTAACCGTCAGGGTGTTCAACTGCTCGAATTAAACAATCTTTTATCCCATTTAGTTTAGCTGCAATTAATGATAATTCTGCAGATTCACCACAATTTCCTATTTTAAAGTTTTTTATAGAGTTAGAAATATTTTTATTTTGTCTATAGGTTTAGTAACCTGCTTAATTTTTATATTTGTCAATAATCGTATATATTCTTTTTTACTTTCTAAGTTTTCTATTAATTGTGCAAACTCCTCACTATGCTCTAAACAATCCATACGAGTAGATGAAATACGCGGATAGTTTTTGTTAATTTGCCTTGCAATATCATCAGCAAAGCGAATTTCTCTATTTATAGAAGTTAAGTTTGATTAAACGGATTTGTCAAAATTGTATTCTTGCATAAAATAATACAGCAAAATTAAAAAAAAGTGCTTGCAAAAAAAAAATCAGCACGTATAATAAAAACATAGCCAAAGATATGGGAGCGTAGCTCAGTTTGGTTAGAGCGCATGCCTGTCACGCATGAGGTCGCGAGTTCGAGCCTCGTCGTTCCCGCCATTTAATTTAAGAGCCTTCACAAGAGGCTCTTTTTTAGTACCTGATTGAGTTTGAGAGAGTTCGAACCTACCATTTTGAGAACGACCTAGTCGATTCATTTCAATTACGTCATAGAACAGGGGATACAGTGTGATATCTATTTTTTTGGCATTCGCTGTAAAGTTCGAACCAATAATTTCACAAATAGTTCTTTTTTCTGATGGAGTTGCTTTCATGAATATCTGACTTGCATTTTTACAGAACTTCAAAATTAAATCCGATTGTTTGTAGAACTCATCATCTGCCTTACTAATACAAGATAACTTATCCATAAGTTGTTCTTTTTCAGCTCTTAATTCTGCATAAGTAGCATTCCACAGCTCATTTTCCATGTCATTGTTACTTTTGAGCATGCGTTTGTAACCATTCTGTATCATCCTATCAATTTCTTTAATACGTTTATATATGTTATCTTGAGTAGTATTGCTATAATTGTTTTTTAGTTCATGAATTTCTCTTAAACTTTCTTTTATTTCTCTAATTAATGATTGTGGTATATTTTCAAGTCCCTTTAATATTTCAGCTATGAACTTGTCAATTTTAGATTCATTAATATAAGAAGTTTTTTTGCAAGTCTTAACTTTACCTTTTCCCGTACAATGATAATAAATATATTCCTTACCGCTTGTTTTTACTTTTCTTTCTGCTGTATAACTACAACCACAAACACCACATTTAAACAGTCCAATATAAGGAAATTCTAGGTCATGCTGTCTTGTTGTATCATTAGCATTATTTAGTTTTTCCTGTGCAAGTTGAAATAATTTCCTGCTAATTAATGGTTCATGTTTACCGTTTGGATATAGTTTCCCTTGATAGATATAATCTCCAACATACATTGGATTTCTGAACATTCTCTGTATAGTTGAAACTGCATATTTATTTCCTTTTGGATTTCTTAACCCTTCCTCATACAAAATATTATTTATGGAAGATGCTGATAAATTTTCATGAACAAATAAATTAAAAGCTCTAACAGCATATTCGGCACGTTCAGGGTCTTTAATAATTGCATGTTTGTGTGTACCATCATTGCCATACATATAGCCTAATGGTGGATAAAGTGCATAGCCTTGTTCAATACGTTCATTCAAGCCTTTTTCTGATTCCTCTGCAAGATTTTCAACATATTGTTTTGCCATAAGAACTCGAATGCCGTTTATAAATTTGATACTTGAGCGAGAATTATCAGATAATATTTCATTTTCTTTAACAAAATGTATTTCTAATCCTTTAATTGTATCTACAATGGCATAATCGAGTAAATTTCGGTATAGTCTATCAACCTTTTCTACAAGTATAATTCTTTCATCTTCATGTTCTTGCAGGTATGATAACATTTCATTGAATTGTTCTCTACCTGCTTTTTTAGCAGTCTTAGCTTCAACAAATTCCTCAACAACCTCAATATTGTTCTTTAGTGCATACTCTTTTAAGAACTTAATTTGTGCAGGGATAGAAAATCCTTCTTCCTCTTGCCTTTTTGATGATACTCGAGCATATAATACAGCTTTTTTCATAAACGTATTATAGCAAAAATACCCCTTCTTTGCAAATATAACGCAGCTTTTAGAGTTTTCAAGAATTTGGTTCAAAAGTTATAACCAAAGTTATAACTAAAGTTAAGGTATTGATACCCCATAATCCGTACAATGAAAGTATAAAGTCAAGAAAAGGAAACGGAATGGAACTTAAAGTAGACAATTTTACTATAAAGCTTCATAGGGCAAAAGAAACTTCTCATGAAGAAGAAATCAAAAGACTTGCTACTTATGTTTCTAAAATCTGTGAACTTGGACAACGACAAGAAAAAAGCTCGAGCAAATATTAGGACAAAACGTGGCTGTCGCCACAGAAAGGAAAGTATGGATAGAACCGATACTATTAATAAAAAATTATACTCTTTATTTGCTGAACACTACAAGCAAGCACATTCAGAATGGGCTAAAAAAGGTTGGGAAACAAGACGAAAGAATGAGTTACTAAAGAAACAAATGGAAAAAGTTGTAACAGCTAACAATAAAGAAAGGAAACAGTAAAATGATAACAATAAGAAATATCTTGACTCGTCAAAGAGAAGTTGAAAATATTGAATTTCTAATAAAAGAATCTGGGAAAACATCCTATGCCCACAGAATAAGATTAACCCAGAATAGACTCAAATCATTATTGTCAAAATTTCTTAATAATCCAAAGGATGGTGGTTTAGTTAAGAAAAGCGTGCGAGTTAATGACGATATATATAATGTGTTATGTAAGATTACAGAGAACGATGAAAAGGTCTTCACCAAAATCATAAGCACTGCTGTGTTAAAAGAAATATCAGCAAAACAAGTAGATATATTTATTGATAAATGGTTTAGACACAAGATTACGGTCTACTTTACACAAAAAGAATATAGACAAATAAAAAAGGTTTTAAAAGAAATAAAAAGCAAAGGCTTGAAAGATGTTACATTCAGTTCGCTCGTCAGAAGTATTTTATATAAGCGGCTTGGAATAGTCATAGAAACTCATTGCAAAGATACTTCTGGAAGATTAAATAGGATTGTTCAGCCTAATAATGATGTAAAATCCAGGACAGTAACGAATCCAATTCTTTCAAATAAGTCACAACAAGAACGTAACAAATTTAAAAGGAGTAAAATATGGCAAAAATAAAACTACAACTTCCAACTTCTTTAATCTCAGTATTAAATTATTATGAAAAAGATGGTTTCATCGAACTTAATAAGTTCATAGAGAACTCTATTCAGAATCATATTGAATATATAAAAACTGGACAGAAATACAATAAGGTTTCTCCTACGGTTGAACTGGATATTCATATTTCAATTTTCTTGATACTAAAACTCTGGTGGAAAGCATTAATAACAAAAACTTCAGTATCTAAGATTGTAAATGAAGCTTTGAGCTTTTCAATCCCTGCACTACTGGATGAATTACAAGCACAAGAGGATTGTAGATTAGAAGTTGAATTACCAGAATAGTTACATTTTAAAAGGGAGTAGTCCAAACGACTCTCAACTACTCCCTTTTCTTTTAAATAATTGAGAGTCAGAATAGGAGAGTCGAAAAATGACAGAGAGTCAAAAGCTTATCTCAATCAGAGATGTAGATGATATTTTTGATGAAGAAACTGCAACAACAGATAATTCATCTATTACAAATAATATATTTCCTTTGGAGAATAATTTGAACCATGTGGGAAATGTTTTGAAAGATATTATTAACTATCCTTGTGGATTAAAAGAAATATCTCTTGCTTATGGTAAGAAAAATATATGTAGGATTCTAAAATTAGAAAATGTTAATTATAAAGATATTTCTTTTTTATTAGAAAAATATGGTACACAACAACCTGTTATAAATAATGATGAATTAGAAAGAATAATAAATGTTTATAGTAGTATATATGAATTTAATAAAGAAATAGTAGAAATATTTATTGATATATATAAAGAAGGTAGATTACATAAAGTTCTTTCATACTATTTAAAAAAAGCTAATGCAAAGAATAAAAGACATTCTAATACAGTTGGTGTTGAAAATATTAGTTTTAAATTTAATGCAGATAAATTTAAAGGGTTGGTTTCTGATGTTATTGTAGATTCTATAAATAATATATTTAATGAAAACGGATTACTTCAAATTCTTTTATACTACATGGGAAAGGTCAATGCAAAGCAAAATCAGAATTCCGATGTTGTTAGTTTAGAAAATGATAGTTTTAATTTTAATGTAGAAACCTTTTTTGATGTTGTTTTAGATGCAATTAATGATTTTAATATATCCATGATAGATGAATATGTTAGAATATTCTGGGAATTGTATATGTTAGTTGTATTTTATACAATTTGTCAAGTTACCCAAGAAAACGAAAAACTGTTTTTTAGAAACTTCCACGAAATTATAACACTGGCGTTAATTACAGGCATGAAGCTATCACTCCCGATAGAATTGAACTGTAAATATGGTGAAGTATATGAAGAGTTAAAAGGATTTTGTCGTACAAACCAAAAAGGTTTATCAGTTGAAGATAATCCAGCAAAACAGCAAATTCATTTTCATATACAAAACTCTGATTTTTTAACTGAGGCTTATAGAAAAGAGTATAAATATGCAATTCATATTTCTCAAAATATTAATGAACATATTAAAACTGATAAACACATTGATGTTGAACTCCATATTAAAAAGGGTCATTCTGATAGTATTCTTGTACTTGAAACAACTTTTTCCGGGCAGAATCCAATAGGACGAATTTATAGTGATGATACAAACCCTGAAACAGTAATAAATTTCAAAAACTGTTATAGCTATGATTTAACATCCTCTAATGCAATAATATACATCTTCCGAACAATGTTGAATTATTTTGAAGATGAAAAACGAACCTCTCATTATACAGAAATTAAAACATATCTTCAACAGTTTAAAGGAAAACATACTAGGAATATAGTTCCTAAATATTTATCAGCAATACTGTTGATATTATATAAAAAGCCTAGCTTAGAAGAATTTACTCAAATCTTAAATAAATATTTTAAACATACAGATAAAACTCCAAAAGCAGAATATCGAAAAATTTATCAAGAATTGCAAAGAGTCTTAAAACCAAAGAAAGTGCGAATAATTGATAAATTACGAAAGGAGTTGTGGGAGTATGTTTGGTAATCTGTTGATTGATAAATTTCGTGTATCTTTAAAAATAAATGATAGATTTATCGCTTTTGAACTGCAAAAAGACTTAAAAAATGTTCTATCAAGACATTTTAAAGAAAATAATTATACAGTAAGTTTCGATAAAAGATATTTAAGAATAACATTTACACCTTCGTTATATTTGGAAGATGTTAGAAATAACCAAGATATTCCAATAATTAATCTTGAAATGATTAGTGAAGAGACATTTCTTTCTCTGTTGCAACAGATTTATAATATATTGGGTGAAAATGCCGTTGTCACATGGATAGATTTAACGAAGAATCTTCTTACAAGTGCAACTCCAACAGAATATATAACGGCCTTGTCAAAACTGAAACTTAAATATCCATACAAACAAACAGATTATCAATCAAAAGACAGAACCTTGATATTAGCTTCTTTAAAAAGAAGCGATGATGTAAATTGTAGAAATTTAAATCGGCAAATAAATTTCTATTCTAAGGTTGATGAATTGATTGCCAAAACAAAAACTCGTTTTCTTGATAATGTTGAATTGTCAGATGAAGAAGTTAAACAAATTCCGGGAATAAATTACCAAGAAGAAAGAAGAAGATTGTTTTTAAAGGGACTGAACATACTCAGATGCGAACAACGATATAAATATACAACTAATATCAAAAGGATTACTCATTTTTTAACTGGCTCAAAAAGTACTAATGAATTAACTTTACTCATATTAATAGAACTTCTTGAAAGAAAAGTATTATACTCCCAACTGGAAGAATTTTATACTCAAGAGTTGCGTAAATATGTGTTTTATAACGATATTTGTAACGAAAAGAATATAAAACTAAACAAGCACGAATGTATAATAAGAGATTTAGTAAGTGAATGTGGGATTAATCTTAATGATTTTCAAGTTATGTTTGAAGAGTTAGGGTTTAAAGAACAATTTGTATATACGATAAAAAAGTTGCATTACAATACAATAGGAGTTTGTTATGAAGAACTTTATAAAAAGTTTGGTATTTGATTGTTTCAAATGCGGCTCGTAGAACGGAGTAGAAATAAATTTGTGTATTCAGAATTAAGTTATTATCAAGCGAAATAATAAAACTCCTTAAAAACGGCGTGAGTAGCCTCTCGTGGTGAGTTTATTTATATTCCTTCACGAATTGACAAGAGGCACATGATTTTATAGCATGAAAATAATGGAGAAATGGAAATGTCAGAAGAATTAAAATTATTTGAAGGTAACAGAATCAGACATATTTATGATGAAGAAAAAGAAGTATATTATTTTTCAGTGGTTGATATTGTAGCAATTCTAATTGAAAAAGATTACCAGAGTGCAAGAAAATATTGGAACAAATTAGCACAACGCTTGCGTGATGAGGGTTCAGGGCAGACGGTGACAAATTGTCACCAACTGAAATTGGAAAGTTCTGATGGTAAAAAATACAAGACTGATGTAGCTGATATTAAAACAATTTTTCGTATTATCCAGTCAATTCCTTCTAAAAAAGCTGAACCTATCAAACAATGGTTAGCTAAGGTTGGACAAGAAAGAGTACAAGAAATGGCTGACCCTTCAACTGCTATTGATAGAGCCAGGGAAACATATAAAAAACTTGGTCGTTCTGATAAATGGATTCAGCAGAGAATGACTGGACAAGAAACCAGAAATAAACTTACTGACTACTGGAAAGACCACGAAATTACAGAAGGCGAAGAATATGCAATTCTTACAAATATAATTCATCAAGAATGGAGTGGGCTTTCAGTTAAAGAACACAAGAACCTTAAAGGGTTGAAATCTCAGAATTTAAGAGACCACATGTCAGAGGCTGAACTCATTTTCACAGCACTTGCTGAATTATCAACAAGACAAGTTGCTGAAAATAACAATGCAACAGGGATGGTGGAAAATACTAAGGCAGCTCAAGTCGGTGGTAACATTGCTAAAAAAGCAAAAGAAGATTTTGAACAACGCACTGGAACTAAGGTCGTAACCGATAATAATTTTCTTCCTGCAAGCAAGAAACCGAAACAAATTAAAAAGAATAGTTAAAGAAATTTTCTTATACTTTACAATCGGTATAATCTGTATATTCATGCTATAATTCAAACATCAATAAGTGTATTTGAGGGTTTGGAATGGCTAAGAAAAAAAGTGAAATATATGGTGCTTTATGGGATGCTTGTAATAAATTGAGAGGAGGAATGGATGCCTCCCAATACAAGGATTATGTTCTAACATTATTGTTTGTAAAATATATTTCTGATAAATCAAAAGTAGATTCAAGTTTTCTTGTTGAAGTTCCAAAGGATGCTAGCTTTGATGATATGGTTGGATTCAAAGGTAAATCCAATATTGGCGAACTTATTAATAAGAATATCTTAGCAAAAATTGCAGAAGCTAATGAAAATCTTCTTGGATTAATTGATAAAGTTGATTTTGATGATACACAGAAGTTAGGGAATGGGAAGGAACAAGTTGATAGGCTAACAAATTTAATAACAGTATTTGAAAGAGAAGAATTAGATTTTTCTAAGAATAATGCTGAAGGTGACGATTTACTGGGTGATGCTTATGAGTATTTAATGAGCAAATTTGCTACGGAATCTGGGAAGAGTAAGGGACAATTTTATACTCCAGCAGAAGTTTCGAGGATAATGGCAAAGGTAATTGGGGCTGATAAAATTAAAACTGCTAGTACCACAATATATGACCCTACGTGTGGTTCAGGTTCTTTGTTGTTGAAAGTTGCTTATGAAGCTCAAACTGAGGTCTCAATATATGGTCAAGAAAAAGATAATGCTACTGTGGGCTTAGCAATTATGAATATGTATCTGCACAATAACGAGTTGGCAGAAATAAAACAGGGCAACACAATTGCCTCTCCACAATACGTAGAAAATGATACGACCTTAAAAACTTTTGATTTTGTAGTAGCAAATCCTCCATTTTCAGATAAAGAATGGAGTACGGGGATTACACCTTCGGAAGATTCGTATAATAGATTTGGACTTGGAGTTCCTCCAGAAAAAATGGAGATTATGCTTATTTATCCCACTTATTAAAGTCAATGAAGCAAACAGGAAAGGGGGCAATTATTCTGCCTCATGGGGTTTTGTTTAGAGGTAATGCAGAAGCTGATATTAGAAGAAAAATTATTGAAAAAAGATGGATTAAAGGAATAATTTCTTTACCTGCAAACTTATTTTATGGAACAGGCATTCCTGCTTGCATAATAGTTTTGGATAAAGCTGATGCAGAAACGCGTCAAGGTATCTTTATGATAGATGCTAGCAAAGATTTTATCAAAGATGGAAATAAAAATAGACTTAGAGAGTGTGATATTAAAAAGATTGTTGATACATTCAATAATATGATAGAAATCCCTAAATATTCAAGATTTGTTCCAATATCTGAAATTGCAGAAAAAAATGAATATAATTTAAATATTCCTAGATATATAGATGCCCAAGCTGCCGAAGATATACAAGATATTAGGGCTCATTTGAATGGAGGTATTCCGAATTTTAATATAGACGAGTTGAATAAATATTGGATGGCATTTCCTTCTGCTAGAACAAATTTATTTAGTCGTTATGCAGACGGATATAGTAAACTAATTCCAGAATTAGAAAATATCAAAGAAACTATTGTAGAGAGCCTTGATTTTATAGCGTATAAAAATAATTACAATAAGATTTTTGAATCTTGGAAACAAGAAAACAAAGCAACTTTATTGAATATTCCACTTAATACGAAACCAAAAAAATTCATTGCAGACTTAGGTGAAACGGTGCTTGATAAGTACAAATTCGACAAACTTATTGATAAATATGCCGTATATCAGCTATTAATGGAATATTGGCAAGAAACGATGCAAGATGATGTTTATATAATTTCGGAAATTGGATACAAAATTGAACTTCAAGAACATCATGAAAAGAAAAACAAAAAAGATGTAGTTACTTATTATAATGATTTGGTTCCAGCAAATTTGGTAGAAAACAGATATTTTCCTGACGATATCAAATTAATTCAAGATAAAGAGAATGAGTTAAGCGAAATTCAAACTCAAAAAGAAGAATTCCTAGAAGAAAATTGTTCTGAAGAAGGAATGTTAAATGGATTAACGGTTACATATAAAAAGAATGTAAAAGGTATAAATCAGCAAGTAACCGAAGATTTATATGATGGAGATTCAATGACAAAAGGAAAAATCGAGAAATTTATAACGGCAAATAAACTTAATTCAAAATATAGTGAAGAGATAATATTATTGAATAAGTATTTAGAAATTTTATCTTCAGAAACACAATTAAATAAAGACATCAAAGATATTAAAGAAAAACTTTATACAAAAGTAATTAAGAAATATACAGAGCTGACTGTTGATGAAGTAAAAACATTAGTTGTTGATGATAAATGGCTTGCGACATTAAAAAACAAATTTGAAGAACATCTAAATGATTTAACACAATCTCTATCTCAGAGAATAAAAGAAGTCTCATTGAGATATGAAGCAACGGTCGCTGAATTAGAAAGTAGAAGAGAAACTTTAAAAGAAAAAGTACAAGCTCATCTAGCTTTGATGGGATATTAAAAGGAGTATCATATGGCAGACATTGAATATTTGGAAGAGGAACGGAAAAAACTTTGGGCAAAAGTTACAGAACAAGAAGGAATTATTAACAATTTAATTAAAAAATTGTTAATTGCTGAAAAACAAATAAAAGATAACAGTATTGCCATAAATAATCGAATGTCTGATGATGAAAGAGCTGCAAAGCAAGCATCAAGAGAAACTTCTCGTTTCAGAAACCTAGCAAGAGAAAAGTGTGACGAAGTTGATGCATTGAGACAAAGATTAGAAACTGAATATAATAACTTGCAACAGTTAGTTACAGAAAATATTGAATCAAAAAAGAGTGTAAATGCACAATTTAAAGCTATTGAAGACAAAAATAATAAAATTCAAGATGCTCAAAATGAATTACTAAACTCTGAAACTGCGTTAAAACCTATAATGCAAACAATTCAAAGTGCATCAAATGTTTTAGATAAAATAACGAATTTAAAGGATAATATCGAAAGCAATTATACAGTAACATCCGATAAGCAAAAAAAAGTTGAAGAATTGTATGACATTGCTGTTAGGCAAAAAGACGATATCGAAAAAATAAAAAGGCAAATCGGAGGTTATAAACAAACAAATAAAGAAACTGGGGAAGTTGAACAAATAAATGGGATAAAACAAGACCTAGAAGAATCCTTTGATGAATTGACAACTCAAATAGAAGATACTCAAGAAGAACTTGCTACATATCAAGAAATAAAAAACTCTGAAGTTGAAACCTTTATATCAAATATGCAAACTCGGTATGAAGAATTAATAAAAAAGATTGAGGGGCTTTTGCCAGATGCAATGACAGCAGGTTTGAGTTATGCATACCACGATAAAAAAGAGGTCGAAATTGAAGAAAGAGAGAAAGCTTATGGTTTATTCAGAAACTCCTTAATTTGGATGTTTGTTGTGGCTATTATACCTGCTGCTATTACTTGTTATATGTTTTGGGGGCTAAAATTTGACATTCAAACTATTATTAATGATACCCCTAAAATAATGAGTGCGGTTTTAGCTCTATATGCTCCAATATTTTGGTTAGCTTATTCTGCAAACAAAAGGATGAATTTATCGAAGAGATTGATTGAAGAATATACATACAAAGAAGCTTTAAGTAAAACATTTGAAGGGCTATCAAGACAAATAGAAAATATTGATGATAAAAATACGGCTGAAGACTTAAAAGCAAAATTGTTGTATATTATTATTTCTATGAATTCAGAAAATCCTGGTAAATTGATAAAGGGATACAATAAGCCGGACCATCCAATAATGGATATTATTAATAATAGTGTTAAGCTAACTGATTCTATTCAAAACCTTGCAAATACCCCAATTTTGGGTAATTTGTGTTCCCCATTTTTTAATTATGTAAACGAACAAAGGGAAAACCAAAATAAAAAAGTTATGATGGGATTACAAGCAAACAATAATTTAAATCAGAAAAACTCAAGTGATGAAGAAGATGAGGATGTAGAATAAACAAGATGATAAAATTACTACACTTTTTACAACTGAATGCGGAATGGATGTGTGTAATAGCAATAACATTTTTTAGTGCTGTGCAATGCTATTTAGCATATCAACAAAACATTCAAAGTATTAGAAGTCAAAGACTTGAACTTGCCAATGAACTAGATGAAGTATGTAGTAATTTCGCAATTTATGACAAAGATGAGGCTCAAAAAATTCTTCAATGGCTTATTTCAAAAGCAAGTAAATTTGTCTTTTTACTAAACAGAAAAGATAGAGAAAAGTATAGAAAACTTTGTGCATTTTTGTATAATTATCATTCTTTCCCTGTTTCAGACCAGTCACAAATGATAAAAATTATGGAACAATTTCAAGGGTTATTAGGAGAACTGGATATGGTTCTTGGAAATGCTAACTATGGCTTTCAAAAAGATGATAAAGAATTTAAAAGTACGGTGAATGATGCATAATGTAGTAGAAAAACAAGGATATAAATTTACGGAAGAGTTTGGATACATTCCAGAAGATTGGAATGTATTAAACATTATTGAAAATTCAACACTTAAAGCAAGAATTGGGTGGCAAGGCTTAACTACAGCAGAATATTTAAAGTCTGGAGATTACTATCTTGTGACAGGAACTGATTTTTGTAATGGAAAAATTGATTGGGGAAATTGTAATTACGTAGATAAAAATAGATATAACCAAGACAAAAATATTCAGATTAAAGAAGAAGATATTCTAATAACTAAAGATGGTACAATTGGTAAAATTGCATACATAGATAAAATATCAAAACCAACAACATTAAATAGTGGGGTTTTTGTTGTAAGACCTAAAATGCAAAATTATAATCCAAAATATTTGTATTATGTTTTAATGTCTAATACTTTTACTAGATTTCTTAAAAAACTTACAGCTGGTTCAACAATAATGCATTTGTATCAAAAAGATTTTATTGGTTTTAATTTTCAAGCTCCTTCTGAACAATCGGAACAAGAGAAAATTGCTGAGGTGTTAAGTGATATCGATGAACTAATTTATTCAACTCAAAAGTTGATAGATAAAAAGAAAAACCTAAAAACTGCTACTATGCAAAAGCTCCTTACTTCCCAAGATACTTGGCAAAAATATACATTAGGACAAATTGGTAATGTTTTAATGTGTAAACGTATTATGAAAGATGAAACGAAAGAAATTGGTCAAATTCCGTTTTATAAAATAGGTACATTTGGAGGGAAACCAGATGCATATATTTCAAAAAATTTATTTGAAATATATAAAAGAAAATATTCGTATCCTAACAAAGGAGATATTTTAATTTCTGCATCTGGTACTATTGGAAGAACCATAATTTTTGATGGAAAACCTGCCTATTTCCAAGATTCAAATATTGTGTGGTTGCAAAATGATGAAACAAAGGTACTTAACAAATATTTATTTTATCTTTATAAAACACTTAAATGGTGTTCAACAACTGGAGGGGCGATAGAAAGATTGTATAGTGATAATATTACAATGACCCAAATCTCAGTTCCGAATATTTTAGAACAAGAGAAAACTGTTAGAATATTGACTGATATGGATTCTGAAATAGAAACATTAGAAAAAGAACTAAATAAATACAAAGACCTAAAAACGGGCATGATGCAAGATTTATTAACTGGCAAAATAAGACTTATTAAAAATTCTAATAAGACTGAAGCCTCTGATTTACTTCAATCCACTGTACAAGTAAAAAATAACGTTGTAAATGTTGAATTTAAAGATGCTATTATTATATCAATGCTGGCTTATAAATTTGGAAGCAATAAATATCCACTAGGTGCATTTAGAAGACAGAAATTAACCTATTTATTCAAACGCCATAATAATATTCCTGTTGATGAATTCTTGAAGAAGGCAATGGGGCCATATAATCCTAAAATGAAATATCAGGGTGCTGAGGGCATTGCAATAAGAAATAAATATGTCAGAGAAGTTAATAACAGGGGGCTTGTAGCAACAACTTCAATCGCAAAAGCTGAAGAATACTATAACAGATATTTTGAGCAAGAAAGTCTATCATGGCTTGAAAACAATTTTAAATATGTAAAAAATGAAGAGTTAGAAGTTCTTGCAACAGTTGATTATGCTATTGTTGAATTAAAAAGAGAAGATAGTCCTGTTACGCTTGAAAATATTAAGACCTATATCAATAGCGATAGAGAGTGGAAACCTAAGCTTCAAAAAGATTTCTTTAATGATAATGCCATATTGAATGCTATGAATGAAAGTAAAACATTGTTGAATAGTTATTAGGAGAATAAATGACAATAACTTTTAAAAGAAGAATTGGTGATACAGAAAGAACAACTCAAAATAGAGTAATAGATATATTGTTATCCAAAGAAATGGGTTATAAATACCTTGGATTTTGGCAAGATAGAGAGAATAATTCTAATATTGAGAGAGAACCTTTAGCAAACTTCTTAAAATCTCAAGGATACTCTGATGAATTAATACGAAAAGCAATAAATAAATTGGAAGATACTGCAAAATTAGGCATTGGAAATGATAGCGATGATAAGCTATATAATGCAAATAAAGAGTTCTATTCATTACTAAGATATGGTGAATCTTTTAAAATAGATAGTAGTTCTGTTAGTAAAAGAGTTCATTATATAAACTGGGATGATATTACAAAAAATGATTTTTATATAGCAGAAGAAGTTACTTATAAAGGAAACCACGAAAAAAGACCTGATATTGTTATTTATGTTAATGGTATTGCATTAGCAGTTATAGAGTTAAAAAGTGGTAGAGTAGATGTTGCAGAAGCAATAAGACAAAATATCACTAACCAAAGAAGAGAAATAGCTCAATTCTTTACAACTGTTCAATTTGTGATTGCTGGAAATGAATCCCAAGGACTTAGATATGGAACAACATTAACTCCTGAAAAATATTATCTTCAATGGAAAGAGTATAATTATGAGACAAAAGAAGCTATTAGAATTGGTTTCTTTGACGAAATAAAAGCATTATTAAATAAAAAACGATTTCTTGAAATAATTCATGATTTTATTGTATTTGATTGTGGAATTAAAAAATTATGCAGACAAAACCAATACTTTGGGGTAAAGTGTGCTCAAAAAAGAATTCAAGACAACAAAGATGGTATAGTTTGGCACACGCAAGGAAGTGGTAAAAGTCTCACTATGGTATGGCTTGCCAAATGGTATAAAGAATTTTATTCAGATGGGAGAGTTCTTGTTATAACTGATAGAGTAGAGCTTGATGAACAGATTGAAGGTGTTTTCGCTGGCGTTGGAGAAACAATAGTTAGAACAAAAAGTGGTAGTGAGTTACTAAAGTTATTAGACCCACGTCTTGATGATAAAAAAGATAAACCATTACCTAGATTGATATGTTCATTGGTTCATAAATTTGGATGTGCAACAAAAAGTGAGGCAAAAGCTACGGATGAATTTATAGAAAATCTTAGAAAAACTATTTCAAAAGATTTTTCACCTCAAGGAAAGATTCTTGTGTTTGTTGATGAATGTCATAGAACACAATCAGGTAAACTTCACGAAGCAATGAAAGAAATTTTACCAAATGCAATATTTATTGGTTTTACAGGTACACCACTGCTAAAAGAAAATAAAGAGTCTATTAAAACATTCGGTACATATATTCATACATATAAATTTAAAGAAGCTGTTGAGGATAAAGTTGTGTTGGATTTAAGATATGAACCTCGTGATGTTCCTCAATATATAACACAACAAGATAAAATAGATGAGTGGTTTGAATTAAAAACAAGAGGCTTAAATGAAACAGCAAAAACGAAACTAAAAAAACAATGGGCAAATTTACAAGTAGTTTCAAGCTCACATTCAAGACTTGAAAAGATAGCAAACGATATCATTTTTGATTTTGGGATTAAATCCAGATTAGAAAGTGGCAAGGGTAACGCAATCCTTGTTGCAGGAAGTATTTATGAGGCTTGTAAGTTTTGGGAAATATTTCAGGCAAAAAACTTTAAAAAGTGTGCTGTTATTACCTCTTATTCTCCTTCTCATAAAGATATTAGAACTGAAGATACTGGCGAAGAAACTCCATCTCAAACTATGGAGAAGTATGATATTTATTTAAAAATGCTAGGTATTGATGAAACAACTCCTAATAAAGACAAAGTTGCAGAAGAATACGAAAAAGAAACAAAAAATAAATTCAAGAAAGAGCCAAATAATTTGAAGCTATTGATAGTTGTAGATAAATTATTAACTGGTTTTGATGCTCCAAGTGCAACATATTTATATATAGATAAGAAAATGCAAGACCATGCACTATTTCAAGCTGTTTGTAGAGTAAACAGACTTGATGGAGATTCAAAAGACTATGGTTACATTGTTGATTATAAAGATTTGTTTGAAGCCTTAGAAAAATCAGTTCAGGATTATACTTCTAATGCTTTCGCTAATTTTGATGAAGAAGATATTGTTGGTTTGTTAAAAGATAGAAAATCAGAGGCAAGAATTGATTTAGATAAGGCAATTGAAACAATTGACAATATTTGTGAAGATGTTAATGAGCCTAAATCTGATGATGATTATAGAGCTTTCTTTGGTTGTCAATTTGGCGATGATGATGAATTTTATAACAAGAAACGATTAAATATGTACAAAGCTATTAATAGGTTAATTAGGGCTTATGCAAATTTTAAGGGAGATATGCTTGATGTTGAATATGGTTATAGCACAGAAATGGCAAAAAGAATTGATGAGAAAGTTGCCAATTATACAAGATTAAAAGAACTGATTGCTTTATCCAGTGGTGATTATTTAGATTTAAAAGCTTATGAGTCTGATATGAGAACATTGATTGATAACTACATAGAAGCTGGTAACGCTCATAAATTAGTTGATTTTGATGGAATGTCACTGATTGAAGTTGTTATTGGAGAAGATGCTGATGAAAAAATTAACGAAATAGAAAGCAAGTTCGGAGAAAAAGCCGTAGCTGAAACTATTGCTAATCATATTAGACGAGTTGTTAATTATGAATATTCTTCAAATCCAGAATATTACAAGAAAATGTCGGAGTTATTAACTAAAATTATTGAAGAGCAACGACATAATAGAATCAAATACAAAGAATATTTACAACAAATTACAGAATTGGCTCGACAAATAAAATCAGGTGGTGGAAATTATCCTGAAAGTATTAAGGTTAAATCGTTAAGGGCTTTATACGATAACTTAGGCGAGAATGAAGAACTTGCCATTAAATTGGATTCAGAATTGCGAGTTGGTATTCCTGCAGGTTATCAAAATAATCCAATGAAAATTAAGAAGGTCAAGCAAATTATTCAGAAGACTCTACACTGTGATGATGAAACAACAAAAAGAATATATACAATAGTAGCAGAGAATTATTAGTATGCAAGAAAAAACAGTAGTTAGAATTAAAGACATAGACATTGATGTTATAAAAAAGAACATTAAAAACATTCACCTTGCAGTTTATCCTCCTAATGCGAATGTAAAAATTTCTGCTCCTGAAAACTATGATATAGAAACAATTAGACATTTTGCTATTTCAAAACTCTCGTGGATTAAAAATAATATCAAGATAATACAAAAACAAATAAGAATAGAACCTAAAGACTATGTATCTGGAGAAAGTCATTATTTATTTGGAAGAAGGTATTTATTCAAATTAGTAAATGATAAAAAAGCCAGAATAGAAATAACAGGAACAAGTACTATTGTGATGTATGCTCCCAAAGATGCTACCCGAGAATATAAACATAAGTTAATGTCTAAATGGTATAAAACAAAACTGGAAGATAAATTAAAAATACTAATTAATAGATGGGAAAATATTACTGGGCTTAAATTTAATTCTTGGCAAGTAAAAAAAATGAAATCAAGGTGGGGGTCTTGTAATTCAGAGAAGAAAACAGCTATTTTTAATACTGAATTAAGTAAAACAAAAATTAAAAATATTGAATATATTATTTTACATGAACTTATTCATACAGAAATACACACTCACAACGGAGATTTCATAAGTTATCTAAATAAGTATATGCCTAATTGGACAATATATAAAAACGATATTAATGCCATTACATTTGAATAACGTAATATATTTTATTCAAATGTAATAAAATCGTATAAAAGAACTTTCGTACTGACTAAAAAACAGTATATTTAATATCCTATAACAGAATTGGTATAATATGAGTGGGTTACCAACACAGGGAAATCCCTCCAATAATAAATATTAAAGGATTTCCCCGTGCTTTTAGGAGCAACACAATTTATTTAATTTAGGAGTCCATGAAAAGTGTACTTTTTGTGGACTATTTTAAATGACGAAAAATCAAAGTTTTTGAAGGTGATTTTTTGAAATTTTGGTACATGAAACGCACTTAACATTTTATGGACTCAGCGTACTTGTAGAAGGTACTTTTTGCTATGTTGCACATTGACATCACATCTTTAACTTTAATTAATCCTTGCTGATATAGTTCATAACAACGAATAAAATCTTTTGGAATTTCACTTTGAGGGCGACCAAATTTCACCCCTCTTGATTTTGCACTAGCAATTCCTTCTGCTTGTCTAGTCTTGATATTGTCTCTCTCTCGCTCTGCCACATAGCCTAGTAGTTTCAATACAATATCAGTTATAAGGCGACCAGTTAAGCCGTTCTGATTATCTCTAGTATTTAGAATAGGCATATCAAGAACTTGAATATCAACACCCATGTTGATTATGCTTTCCCATTCTTTGCAAATTTGTGCATAGTTTCTACCAAATCTATCAATACTTTTTACTATGACTAGGTCTCCTGCTCTAAGTTTTGATTTCATTTCTTGATACTTAGTTCTGCTAATAAAATTCTTCCCAGAGGCTTTTTCAATAATTACTTCGTCAATTTTTAATCCAGCCAGAGAATCAAGCTGTCTGTTTTCATTCTGTTCTCTTGTTGAAACTCTAATATAAGCGAATATTTTACCCATTTTTAATCCTTTCTTTTATGAAAATTTAGATTTCTATGAAACTTTACCTACTGCAACGCAATCACAATTTATAGATGAGTAAGTCAATTCCATAATCTCTGACCAGAACTACAGCCTCTGCAATCTTTTTGTACCTAAAGATAAGATTTATATCTTTTGTAATCTTAAATGGTTTTAATCCTGTTGGTTCAAGTTCCTCTATAATTAATTCTTTAGCTATCTTATAAGTGAATTTATCATCTCGTTTAGTACAGAACTTGTAAAAAGAAAGTACAACATCAATATGTATTTCCTCAATTTGCTTTAATCTTTCCACAAAATCGTTATAACTTTTTATCCTTATTTTTTGTTTTGTCTCTGACATTTCATTAATCCTTTTCTAATTAAGGGAAGGGGACAAAATGTCCCCACCCTTATAAATCTATGCTACTTCGTTTATTCCTTTTATGTTTGCGACTTCATCAATATCATATTGCTTAATAAATCCATTCCACATTTCTATAAACTCTGGATAAGCATAAGCACCATCACAAGAAATCTTTACATATTCTTCCCCAGTGTATAAGTTTTCAAACGGTTTTTCTCCGATGTATTTATGTGAATCATAATCATATTCACATTCTTCATATCCAACAACAAAACCAATCTTTAAATCTTCAATATCTAAGCCCCAAGGCTGCTTATCCGATGGCTTTTCTTTAATATCAATAATCATTCCACCGTTATTGTTATCAGTTCTGTTGAAGTATTTTTTAATCACCTTATTATCAAATACATCTGGGATTCCTTTACTTCCTTTTCTGTAGTTCTTTTCAAGGTATAAAGAATTTTCATCATCAATAATCTTCATAAAATCTTTAAGAGTTTTACCTTGTAAACCTCTGTAAGTAACTATTTCCATAAAATCTCTTATAAAGTTATTGTGCATAACTCGACCGATACCCCATTGATGATGAACTAATCTTACATTTACTTGACCGTTCCAATATGTTCTTTTAATTAAAAATGCTACTCTTTGACCCATAGTTATAAATCCTTTCATTTTAGCTATTACTACATCTGTTACACCCCAAGAGGGGCAGGGGCTAAGCCCCTATGAAATCGTGAATTTCCTGTAATTTGTTTGCTTGATGAAAGCATTGTATAGTTCAAGATATTTCTTCTTAAAAGCCGATGTATTAAAATTATTTCTGACTACATTGGTAAATCTTATTGTAAATGTTCCAACTTGTAATTCTTCAACCCCAGCATTGTCAAGGATAGCTTTAATTTGAGATTCTTTTTCTTCTTTTAACTCTTTGAGTTCCTCAAGTTTAGATTCCAATGCTTTAATTGTTCTGATTTCATCTTCAATGTTCAAGTTTGTTGTAATAAATTTTGTCATGTTTGTTGCTCCTTTGTTTTAATTTGTTTTACTAAAGAAGCAGCGGCCGTTGCTTATGCCCATATATTCCCGCCCAAAAGACTATCTTGTCAAGGCCTAGCGATAGAGCTATATGTAACAATTTACTGGAGTTTTGCCTTATTTCTCCATGTTGAGAATTGGATTTTGGGGAAAGTTTAGATATGCGACACATATTGATATTGGGTCAAAATAATGGCATATTTAATATAACTAACGAGTAATATAAATTATTTATGTTGGAACATTTTTGTGCTAGATTTAGGTTTAAGGAATGCATTATATGGAAGAATTTGGACAAGAATATATTCAAATATACTGTAATGATGTACTGGATGGCTCTTTAGCACTTATAAAGACTGCTTTATGTTCCAAAAAAAATATTGAATTTTGTGTGCATAATCAAGAGCAGTTTATAAATCTTCAAGTTATAATAGATGATATATTTAATAATTTTATTTATTACTATTATGCATATGGCGATAATTATTCAGAACATCCTTGTTATAATATGGAATTTGATGATTGTGCAGAGGTGGATACTCCGCCATATTTACCAAATTGTTATCGGAAAGAAGCAAAGTCGTATTATACTTCGTTATTAGCCTCTGAAAATATTGAAATACACAATGACACAATGTTTGAAGTAAAATATGAGAAAAAATCAGACGATACTATACACATTTCATTTACAATTACAGAAAAAGAAAAAGTACAGCAAGCTCTAGCTGAATATCTTTATCGTTATAGCTGTAACGAAGTATATAATGAATATGAAAATACTCTTGATTATGAAACGCAAAAGAAACAGTTTTTTGCACTAATAACTAAAGAAAAATATAATTACAATAATTTTCATGTAAATGATATTAAGTATATTAAAGCAATTTTAGCTTGTGAACATGAAAATCAACTTTGGTTTGAAAGAATTTGTTTTGATTTTAATGACAATGATGAACTTTCTTTGGGATGTATTATCATTATTGATGTTGATTTTATAAATTTGTATAAAAATGCTCTTCAAGATAACAATGTATCATTAAATAATGATATAAATAATAAATTAGATAATTCTACATCATTATATGCAATAAAAAAATTATCGGATATTGAAGTAAAAATAATTTCTGCTAGAGCATATTTAGAGACAAACTCTCCAGAAAGAGTAACTTACAAAAAGATAGCTCGTTTCTTAACTGATAATGACATACATAAAATTTCTGAAAACGGTATAAAACAAAATGTTAGTTCGATGCGTAACAAATTAGGAGTGCAAGATTTAGGAACTGCTGTTACTTTGTTAAGAGATGCAAACTGTTTGATTACTTTCGAGAATTTAGACAAGTAATTGTGTTTATGCTACTTTACTAAGTGAAGATATGAGATAACATATCTTCGTGGTTACTGCGGAGTTGATATGCTTGTAGTAATTTTGAACTAAAAGTTCGAACCTGTGAGCATCGTTCCCGCCATTTACAAAAATAAGTCCGATTATCGGACTTATTTTTTGTCTTATTTTAATAGGGAAAACCAAAACACCCCAAATATAATTACTTTAGCTTCAGAAGAGTATTTAAAATCTAAAATCTCTTTCGCCTTGTTTTATTTTTGTTAAATTCTCTTCAACCACTGCTCGAATTTTTTTATCGCCAAGAGTTTCCAGTTCCTTTTGAATAAGAGCTTCACCAACTTTTTCAGTTTCTTTGGAGGCATAATCTTGCAAGTATTCTTCCAGAGTCATGATAGCATTTGGATGACAGAAGTTATGAATTTGCTGTTCTTTACATATAGCCATAAATCTGTCCCCAACTCTTCCTTCCCTATAACATGCAGTACAGAAACTTGGAACATAACCAAGTTCCATAAGCCATTTTATAACCTCATCAAGAGTTCTTCTATCAGAAATATCAAATTGTGCAGTATCCTCTTCGGATTCATTTTCAGGATGGGCATATCCGCCAACACTGGTTTTTGAACCTCCGCTTATTTGCGAAATACCCAATTTAAGAACTTTTTCACGGCAAGCTTGAGATTCTCTGGTCGAAATAATCATTCCGGTGTATGGAACTGAAATTCTAATACAAGCAATAATTTTCGCAAAAATTTCATCATCAATTCCGTTATCAAAGGTATTAGGGTCAATGTCATCAGCTTTTCTTATTCTAGGAACTGAAATTGTGTGTGGTCCTACTCCGTAAACGGCTTCCAAGTGTTCTGCATGCATAAGAAGTGCTGAAAACTCATAACGATATGACTCTAAACCGAATAAAACTCCAAGCCCAACATCATCAATTCCGCCTTGCATTGCTCTATCCATTGCTTCTGTATGATATGCATAATTATGTTTTGGTCCGGTCGGATGAAGTTTTTCATAGGATTCCTTATTATAAGTTTCCTGAAACAATATGTATGTTCCAATTCCTGCTTCTTTTAATTTTCTATAATTTTCGACGGTTGTTGCTGCAATATTTACATTTGCACGACGGATAGCACCGTTTTTATGATGAATTGAATAAATTGTTTTTAAAGATTCTAAAACGTATTCAATAGGATTATTAACAGGGTCTTCCCCGGTTTCTATTGCAAGACGTTTGTGTCCCATATCTTGAAGAGCTATAACTTCTTCTCTAATTTCATCTTGCGTCATTTTTTTACGAGGAATATGTTTATTCTTTGCGTGATATGGACAATAAACACAGCCGTTTACACAATAATTTGATAAATATAGCGGTGCAAATAGAACAATTCTGTTTCCGTAGTAATCTTGCTTAATTTGCTCTGCAAGTTTAAATATTTCTTGATTTTTTTCTTCTATATCGCAATCAAGTAAAACGGCAGCTTCTCTATGAGAGAGACCTTTTCCAAGTTTTGCTTTTGCTAAAATGTTAGCAATTAATTCAATGTTATTTTTATTATTTTTTGCATATTCTAAAGACGATAAAACTTCATCATGGCAAATAAACTCTTCTGCTTTTGTAGATTTTGGATTATACATATTTCCCCTCTCATTAACTCTTTTTATTATCATAAAACTTTAAGCAAAAAAGTAAAGCGGTCCAAAATAGAACCGCTTTACTTTTTCTATATTTTCTATATCTATTGTTTATCTGCAGCTTCTTTTGCTTTTTTATTAGCACAAGCATCTGTGATAGCACCTAATGCTAAACCGCCAATTGCACCTGTAATGATATTGCTAACTGCACCAAGGGCATTTACTTTAGATTTTGCAAGTACGGCTTGAATAATTCCAAGTGCAGGTAAAGCTACAGCACCAAGAACTGTTCCTAATTTCTTACCTACAGATGATTTATAGTATAAATTACCTTTAGCTGTAGTATCTACGTTATCATCACTTTCAAGAATTGCTTTTTTATCTTCAGTAGCTAATCTTTGCTGCAAATTAGCACGCTTTTTGTTAATAGAATTATCAACAAGAGCACCACAGCCAAGTGCTGTTAAAATAAATATTGGCAAATACAAATATTTTGATTTATTTAAAGCCTTTGCACCTTTGGCCATTTCTTCGATTGTTTCTTTTCCGACTTCTTCTGCAACTTCTTTATTTTGTTTTAGGAATTCAACTCCTGCATTTGCCATTTTGGAACCTGTAACAACTCCTAATGAACCTAAACCAGCATATACTGCACCTGTTTTTAAACCTGCATGAGTATTGTTTCCTGAAACCGGTTTTTCTTGATTTTCTTCATTTGCTTTGAAAGCTACACGAGGGGTTTGATAATTTTGAACTGCTAACATTAATTTCTCCTACTTTTATTCACACTTTTATACAAGTAATAAACCCTATCAAGATAATAATTGACTTATTTTCGACAATTTAGTAAAAATTGTTACAAATATTTACCGTAATTATACATTTGCTCTAAAGGCTTGTTTATCTGCCTCTTTTTGGGCACCTTTACTTGCACAAGCATCCGTAATTGCCCCAAGTAATAATCCCCCAAGTGCACCCTCGATAGGTGATATTATAAGCCCTAAAGCATTAGTATGTTTACCTTTTTGGATTATATTTAATACAGGCAATGCAATCGCACCTAAAATGGCACCTGTTTTCTTACCAATATTTGGTTTATTATAAAGATTACCATTTCTTGTACTTTCAACATTTGGATTTTGTTCAATAATTTCTTTTTTATCTTGTGTATTTATTTTTTTTGATAATTCTGCATTTTGATTATTTATCTTATTATCTACATAATTACCGCATAACAAGGCTACAGGGATTATTGCAAGTGCATACAAAGGATACCCCAAAAACAGTCCGCCTATAGCTTCTAATCCACCATAAACAGCTCCCGTTTTTATACCTGCATGAGTTTTATATGGCTTATTTACTGTTTTTTCTTGAGTGTCACCGGTCTCTTCATTTGCTTGAAAAGATATTCTTGGTGATGTAATACGATAATTTTGAACATTCAACATTAGTACTTCCTTTTTATTTTGATTCAGTTATTTTTTTATCAGCATATTTTTCAGCGGCTTTGTTTGAACAGTAATCTGTTATTGAACCTAATAGCAATCCTCCAATGGCACCCTGAATAAGTCCGGTTATTGCTAAAATTGGGTGAATTCTGAATTTTGCAATTTTTAATGCAACCATGCTTGAAATAGGAGCAACTATTGCACCTATCAAAGGTCCCGTTTTCATACCGGTATTTGATTTATAATAGAGATTTCCGTTTTTACTAACTTCTACATTATCATTTTCTTCAAGGATTTCTTTTGCCGGTTTTGATTTTACCTGTTCTGCTAAATCAGTATGTTTTTTGTTTATTAATTTATCTACAAGTGCCCCGCACCCTATTATTATTGCAACACTCAAAGGTATTGTAATCCCTGTTCTTTTTAAAGAAGTCTTTGTTTTTTGGATAAATTCAAGTTGTTTTTGAGAAGAATATCTTCCCAGAGCAATTTCTTCATCTAACCTCTTTTGTTCTCTTTTTAGGTTTAGACTCTGAGCTGTAACACCCAGTAAAGCTAAACTTGATGCAATTCCTGCATAAACAGTACCTGTCTTTAATCCATAATTTGATTTAAAGGGAGGTTTAGATTCTGCATTATTTTCACTTTTATCCGTTTCTGCTCTAAATGGAATTTTTGTTGGTGTTAAATTATAATTTTTTATACTTAGCATAACTCTGCCTTATCCTTTTTATGTGTAATGATGGAATTAAAACTGCTAAATATATTTCTTGCTAGTATATGTAACAAAAGTTTACTTGTTAATTTGCTTTTTAACCCAATTTTCAAGAACTTTGAGCGGAGAACGTGTTATAGCTAAAGCCCAAGAAGGAACATTTTTAGTAATAATTCCACCAGCTCCGATATTTGCACCTTCTTCAATTGTCACCGGAGCAACAAGTACTGAATTTGAACCAATTTTTACATTATTTTTCAATATTGTTTTTGATTTTTCTTTTGTCAATGGATTATAATTTGCAGTAATTGTTCCGGCACCAATATTTACTTGTTCTCCGAGTTCAGCATCTCCTATATATGAAAGATGTCCAACATTGGTATTTGAATTTATTTTTGCTTTTTTAACTTCTACAAAGTTACCTACTTTTACGTTGTCACAAACCTCAACACCGCCTCTTAAATGAGCACAAGGACCGATTTTGCATTTTTTACCAATTTTATTTTTGCCTTCAATATATGTTGCCGGATAGATTATAGTATCTTGCCCGATTTCTGTATCTTCGCTAATCCAGGTTGAATCGGGATCGACTATTGTAACACCGTTTACCATATATCTTTCGAGATTTCGTCTATTCATCATTTTGGTTGCTTCAGCAAGGTTTATTCTTGAATTTATACCGAATATTTCATCGCTGTTTTCCAATATATAAGCATTAACGTTTAGGTTTTGAGCTTTCCCCCAGGATATAATATCTGTCAAATAATATTCTCCTTGAGCATTGTTACTTTTAAGTTCCCCAAATGCAGATTTAACTTTACTCCAATTTAAGCAATAAATTCCGGCATTAACTTCTTTAACTGCTTTTTGTTCAGGTGTTGCATCTTTTTCTTCAACAATACATTTTAATGAATTGTTGGCTTCTCTTATAATTCTTCCATAATTTGTCGGATTTTCAAAAATAGTACTCATTACAGTGATATCTGAATTATTTGATTTATGAAATTCAACAAATGATTTTAATGTTTCTTCTTTAACAAGAGGAGTGTCTCCGCAAAGAATTAGTACAAGTCCGTCAAAATTTTCAAGCTGAGGACAAACCATAGAAACAGCATGTCCTGTTCCTAATTGTGGGGATTGCAGTACTGTTTGAGCATGGTCGTAATTTGTTTTTACAAAATTTTCAACTTCTTCTGCATGATGACCAACTATAACAAATTCTCCTGATACGAAGTTTTTAACATTGTCCAAAACATACCCAAGAAGTGTTTTACCCATTATTTGATGTAAAACCTTAGGAGTCGTTTCGGATTTCATTCTTGTACCTTTTCCTGCTGCTAAAATAACTGCTTTTATATCCATATTCTCTCTCTCCATTTTTATCTTATGCTTAACTTTAATATCGCAAAAATATGCCGTATATGCAACAATATTATTCAAGTAATGTGAAGTTTTCAGGTAATTTTTCCATAACTCGTGTGAAAAAATAATTAGGTTGTATATCTAATGCATTACATATTGACCATAAGGATGTAATTTTTGAGTCATTTTTAGCATTTTCAATTCTACTTAATAAAGACATTTGTAAGTCGTATTCATAAGCAAGCATACGAACTGATTTCCCTTTTTTTAATCTTTCCTCTCTTAAGACTTCGGATATAGCTTTTAATAAAACAATATTATTTTTTGAGACATGTTGCATATATAGAACTATAATGCTAAAATATTTTTGCTATTTCTATATATAGAAGCATAAGAGTTCAATCAATTTATTAGCACGAATATTTAGGAAGGATTAGTTATATGAAAAAAATACAGAATAAGGCATTTACTTTGGCTGAAGTTTTAATTACGCTGGGTATTATCGGAGTTGTTGCCGCAATAACACTGCCTAATTTAATTGCCAATCTCGATCATAATGGCAAAATCTCTAAACTCAGAAAGGCACAATCTATACTAAATCAAGCAATAAAATTGTCAACAATTGATAACGAAGCTTATGAAACATGGGATACTTCATTATCTCCAAAGGTTTATATTGAACGATATTTTGCTCCATATATGAAAATAATTACATATTGTGATACGTACTCAAAATGTAATTATAAAAGTTCTGCTCCCTGGTCTCGCTATAACGGGAGCGGTTCTTATTCTGGTTTTAATGCCTTTAGCAGAGTTCCTATTTTTACACTTGATGGTATTTTATATTCAATTTCAACATCAGGAGGGCAAAATGATCGCCCTGATCCTGATGCTGTTTATGATTTTAATTATATCGGTCAACAAGGTGTGTTTGTTGATATAAACGGACCAAACAAACCAAACCGATTTGGTAATGACGTATTTATGCTTGTTCGAAACAAAGATGGATCAGTTATGCCATTGGGATACAATTTGTCAGATAGTAAAATAAACGCTGATTGCAGAAAAGAAGGACACTGTTTATATTGTGCAGAAAAATTACGAAGAAATGGTTGGAAAACTTCAGTAGGTTATCCATGGTAAATATTCAGTTTTATATTTTTAGGGTGTTCAAATTCTTCTATTAGGTTTATGTTGTTAGCTGAACATGTTAATTTTTTGATACAGAAATTTGAAACAAATATGTCATCTGAAACACAAGCAAGCATGTAATCGTGTTCAATAATTTCTGAAAACAAAGATTTTATATCTCCGTTCAGTTTAATTTCTGCTTCATGGACAGTCCAAAAACGATAGAAATCTTTTTTTGATGGATTTGAGACCTTATGACCATAACGATTCATAATCAATTTATAGTTTTTACCATCTTGCATATATTCAATATCTGCACCAATATTGCTATTATTAAATGCTACGAGAACAATATCTTTTGAATGTGAAATACTAAAGAATATTTCATTAGAAACGAAATATGGTTTTTTGTTTCTAAGCTCTATATCTAAATTGTGGATATCATAGACATGTTTTGCAATAAATTTTGTTAGGAATATTCCGCAAAGATGTTCAAGTTCTTTGTCTTTGCATTTGAATATTCTGCCGTCAGAAAATGTTTGCAAGCTATCCTGATTTATAAACGAAATAAATTCACTTTTTTTTAAATAAAAGATATCCATAGTTTTATACTCTTATTTATGCAATTACACTATCCACAAGAGGTTTAGCCAATTCAAGTGCATTATTTAAGACATTTGGATTTGTCCAAAAATCAGGTCTCTGGATATAACGTCTTACAATTTTTCTTGCATAAGACCCGATAGCTACACCATGGTATGAAATGTCACACATTTTAGCAAGTTCTGTTGTTTTACCGTTTGTTCCGCCGGAAAGTACTAAATATACCGGAAGATTTGCATTTTGAACTATTTCAGCTGCTGCAACTGTTTGGAGGGTTGATTTATAATTGTCATCTCCTCCGCTCATTGGAAAACCGTCTGCTTGAACAATTGTTGTATATGGTTCTCTTGATTCAATCATTCTTTTTATTCGGTCTACCAAAGCTTCATCACTTAATTTGCTTCTGCTGGTACAGATACTCAAAATTCCTTCATAATTATCGTTTATGTATTGCCATTTAGAAAAAATTTCTTCTTCGTCAAGTCCCATTGCATGAAATTCAATACAATCAATTCCTTTTTCTACAATTGCCGGTAAAACTTCATCAAGATTTTTTTCTTCCGAGATATATGAAATTGCAGCTCTGGAACAAATTTTCCAACATCTTCCGCAGCCTATACATTTTGATTTTTTTACCTTAGCATAATGTATTGCACCTTGTGGGCAAACAGCTTCACAAGAGCCGCAATTTACACATCTGTCATAATCTATAACAGCTTTTTGAACATGCGGATCACTTTTGATACCAACACTTACGCAGAGGTATGCATCATAAACTCTGGCTTTTTCAAGAGCTTCCCGAGCAGCAGTAATGACATCTTCATTAGCAGAAAGGTCAAAAAATCTACAACCTGCTATTGCATAGAGATACACAAGACGTTTTATTTCTTCAACATCTTCGTTCCCTGCTCCACATACAAGTTTAAAACAATGTTTAGTTTCTAATAATTCTTTAAGCATTATTTCACCATATAATTGTAAATAATTTCAGAAGCTTTAACAATAAAATCTTTACCTGCAACAGCATTATGAGGTCTGTTTGCAAGAATTACAACAATATATTTTTTACCTGTAGGTGTAATTACAATTCCTGCATCTCCAAGCATTGTTCCAATATCACCTGTTTTATGCAAGAATACTGAACCTGCACCAAGTCCGGCTTGAATAAGTCTGTTATTATGAACATGACCCATATAATTTAACATTTTGTTTCTTGATGCATCTGATAGGAATTTATCATTTTCATCAATATTATAAAGCATTTGAGCCATTTCTTTTGCAGTAGTATGATTGTTACCTTTATAATCAGGCAGCCATGTTTGAACTTCTGTATTTTTCAAACCCCAATCTCTGATATTTTGGTTAACATCAGTCATAGAACCAACTTTTGTCATTAACATATTAGTTGCAGAATTATCCGATTCTGTAATCATTATTTCTGCAAGTTTATCTATTGTATATTCAGAATTTGCAGCTTTAAATTGTAAACTGCCGGATCCTTCGGTTCTGAAATACTCAGTCAAAGGAATAGTATCTTCAAGTGAGAATTGACCGGCTTCTATTGATTTGAATACATCAATAAGTACAGGAATTTTAATAATACTTGCTGTTGAATATATTTTATCGCCGTTTATGTCAATATAATTTCCTGTTTCATAATCCCAAACATATATTGCAGGTTTTACAGTCGGGTAAAGTTCAATTAAATCTGTTAATTCACTTTTTAAAACAGGCATGTTAACATTTTCTTTTAAAGGTTCCATTAATGCATCTTTTTTATCAGCTTGATATCTGAAAGAAGGTTCACCCATAAACCACGCATTAGAAATATAATTTTGTGTTGGGAAAGCCAGTTTTCTTAAATCAGTCTTAACATTTTTATATGGAGTTGGAGCAAAGATAGTCTTAGTTATATTGTTAAATGCGAAAGGCATTACCGTAAACATCATAATACACAATAATGAAAATGAGATTAAAGCCTGTAAAGTATTTCTTTTTTTTCTTTTACGAGGTCTGTTTTCATTTCTGAGATGACTATAGTATGCCTGATTTCCTGTATAAGAGGAATTACTATGTTTTTTATAGCTTGATGAACTATGGGTATATGAATAATCAGTATTAATAGGAGTTATTTTTTGATATTCAAAACTCCTAACGTCATAGGCATCTGCTCTCCAGTGCTGTTTGGCTAATTTCGGCATTTAAGTTCGAATTCCTCCCCAATATTACTTTTATTTTAGCGTAAGTAAATTAGCAGGGCAACTAATTTACACACATGTTTACATTAGTTTTTATTGCAATAAAAAAGAGAACCTCAACGGTTCTCTTTTTAAGAATTATTAAATTCTGTTTTTCCAAACTCCGCCTTTTCTATCAACTAAAGCATCATAGCAAGACCAGATTCTAAATACACCGGTTAAACCTAAAACTGCGTGAGTAACATTTTTTTCTTTTGTGTTTTTGTTAACAGCCTGTCCGATTCCCGGCCATATTAATAATGATAAAGCTGCAGCCCCTACTGATCTGCCTGACACTTCACCATCAACTCCATGAGTACCTTCTGCAAATGCTGGAACACCTAAAGTCAGCATTGATAATGCAATAATTGATAGTAATACTTTTTTCATAATACCCCCTTTTCTTAATTCCTAAAATCTTCACTCATATTTTTGTGAACATTGTAATCAAAAGTAAATTGAACATCAATATTATCACCTTTAAATTTCTTTGGAAGTGGTGGAAATGGTGCAGATTTATTTAGAGCTTCCAAAGCTGAGGCATCCATTTTTTTACTTCCTGATGATTTTAATATTTCAGATTTTGGAACAGTTCCGTCTTTATTTATTTTGTACAATAGGACAACGTGTTTTGTTGTTTTAATGTTTGGCGGGTTCCAATTTGCTTTTATTTCTCTTTGCATTTTACTCATATACGGTCCAAAATCAACTTTCTCCACAGTTAAATTATTTTTATTATCTGTTGTATTTGTTGATTCTTTTGCACAGGTATAATTTATAACCCCTGTTAAAATAAAAGCTAATATTAAAATTATAGATAATATCTTTTTCATTTTTAGTTTATTCCTAATTTTTAAAAGCTTCAGCAATTGATTTACTGTAATCAGGTCTAAGAATTCCTTTTTCTGTAATAATACCGGCAATAAGTTCGTGAGGCGTTACGTCAAATCCGGGATTGATAATGTTAACACCTTCTGCACAAATAGTTTTGCCATTAATATGAGTTACTTCATCATGAGAACGTTCTTCAATAACAATTTCATCACCGGATTTAATACTGGTGTCAATTGTTGATAAAGGTGCCGCAACATAGAATGGAATGTTATGATATTTAGCTGCAATTGCAACTGTATATGTACCGATTTTATTTGCAGCATCACCGTTTGCTGCAATTCTGTCAGCACCAACGCAAACCATATCAATCATTCCTTTTTTCATAAAATATGAACACATTCCATCAGTAATCAGCGTAACAGGAATTCCGTCCATAGTCAGCTCAAGTGTTGTAATTCGGGCCCCTTGCTGGCGAGGTCTTGTTTCATCTGCAAATACTTGAACAGTCGGATCATTCGCAAAAGCTGAACGCACAACCCCTAAAGCTGTTCCATATCCAACAGTTGCAAGGGCTCCAGCATTACAGTGGGTTAAAATAGTTGCACCTTTTGGAACTACCTGAGCTCCGTAGTCTCCGATTTTTTTATTTATTGAAATATCTTCCAGCTCAAGTTTTTTACCGTTTTCTTTTAAATCTTCTATCAAATCCGAAATATTCCAATTTTCAGAAGTCGAAGAACATTTACTCTGAATAATTTCTTTTTGTTTTTCAATTGCCCACATTAAATTTACAGCAGTAGGTCTTGCACTCGCCATATAATCTGCTTTACCCAACAGTTGTTTAACAAATTCTGTTTTTGAAAGATTTTGTTTTTCAAGCTCTTGTGCGTACAAAACAACGCCATGTGCACCGGCAATACCAATTGCTGGTGCTCCTCTTACAATCATTGTTTTAATTGCATTAAACATATCTTGCCCGCTAGTTATATTGACATATTCAAAATGTTCAGGGAATTTTGTTTGGTCAACCATTTTTGAGTATGTATCAATCCATTCAATTGTTCGTATTTTAGAAGTAAATTCAGTCATTTTATTTTCCTTTATTTTAATTTTTCTCTATATTCTTGCTGATTTGCAGGGTGCTGTTTTTCGTATATATCACGAATAAAATTTATAATATAGTAGGTTGCAAATCCGGTAAATGCATTTGTTGTTGCAAATAAAATTCCAATAAAAATTATAAATACTAACAGCAGCCATATTGGAGAATTCGTAATCATTGCAGTTAGAAAAAAGTTGGTTGTATGATGAAAGCCCACAGACATAATTGCCATAATAATGCAATAACATACTGAAAATGTTATATTTGTACTAAACCCAATTAATGCACCTGTTAAAATGCTGTCTTTCGGGGTTGTTAAATCAAATTTTCCATCCATTATTAAATATACAATTACGAGCGGAGCCGCAAGCAATAGTGCTGAAATTAATCCAATCATTCCTACTTTTGGAATAACTGCGATTACTCCTAAAATTATTCCGAGTATTAAGCTTAAAACTATTGTATTTATAACTAAAAATTTATTCATTATTTTCCTTTTGAATATAATAACATTTATTATTTTAAAACTCAATTGTTTTTAATATTGAATAGCATCAGGGCTTCTGGTGAAGGAGATTGCAATAGCTATTGAATCTATAGTATCATCGAGTTTTGGTAATTTTTCACTATCTAAGCTTATTTTAACCATTTGTTCAACTTCTTTTTTTGAAGCTCTTCCGTATCCAGTAAGAATTTGTTTAACTTCCATTGGTGTGTATTCAAAAATCGGAACATTATGTTGTTCCAAAACTGTAAGAATTACACCGCGAGCATGTGCAACAGGCATTACTGTAGTTTGATTACGGAAAAAGAATAACTTTTCTATTGCACAAACATCAGGGTTATATTTTTCAATAATATATGTAATATCATTAAAAATTTCTAAAAGTCTTGCGGATTCTCTTTCCCCTTTTGCTGTTTGGATAGAGCCGGAATGCAACAGCTGTAGATTTTTGCCATCAAAATCTACAATACTGTAACCAACTATTGCCATTCCCGGATCAATGCCTAATATCTTCATGTGTTAATTGTAGCAAAAAATTTTTAAGTTGTTAATAGAAAACCCTTCCTAAGGGAAAGGTTCTCTATTGTTTTATTTTTATTTCTATATTATCACTACTCTTCAGTGTCCCCGATTGGGATTGTAACTACGTAATAATGGCCTTCTGTTTCTTTTGTTAATTCATTCAACTTTACATTTTCACCAAACATATAATTTTGTTGAAACTCAGAAATTTGTTCGTTATGTTTTGATTTTTTAATTGAACGTCCGTGAATAGTCAAAATGTTACCGTTTGCAGTTACTTGAACATTATTTACATTATTATCAAATGCTCTTAAATCAATTAATATTTTGTAGTAATCCCTTGTTTGTTCAAGATGAATTACGTTGGCTGCTTCTCTGGCAATTCTTTGATCCTCTTTTAACATTTTGTTCATTCTATACATATCTTTTTGGAATGCTTTTTCAAATCTAGGTCCAAACGGTCTTATTTCCGGCGGGAAAAGTGATTTCATGTGCCAATCCATTACGGTATAAAATGCACAAAATGCGGCTATAAAAGTTATTAATGCACACATTAAACATTTTAGGATGGGATGTTTTCTACTACATGATGAATGATTTGCAGATTCAACTTGAATTCTTTCTTCGGTGTTGTGTTGATTTTCTTCCATTTATATAATCTCCTTTCTGGTTATCAAATTAATCTTAATTATTTAAATATTTTTTACAATGCACTGTCGGAGGTGGTAATTTGGTTAGATTTTACTTGATAAAACTTATTTAATGTGTTATGCTTCTGTGAAAGAAAGGATAGTTTATGGCTAAAATTTTAATAACCATGCCTGATGAATTTTTAAACAAAGTTGATGGTTTGGCAGATTCTGAATCTTGTTCAAGAAGTGAATTAATTAGAGAGGCTCTTAGAAATTATATGAGACGTGCTTCTAAGCAGCAATTAAAAGACGCTCCTCGTAATGCTGAAATTTTAGAAGAAATTTTAGGTTAGTCATTAAATTCTTTTATAAAACTATCTACCCATTTAATTAATTGGGGAATTTCGTATGGCTTTGGCAGGTATAAATCCGCACCTGTATTCAAAACCAACTCTTTGTCATGGATAATTGAGGTTACTATAATTTTAGAATTCTTAAGTTCTTCTTTTTGTTTTATTGCACAACATAGATTTAATCCGTTGCGTTTTTCAAGATTACCTGCATCTATTATTATAACTGCAGGCTGCTTATCCAATCTATCAATGTTGTATTCGTTAACAATTTCAGTGCTATATCCTTGCAAGTTCAATATCGTATTTAACAAAATACCTAATGCTTCATCTGTTTCATAAATAAGAATTTTATTATTAGTTTCACAATTTTGAATACTGTTTTCACCGGAAATTTTTTGGCGTTCAATTAAATAATTAGATTTATTCGGACAATCAGCCATTTTGTTGATTTGCATCAGAGTATTGATTATACCGTTTATATCTGTATGTTTTCCTGTTTCGTTAGTAATTACTCCAATTGTTGAATGCACAAAATTGGATCTTCTTCCCGCGAATTCATCTCCTTGCAAAATCATGTAACCACGTTCTAAATCGTGTTCTGCATAAAATTTATTTGATACAGAATCAAATACAAAAGTTAAGAAATTTGCAAGTGGTTCTGCTTTTATAGAATCAATAATAACTAAAAATACATTTTCATCCAGTTTGCCTGCATAATCGTGTTCATCAAGTGATGATTGAATTATTGCACCGTATGTTTGTAAAAGTTTATCCGAAGCAAGTTCTGTATATGCTTGTTTGTAACTTTCGAAATTTTCAATACTAATATACAGCATTGCCCATTCACTATTTTCTGAGAGTTTTCTTTTTATAGCTCTTAGCGTGTAGTTCTTATTTGGCAAAAACTGTTTTGAATCCAGATTAGATTCAAATTCTCTTCGAAGATGTGCATTCATTCGGACTTTAAATTCTTCAGAGTTTACAGGTTCTGATAAGAAATCATCTGCACCGCTGTTTAGAACTTTTATTCTATCGTTAAAATCTGCTGATTTTGACATTGCAACAATAACAGGACGCATATTATATGTCAGGGCTCTAACTTGTTTGCAAAAATCGCACAAATCATTGTCAAAACTGTCAGAAATGATAATTAAATCAGGTTCTTTATCCTGAATTATTTTTAATGCTGTTATTAAATCTTTTGATACAATTACGTTGTTTGAATTTGATTCCAATAATTTTTTGTATTTCGTAGATAATTCAAGACGTTTGTCAATAATTAATGTTACTGATTGCATTTCATCCTCGCTTGTTCTTCTATGCTTTTTACAGGCATGAGTAGTTTGAATGTTATTTTACTTAAATTTTGTGAGTTTTCAATAGGTTCAGATTTTACTGAAATTTGTCCGCCTAATTTTTCAACAAGATTTTTTGTTATATATAATCCTAATCCGCTGCCTTGAGCTTTACGGGTTAGAGGATTATCTAATCGTGCAAATTTTGTAAAAATTTTATCATAATCTTTTTCATCAATTCCTATACCTGTATTTGAAAATTTTATTATTACATTATTATCTTCTAAGGCTGCAGTTATTGTTGTCGTAGAATTATCAGGAGAATATTTTGCACTGTTTTCTATCAGGTTTGTCAGTATTTGCTGAAATTTATCTTTATCTACAAAAATATTCGGAAGATTATTTTTATAAATCAGTTCAAATTTATGATTTGGATATTGATTTTTCACAATTGCAATTGTTTGTTCAATAGGAGCTTTGACATTTAGTTCATTGAAAATTAAATGATTATTTGTTGATTGTAATTTTGTCACTGTCAGCATATTTTCAACAAGAGTAATTAATCTATTGGATTGTTCTTCAATTATTTTTATAAATTTCTTTTTGCTGTCTTCATCCAGCTTATCCCAAGATGCCAACATTGTTTGAGAGAATCCTCTGATCGAAGTTAACGGTGTTCTCAATTCATGGCTTACTGTAGATATAAAATCTTCGTATTTTTGTTCATTTTCATTCATATAATTATTATACCAAATTTTTTAATTTTACCGGCATAATTAACAATATTTTAATTTATTAATTCTCTTGTTTTTATACGAATTTCATTATCAATTTCAAATATTTCGTTAATATTTGGAGTTTTTATTGTGTTATGTAAATCCATCATTTTTTCAGTTATTGTGTATATATCAAAAAGCTTTATTTTATTTTGCAGGAACGCAAAAACAGCTTCTTCATTTGCTGCATTTAAACAAACTGTTGCACTACCGCCGGTTTTACCGGCTGAGTATGCAAGTTCTAGTGACGGAAATTTTTTATAATCCGGTTTTTCAAAATCTAATCTTGCAATTTCCGAGAAACTAAAACTTTTTGATTTTATACCTTCAAACCTTTCAGGATATGTAATTGCATATTGAATAGGAATATGCATACTTGGCAATCCTATTTGGGCAATTACACTTCCGTCTTTGTATTCTATTGCGGAGTGAACAATGCTCTGCGGATGTACAACTACATCAATTTTGTCATAAGACATATTAAACAGGTGATGTGCTTCAATTATTTCAAGCCCTTTATTCATTAGAGTAGCAGAGTCTACAGTAATTTTCTGTCCCATATTCCATCTTGGATGAGCAAGAGCTTGTTCTACTGTTGCATTTTTCATATCTTCGACTGATTTGTGCAAAAATGGTCCGCCGCTTGCTGTAATTATCAGTTTTTCAACTTGAGAAATATTTTTAATACATTGATGAATTGCACAATGTTCACTATCTACCGGAATAATATTAACTCCGAATTCTTTTGCTTTTTTTATTACAATATCACCTGCCATAACAAGGGTTTCTTTGTTTGCAAGTGCAATATCTATACCATTCTCGATAGCTTTTAATGTTGGTTTTAACCCAACTTTTCCGGATACGGCAACAAGAATTATATCATTTTCTTTATTTGAGCAAATTTCTTCCAAACCATCATTGCCATATAATGTTTTAGTTCCATCTATTTGGAAGCCTTTGTGGTTACTATCCCTACCGACAGATACGTACTTAGGTTTGAACTTTAATACCTGTTGTTTTAATAATTCAACATTATTACCGCCAGCCAGTGCAATTATTTCAAATTTATCCTGAAGTTTTTCAATTACTTCAAGAGCCTGAGTTCCTATAGAACCAGTAGAACCAATGATGCTTATTTTTCTCTTCTTAGTATCCATAAATTTATTATATTACAAAAGTTCTTTTTGTATTGTTTTTGTTTCTGCATTTTCAGTTTCGACAGGTAGTGCAAAATGGAAACTTGAACCTTTTTCTTCTTCACTATCACACCAGATAGTTCCTTTATGTGCTTTTATCAGCTGTTTGGCTATTGGAAGTCCCAATCCGGTACCGCCAACTTTTCGAGATAAAGAATTTTCAATTTGTGTAAATTTGTCAAATGCTTTTAACAGATTTTCTGATTTAATACCAATACCTTCATCTATGACGCTGACAACTATGTAATCACCCTTAAGCTGTTTAATTTCATTTTCAAAATAAGAATTAGTTACTATATCTTTAGAATTTCTTAATTCTGATTTTATAGTAATACTTTTCCCTTTAGGTGTAAATTTAATAGCATTGGATACGAGATTTGTCAAAACCTGTCCTAGTCTTTGAGAATCTGCGTATATTTCAGGTAAAGTTTCCTGTTCATCTGTTGTAAATGTTATTTCGTGTTCTTTTGCAACACACTCAAAGTTTGTTTTAACATTTTCAATTACAGAATGAATATTCATCGTTTTATAATTGAAATCCATTTTTCCGGCTTCAATTTTGTTAATATCAAGAATATCATTTATTATACTTGTTAAATTTTCTACATTTCTTTTTGCCATATCAACAAATTTTACCGCATTTTCTCCAAGAGTTCCGCAACGTCCACTGGATAATATTGATAGTGCATTTTTTATCGGGGTTAACGGGGTTCTTAATTCATGGGAAACTATCGAAATAAACTCGGATTTTACTCTTTCCAGTTTTTCAAGTTCTTCATTTTTTTCTATAATTTCTTTGTATAATCCTGCACTTTTTAATGGCAGTGATACTTGTCTTACTATAGTATTGAAATATGCTGCATCATCAGTTGTAAAAGGTTTTTCTTTAAAAATCTCAATACATCCGAAAAATTTATCACCTAAATCTATTGGAGCAAACATATTATCATATTGAAAAATAGTAAAAGTAAATTTGTTATTTGGATTTTTTATATTTTTTATTATTTTTAATTTTGTGTCATCTATTTCAAATGGGATATCATTTGCAGTAAACAGAGATTTATAATTCAAGATTGCACGTAACTTTAGGGCATTCATAATCTCTTCCGAAATATCATATAAGGAATTGATAATTAGTACGGGTTCATTTTCAAATCCGAATGATATAGTACATGTCAAATCAAAACTCAAAGATTTATCCAAACCTTCAATCATATAATTTAGCAATTCTTTTGTATCAAGAGTTCCCGCAAATTGTGAACTTGTGTTGTAAAGGACATTTAGTCTATACAAACTATCTGCAAGATCTTTGTTGCGTATTGACAATTTGTCAATGTTTTCTTTGGTTTTTAAGCCTGTATTAATTGTTGATACAATAAGATTATCAGTATAGTTATCTAAAATAAATCCGCTTAAATATTTTGCAATTTCATCTTCTATGTCAGAACCGTCATATAATAGTATAAGTTGAGCGTTTTCAAGTCTTGCTTTGATTTTTTTTATTAAATTCGGAATATCTAAACCTTGAGTTTTATAGTCAAGAATAATAATATCAAGCGATTCAATTTCTATCAAATCAAAAATTGATGTTTGAGTACAACAGGCATTGAAATTGTGAAATTTACCTGAAAATAGTTTTCGATATTTCTCGATAGCAGAATTATCTTCTGATATTAGTAATATATTCCCCATAATTTTATTTTAAGTGCAGTATAAAATTTGGCAAGTTAGTAACATTCATACATAAGTTTTTATAAAAAAAATTTCAGGCATGGTGTAATATTTAAAAATTTAAATCGCTAAAATGTACAGCCAGAGACTTTTTCGCCGTTTGTCTATCCGTATTTTTACTTACGTAAAACTGCGGACTTTATTTTTTCTAAAAAATCTGTATACTAAGAATGTAAACGGTTAAGACTCACGCTCGGAGGCAATAAAAGCCTCTAAAAGTTAATGTTACTTTTTGATAGCAAAGTTGTTTACCGATTCTCATGGTAGAGGAATAGTATATTTTTATGGGATATATTCATTGCTGTGGGGGACTTCGTAAAACTAGAAGTTTTGTGTTGTCGCCTACGGAAAAATTTGTTATGTGTGAATTGGATTATTTGCCGAAATGTCCCGTGTGTGGGCATACGGTTATCCAGTTGACAAGGATAGATGATAATAACAACTTGTCATCTATTCGTTATGTTAATAAAGCTGCAAGATTATTTTTGAATAAGTGTAAACCAAAGATTATTTATGAACGACGATTTTATGATTATTCAAAACGAAAAGGAGGTTCTTTCTATTTAAACTATAACGAATTTGGTGTTAAGAAAAGGTGTTATTCAAATTTCTCTAATCTAAAAATGGGCAAACGATAAAACTTCAAACTCCCCCTAATCCTTCATTACCCTAATTGTAAACTCACGGGGCTATTGTTGAAAAACAAGCCCCCTTCTTTTTTATTAAATCGGGAAATATTATTAAATAATCACGAAAGGGCTTAAGGTAAGATAAAGTTGAGAAAATTAGTGCTAGAAGGAAGGTTGATGAAATTATCGAAAAAGGAACATGCTGTTTTGACTTTAATTGCATGCGGTTTTACTGATAAGGAAGTAGCATCTAAACTCAAAATTTCTATAAGAACCGTTCAAACACACATGTCCTCGATAATGTTAAAACTTAATGCCAAAAATAGAGTAAATGCAGTTGTTGTTTATATGCAGCGAAATCCGAAATGGAAGATAGAAGAAAGGTTAGTTTTATGATTAAACGGATTATTTTACACTGGACGGCAGGAAGGTACTACCCTACACAATTTGAAAAACAGTATTATCATTATTTGATAGACAAAGAGGGTAAAATTTATAACGGAATTTATAAACCTGAAGATAATGAAAATGTTAACGATGGAAAATATGCAGCACATACAGGCGGTGGAAATACCGGCTCTATTGGTGTTGCTATGTGTAGCATGTATGGATTTAAGTCGCCATCTTATGTCGGTGATTTTCCGATTACACCTATTCAATTTGAATCTTGTATGGATTTTTGTGCAGAACTTTGCTCAAAGTATTCGCTAAATATCAGTCAAGAAACTATTATGACTCATTATGAATTTGGTCAGAAAAATCCGAAAACTTCAAGTTTCGGAAAAATCGATATAGTTTATCTCCCGCCATACAGTTGGGTAGCTAAAAAAGATATTGGCAGTTTTATACGCTCAAAAATTCGATGGTACGCAGAAAAAAGAATGAAAGGTTAAAGGTTGTATTATGGATATTAATTATTTTGATTTATCAGGCGGTATAAATCAAGCATCAACAAAAACTGAACTGGGTACAAATGTTAAAACAGTTTATTGGACAGATTCAAAAAATATTGAAATATATAACAACAGAGGTATTATTAAGCAAAAAGGGAATACATTATTCCTTGAATTACCCGAACCTGAACCTATTATCGGGATGCATGAAATGGAGTCTGACAACTCTTTTAAGTTGATAATTATTACAGCTTCCGGCAAAATTTATATCTATAAAGAGGATTCAAATTCTTTAACCTTGTTAGAAAAAACTTTAACAGGTTCAAATATTAAATTTGCAAATTTCTTACGAGGTATTGTTATTGCAACAGAATCAGATGAAATGTTTTACATTAAAGATAATAATGCTTCAGATATTGTTAGCTGCAATTTTAAAGATAAATCCGGTAATATTATATATCCTGACTGTATATGCATTTATAGAGGACGATTGTGGTGTGCAAAAGAATCCACTGTTTATTATTCTGCACTTGGTACTTATGATAATTTTGAACTTGAAAACGATGCAGGTTACATAAATGATTTTCATACTGATACAAATAATATTATTGGAATGCAAAATTATAAAGGCTATCTTGCTATTTATAAAAAAGATAAAGTCTATCTTCTTAGCGGTTCAAACCCAACTGATTTTGCAGTTACACCTTTTGCAGATAAAGGGACAATTGCAAGTAATTCATTAATAAATGTTGATAATAAACAGTATTTTTTAAGCAACGGAATTTATGCTTTAGAGCAAGTTGGAGAATTAAATCAAATTCGTCTTGGCGGAGAAATATCAATGGCAATTAAAGATGAGTTTTATAGTTTTGATTCTTCAAAGCTAAAAAATACAATAGCACTACATTATCAAAACAAAAGTCAAACATGGTTTTTATTTCCTTATCTTGGTGATAAATATTATCATACTATATGGATAAATGATTATGTAAATAAAGCATGGTACAAAAGAGTATTACCGCAGAATATTACAACAGCCTGTAATTTTAATTCTTATATACTTACAGCAGATGATAACGGACGAATTTATAAAGAAGATTTTGGGACAACCTTTGATGGTAAAAGTATAAACTTTCTTTGGAAATCGCCATTCTTTTCTTTAGGAAATGTGCATCACAGAAAACTGATTGATGAATTTTACTTTATTCTTGATGATGTGAATGATAACAAATTCAAGTTTTCTGTATTCAAAGATTATGATAGTAATTATTCGGAAGATGAAGAATTTATTACCTCAAGACATTATAATCATTTAATTTGGGCTGACAATGAATCACCTGATAAGATTGAATATTGCTGGAGTACCGAAAATAGTGAAGCACCTATTTGGTCAATTAATACCGACGTTTTAGAAAAAGCAGAAATTTATGGAAGCTGTTACTCTGTTCAACTTTGTATTGAAGGAGATAATTTTGATGATAACTGTGCTATTATCGGCCTTCAATTTAGAGAAATCTATAACGACGACTAATTAAAAATTATTCACCACTCATAACGTTTTGTACAACTATTTGTAAAATGAAAGGAAGAGAAAAATGACAGATTTTACAACAACTTATGGTGCTTTTATTCCTGAAATTTGGAGTAAAAAGCTGAACAACATGTTAGAAAAAAATTGTGTTATGCTTCAATGCGTTAACAGAAATTGGGAAGGCGATATCAAACAGCAAGGTGATAAAGTTAAGATTATTACCCCTGCGGATGTTACTGTTTCAACTTTAACTTCCAGTGATATTGCATACTCATCTCTTACTCCGACATCAATGGAATTAGAGATTGATCAGAAAAAATTCTTTGCATTTAAAATTGACGATGTTGCTAAAGTTCAAACAAATGGCGATATTATGGAAGCACATCTTAATAATGCGAAAAAAGCAATAGAAGAAGTTCAAGATTCTTATTTACTTGCAATGCACACAAATGTAACTGAAGCTAACACAGTAGGTTCAGAAGCATCACCAATTACATTAAACAAATCTACTATTTATGAAAACTTTGTCAAATTGTCATTAACATTAAAAAATTCCGATGCTGTATATGCAGGAGTTCGCCCTTGGGTTGTAATTAACCCTAACATTGAAGCATATTTACTTCAAAGCCCTGAATTTATTAGTGCACATAACGTTGCCGATAAGACCTTAAGAGAAGGTTCAATTGGCAGAATTGCAGGTATGGATGTACTCGTAAGCACTAATTTAACCGAGGTTAACGGCAAATATTATATTTTAGCAGGTACTAATGATGCTATTACTTTTGCATCTCAACTTGCTAAGATTGAAAGTTTAAGAGACAAAGATAGCTTTTCAGATTTAGTAAGAGGATTGTATTTGTATGGTGCAAAAACAGTTCAACCTAAAGCTTTAGCAAAAATGATTGTTTCAACCACCAGTGCTGCAGATACTTCTTCAGATCCGGACGGGCAGGAATAAAGCTAAGGCTAAATTATTGATGTACTCTCATAAAAATGAGAGTACATCATACTCAAAAGATAGGAGTATCTAAATGTTTGAAAATATAAAAAATAGAATTAAACAACTGGCAAAAGATGCGGTTTTTATTGCAGAACAAAAGCTTGGTACAGGTAAAGGACAAGAAAAAAAGAAAATGGCAGTTAATTATATTGTTAACCGTCTTCCCTTTTCCGGTACTGTCAAAACTATAATTTCACTTCTATTATCAAGTTTTATTGATGATGCTGTAGAAATTGCAGTAACATACTTAAAATCTTTGCCGGAAAATAAGGAGAATTAAATTTATGCAAAATCAATTAAACGGACAATCTATGAATGGTATTTCATCGCCTGCCGTTAATCCGCAGACGAATCTTTCGGCAAATTATGTCGATATAATTAAACAGCTGGAAATGGCAATAAAATCTGATGTCCAGCGAGTAGTATTTCTTACACAACAAGGTACAATTAATGAAACTCAAGGACAGGCTCTTTTGACTCAATTGGCTAAAAAAATGGACGAAATTAACAAATGTAAGAATACTATTGGTCAGATTAATCAACCTGTGCAGTCTGTAAATCCTGCAGTTCAATCACCTATGGATTTATTTAATGCAGAAAAACCGGGCTTTTTTGATGGTCCGGGAAGGGCTGATGTGCTAAATTATATCAAAGATTTGGATATGGATAAAGATGAAATATCAAAAATAGCTCAACTTGTCGAAAATTTAGAAAATTTAGCAGTTGATGGCTATTTGAAAAAATCCGCTCACGAAAAATCATTGAATGACGAGAACTATGCTGCCAAAAGTAAATTGACATCTTATGCTCAAAATACTTCCGGAAACAGCGGAATTGATAGGATTTTCACCCGTGAGGATATCGGCAGAATGAGTGGCGAAGAATTTGCTAAAAACGAAAAGTTGATAATGGATCAAGTTAAACAGGGGCTTATCAAGTAAATTTTTAGCTGACAAAACAAAAAGTTTGGATAGAGGTTAGTTAAAACCTCTATTCGGCTTTTTGTACAAAAAGGAGATGTGATGAATTTTTTAGAACTTATTAATAAATGTTTATTAGAATTAAATTATAAAAGAGTCAGTTCTTTTTCTGAGCTGGTAAAAAACGATCATACAAAGATTAAAAATATTATTAATCTTATTAATAAAGAAATTTGCTTTATTGAAAATTGGGATTTCCTATTGCGTAAAACTTCTATAAACTTGCCTAAAGGAGCCTCAGAAGTAAAAAATACTATTAATGGGCGTATTTTATATTTATTTATTGATAATAAGAAATACGAATATAGTGAAAATATTGAAAGATTTCTAACCGGTAAAGATGTTTCAGGATTATATTCCTGTTTAGGTGATAAGCTTTTATTGCCGGTTTTTGATACTGATAAAACTATAGAAATTGTTTATTATACACATTGTAACATTGTAGATGAGCATGGAAATGAAAAATGCAATTTTGTATCAGATAAAGACGAATCATTAATCCCCATGCCTTTTGCTGAACAACTTCTTGTGTATGGAACATGCTTAAGAATGAAAGCTAATCCTCAATATATAAAATTTTCTTACTGGATGAGCATGTACAAAGAGGCTCTGGCTAATCTGAAATCAAAGTGCTGTATTTCGGCTAAAAGTACTCCTGAGGTTCATTTACACCGTAATTAGAGCAAAAAAAACAGGAAGTCGTTTTCATTCCCCCCTGTTAAGATTTACACTAGCCGAAATATAAATAGCATGTATATTATACAAATTATTTGATAAAAAAACAAATTATGATAAGAAATGTAAAGAGATGAAACATTTAACAACACAACAAAAACGCTTTGTATCTGAATATATAAAGTCACTGGATGGTGAATATGCATTGATACAAGCAGGTTACAAAACAAAAACACCTAAGAGCTTTTCCCAAGAATTACTTTCAAAAGATTATATTGTGAGAGAAATTAATGCACAGCTAAAGTATCAGATTAAATCTTTAAATGTACAAAAGGGATATGTTATTCAAAAACTTTTGCAAATTGCTGAATTTTCTTTAGAGGAAGAAGATATTCTGGATAAAGAGGGTAATTACACAGGCAAGAAAAAACTTAGAGATTCTTCTGCAGGTTTAAAAGCTCTTGAAAGTCTTTGTAAATATTTGGGATTTTCTTCCGGAAATTATGATAACAACTATCGGGAAGCTAAAATTATTACTATTTCAAATCTTGATGATGAAAAAATTTAATGAAAGGAAAATTTATGAAACAAGATAAAAAAATAGAAGAAATTCTTTTGAATGACGAAAGTTATGAAAATTTTGTTAATTCAAAACTTGAAAAAGATTTTGAAAATGAAATTTCTTCTGTTCCAAAACTTAAAAACGAATTTATAACAAATATTAAAAATGTTCCTGTTGAAAAACTGTTTTCAAAAAATGCGGTATATATTGTTATGAACAAAAATAGCAAAACAAAATCATATATAAACGGTATTCAGGCAGAGGCTTTTCTTGCGTCAGATAATATTTCGAGAGAAAAATTGATGTCGCATCAAACTGATTCATTTGTGCATAATGAATGTTATATAAAATTTTATAAACTGAAAGTATAAAATATATGTGCAAATTTGTTCAAATTATTTATAACCCCGGACATAATCTTTTTGCGAATTTGCACTATGTCCCGAAAGTTCAGGCTTGTTATTCTAAATATGTAAAATATCTTCATGATGATTTTGTCAACTTTGAGAGTGATATTTATCGTTATTTGGAGCATTGCTTTCCTTATATCTGGGCAATTACGACCTATGACGACCAATTTATGGGCTTTGTGTCTCTTGATAATTTGGTTGGCGGAAAAATATGCGGTAAAAACGGTAATATTGAAGATATTAATTACAGTGCGGAATTAACAACATGTTTTGAAAAACAGGCATGGGGAATTTTCACCAGATATAGTGCAAAGTTTTTTTTGAAAAAATGTTTTGATGAACTCGGGTTATATAAGATAAAGGCTCAAATATATCCTGATAATTCTCGTATAGCAACTCTTTTAAAATCTTCAGGTTTTGAATACGAAACAACTTTAAAATCTGAAACTTTGCGAAATGGAAAGCCGCAGGATATTGATGTATACGGTCTTTATAGAAATTATTATTACAAAACGAGGTAAATTATGGAAAAATATAAAAATAAATTATCATTAGATATCAACTATCATGATGAACAAATTTTGATGGATGATATTATTCAAAAATATGATTATTACGAAGATAACCGCTCTTCTCAATTGTCAGATAACAGACTTATTAAATATGCAATTTATAATTCTGATATTCCGAAAGTAAATGCATGGGATTGCAAAATTGAACTTCCTGAAATTTATGAACTAGCCCAAACATTAAAATCCCATATTGTTCAGAATCTTTATTCTCATCCTGATGGAATGTTTGATGTTTCAGGAGTAGATAATAAAACGCAAAAATTTGCGAATAAGCAAAAAGCTATGCTTGTTAATACCTTTGAGTTAATGGGCATAGAAGATGAAATGGAAAAAATTATTGATTCAGTTGTTGAAACCGGTGAAGTTACCCTTTTTGTCGGTTGGGAAACTAAGACCAAAAAGGTTAGAAGACCTTTAACTCTTGATGAGCAGCTGCGTGATAACACATCAGATTCTTTTGTTGTTGAAGATAGAATTGTCTATGATAATGCAAAAGTTAAATTTATAAATTATGAAGATTTTGTATTTGATAAGAACGGTGTCGATAATTGGGATAATTGTTCAAAGATTTATCGTACATATCAAAGTTTTGATGATATCAAATCAAATAAAGCAAATAATAAATTAAATGTAGAAAAGTTGGAAATGTTAAAAGGAGTGATGGCAAAGAGAAAAGGTAAAGATGATAATAAATTTGCAAGCCCTAAAATCGAAGTGCTTGAATACTGGGGAGATATTGAACTTCCAAGTGGTGAAGTATTGAAAAATAAATTGGTAGTTATTGCCGGCAGATGTGCAATTATTCGTTTTGAAGATAATCCGTTTATAATTAATCCGTTTATCCATGCCAATATCATAGAATGTCCAACAACAGGACGCGGTATTTCCCCTTTAAGAGTTGCATTGATTTTAAATAATATTTCATCAACTATATTGAATAAACAACTGGATGCTCTTGCCCTTATGATGAACCCTCCATATTTAGCACCAAAAGGTTGTTTTAAAGGACAGCAGGATGTTAGTCCGGGAAAAATTATAGAATATGATTCATCATTGATGACAACTTCTCCAATTCCGCTTGCTTTTGATAAAGCTATGACAGGCTGGGATTTCTTAAATTATTTTAAAGCTACAATTGAGAGTGCTACAGGTATTTTCAAAAATATGGCTGGTAATGTTCAAGCTTATGACAGAACAGCAACAGAAATTAATTACTCTGTAAATGGGCAAGAAGCACGTTTGAATATGATTTTGGAATCTATTAATCGTAAAGTTATTGTTCCTATGGTTGAAAAAACTGCAGAACTGATTTCAAATTTTAAACTTGGGAAAGAAAATATTTTAATAAATGATAGAGGAAAAACTCTAAGTATAGAAGTTGATGATGATATAAGGAATTCTACATACGTATATCGTTATGGTGACAGAAAAGCCTCTTTTGAAAGAAAATCTAAGTTAAAAGAACTATTTGAAGTAGTTCAATCTTTTGCTCAGATTCAGACTGTTTCTGCTCGAATTGACTGGATTGAGTGTTTTAAATTTGCACTTGAACAGTATGGAGTTGAAAATGCTAATAATTTTTTGACAGATGAAATGTCTGCTGAAAATAAGCAAGGAACATTGGCTTAACATAGAAATTCTACATATAGGATGTTGTAATTATGAAATATAAATTGCTTAATGCTCAACGTGAATTTCTTGAAATCCCTCATAATTATTCCCTTGATGTGGCTGTATATCAGGGCGGGTATGGATCCGGTAAAACTTTTGCCGGATCTTTACTCGGGATACTTCTTGCTTTAAAGTTTAATGGAATTCGGGGGCTTGTTGGGGCCCAAACTTACACTCTTGTCAGAGATACTACCCTTCAAAGTTATTTTGAACATCTTAATAGTATGAAACTTGTTGACGGCGTAGATTATAAGTGGATAAGTTCGGAACAAAAGCTTGTTTTCCGTAATGGTTCTGAAATTCTTTTCAGACATTTTGACGAACCTAATAAGTTAAAATCATTAAATTTGGGATTTGTTGAAATCGAAGAAATGTCGGATATTCCTTATGATACATTCAAAATGCTTCTTGCAAGAATGAGACAAAAAGTTTCTCCGGAGTGGAAGAGATTTACATATAGGATTTTTGGTCATACTAATCCTGAAATCCAGCAAGGTTGGATTTATAAAACTTTTTTTACAAATCCGCCGCCGAATTATCGTCTAATATGTGCACCAACAACCCAAAATGTTTATTTGCCTGAGGGATTTTGTGAAGAACTTAAAAAGCTATATGACAAAAGTTATTATGAAACATTTGTTCTCGGCAGGACCGGAAATTATAATGAAAATCTTGTTGTCAAAGATTTTACTGATAAAAATGTTAGAGATATTCAGTATCAACGGGATTTGGATGTTCACATAAGCTGCGATTTTAACGTCGATCCTATGGCATGGGTTCTGGCTCACAAAACCGAAGACAAAGTATTTTATTTTGATGAACTTGTTATTGAAAATACTACAACATCGAAAACATGTGATGAATTTTATCGCAGATATCCTAATCATAAGGGTAAAGTTATTATCAATGGAGACGCTTCAGGTGATAATCGAAGTTGTATGAGTGAATATACAAATTATGTAATCATTAAAAAGAAACTCGAATCGTTTGGTTATAATGTGGAAATTAGAATTAAAGCGTTCAATCCTCCAATTAAAAACAGGATAGCGGCTTTCAATGCCAAAGTTAAAAATGCTAATGGCGAAATTTGTTTATATATTTCTCCAAAATGTGAAAAACTTTTGTATAACATATATAATTTACGATATCAGGAAGGGTCTTCAAGAATTGATATTCCTACATATACTCAGATAAAGCAGTCGAAAGAATTAAAATTCTTATCACATCCTTTTGATGCTGCATCCTATCTTGTTGATTTTTATTGGCCAATTGTTTTGTAAAAACCTGTTATTAAGAAAGGAATTATTTTAATATGGAAACTTTATTATATTATTCTCCGGTAATAATAGTTGTTTTGGTCTTTTTAATCCAGCAAAGGATTGTAGTTACACCGGAACAACTGGAAAGAAAGCATCGCGAGATACTAACAGATATAGAAAAACGTTTTGTAACAATAAACAGTTATGAAGATTTAAAGTCTCAATTTACCGAAATTAAAGATAAAATAGATAAAATTTATGATTGTTTAATAATTTCAAAATAACTTATTATGCGAAGTAGATATGACCTTTTTTCTTTTGCCTATCATAGTCTCTGCCAAAAGGTAAGGTTACGCTGTGTCCATCACCTTTATCATATATATAAGGATGTGCTGTTTCGTCACCTTCAATAGCGTTCTCAAGAGTAATCATACCACTATCAGGTTTCACTTGAGCAATTGCAGGATTAGGATTTGCAGAAGGTGCTGTTTTCATGCTCTGTATATGCTTTGCATAGTGAGCATCTGTTCCAGGAATTTCTTCAGCCAATGCGGGATAATTAGCTAAAATATCACTTTGATATTCAGCTGTAAGCAGAGCATACAGACCTTTAAGATTGCGAGGTTCTTCTCCGCCTTTTAACTGTAATTCAATAATTTTTGCCAAAGCTTCAGAATTATTTTTGATTAAATTGATATCCTGAATTTGACCTTTCATATACAAGTCAATAATATCAGAAGAATCCATAAATCTAATCAATTCGCTGTTTTGACTATACTTAAATAATGTTCTTATAATACCTTTATCACTTCTATGCTCATTAGCAAAAGCCATAATTGCTTCATGTGATTTTGTACTTGCAAGTTTTTCAACGAAGGAATCTTTTTTATTACCATCTAATGCCTTATAAATTGCATTTATACCATTTTTTTCGTATAAATCTTTGAAATATTCTTTAACGTCTTCTTTTAATTCTTGAGGAAGATTTTCATACTTATTTATATTAGGATCTGAATATACTTCAGTTTCTGATGTTAATTCGGCAATAATATCCTCAAATCTATCCTCAAGTTTTTGAGCTTGTTGTTCTTCATATTCTTGAATACTTTCAGCTTGAGTTTCCATGAATTCCTCAATTTTATCCATCAAAACTTGAGCTTCATCTTTTAATTTTTGAGTTTCTTCAGGTGAAATAGACTGAAGAGTTTTTGATGTTACTTCGGCTGAACCTGATGCTTCATCATTGATAGCAGAAGGATTATTTGAAATATGAGTTTTGCTTGCTGATACTGAAACAGTTGAAGAACTACTTGCAGAAGCATAAACTGTTCTATTATTAGATGCAGCAGTTTGACCGGTTACAGAATTTTTAGCAGCTTGATTTGTTGTATATATAGCAGTCTGATTTACAGCAGAAGCCTGAGATTGCTTAGATGAAGCAGGTGAAGCTCCTGATGGTTGAGAAGCATTATTACTACCTGTATTATTCGCAGCTGATGGTGTAGATGTTGTACCTGTACCATTTGCAGAATTTGAATTAGCAGCTACATTTGAACCGGCATTTGAACCTGAATTTGAATTTGAGCTTTCAATAGGTTTGCCGTTAGAAGTATTAGTTTGAGATAATGTTGAAGATGAAATTTCACCGGTTTCACGGGCTTGTCTTATAGCAGCCTGTTGTTCCGGCGGATAATTCTTCATAGCATTATCAACATAAGAGTCATACTGTTGTCTTGCACTCGGATCAGAAATAGATTTAGATGCAGCAGCAAGTCCCTCAGTAACCGCAGGGTTGTCAACTGTAGATAAAGTTTTACCGTATCTTAACTGTTCTTCGGAACCAAGTCTTGCAGCATCAGTAATTAATTCGTTTGTAAATTGAGATTTATAACTATCTGCAATATTAGAGTTATTAGCTAGTGATAAAGCAAATCTATTTGCCTTTGTCCTATCTTCTAAGTCGTTTAACCCTTGAGCTGATGCTGTCATTAAGTTTTTATGATGTTGAATGCCTTCTGTAAATTGATTCCATGCTTTATCGGATTTTGCACATGCAGGCATCATTCTGGACATTTTTTCAGCCATTTTCGGATCTTGTTTATTAACCCTGTTAGTAGCCCTAGCGGCTTGTGCACCGTTATCATGTACAATCATTGCTGCAAAACCTGTACGGGTATAGGTTTCAGAGTTTAAAAATTCTTTAATATACTTGTCTCGAATTTTTGGATCTAAATCTTTTCTGCCATTTAATAAGGTTTCAATAAGCTCTACTTGTTCAGCATTACCCATAGCCCGAGCTGAACCAATCAAAGCAACAAATTGTTTTCTACCTTCTTTAGTCTTAAAATCTATGTTATTTATCATAGTTGTAATGTACTCTTCAGTGGACATTCCATACATTTCAGCTGCAACTTCATTAACAAGTTTTAAGTCTATATTGTCTTTTTTTAAATCTATTCCATTTTGTTCAAGTCTGGAATACATTTCTAACATGTTTTTTTCAACTGCAGATAAAGGCTGCTTATTTTGCAGGTACTTATACATATCATAACTAGTTGGATTTTCTTTATTAAGTGATATGCCAACTTCAATACTTATTTGCATTATTTCAATTGAAGTCTGGTATCTCTTTTTCATATCATCCGGAAGAGATTTTAATACTTCTCCAAAGGCTTCCAGTTTTCGGTCTGGGTCTTCAGACTGAAAAGCCTTAAGCACTTGCATTAATTTACCAGATTTTGACAAATTTGAAACTATTTCAAGTCCATTCTTGAAAAGTTCCTCATCTCCCATATGCGTATTTTTAGCAATAGTCTCTACAGGTATTCCAATATTATTAAAAAATTCTTTTATTTTGGAATTTCTGTATTCATCTTTAGCTTTACCGGATAATTTTTCATATTCTGAATCTGCTCCCATAAGTATTGCATCCGCAAATTTATTTACTTTTTCAACATTACTATCACCCGGAATATTTTTAATTTTTTCTAGTGTAGTATTGACAATATTTTCAACAGATGCATCAATAATTTTATTTATATTTTCTTTTTTTAGTTTTGTTAAATCTTCAATAGATTTCCCTGTTGCATGTGCATATTGTAAGATAGCTACAGCATTTAATGAACTAGTAAAATTATTTAATTTATTTTTTTCATTATAATTAATTAGTTGTTTTAAAATTGCAACAGTATCTTTTTCATATCTTTCTTTATCTTTTTTTGATAATTCTGAATATTTTGAATCATTTGCATTCAAATATATTTTAGACAATTCTTTTAATTTTTGTTCAGGTTTCAATTTTGTAAAATTAGGAGACAGTAGTGTATCTACATTAAAAAGTTCTTTTTTTTGTGCAGATTTTGTCGTTGGAGGTAAATTAACAGCTTTATATTCCTGTAATATACTCTTTTCTTTATCTGTTAACTCTGTTAGTTCTTTTCCTGAAATTTCTTGAATGTAACTTTCAACATCACCTTCATACTTAATTGATTGAAGGTATTCTGTAGTTTTTTTGTTAAATTGACGAGTTGCAGGAGTTGCAGTTTCATCTACTTCAACATCATCAGTTGCCTCAGTGTCAGAAGGAATTTGTTCAGTTTCAACTTTTTGCTCTTGTTTTAACGAAGTTGTAGTACTAGTATTATCATTTTCTTTTGTTTGTTCTGCAAGTAAAATATAATTTTTTATATCTTTATCAGTCGCATTTTTTAAAGACGGATTATTTTGTCTTAACCATTCTATTTTTTCAGACTCATTTTTCAAACCTTTATATTCTTTAGAGTTGATTGAAGCTAAAATATCCTTATCAGTTTCAGTTTTATCACCATTTTTATAGTTAAAATCAATTGGCTTTTTATTTGTACGTGCAGTAGTATCGGTAGATGTTGTCACCGGGGTTGATACTGTATTAGTTTGTTTTAGTTTATCTACATTTAAAGCCATAATTATCTTTTCTAATATTAGTTACTATTATATGTAAAAATTTCAATTACCTGTTTTTTCGGTAATGTCAGATACTTTTACAATTCTTAATATATTTTAGTTTTCCTAACATTTGGAGATGATGTTTCTACCATTTCTAATCCTGCTGAATTTTTGTATTTTGAATCACCTGCAATTAAATCAATTAGTAAATTCGCAGTATCATCATCAATACGTGTTTCATAAGTTACTTTACTATAGGTACCATCTTCATTTGGCGTAGAAGCTTCTATTGCCAGTCCACAAAAATCTTTATTGGGATCTCCTAAGTTATGATAAATCAAAGATTTTACTTCTGGTGGCTGAACATAGTTAACTTTATGTTTATAACCATCTTGTATAAAATAAATATTTTCAACCTCATTATTATCAGCTTTTCCTAAACTTGCATATACCAGATTATATCTTTTTCCATTTGCAATAACCGGTAAAGACATTTTCATTCTCCTCGGTGCTAAATATGCAGAATAATAAGGCAATTTATGGAATACATCTTGAAAGCGTGGAGCAGTAGTGCTACTTGATGCTTGTCCTACAGAGGATACCATTTCTACCTTTGTTTCACTTTCTGTTGGTTGTGCCGCAGCTGGTTGACTTGCATTTATTGCACTTGTTGCTAATGCCAAAAGCAATGCTGCTGGAACGGTTACCATTCCACTTGCTTTTTGTGAGTTATAATTATTTTCTTTATTTTCTGATTCTTTATTTCCTCGACGTCCAAAATTTACTGCTGTGCTATTATTAAACCTAACACTACTAACCGGTAATACTGCCATACTAACTCCTATTCTATTGTATCTTGGATTAACCCCTTAATCCACTTTCCTTCATTAACCTTACACCAATTATAGCAACCGTTTTGCTTTTTGTAAAGTTTTATCATTATATTAGTGTAGGCTTTTGGGTTGTTATCTAATTTCTAAAACAAGAAAACAAAAATTTTTGTTACTTTGTTAACAATTTTTAATCTTTATCTGTATGTGAAATTATTCCTGATGAGGTATTGTTATCAATATCAATTACATGCTTGATTATTGTATGTGCCATTAAAAGCAAATAAGGATTTATTTCTGTAGTTTGTGACATGTTTATATTTGCAGAAGGTTTGTCAGTTTTTGGTTTAGTATTATTTATACTAAAAGATGTTACGGTATCTACTGTATAATGTTTTTTATCACCATCAATTCTTAATTCTAATTCTGATTTTGGAAACTTTTCACTGCATTCAATTGCTATTTGCACAGAATTAGAGGTTTCTAAAAATATTGTTGCAATTACTGTTCCATAATTTACCGTTGTAATTGTAACAGTTATTACGCTGTCACTTTCTTGATAACTATTTTCTTTTGTTTCAATTTCTAAATCAAATCCTACTCCATCTTCAAGCGGCAGCCATGGAAGGTATAACATTAAAAGAAGTTTTAATGTTTTTTGCGGATTGTTTTCTGCGGCAACAGAAATACTTGCGTTAATTAGCTTAGCCATTTCCTTCATTTGGGTTAAATCTGTAACTCCGGCTTTAGATGCTTCTGTCATATTCATTATGAGTTTTGTAAGAGCTTCTTTTCCGTTTTTTTGTAACAAAAGAGAGACATCCGCAAGATTTATCATTCCATTTGAAAGAATTTTTAAATCTTTGAGAGATGATTGAAGTTGTGATGCAAGTTGGACATTGACCATCTCTTTTGATGTCGAAAATTCTAAACCCTGAAGTTGTGCAAGAATTTGTGCTTGCATTTGCGATAACGTGTTTCTTTGTGCTGCTAACTGGTTTGCAAACATCCGGTTAAATTGTGCCTGATTCATTCCTCGTTGAAGCATATAAATCAACTCATTCATGTTTTTAGGCACTTGCAATAAATCTTTTGCATAAATTGCTCTGTCCATACTTTGGAGAGTATTTAATTGCAAATTTTGCTGAAGCTGTGAGGTTGTGTTACCTGATGCGATTTGTTGAGTATTATTTGCAATGATTTCGGCAGATTTTGGAATTTCAACAGAAGATTGAGTTGGAGCGTTAATTTTAGCTTGGGCAGCCAACATTCTTTGATGGGCACTATTTTGCCCAAAATTATTCAAAAATCTTCTGATATCTATGCCTGACATACAACTAATTTAACTGATTTTTTTAATAAAATCAATATTTATAACTTTAGCCTTCAATTGGCATGTATGATTGAGGATAGTTGTAATCTTCAAGAAATCCTAAGTTTTTATACAATCTCAATGCCTGTAAATTATTAGTTTCTGTAGTTGTATTTATTTCGGAAATAGCACTATTGTAACTGTCAATTTCTTCAAAAATAACATCCATTGAGTGTTTTAGCATAATTGTTGATAAACCTTTACTCTGATGTTCTTGTTTAATCCCTACTAACGGAATATTAACAATAGTTCCGCCTGTAAGGTTCATAAAACAAAAACCAACAGGTTCATCGTTATATAGCAATATGCTTGTTGCTTTTGGCATAAATTCAGCATAAACATCTTTAACAATTTTTGTAATAATATCTCTTGTGCCTTCAATAGACTTAAATCTCGGATCAAATAAGGCATCAGAGCTGTCATTGAATGATTCTTGAATTACATTTACAGCAGCTTCAAAATATTTGTCATTCCAAGAGACAACTCTGTAATCTTCAGGAAGTTTTACTACTCGGGCTCTTGAAAATAGTTCTCTTGACGGAGTTCCTTTCATTAGAAATCTCAACACTTCAATTCCAACAAATTTAAAACCAAGTTTTGCAATTACACTAATTAGAGATTTTTGTTCTCCTAACATTGGGTAGCAAACAATCTTTTCTCTTCTTAAATTTTGGGTTATGTCGATAAATTTTGTTAATAAATCTTTTGCACAATCCAGTAAAATATCTTTATTTTTGGTATGTATAATATTTAGTTCAATGGCTTCAGATATTGCGGTTGTGTATACCAAAAATCCAACAATATTTTCTTCTTCATCCTGAGCTATAACACATTTTATCAAATCCTTATCTATAGCCTCAAGAAATCCGTCATAATCAAGAGGTTCTAATTCAAAGTTATATTCGGTTTTAGCTTTATTCTTGAAATCTTCGTACAGATTTCTAAGTTTATCATAATTACTTGCAGTTAAAATTCGTGTATTATACATGATTGCTCCTTATAAAAAGTGATGCATTTTTTCTTTTTTTGTATCTAAATATCTTTGATTGTAAGGTGTAATTTCAGATGATAATTTCACAATATCATTAACTTTCAGTCCGTAACCTTCCAATCCGATAATTTTTTTAGGATTATTTGTCATTAAATTGAAGTTTGTATATCCCAAATCGACAAGAATTTGAGCTCCAGTGCCATAATCTCTTAAATCTGATTTGAATCCTAGTGAAAGATTTGCTTCAATAGTATCCTGCCCTTCTTCCTGAAGTTTGTAAGCTTTGATTTTATTACACAAACCAATTCCTCTGCCTTCGTGATCTGTAAGATATACAACCGCACCTTTTCCGTATTCGTTTAAATACTTAAGTGCGTTAAACAATTGAGAATTACAGTCACATTTCAAAGAATGAAAAACATCGCCTGTTAAACACATACTATGAACTCTTACAGCCGGAATTTTGTCAGAACCGTCGTCTTTAACAAGTGCAACATGTTCAGTTCCATTAATTTGGTTTTTGTATGCATACAGTTTAAATTCACCATAAGGTGTTGGCAGCATTGTTTCAGCTTCACGGGTTACAAGTTTTTCAGATTTGAGTCTATAGGCAATTAATTCCGCAACAGAAATAAATTTCATGTTATGTTCGTCAGCAAATTGTCTTAAATAATCTCTTCTTCCCATGTGCCCGTCAGGAGCCATAACTTCACACATTACACCTGCCGGTCTGTGTCCGCAGAGTTTTGCTAAATCAACGACAGCTTCGGTATGTCCTGTACGTTCTAATACTCCGCCCTTTCTGGCAACGCAAGGGAATAAGTGTCCCGGACGTCTCAGGTCTGATGGTTGAGCATCTCGTGCAGTTGCAACTTCAACGGTTTTTGCTCTGTCATAAGCTGAAATTCCTGTTGTTACACCATATTTTTCTGCTGCGTCGATACTTACAGTAAATGCTGTTTTCATACCTTCACTATTTTGGTCTACCATTTGAGGCAAATCCAATTGTTCTGCGATTTCACTTGATATTGCAAGACATATTAACCCTTTGACTTCAGATGCCAGAAAATTTATTAATTCAGGTGTAACTTTTTCTGCTGAAATTATTACGTCACCTTCGTTTTCTCTATCTTCATCATCTGCCACAATAATAGGTTTTCCTTGTGCAAAATCTTGCAAAGCGTCTTCTATACTATCAAATTTAAATTGTCTATCTTCCATTATACAAATCCATTCTCTTGTAAAAAACTCATACTAAGTTGGCTTTCTTTATTATCATTCGCAGATAAAAATTTTTCAACATATTTGCCTAAAATATCAGTTTCTATATTTACAAAATCCCCAATTTTTAGAATTTTTAGGTTAGTATTTTCAAATGTATGAGGAATAACCGCAACCTCAAATATATTATTGTAAGTTTTTGCTATAGTTAAACTTATACCGTTTACAGTTATTGAACCTTTATGAACAATATATTTCTGCTGATTTTCAGGTAGTTCAAATGTAAGATTGTAAAAATCAGTTAATTGTTCTTTAGCAATAAGTTTTCCTTTGCAATCTACATGACCAGAAACAATATGTCCACCAAGACGTGAAGTTGGAGTTAATGCTCTTTCCAAATTTACATAATCATCTTTTTTTAAATTTAAAAATGTAGTAACAGAAAGAGTTTCATCACTTACTCTTGCAGTAAAGCTATCATTTGTACGTTCAGTAACAGTATCACAAACTCCGTTAATTGAAATACTATCACCTATATTAGTTCCATCAAGAACTGTATTACAGCTCACAACAATAGTTGCCCCATTTGATGTTTTAGAAAATGATTTAACTTTCCCGATTTCTTCAATGATACCCGTAAACATAAATATAGCTTATCATATTTTTATTTTAATTGATACAAAAATGACGAAACTTTTACATAAATAATATTATCCACAGGATAATCAAAGAAAGGTTCGGAAACGTAGTTTCTGATAACTCGTATCATTTGTTCAGCGTTTTTCTCTTTTACTCGCAATAAAGCGTATAGCGAGCAGAGGGCGAACGCTCAAGGCGTTGAGCCTTGACGGTAGTCCCGTTTAATGCGAGCTAACAAGCGGAGAAAGAAATGAAGAAACAGAATTTATTTTAAAAAGAATCTTTCTTTGTTCACTTTTTTAACTTGGTTACTCGCATTAAACGGCATTGCAGTCAGGGCTCAACACCCTGCCTTTCAGCCTCTGCTCGTAATCCGCTTTTTGATTGCGATGCAAAAAGAAAAAGTAGAACCGAAAAAGAAAAACACGCTTGATTAAATGGCTCGAGTTATCAGGGGATTCCCCTGAACCCCCTCTATTGAAATATCGGTTTGATATTTACCCCTAATATTATTTATGGAAAAGCAGGAGATAATAAATTATCTCCTGCTTTCAATTTGTTTAGAATTATGTTTGTTATTACATCATTCCCATTCCGCCCATGCCTGCCATTGCTGACATATCAGGGGTTGAAGATTTTTCTTCAGGAATATCAACTACTGCAGCTTCTGTAGTTAATAACATTGACCCAACAGATGCAGCGTTGATTAGAGCTGATCTGGTAACCTTTGCAGGGTCAACAATACCTGCTTGGAACATATCAACATATTTGCTGTTCAATGCATCGTAACCATAAGCACCGTCTTTTTCTAATACACAGTCAACTACAACATCAGCTTTAGCACCTGCGTTACGAGCGATTGCTCTTAAAGGTACATCTAATGCTGCTGTCAAAATTTTGAAGCCAACTTTTTCGTCATCAGATTCAAATTCGATTGAATCTAATTTTTTATTAAGTTCTTGTTGAACTCTTAATAAAGCAACACCACCTCCAGGAACAATACCTTCTTCGTTAGCTGCTCTTGTAGCATTTAATGCATCTTCAATTCTTAATTTACGTTCTTTTAATTCAACTTCTGATGCGGCACCAACTTCGATCAACGCAACTCCGCCTGAAAGTTTTGCAATACGTTCATTGTATTTTTCTTTATCATATTCAGAATCAGAAGCTTCTATTTGTTTCTTGATGAGTCTTATACGTTCTGCTACAGCGTCTTTTGTTTCATCGCCAACAACAATAGTTGTTTCGTCTTTTGTAACAGTAACACGTTTTGCTTTACCCATCATTTGGGTTGTAACGTTTTCCAATTTGATACCAAGTTCTTCTGTAAACATTTCGCCGCCTGTTAAGATAGCGATATCTTCAAGCATTGCTTTTCTTCTGTCACCGAATCCAGGAGCTTTAACTGCAACCGCTCTTAAAACTTTTCTCATTGTGTTAACAACTAATGTTGCAAGAGCTTCACCTTCAATATCTTCAGCGATAATCAATAAAGAACGTCCGTCACGTGCAACTTGTTCCAAAACCGGAACCAAATCAGCAATTAAGTTGATTTTTTTGTTAACACATAGTACATAAGCGTCTTCCAAAACAGCTTCCATTCTTTCAGGATCAGTTACGAAGTATGGAGAGATATAACCTTTATCAAACTGCATACCTTCAACAACTTTAAGGGTTGTTTCAGAAGATTTAGATTCTTCGATTGTGATAACACCATCGTTACCAACTTTTTCCATTGCGTTTGCAATTCTATCACCGATTTCTCTGTTGTTACCTGCTGAAATAGCTGCAACTTGAGCAATTTCTTCTTTTGTATTAACAGGACGAGCCATAGATTTAATTTTTTCTACAGCAGCTTCAACAGCTTTATCAATACCACGTTTCATAGACATTGGATTTGCACCTGCTGTTAGGTTTTTTAAACCTTCACGAACAATTGCTTGAGCTAAAACAGAAGCTGTTGTTGTACCATCACCGGCAACATCATTTGTTTTAGATGAAACTTCTTTTAATAATTGTGCACCTGAATTTTCAAGAGCATCTTTTAATTCAATTTCTTTTGCAATTGTAACACCGTCGTTAACAATTTGAGGAGCTCCGAATTTTTTAGTCAAAATAACGTTTCTTCCTTTTGGTCCTAATGTAACTTTTACGGCGTCAGCAACTGCATCAATTCCTTTTAGAAGAGCTTTTCTTGCTTCTTCATCAAAAATAATACGTTTTGCCATTTTATATCTCCTTTTAAATATTGATTTTCGTTATCCTGAACCGAATTCAGGATCTCTTATAAATTGAATCAAAATTTTAAGATTCTGAAATAAATTCAGAATGACAAATTTTGATTACTCTATTACTGCTAATGCATCTTTGATTGATAAGATTTTGTATTCAACACCATCAACTTTAACATCTGTTCCTGAATATTTAGCATAAAGGATTGTGTCCCCAACTTTAACATCCATAGGTTCTCTTTCGCCTTTGTCGTTAAGTTTACCTAAACCAACAGCAACAACTTCACCTCTTTGAGGTTTTTCTTTTGCACTATCAGGAATAAAAATTCCACCTGAAGTTTGTTCTGTTTCTTCTACAACTTTAATAACGATTCTTTCGCCTAACGGTTTAATCATAATAGCCTCCTCTTTTACTACTTACATTACATTTATATAACAAATTTGTTTAAAATTTGAGAACCTTAAGGAAATTTTAATAATTTAAATTAATGATTTTGTTGCTCTTTGATAATTTCTATTTCAGCCTTAAGTTTATTAAGCTCACATCTCACAGGATCTGGAATTCTATTGTGCATCAAATTGCTTTTGCAATCTGTAATGGCTCGATGCACAACTCGTCCGGGAATACCTACAACTGTAGAATCAGCAGGAACATCTTCAATCACAACTGAACCAGCCCCAATTCTAACATTGTCGGAAATTGTAATATTCCCCAAAACTTTCGCCCCTGCACCAACAATTACATTATTTCCAAGAGTCGGATGACGCTTACCGGATTCTTTACCTGTTCCGCCAAGAGTCACTTGCTGGTATATAAGTACATCATCTCCAACAACCGTGGTTTCTCCAATTACAACCCCCTCACCATGGTCTATAAAAAAACGTCTGCCAATACGTGCCCCGGGGTGAATTTCAATTCCTGTAATAATCCTTGTTATGTATGAAATTATTCGAGGGAATAACGGGATATTCCATTTATACAGTCTATGTGCAAAACGATATGCAATAAGTGCATGCAACCCCGGATAACAAAGAATAACTTCTAATAAATTCTTTGCTGCCGGATCGTTGTCATAAATTACTTTTATGTCTTCGTGTACTTTGGATATTCCGCGTTTTATAACACTAAGCATTATAATAAATTACCTTACTAATTTTGCAAATTTACGTTTGCCTGCCTGTAATACTACACTATCATCAAATGAAACGGTATAAGACAGGTCAGCAATTTTTTCGCCTTCAATTTTAACTCCGCCGCCTTGAATTAAGCGTTTAGCTTCACCTCGACTTGCTGCAAAATTTAATTCTGTTAACAGGTCGAGAATATTTTTACCCTGTTCAACTTTTACTTCTTGAATATCTTCAGGAATACCTTTATTTGAAACAACATTGATAAATTCTTCCTGAGCTTTATCTGCTCCGTCTTTTCCGTGATATTCTTCAGTAATTGTATGTGCTAATTGCATTTTAATATTTCTTGGATTTATAGAACCATCTGCAATTTGTCTGTCATAAGTTTCCAATTCATCTTTTGTGGCATCTGTCAATAAGCTATAGTAACGGGTAATCATATTATCCGGAATACTCATTAGTTTGCCAAACATATCTTTAGCACTGTCAGTTAGAGAGATGCAATGTTCAGGATAAGATTTTGACATTTTTACAACACCGTCAGTACCTTCAAGTAAAGGTAACAACATTACCAATTGCGGATATTTTTTACCGTAAGCAGATTGTATATCACGACCCAAAAGAGTGTTAAATCTTTGGTCTGTACCGCCAAGTTCAATATCAGCATCAATTGCTACAGAATCATAAGCCTGCATCAACGGGTAGAAAAATTCTACAATAGATATTGGTTTACCATCTGCATATCTTTTAGCAAAGTCATCTCTTGTCATCATTTGAGCAACTGTAATTTGTGCAGATAATTTTAAAAGTTCAGTAAAGCTCATTTTATGGAGCCAATCTGCATTATTTACAACTTCGGCTTCTGAAACATCTAAAACTTTAGACATTTGTTCAAAATATGTTTTTGCATTTTCCTCAACCTGTTCTTTTGTTAAAGCTGGACGAGTTTCTGATTTTCCTGAAGGGTCACCAACCATTGCAGTTGCTCCGCCAACAAGAAGTACAATTTTATGTCCTAAAGCTTGGAACTCTTTTAATTTTCTCATTACAACAGTATGTCCAAGATGCAAATCCGGTCTTGTCGGATCCATTCCCAGTTTTATACGAAGCGGAGTTTTTGTATCTGATGCGTACTGCAATTTTACCGCTAATTCTTCAATTCCACCAGGTAATACTTCTGCGTTTCTTGCAAGATGTTTTGCCTGATTTATAAATTCTTCTTTAATATCTACCATAATCTTTCTCCTTAAATATAAATATTATTTAAAATTATAGCAAAAAAATATTTTTACGGATTTTGTATTATAAATAACAAGATAGTAAAGGGTATAAAATAATGGATAAAATAAATTTTACAGGAATTAGAAACATCGGAGCTTTAAGGATAAGAATACCAAAAGATTCTACAGAATTAGTAAACACTCACATGATAGTGAATTTAACTGATGATGCCGCAGGAAAAGATTTATCCGAATTTCGAGAAGTCTTAAACAAATGTAAACCGGTACTTAACAATATGGAATTTGCTCAAAATGATAATTTCGTTCATGTATTATCAGCAAGCTATGCAGATGGCAGCTGCGTACCAGACTTAGCAGTTAATCATAAAATTATTAGACCTAAAACCAAAACACTGCCGTTATTTAGCTATATTGCAAAACTAACAAAAAGAATTTCTAACATTAAAGATAACGAATTTATTGTAACTCCGGAGTTCAAATATGGCGTAGAAGCTGACAATTATTTAATTCCCGGAACAAAATTATCTTCTCTCGGAATACCAAATGCTACAGATTTGGCATATTCGGCAGAAAGTGCAAGGATGTATTCTAAAGAAATAAATGATAATATTGTTGAACAAATGATGAATTACTTAAAATAAATAATAAATCGGGAAAGATTTTTCTTTCCCGATTATTTTTAACTATTTAATTTTATTAATTCATTTCGAGTTTCTGCAATTTGTTTATTATAATATTCAAGCCAAGTTTCACCACTTTCTTCATCTTTTATTTCCATTTCGCATAATGCTCGAATACGTTTTGCATCAAGTTCATTAAGCTTCTCAATGATTTTTGAATTATGCTCAATTGCTTCCCGCTCCTTGACGATTTCAGCATACTTCGGATTTTCAACAATTTGTCCGCCTGAATAAACAAATTTATCCGGAGCTTCGCAGTAAGTTTGATACAATTCATTAGAAACTAAAATACTCATAGTATCTTCATCAATGCACTTACATTCTCCTGCTCCATTTAGGATTCCATTATTAATAAAAATATATTTCATGATTTTCCCTTTCTTAAAATTTAATTATCTAACTTTTCTATAACCACAAAGCTTGAACGAACAAGAATTAGGATAACTGTTTGCATTAGTTTCGCTGCCTGTTCTTATTGTTAAACTCCTATCCGGTCCAATAGGAATTGTGCAATTACAAGAATCTATATCATTGTAATTATTTATTCTTGTAACAGCCCTACCTAAAAATACACCATTACATAATTGAGTAGTCGCTATAATGGCAAGACAATTATTTGATTCACTTCCTGTTCTTATTATTGCACCTATTATAATTTCATAAGTATTATCATCCTCTGGTAATAGTGAGGATAAATCAAAAGTTTTATTGTAATTTGCTGTAACCGTAACATTTTGAGCTATATAACTGTTTTTAGATTTCCAAACACCATCAAGTTCTGTTTTGTCAGCCTTATTATCTAATGTTGATTGACCTGCTTCGTCTAAATTTGCAAGATTCGCATCCGCTTTAGTTGCAACACTTGAATTTAGAGTTTCAATATCAGAATTTATTTTGTCAAGCTCATCTATAACTGCAATAAAATTTGCATTTACTTCGTTTGCCTTTGCTTTTGTTCCAGGAACGAAAGAGTACGGAATGTTAAATGTCATAATATCCTTTCTGACAGTCTTCCAACTCTTTTCGGCTAAATTTTTAAATAGGATTTGAAATTAACATCCGATTATACCATATTTTTTATAATTTCGTCAAGAAACCGACAATCAATAGATTGTCGGTTTCTTACTATATTTTGAGGTTTTCTTCTTATATTTTTTTACGCAGTTGGAGCTGCCGGTTTTTTCCTACTAAACAATTTTGTAAACGGACTAAGAATCGCTTCACCTGTTTTTGCAAGATAGTGACCAACTTTTTCCATTGTTTTTGCATTTTTCAGAGCTTCTGCATCTAATGTTTTGATTGCTTTTGGAAATACTTTAGGAAGTGCGGCTAATACACCTGCAACTACCACTAAACCAGCAACAAATTTTAAAAGTTTTTTTCCACCTGATTTTTTAGGTTGATCAGCAGGTGCAGTTGTTGCTGCTGTAGTTTGTTGAGCGTCACCACCGGAAAATCTACCCGGTCTTGATAATGGACTTGCACCAGTTGTTTCACCACAAAAACGTACACTTGAGATTGAATTGACCATTGACATGAGAAAACCTCCTTACACACTTTTTACAAAAATTTTAAAACATATAATAATTTAATTTTGACCCAATAAATTTATTTTGTGAATTATTGTTACAAAAATTTACATTTATTTTGGAATATTTTAATTCCATGTGTCATCTATATACTTGTGGAGGAGAGATTATAATGCCAGAAAAACAACAATCACTTATATATATAGAACAACAAAACAAAACTGAAGCTGAATTTATGTCCAGAAGCTTTGTTGATAAAGCTACTAAGAATAGAGCGTACATAAATGCCCTAGGTGCAGAATTAGTTATAAAATATCTTGCACTTGAAGGAGTTGACGCTGCAAAGACTTTCAATCTTCATTCAATTTCAAAGATTTTAGAAAAAGTTGATATCTCTGATATCAGACTACCAAATGTTCATATTGATGTGAGAGTTGTTTTTGATGAAAGTCAAATATTTATTCCAAAAAGCCATTTTGAATATGGTTTAGTACCTGATGTTTATTTTATTTTAAAACTTGCACAAGATTTTAAATATGTTGAATTTTTAGGATTTATTAAACCTGAGTTAATAAACAAAAGAAATGCAAATTCTGACTATTATTTTGTCGAAATGAGCGATTTAACTTCTCCTGATTCCGCAAAAGAATTTATTCAAAATTTTGAAGGCAACACCTCTGTTGGAATAACTCAAGATGAAATGCTCAAAGGTCGTGAATTATCTGTCTTGATGGCAGATCATAACATTTCCGATTCTGAAATGAAAGAATTATTCAGATTACTTTCAGCAAGCAGTGAATTAAGAGACAGTGTTCTAGAGTTTGACAATTTTGAAACTCTTTCAAATTCTGTTGGATCTATTTTGTTTGAACAAATGACCACTGCCGAATCTGTAGATGTTAGTTCCATTGAAGATTTCTTAGATAATCCGGAAGATGACTCTCAAAATTCTGAAGAAAATGAACCTCAGCAAGATACAACACAAGATATAGAAACATCTAACGAAACAATTGAAAATATTACTACAGAAGATACATTAGATGTTGATTTTGATGATATTTTTTCAGATGAACCGATTTCAAGTGAAGAACCTGAAATGTTAGAAATGACAGAGCAGAGTACTGATTTACCGGCAGCCAACGAAAATGACGATGACAAATTAGGACAAATTGTCGGAGACGTTGTTAAAAAATCATTAGGACTTGCAGCAGGAACCGCAGCAGCAGGAGCAATTGCAGGAGCCGCAGCTGAAGCCGCAGAAATATCAGCTGCAGGAGCCATTTCGGAAGAAGCAATGAAACTGGCAGGTGTTGCCGGAGATGTTGTTTCTGACTTAATTAAACAAAATATTGATAATCAAGAAGAACATTTAAGCAAACTTGATTTTGAAAATTTAGCTGTACGTTCAGAAAACATAGAGGATGAACTTGCAGGGTTTGAATTTGCAAATGATCCTATAAATACTACAGATGAATACGCTGCACCTCAAGATTTATCATCTCTTGAACAAGTTCCAACATCTGATTTTACCGAAACAAATGAAATTCAACATGATGTTGTAGATTTGTCAGAAATGGCCGAAGTTGAAAATGAAAACTTTAAAGAAAATATTGAAGATTTATCTGATTTACATAATATGTCAACAATGGATTCAACAGATCCTATAAATATAGACATTGAAACTAATGATGATAGCAATGAACATTTATCAGAATTAGATTTTCAAAATTTAGAAACAATAGATAATGAACAAAACCAAAATACAGAATCTAAAGATAATTCTGAAGAAGAAAATCTTCTTGATTTTAATTCAACAGATGATATTTTCGGAGAAGAAGATTTAAACATACTTGATACAGATTTAAACATGGATATTGTACAAGATGATTTTGTTGATTTAAACTCAGAAGATCCAATTATTGATAACAACTCAAATGTTTCTGAAGAACCTATTACTGAAGAAGAAGAAAGCGTTGTTGAAAATACAATTGATAACGAATCTGAATCAATCTCTGTTTCTGACGATATGGAATTATCAGAAGAGATAGATATGTTGGAAGACAATTTAATAATCGACGATTTTAACGAGGATGCATCTTTAATTGAAGCTCCATTAGAAGAAGAAATCTCGGCACCTGAAAATGAGGAAATTCAAGAAAACACTGTTTCTGTTGAAAATAGTATTATTGAAGAAAACAATGAAACAAACGACTTACTTATCGATGAAGCTTTAGAACCTGAAGCCTCAGAAGATGAACTTTTTGCAAATATAGATATGGAAGAAGATTTAGTTCTTGATGATGTTATTAGTGAAGATACTGAAATGGATGACATAGAAGCTAACAACCAAGAACAAGAAAATTCAATACCAGAAAACAATACAATAATAGAAGATGAAGTAGTTTCCCTTGATAATATTGAACCTGTGGACAATTATGAAACTACAAACATTGATATTAATGATTCTAATATTGAAGAAAATAATCTTACAAATTTAGAAGAAATAGCTGAAGTAAATAATTCAGATGAAGATTTTTCAGCATCAGAAGACCTTTCTGCACAAGAATGGTTAGAAGATTCAGTTGATAACATTGAAGCAGCGGCTTTAGGCACAATTTCAGATTCTGATAATGTTGAAAATTCTGAAATTGAAACAGGCGACAATATTGAAATTGACAATCAACCTGAAGATATTATTACAGAGCCTGAAGTTATTCAACCGTACGAATTTGCAGTTGCAGAAAACTCTATTGTTATAAGCGATCTTACATTTAAGGTTGGAGAAATTCCAATCGATATCAACAATCCGAATGTTCAAACCTTTGATGGTCCTGAACAATTAGGTGATTTATATAATGAAAATGTTCCTGGCGGTTCATTACTCCAAAATCCGGGAACTTTAGGCTCTGCTGCTGCATCCAGAAACAAGAAAAGTCCTATCGGAGGAATTCTTGGCGGTATTGTAGTTCTGATTATTCTCGGAGTTGTTGGTTTTTATGTGGCAAAAATGCTTAAACCTGCTGTAGAAGAAGTTCCCGAACCAATTACAGATGGAAACACTTCTGTAACACCTGAAGTAGGATCAAATGATCCGAATGCATTGAATGTAAAACCTGAAAATGTTGTAAATATGGAAAATAATACTCCTGCAGTTCAACCAAATGTCACACCTGCTGAACCCGCACAAAAGGTTCAACAGACAACACCTCTAGCAAACGCAGCTAAAACACCTGCTACAGTTCAAAAGAAACCAAAACCAATCCCTTCAACATCTTTCTTAAATGTTAGAAAATTGAGTTGGGAAGTACCTGATTATATTTCATATAATCAACAATTTAAACAATACTTCCAATCTGCAGGTAAAAGTTTGAAATTATCTTTGACTACAGACTTACTTTCTGCATCTGAATACGTATACTCAGATCAAGTTAGAGTAAGCATTTTGTATGACAAAGACGGTACTTTCAAAGATGCTAAGATATTATTATCAAGCGGTTCTGCTCAGGTAGATAAAATTGTGTTACAAACTGTTAACCAAACCTTAAAGGTGCTAAAAGCTCCTAATAGCGTGGGTAACGACGAAAGTACAACGGTCATACTTAAAATTTATTTTTAAATATGTTATAATTCCATTATAGAAGATGGAGCCTTATTGTGGAATTAACACAAGACAAGATAGAGCTGATAAGTAAAATCATAAAAAACGACCGGAAGTATTCAAACAATGAAGATTTGTATGATGATTTCTTTAATGAAACATGCAAACGTTCTGTTGGAATACTTGAGGCTGTTGATTCTGAGGCTACTCTTGAAATTTACTTAAAACGTGTTGCAACTACAGCAATTATTAATGTATTGAAAGATTCCGGAAGATTAAGACGTTCCAGAACCGGTTACATGTCAACAAAAGAAGTATCTTATGATAATACTAAAAATGATGTTGATTATTCAGATGTTGTTATTAATTATTCAAATGTGACACTTCCTGAAACCCCTGAAGATATTGTTATCCAAAGAGATTTTCTACAATTTGTTGCTGACACGGTTAAGAAAATTAATGATCAAGAACCTGATAAAGATTATTTACATATTTATATTTTACGTTATGATAAGGGCATGACTCAGAAAGAAATATCTGATGAAATTGGTATCTCCCAGTCTGAAGTTTCCAAAAGACTTTTCAGATTGATGGAAAAAGTTAAAAATGTCATTGAGTAAAAAGTTTAAGATATGAAATGTCCCGTATGTGAAAAAAATATTCCGGAAACAAGTTTGAGATGTCCGTATTGTAAAACTCGAACAGGTTTATTGTGTTCTCATTGTAATACAGTTAACCCTCTCGGCACTCTTTTATGCAAAAATTGCGGACATGAACTGCTTAAAATTTGCCAACATTGCGGTAGTGTGAACTTCCCCAATGCCGTAAAATGCAGAAAATGCGATTCCCTTTTAAATCCAAAAACAGAAGAAAAAATATCAGGTATAAATCCATTAGAATATAACCCTGATTTATACAGCCAAAAGCAAGCGTTTGATATTTTATCTGACGGATTAAATTCAAAAACGCAAAAAATATTTTCTATTACAGGAGACAAAGGAATTGGTAAAACTTTTCTACTAAAACAAGTCATAAAAAGTTTTAATAAAGATAAATTCCGCTGGGGTATCGGAGAATGCACCCCGCTTACGCAATTAACTCCCGGTGGTGTAATTCAGGCAATGCTGTTGGATTTATTCTGCCTGCCCAATTTCTGTATTAAAAATGAGGAATTTGAAACTAATGCAATTAAATTTTTCACTAATGAATTTAAATTTTTAAAACAAGATGAAATTTCTGACTTTTTAAACTTTTTATATAATTTTAAAGATGGAAACTATGAAGATATCATTATTAATAAAAAACGAACTTTTAAAATTTTAAATAAGATATTTACAGCGTTTTCAGACACCGGAAATTTTGTTTTTGTAATTGATAATTTTGATTTTATAGATGGTTTTTCAATTGAATTTCTAACAAATTTTATGCAGCATGACGAAGTTTGGAAAAACCTCAAGTTTATTGCTATATATAACAGACATAAGCCAATAACTAATTTTTTCGGATTTGAAGATAAAGATATAAATGCGTATGTTGATATTAATCTTGCTCCGTTAACAGTTAAAGAACTTGAAAATAACATGAAGTTAACGGGAGATTCAGGTACCTATGTAACAGAAAGAGAAAAAGAAGTTATTTTTGCTAAAAGCCATGGGAACCCTGCATTTGTAGAACAGGCTATAAGCTATTCTTTTGATTGTCAAATTTCAGATAAAGCATTTTTGATGCCTAATACTTTTTTTGAATTGATTAAAAATCGTTTAGACACTTTGAAAAAAAATAATAATCAGGCTTACAAACTTCTTTGCGGAGCATCTGTTATTGGTAATAAATTAAATTTAGCATTATTAAAAGAAATTTTTGGATATAAAGGACAAGAGTTTAACGATATAATGTCCTATCTTGTGAAATCAAATTTTGTTAGACCTTATAATGAAATATACTATGAATTCAATAATATTTTATTATGGGAAACAATATTAAAAAGTCTAACCCGAAATTCGGCATTTGAAGATATAAATATAAAAATAGGAAAAGCATTAAGCGTATTTACACTAAATACAAATCCGACACTGGCTATGATTGCACACAATTTAAAAGAAACTCGAATGGCTTTTGATATTTGGACAAAGACAACACGTCTTGCCTCTTACGTCGGAGATATAAATTTATATGTTATTTCGCAAAAACAGTGTCTTGCATTACTAAATGAATTCAATGAGAATGAAACACTGAACATTCGCTATAATATCAGTGAACGACTCGGGAAATTACTTGCTGAATACGATGCAGAAGAAGCTTTGGAATTTTTACCTGATGCTATAGCCAATGCAAAAGCTGACAATAACGAAGTAAAGGAAATTGAACTGTTAGGGTATTTATCTCTCTGCTGCAAAAAAACAGGTAACTATTTGGGCAATGTTGAATGCGTTGATAATGTTTTAAAAAAGATGAAACCATCTCAAGAGATTGAATCAGCTCTGGTTAAAACTTCAAAATTAGAATCACTTTTAAATATCGGAAACTGCGGAGAAGTTATTAATCTTATTGATAATGACATCATGCCTGTTTTAAGTAATTATCTTGCTAAACCTAAATTAAACAAGACAATACCTCTATTATTTTTGTATGATACATGGATCAGAATTCATTTAACACTGGCTCATGCTTTAGCCCTGCAAGGTAATAACCGCTCATTTGAAATATTAAACAAATTATTTAATATTATTGAAAAACATAAAGTTAATGATTACCAGCTTCATTGTAAAGCTAAACTTGTCTTGGCATTAGCAAATACTATGCAGGGGAATTTTGAAACCTCGAACAATCTTTTAGAAGATATTGAACGAAATTATAAAGACAAAATCATGGATGGAGAAACTATTTCCCGAATGAATTTAATTTCTATAATCAATAGATTTATGACTAAACAATATGACCAGCTTCAGGAAATATTGTTTGATGCTGTAACATTTGCAAATAATACGGGGGATAATTTTACAAAAAATATTTTGAAAGTATTGCTTGGTAAAATGTTTAAAGATGAACAAAAAGCAAAGCATGCAATAGAAATATATAATGAACAGGTCACATACTTTGCAAAAGAGAAAATGGCATTAGGAGCGTTGCTGTCATGGTTATTAATTGCTGAAGCAGTAATGATAACTGAAACACCGAAAAATACTATTGAAATTGCAAATAATGCTCTTGAAATTGCACAAAATCCGAGAATTAATAACACATTTTTTATTGTGCATTTAAAAATGCTTTTAGCTCAAGCCTATATGGAATTATCAGACTATGAAACCGCAAAAATAAATCTTGAATCGGCAGTTATACTTGCAAAAAAATATGCAATGAACGATACCCTTTCAAGACTTTATATGCTATTTGGAAAATATTACAGAGACTTAGGGACTGTACAATCTAACAATCAAATTGATTACTTAAAAGGAGCATTAAAAATGTTTGAAAATGCGATGTCTCTTGTTCTAAAAAATACACATAATAAATATATTCATGACCAAATAGATAAAGAGCAGAGACTTTTGCTTTCATATTGTGATGTTAATGGTTTTAAAATAGTTTAAATCAAAAAAAAGGTGTTTGAATTTACCAAACACCATTACCTCTTTAATATAATGTATATCCTTAGATTTCAAACAAACTGTGAAGTCTGCTTCTAATATCATCTTCATCCAGTTCGCCTGTTAATTTATTCAAATCAATTGCCATCTGATAATAATTAGCGGCATCATTTGTAAAGCCCATTTGCTGACTTGCTCTTCCTGCATTAAAATATGCAAGAGTATAATTCGGATTTAGTGCAATAGCTTCTTCGAAATATTCAAGAGCTTCTTCTGCATCTGCCAAACCATCCAGATATAATATTCCAAGATTATTTTGGGAATATTCATTCTCAGGATTCAATTCTATAGCTTTATGGTAAGCAACTAAAGCTTCTTCCAAATAGTCTTTTTCCCACAGTGCAATTCCGACTTTTGAATAAGCTCTGGCTTCATCCGGATTCAAGGTAATTGCGTCGCAATATGCCCGTATTGCTTTATCTAAATCGTAATCTGCCATATATATATCACCAAGAGCAATATGCAAATCGTAATTTTTCGGGTCTAATATAATACCTGCTTGGTATGTCGAAACCGCAGCTTCCATGTTGCCTTTATTTTCGGCATAAATTGAACCTAAAGCCTGACATACAATTGATGTCCATTCTGCATCAGGATTTACTGAAATTGCTTTCTGATAATGTTCAATTGCATCATCATACAATTCAGCTTTTGCATAAGCATAACCGAGAGAATTATTAAAGAACGGATTTTCCGGATCTTTTTCTACTGCAAGCTTAAATGCACTTAACGAATTCAATTTATCTTCTTTTGATAGATATAAATGTCCTAATTCATAATAAATTTGAGCAGTATCAATATCAAATTCTAATAATTTTTCATAACAATCAATTGCTTCTTCCGTATTTTCAGGAAAATATGTTTGCAAAATTGTAGCCAATTTTACAAGCACTTCACGATTAATAGGATTTGCCTCTAATACTTTTCTATAGCATTCTGCAGTTTTTTCTAAATCTTTATTTTTTAATGCCAAATCACCAATTTTATTGTAATAATATTCACTATGTGTAGTTTTGACTATAGCATCATTGTATAATTTTTCTGCAGCATCATACATCTTACAGTTTTCATAGAATCTTCCAACTGTATTATATGAAAAGATTGAAACATCATTTGACATGTTTTTATAGAACATTTTGATGGCAGCTCTATCCCATGCCAACATAACACTTCCTGTTATGAAATAATACAAAAATCCTGCATAGTCTTTAAATGAACTGCTTTGCGTATTGATTTTCTGTAATATTGACTGCGACAAAATCATTCTTGGTCTGCCTGAAGTCAAAGGACTCATCTTTATTGCTGACTTAAATTCTTTTTCAGCAGACGAATAATCTTGAGCTAATTGCATGAAATAACCTGTATAAAGGTGAGCATCCTTATTGTGAGGAGACAAGGAAATTGCAGTCTTACATTGCTCTATTGCAGTATTAACACTAATCTGCCCCTGTTCCCACATCAATGTAGCTAACCTGTAATAAGTTTCAGGTATTGTAGGGTCATACTTAACCGTATCTACATAGTGTTCAATTGCCTCTTGTAAATCGTTATTTCTCTGACCAATTAAATATTTCTCATGAGCAAGTCTTGCTTTTTCAAGAGAATCTATAGCCTTTTCCTTATTTTCTATATTGTTTGTGCCAATCATTGGCATTAAAACTTGTTCTGACATTTTGAAGCTCCAATATACTAGGGATGCATAATGAGTCGATTATAAATTTTATATCTTTAACATTTTATAAAAAATCTCCTCCATTTGTATTAGATAAGAGAATAAATTTCAAATACCTACTTCTCAACATAATAAAAAGACTGCCACTCCGGCAGTCTTTTAAAATAGTATATCTATATATTTATTACTAATTATTTCGACTTGAAATTTTAGCTAAAAGATTGAGTATTTCAATATACATCCAAATAATTGTAACTAATAAAGAAAATCCAAAATACCATTCGTAATTTTTATTAAATTGTCCTGAAAATTTTTCAATATTATCAAAATCAATTATTAAATTAAATGATGCAACAGCTACGACAACCAGACTAAAGCCTATTCCGATAGGACTATTAGAAAAAATTGCAGGAATAGAAATATGGAAAAAGCTTAAAATTAACTGAAGCATGTAAATACAAAAAATTGCAAACGTAGAATTAAAAATAACCATTTTAAAAGTTTCAGTAGCTCTAACCAATTTTGTTTTATATAAAAAGAACATGCCGAATAAAGCAAACATAGTGCCAATAGCAGCCTGCGAAGCAACTCCGGGATAAATTTTATTAATTAAAGCCGAAATATATCCCAGCATTAAACCTTCACACATTGCATACAATGGAGTTGTTATAATTAATGATTGATTTTTAGGTGCAAAACAAATAATTAATGCAAGAATTAAACCTCCAAATAATCCGCCATGATAAAGCAATATAGCTTTATCAGCATATCCCGATAATAAAAGACCCCATGAATACACAAAGGTCAAGGCTGTAAATAAACCCAGAACACATGTTTTTAAAATTGTACCGTTTATTGTCATTACATGTTGAGTTTCTAAACTATCAACAGAAGAAGATTTTAACATTCTATCTCCAAAAGTAGGGTTTGGCATATAAAGCTCCTTTCTTAAAACATATCCATTAATTTATGGATATAATAACATATAAAACACAAATCTCAATTCTCAAAAAAAAATTTTAAAAAAGTACTTTACAATATATTTTTTTTGTTATAAACTAAAGACATAATCCTCAGTAGCTCAATGGCGGAGCATTCGACTGTTAATCGAAGGGTTGCTGGTTCGAGTCCAGCCTGGGGAGTATTTTTTTGGAATTAGCCGTTTTTGTGATATAACAAAACGGCTTTTTATATGTCCAGTGTACGTTTTCACTGTAATTTTTCACCTCAGTGTATTTGTACGGTTAAAACGATTATTTTCGGCATAATCGCCTGTGTGTCGGCATATTTGGGGTAGGAAGCAACCTACGAATAATCATTTCCACAGTCCGAAAAGTCCATTTTTTGAGCCTACAAGTCCGATAAGTTCCTTTTAGTGTCCTAATTCTGTCCACGCAAGGGTTTTAGTCGTTTTGCTCCTTTTCGGGATTTTGTACACTTGAGATTATTATTCGTGGGTTGGGCGAAATAAAAAAACTAAGATTTTTAAATTAAATTTTTTCTAAGGTCGGAAGATTTTTTATTAAGGTAGGAATAAAATTAATTGTTCGGTTTTAAAAATTATTTTATTTTTTCAAACAAAATAATTTTAAATTTTCAAAGACACAAAACAACACAATGGTCGGAAATGATGTTCCAATGCTTTGTCTTTAGAGGTAAGGTGTTTCGTACCATGAAAGACATATATATTAATATAAATAAGGTGGCGGAAGCCAAAGGATTAAAAAGAACTCGCTCAATAAGAATGGCAATTAATAATGGGAAATATCAAGCAAGGAAAATCTCTGTTAATGGCGGCTTTTCTTATGAAATATTGTATTCAAGTTTAGAAATTGAAATCCAAGAAAAACTTGAAGATGAAGAAATTAAATCAACGGCACTTGTTCCGATGAATAATCAAAGACCGACATTTGTTTCAGAGAGTGCAAAAATGACATCTTTAGAAAGGGCAGATATTGTTGTTGCACTAAATAATATTCAAAAGAGGTATAAAACTAAAAAAGAGGCAGAGTCCATATTTTTAGATTTGTATAATTCGGGAATGTTGTTACCTGCTATATATAAATATATAGGAAGCATTTCAATCGGTACATTGCATCGTTGGGTTAAGGCTTATGAAGATAATGGGGCAAAAGCATTAATCCCTCAACGCAAATGTTCAACATTAACAGAATAAATAATTATTACATAAAATTATTGAAAAGATATGTAACAAAAATTATTGCCAATGAAATTATCAAAAATTGCTTGTTTTATATAATATATCAGTTAAAAATACTGACTTTATGTTCATTTAGAATGGAAAGGGGCGAAGAGCCCCTTTCTTCTTTTTTAGTTATATTTAAAAAATTTCTTCAACCATTTTTTGTAATAATTCCGAAATATCTTGTACGGTAGTAATCTGCTTATCTTTAATAACAGTCTGAAATTTTTCAGAATTTATTTCATTCATATGAATTAGCCTTTTATATGTATTAAGATGAGGCGGAAGAGGACGATTGGCAATAGATTCTCTATTAAAAATTTGTTTAAATTTAACCATAAGATCTAACTTTTTGCTAAACATAAATTTCTTTAATGAATTTAAATCTTCCATGCCTGTAAAAATCCAACCATCTGTATCTCTCAAATCCGGTAATTTAATTCCATGATTTTTAGCATTTAACAAAAGCCATTCATACGAACAACTCTCCATTTTAGCACCTTCTCCCAAAGTTTCGACAAAAGCTGCTTCATACGGATTATGCCCTATAAAACAATAACCTGGCTCCTGTTTTAATAGTGAGTGCACCGGAAGTACAGAATCCTTAAAATCTTTGATAACTTTACTATTTGTATGAGGTAATCTGTAAATTGCTGAAAATTTAATATTTCTATTGTTATTTCTATTATTTATTTGCATAATTTTTTTCCTTATATAAGTTTTAAATCCGGGGAAAAAATTTTTTGCTAAGTTGGAGTTAATAATTTATGAAGTTTGACTTTATACCTTTAAATACTATAATTTTTTTATGGCTAACATTATTAAAGTATTAAAAGGAACAAAAGATATTTTGCCGCAAGATATTGATATGTGGCATTTACTGGAAGAAAAAGCAAATCAAGTTTTTTCTAAATATGGATTTAAAGAAATCAGAACCCCGATAATTGAAGTTACTGAACTTTTTTCACGTGGTGTTGGTGATACAACAGATATTGTTAATAAAGAAATGTACACATTTGAAAAAAGTGACCGTTCAATTACATTAAGACCTGAAAATACAGCAGGAGTAGTTCGTTCATATATCGAAAACGGTATGTCCAGACTGTCTTCTCCTGTAAAACTATGGTACAAAGGTCCGATGTTCCGTTATGAAAGACCACAGGCAGGAAGACAAAGACAATTCCATCAAGTTGGTGTCGAAATGTTTGGAATTAAAGATGCTACTGCGGATGCGGAAGTTATCCTTATGGCTGTTAATTACTTAAAAGCACTCGGACTTAATGATTTGGAAGTAGAATTAAATTCTTTAGGATGTCCAAAATGCCGTGACGAATTTAAATCTAAACTAAAAGCAGTTTTAAAGCCTTATTTTAACGAATTATGTGAAGACTGCCAAAACAGATATGAAAAAAATCCTTTAAGACTATTAGATTGTAAAGTTGAAGATTGTAAAAAGATTTTTGAGAAACCGGAAATTCAAGAAGTTATCAATTCTGATTTTATATGCGAAGATTGTGCTCATCATTATTCAGAATTAAAATTATATCTGGATAAAATGGGTGTAAAATATAATGAGAACAAACTTCTTGTAAGAGGTTTAGATTATTATAACCGTACAGTTTTTGAAATCAAATCCAACAATCTTGGTTCTCAAAATGCAGTATGCGGAGGCGGAAGATATGATGGATTAGTCGGACAGCTTGGCGGAGAACCTACTCCTGCAGTTGGATTTGCAATGGGAATGGAAAGATTAATTTCATTATTGCCGGCTAAAGAAACAAAAAAATTGGATGGTTACATCGTTTCGAATTACCCGGTAGATGCATTTGTTCTTGCTGAAGAACTAAGAAGTCAAGGATTAAATGTTGAATTTGATTTAGCTAATAAGAAATTTACAAAACAATTGGAAAAAGCTTCTAAAGTTGCAAAATATGCATTTATACTCGGAGAAGATGAAATTCTTAAAAATCAAATTTCAATAAAAAATCTTGAACTTGGTAAACAAATAACTGTAGACAGAGCAAATTGCACAAAAATGATTGAAATTTAAGTTACTCATAAAGCGATGTAACTAATTTGTAAATAGTTTTGAACTCTTCATCTGAACTATTTGCAATAATATTATGCAATTTTTCTTCAAGAAACATTCTGGGTTGTTGATGTTCCAACTTCAATAACTCACAAATATCCATATTAAAAACTACTGCATATTTATCTAAAAGATCAGAGGATGGAAAATTTCTGCCATTTTCAATACAACTTTGATGTTTCGGATCAATAGAAACCTGTTCAGCGAGTTGTGATTGTGTCATTTTGCAATGTGTTCTCAGCTCTTTTATTCTCAAGCCTAATAGTTTTTTCAGATTCATAATACCTCTTTTTAAAGAGTTTAATTTATGCTGACAAAAATTAAAACTATATAATTTATAGTCTATATTGACATAAATCTATATTTAATGTAATTAATCATATATAAAAATAGAATATCGACCATAAATTCTATTTTTAATATAGAAAAATTTTAAATTACGATTGTGGATATACCTAACCGGATAAGTTCATTTCAAATTCACAAAGTAATGTAAACAAATATAATAAAGGTGAATAGAATGGATAAGATTAAAGTTTCAATAATTATACCAGTGTACAATGTAGAAAAATATCTTGCAAAATGCTTAGATAGTATTATTAACCAAACATTAAAAGATATTGAAATTATATGCGTAAATGACGGTTCTACTGATAATTCACTCGAAATTTTGACAGATTATGCAATATCAGACTCAAGAGTTATTATAATTAATCAAAAAAATGCAGGATTATCTGCGGCACGAAATACAGGAATAGATGCAGCAACAGGAGAATATATCGGATTTGTAGATTCTGACGACTGGGTTGATACCAATTTTTATGAAAATTTATATAATGAAGCTGTTAATAATCAATGTGATATTGCTGTTGCAGGAATAATACGGCATTATAAACAACAAAACATTTATGATTTGAAATTTATAAATTCTCAAATCTCTGATAATTTAAATTCGAAATTTAAACTCTCTGACACACCTGATTGTTCGTATGTTTGGAATAAAATTTATAAAACTGCAAAAATAAAAGAACATAACTTAAAATTCCCTGTTGGAAAATATTATGAAGATCAGTATTTTACCCCTTTGGCTTTTTTGAAATCTGACAAGCTGATTACTGTTCCAGAAATATTTTACCATTACCGCAGGCATTCAAATTCAATTGTAAAAAAGACAAAAAATAATGAAAAGTTATTAAGAGATAGCGTTGAGGCAAAAACTTTTATAAGTAATTTTATTTCAAAATATAATATAAATATTTCTCACAAAAAACAAGAAAAAAAATATAAAATATTTGGACTAACAATTTTAAAAACAATAAAAAAAGAAAATAAACAAAAAAATATTTTATTAAATTGTATAGAGTGGTAAGGGAGAAATAGAATGATTCCAAAAATAATTCACTACGTATGGGTTGGAGACAAACCTAAGTCAGATTTGGTTTTAAAATGTATTGATAGTTGGAAAAAGTTTTGTCCCGATTACGAAATTATCGAATGGGGTAATGATAAAATAAAAGACTTTGATAATTTATATTTACAACAGGCTTTTGAGAATAAAAAATGGGCATTTGTATCTGATTATATAAGATTGCATGCCCTAAAACATTATGGTGGATTATATTTTGATACAGATTTAGAAATCACAAATTCGTTGGACAAATTTTTAAATTTGCAATTTTTCAGCGGTTTTGAAGATTATCATGGTGTATACTCTCCCATTACTGCAATTATGGGTGCCGAAAGAGATCAAAAAATTATTTGTGATTTATTAGATGAATATAAAAATATTCCATTTATAAAAAATGGGGTTTGTAATCAAACAACAAACACTGCACGAATAACTAAATATTTTGAAAAGAATTTCAATATTTCGTCTCCTTACAATCCCAATGAAACTATTAAATTGACAGATGAATGTATAATATACCCGTCATATTATTTTTGTGTTCCTCAAAATAATAAACAAAACTATTCAATTCATCATTTTAACGGTTCATGGCTTGATGCATATAAAAGAACGATTATTTTTTCAGTTGGAAACTATAGAATTGCAAAATTCAGCAAACGAAAAAATGAACCGGAGGCAGCATTACCTCTGCTCAAAAATGAAAAAATCCTATTTCAATTTAGATTTCTAAAATATAAAATCTGCCTGATAAAATACTAATAATATCTTGATTTTTTCAAAAATTTACTGTATAATACCAAACTGTAACCAGTATTTAAGGGGTAAACAAAGTATTATGACAGAAAAAGTTACTATTCGTTCAGACAGAAATTCAGATTACAAATTTATGTACAAAGGTGAAGAAGTAGTTCTTGGTGCCGGAAAAATTATTGGTATTGCTGATGGCTTAGAACATGTTGTTCTTCCAACTTGTGCTATGAAAATTGTGAATAATTTAATTGTTATTAAAGACGATGTAAAATAAACTTACATAATAAAAGCATATTTTGAAGACCGGAAAAACCGGTCTTTTGTTTTATGATATAATCTTTTCAAATAAGGAGAATTTATATGAAATTATTACATACAATGATTAGAGTTAAAGATATAGAAGCAAGTTTGAAATTTTATACAGAACTTCTGAATATGAAATTAGACAAGAAGAAACGCCTTGATGATTGCTGGCTTTATTTCTTAAACGATGAAGAAGGAACAACTCAATTAGAGCTAACTTATAATGATGAAACTCCTGAACTTGGCTATAATTTAGGTCAAGGTTTCGGACATTTTGCATTTTCTGTCGAGTCTCTGGATAAATTCACGGAAAAACTTCATTCATTGGGATATGAATACCTATATGAACCATTTGATTTAAACGGAAAAGGAACAAAAATCGCATTTGTTCAAGATCCTGACGGATACGAAATAGAATTGATTGAAAAAGTTGTATGGTAATATTATTTAAATATTAAGAATAATATTTCATTGCAAGTATATACAATCTTTACATAATTTAATTTATTTACAACAAAATAAAGTGATTGTATTATTATATATAGTGAAGATATGATGAAGATTTCTTTCGGAGGCTAAGTTGGTAGAAAGATTTTATATAAAAGGCGGAACCCCACTAAAAGGTGAAGTACAAATAGGCGGAGCTAAGAATTCAGTATTAAAACTTATGGCGGCTGCAATTCTGGCTAAAGGCGAATCAAAAATTTATAATGTTCCTGATTTAACAGATGTTGAGATTATGCTTAGCGTTATCGCTCAATTAGGTGCAAAAACAAGTTATAATAAAGAAGAAAAATCATTAACAATAGATGCTACTGATATTACTAATATAACTGCAAGTTATGAATTAGTAAGTAAAATGAGAGCATCTTTTATTGTTTTAGGTGCATTAGTTTCACGTTGTCGTGAAGCTCGAGTTGCTTTACCTGGCGGATGTGCTATCGGAGAAAGAAGAGTTGATTTCCACATTCGCGGACTTGAAGCTCTTGGTGCTAAAATCAAAATTGAAAGCGGTTATGTACACGCTAAAGCAAGTAAACTTGTAGGTTCAGATGTATATTTGGATATCCCTTCTGTAGGTGCAACTGAAAATATTATGTTGGCATCAGTTTTAGCAGAAGGCTCAACAAGAATTCAAAACGCAGCACAAGAACCTGAAATCGTTGATCTTGCAAACTTCTTAAATACTATGGGAGCTGATATTTCAGGTGCCGGAACTTCTGAAATTATTATTAACGGTGTAAAACAATCTGATTTACATCCGATTGAATATACAACAATTCCGGACAGAATTGAAGCCGGAACATTTATGACAGCAATCATTGCAACTAAAGGAAAAGGTATTATAAAAAATATATATCCTGCACACTTGACATTCTTTACCGATAAATTGTTAAAGATGGGGGCAAATATAAAACTTCTTGACCCGACATCAATGGAAGTAAGCTGTAAAAACAGATTGAACTCTATAAATTTTGTAACTCAGCCATATCCGGGCTTCCCGACAGACTTACAGTCAATGGCTATGACCCTTTTGACCACAGCAAATGGTGTTGGTATTATTACAGAAAGTTTGTACGAAAACAGATTTATGCAGGTTCCTGATTTGAATAGAATGGGTGCAGATATTCACCAAGACAGAAACCACGCAATTATTAAAGGTGTTAAAAAACTTTCCGGAGCTATCTTAACAGCAAGTGATTTGAGAGCCGGTGCATCTTTAGTTGTAGCAGCGTTAATGGCTGACGGAAATTCTGTCGTTGAAAAACTACATCATATAGATAGAGGATACGAAAATTTCGAAAGTAAGATAAGATTGTTAGGAGGGAAAATAGAACGTAAAAACGAAGATTTCCCATCAAACCTAACGGAGGGTACACATAATGAGTCCTACTTATAAACGTTGGTACGATCATGACCCATTATTATTAGAAGTAATTGAGCTTTTGAGAAATTATCAAACTGAATTAAGAGCTCAAGCAGAAATATTTTTGCAAAAAATTGAAGAAAAAGTTTCAAAAGAAACAATTGATAAATTTTATGCTATGGTTAAGCCTGTAAATGCAAATAATCGTTGGTATGATAAAGATCCTGTTATCTCCAGAACGGTAGAAATTTTGAGAATTGTTCCACCTGAAGCTCAACGTATTTGTGCCCAAAATTTTATTAAAACATTAAAGGAAATGGGGATCGAATACGAAAGTCCAAATGTAAAATAAGTTGAAATAGTGTAGTGGGAAAATAAAAAGAACTCTGATAAATTCAGGGTTCTTTTTATTATAATGAGAAGCCCGTACATTATTCGTACAGGCTTTTAGTAAGTAAAAATATGATTAAGATTTAGTGTATTTATAACTGTGTTCCAACCGCTTTGTACAATCCAATGTAATCAACAAGGCAGTTAATTTTATCGTTTACAACTTGCTTATCTGTAAATAAAACATTTTCTTTTACTTGAATTAAATCAAGTTTAGAAATTGTTCCTTGATTATATTTCTGAGTGCTGTAACCAAAATCTTGTCTTTCAAGTTTTGCTTGTTTCTCGGTATCTGTAAATTTTTGATGATCAAGTTTTATTGAAACCATTGCATCATTTACTTCTTGAATTGCAGTAAGATTTGTTTTTCTATAATTATTTAAAATTCTTTCATATTCATCTTTTTTCATTCTAAGATTAGCAACTCTTCTGCCGCCTGTAAATATTGGAAGATTAAGCCCGCCGCCAAGCATTGCCAGTGCATTTTTAGTAGTAAATACACTTCCTAAATCGTTGGCTAAGAAAAACGCAACCCCCATAAGATTAACTGATGGTAAAAATTCTTTTTTAGCAACCCTGACATTTATACCTGCTTTTTCAACCATTTTTTCTGCTCTGATGTAATCAGGTCGTGTTACAATAACTTCTGACGAAATTTCAGATGGAATATTACCGGAAAAATGAATATCGTCAAAACTTGTTCTAGTTAAAGATTCAGCTTTATTCGGATTTTCACCAAGCAATACACATAATTGATTTAATAATTTTGTTCTTTGCTTTTTATATTCTGTTAAATCTGTATTACCTGCAATATATGATTTATTTGCTTTTACAGTATCAGCTGTAGAAGTTAAACCTTCTTTATTTCTTGCTAACATTAAATCGTAAATTGTTTTTCTATCCTGAACGATTTCTTCTTGCAAAGCAATCATTTTATCCAATTTAACAATATTAAAATAAGTAGTTCCAACAGCAGATGCAATTGAAATATATGCGGCACGCTCGTCTTGCAAAGAAGCTTCGTAATCTTTCTTAGAAGCTTTTGTTTTATCTCTGTTTTTCAGGAATAAATCCAATTCATAACTGGCAAAAGCCGGAACTGAAAATCCCCAGTCAGAGCTTGATGAATACGGCATTTTTGAATAACCGGCACCCGCCCCAAGATTAGCTGATGGAAGTTCATTTGCAAATTGAATTTTTACTGCTTGATAATATTCATCAACAGCAATAGTTGCCATTTTTAAATCGTAATTGTTTTTTATTGCGGTATCAATATAACCGTTCAAAATATCATCATTGAAATTTTTCCACCAATCATAGTTAATATATTCATATTTGAAAACATCGCTTTTTGCTCTTTGCTTATGAGTTTTTGTTATTGAAACTTTTTTAGGTTCTTTTATATCTTTGTTTCCTATAGCAAGACATGCTGCAGGAGAAATATTTGTCAAAATAAAACTTGCCAATAATAATGTAGCTATACTCTTTTTCAATGTTTTATATCCTCTTAAAAATATCTACTTGCATTTTATATATCAGTATGATAACATAATATTGTTGCAAATGCAACACATAATTTTTACAACATAGAGAAAATTCTAAACCATAAGATGTATAAATATCAGCACTACACAGATTCAATATTTTATCAATTCGAGCAAACTGCAAAGTATTGCCGTTTTTTAGGTGCTCAAGTTTTTCAAAAATTAAATATGCCAGTAACACCTGATGAATTTTATGCCTTGGATGTTATTATGTTAAATAATAATATTTGTCAAAGAGAACTTGCAAAAATGATTTTGAAGGATAGGCCAAATACCGGAAGAATTTTAGATTCTCTTGAATCAAAAGGATACATTAAACGCTTTGCTGACACAAAAAATAACAGACTTGTACGTAGAATGAAGATAACATCAGAAGGAATTAGAGTGACGGAAGAAACCTCCGCAAAACTAAGAGAATATATCAGTAATATCCCTAAAATATTCTCAGATGAAGATAAAGATTTATTAAGAAGTTTAATTATAAAATTTAGAGAAAGTTTAGAACTACAAGTAGAAATGAAAATATAAGAGGTTAAAACATGGAAGAGAAAATTCAAGAACAAGAAGTTATTGAAGAAACACAAAACAAAAAACCAAAAGGAAGAAAAAGAAAAATAGCTATAGGTATTGTTGCTATTGCAGCAATTCTTTCAGGATTTTATATTGCTCATGAAATGCAATACCAATCAACAGATGATGCCTACGTTGAAACAACAACAGTGAATGTTGCTCCTCGTGTATCAGGACAAATAGCAGAAGTTTACGTAAAAGATAACCAACACGTAAATGAAGGCGATTTAGTTGCAGTTATTGATGCTGACGATTACAAAATCAAATTAGAACAAGCAGATTCTACTTATGAAAAAATTAAATTAGATCAATCAAATGCTAAAGCTAATCTTGTAGCTGCAGAATCTAATATTGCCCTTGCCAAAAAAGATTTAGAAAGATATAGAAAACTTTATGAACAAGGTGCAGTTTCAAAACAAACTTTTGATGCGGCTCAAGTCAAATATGATGATGCTCAAGCTAGTTTAACCCAGGCAAATCAGGCTTTATTTTCAGAAAACGGTAAAACCGTTGCCGATGCAAACTTAAGAACAGCAAAAGCTGCAAAAGATAAAGCTGCACTTGACCTATCTTACACAAAAATCTATGCACCACAAGCTGGAACAGTTTCATCCAGAAGAGTTGAAAAAGGAATGTATGTAACAGCAGGAGCTCCATTATTTACTCTTGTACCTGAAGAAGTTTGGATTGTTGCAAATTTCAAAGAAAACCAATTAACAAATATGAAACCGGGTCAACCTGTTGAAATTAAAATTGATACATATCCAAATAAAAAATTCAAAGGGAAAATTGACAGTATTCAAAGAGCATCAGGGGCTAAATCAAGTTTATTCCCACCTGAAAATGCTGTAGGCTCGTTTGTAAAAATTGTACAAAGAATTCCTGTAAAAATTGTATTTACTGAAAATATAAATCCAAATGAATACAACATAGTTCCGGGAATGTCAGTAGTTCCAAAAGTTAAAGTTAAATAGTTAAAAAAGGAGTGGTTTTTCACTCCTCTTTTTTAGAAGGTATTTAAAATGTCAGAACAAATACAAGAATGGAAACCCTCTGTTAATCCATGGTTTATGATACTACCTGTAATGATTGCAACATTTATGTATGCATTAGATGAAACAGTTGCCAATGTTGCATTGCCACATATTGCCGGTTCATATTCGGTTAGTTCTCAGGAATCTATATGGGTTTTGACAAGTTATTTAATGGCGAGCAGTATTGTTATTCCTATGATTGATTTTTTGTGTAGATTTTTAGGACGTAAAAACCTGTTTATGCTGGCTGTTTTCATTTTTACATTGGCTTCATTCTTGTGCGGAATTTCAAATTCTATTGGAATGATAGTACTGGCACGTGCAATGCAGGGTTTTGGCGGAGGCTGCTTAATGCCGATGGCTCAGGCTGTTACTATGGAAAGTTTTTCCGGCGAAGAAAGAAATAAAGCAATGGCTGTTTTTGGTATGGTTGTTGTAGTCGCCCCTATTTTAGGTCCAATTGTAGGTGGCTGGATTACTGAAAACTGGTCTTGGCCGTATATTTTCTTTATTAATATCCCTGTTGGATTTCTTTGTATTCTTTTAGCTAAAAAATTTCTGGAAGATCCTCCGTATGCAAAAAGACAGGCAAATACGCATCTTGATAAATTCGGATTTTTATGGCTTTGTGTTTGGTTAATTCCTTTGCAGATTGTGTTTGATAAAGGTAATGATGCTGATTGGTTTAATGCTCCGTGGATTTGTAAATTATCAGCAGTAGCATTAATCGGTGCAATACTGTTCTTTTATTCACAAATCAAGGGACAGAATACTTTAGTAAAACTTGATGTATTAAAGGATAGAAATTATCTTTTCGGAACCGGTATGTTGATTCTAGTTAATGCCGTATTACTTGCCTCACTGGCAATTTTACCTCAAATGCTTCAATACTTAATGGGTTATGACTCATTTTTAAGCGGATTGGCAATTGCACCTAGAGGTTTAGGTTCGCTTACAGCGTCTGTAATTTTTGGTTGTGTAGGTGGACGTATAAGTTATCGTAATTATGGCTTGGTGGGTTTAACCTGTCTGGCTGCCGGAGGTTGGATGCTTGGATTGTTGAACTTACAAATAAATCCTATGAATATTGCAATTCCTAACTTTATATTTGGAATGGGACTTGTATTTTCATTTATGCCGATTACTACATTATCTTGTATAACTTTGAGGAATGACCAGATGACAAACGCATCAGGTTTGCAAAATCTTTTAAAAACTATCGGCGGTGCTGTTGGAACTTCTCTTGTTGCTACAATGATTTCACGATTTTCACAGGTTCATCAAAACGGACTTGTTAAAAATATGACAGAATTAAATCCTGCATTTTCAGAACGATTTCAAATGTATACAAGTTCATTTATTCATCAGGCAGGAGATATGATAAGTTCTGCTAATCTTGCAGGTAAAATGTTATATAATCAACTTATTCAGCAATCTACATTATGTGCATATATGACAACTTTTAAAGTTTTTGCAGTTGCCTGTTTTGTTTTAATTCCGTTTATGTTTTTATTAAAAGGAGAGACAAATAAAGTAGAGAAATAATATTATGGAAAAAGAAAACATTATACAACCCGATGATGATAGCAAATATTTGCCCGATAACCCATGGATTTCAGCAATCCCAACAATGCTTGCAGTATTTATCTATGTACTGGACGGGACAATTGCGAATGTAGCTTTGCCGCATATGGCAGGAAGTTTTTCGGCTACACGTGATGAGAGTATGTGGATTTTAACAAGTTACTTAATTGCAAGTGGGGTTATTATTCCATCAGTAGATTTTTTTAGTAAACTTTTTGGCCGAAAAAACTTTTTTGTAATTAGTATATTACTGTTTACACTTGCTTCTATGCTTTGCGGAATGGCACAAAACCTTGGTCAAATGGTTCTGTTCAGAATTTTGCAAGGTGCAGGCGGCGGTGGAATTTTGCCTATTTCTCAAGCTATTATGATGGAAAGTTTTCCTAAAGAAAAACGCGGAACCGCAATGGCTATTTTTGGTATGGGTATTATTGTTGCCCCAATTGTAGGTCCTGTTTTAGGCGGCTGGATTACGGATAACTGGACTTGGCCGTGGATTTTTTATATAAATGTTCCATTTGGATGTCTCGCTGCAATTTTATCTCAAAAACTTTTATTCAATCCACCTTATTCTCATCGTCAAAAAGGTGTAAAGATTGATGGTGTTGGATTTTTCTTTCTTGCGGTTTGGTTATTATGCCTACAAGTATTTTTCGATAAAGGTAATAATGCCGATTGGTTTAATGCAACTTGGATTTGTTGGTTATTCGGAGTGTCTTGTGTTTCAGGTATATGTTTCTTTATTTCACAAATAGTAAGAAAAAATACTCTTGTTGACTTAAGCGTATTTAAAGATAGAAATTTTATTATTGGGACATTTATACAAGTAATTATGCAAGCTGTTCTATATGCATCACTTGCAATTCTTCCGCAATTTTTACAAAGTATGATGGGATATACTGCATTTTTAAGCGGTTTTTCAATGATGCCTCGCGGAGTAGGGTGTATGACCGCAACGGTTATTTGTGCAATAATTGCGGATAAAGTCGATAAAAGAGCTTTGACCGGAGTTGGATTATTTTTACTTGGGGTTGCAGGTATAATACTAGGATTTTTAAATTTACAAATATCAAATATTAATATTATGATTCCAAACTTTATTATGGGACTGGGAATGGGACTTTCTTTTGTACCTATAATTAACTTATCTATGGAAACAATGTCTAATGTTCAAATGACAAATGCGACAGGTCTTCAAAACTTGTTAAAAAACATTGGAAGTGCTATTGGTACTTCACTTGTTGCTACAATGATTACAAGATTCGGACAAATGCATCAATTCATGATGGTTGGAAAACTAAACGATCTAAATCCGATATTTGTTGAAAGAGTTCAAACAACAACAGCAGCACTTTCACAGTATGCACATATTACCGTTGCGAAACACATGGCTGAATATTCACAATATGGAACACTATTAAAACAATCCAGCCTTTGGGCATTTATGGATTCTTTCAGAATATTCGGTGTTTTATGCTTTTTACTAATTCCGCTATTATTGTTATTTAAAAAGAATAATGAATCAAAATAAATATTTTTATGATAAAATTACAATCAGTACTTTATTAAATATACAGGTTCTGAGTGAAAAACAAAAAATATTTATCAACAATAAAAGGGGATTTATTTGGAGCAATTATAGCTACAATAATTGCATTTCCACAAGCTCTGGCTTTTGGAGTTGCTTCGGGAATGGGAGCATCTGCAGGTATCTGGGGAGCAATTATTTTATCATTTATTGCAGGAATTTTAGGCTGTAATTTGCCTATAATATCCGGTCCGACAGGTCCGACTGCAATTATTGTAGCTCTTGTCATAAGCAGCGTTAACGGAAATCTTGCCAATGTTATTCCGATTTTGATAATGGCAGCAATTTTCCAACTTGTTATATCAATTACTGATATTCCTAAAATGATAAAATATGTTCCATATCCGGTAATTTCCGGATTTTTGACAGGTATTGGACTTATTATTATTATTTTACAATTATCACCATTACTTGGAGGTATAACTTATTCTTCAACACTAAAAGCCATATTATCATATCCGCATTTATTTACACACATAAATTATCAAGCTTTAATTCTAGGTATAGGAACACTGGTATTATTATTTTTCACACCAAAAGTTATTACTAAATATATTCCTTCACAGTTATTAGCGTTAATAATAATGACCGCTTGTGCATATTATTTCGGATTGGATGTAGAAAGAGTTTCAGGTGTAACCTTCAACTTGCCTCATGCATATTTCCCTCACTTTACAATGGAAAACTTCACCAGAGATATCCCAATTGCGTTAACACTGGCATTTATTGCAACAAGTGAAGGTTTACTTACAGGTATAATAATGGATTCTCTTGTTAAGGTAAAACATAACTCAAAACGCCTTGTTGCATCTCAAGGGATAGGTAATTTATTTTGTGCTATTACAGGTTCAATGTATGGAACAGCGGCAACTATGCGAAGTGTTGCGGCAGTTAAAGCAGGAGCTCTTACACGAACATCGGCAATTATTTCGTCTTTAATAATGACTCTTGTATTATTTAAGTTCACAGGATTCATTACCCAAATCCCAATATGTGTCCTTTCAGCTATCCTAATAAAAATAGGTTATGATATTCTTGACATTAAAGTTTTAAAGGTCTTAAAATATGCCCCTAAAGATGATTTGTATGTTTTATTAACAGTACTTGGGTTGACAGTGTTTTACAATCTTATATTTGCACTGGGAACAGGAATAGTTCTAGCAGCACTTTTATACGCAAAAAGAATTGCAGATAACACTAATATCAGAACTAATATATACAATCCGGCAGCATATACGTCACTGGAAACGAAAGTAGAAAGAGAATCTCATTATAAAATAAGAATTTTACATATAGACGGACAATTTTTCTTTGGTTCAATCACACAGATTGTATCTCATTTTGATGAAATGCTGGAAACTGAATATATCATATTAAATTATTCTTCAAATTCCGAACTGGATATGTCTGCAATTTTCGCTCTGGAAGATATTATTGTCAGATTACAGGCTCAAAAAATCAAATTGTTTTTAGTAATTCCGAGCGAAAAAGTTTATAATCAGGTTCGCTCGCTTGAAATTATATCCCAAATTGGTCAGGATGCTTTGTTTAATGAAGAAACTGATGCAATTAACACAGCAATTATAGAAACACATTTAGAAAAAATTATTGAAGAATAATCTAAAGCAAGGATTTATATACATGTTTACACCAAATATGTTCTAAACGTAGACATAATGTCATTCCGAAATTGTTTCGGAATCTCATGGATGTTAGACCCTGAAACAAGTTCAGGGTGACAGTTTTGGCAAATTTCAGTGTAAAGTTGTATATAAGTTCTCTAAATCAGGGCTTGTTTTTCATATATTGGAGTGCTATCATAAAGTTATTAACAATCCCGGATCGTCTAGTGGCAGGACGAAAGATTCTGGCTCTTTTAACGGTGGTTCGAATCCATCTCCGGGAGAATTTAAAGACACTTTTAGGTGTCTTTCTTAGTATGGAGAGTCTTCGAACACAGAAAGTTTTTCGTATAACTCAAAACTTTCGTGGTTTTACCCTCGAAGGGTACCCTCATCAGTAAGGCTCGTGCTTCTCGCCAACTGCTGAGCTGAAATCCATCTCCGGGAGTTTTTAAGATTTTAGCTTGATATTATATCTTCAAATAATCAGCAAATCTATTTCCATAAAAGTTCCTGAAAAATAATTTATTATAAAATATTCTTTTGCTATACTTATATTATGGGAATTTCACCAAACATAAATCAATATATTGAAAAATCTAAATTGAACGGCAAACTATGCAAATGGAATAAAAGTATTGTTAATATTTTTATAACCCCTATTTCTGCTCCAATTACTAATAAAAACTTTTACTATTCCGAGATAGAACGAGCAATTTCTCTCTGGAACAAAACCTTAAAACAATGTTGTATTAATGTACAATTTAATTTGATAACAAATGCAGCCGGTGCAGATATTGTTATTCATTGGACAAAAGTCGGAAGAGTCTTTGAAGGAATGTGCAAGTATCCTTCAATTATTAATGGTGAATTTCGTAAAATTTCTATTGATATTGGTTTGCAAAACGAATTTTCAGGTAAAAACACTACTGATGAAAGTATATTTTTTGTAATAATGCATGAACTCGGACACTCTCTTGGATTAGGACATGGGATAGATATAGATGATTTAATGTTCGTACCTCATCAAAAAAATATCGTTCAACCATCAGAAAATGACTTATATGTTTTAAAAACGATTTACAATATTTAACCCCCCTGTTTTGTTTGTGATAATATAAGTTTGTCTACGGATAAAAATTTTATTTTGAAATAAGGGAAAGAGTTTAATATGGGATTAATAGTATCGGATGAGAAAGCGAAAAAATCTTTTATTAGTAAAGATGAAGAGGGTCTCCACTATATATTTAACATTTTGGGCTTAAAAATAACTATTTCTAATTTTACAAAAGCTGATAGAATTAAAATTATTCTTCATAAACAAAATGATGTTGCTGATTATTTGATACATAATTATATAAATAAGTATTTGAATAATTATATTCCGAAAATAGAAGTTAAAACGAAAAAAGATTTAAAAACAGATAAAATCATATGGCAATATTGGGGACAAGGCTTTGAAAATCTGCCTGAAGTAGTTAAGGTATGTTATAAATCTGTAGACAGATATAAAAATGATTATATAGTTATTAGATTAACAGATGATACTATTGATGAGTATATAGATATTCCTGATTTTATTTATAAAAAGTTTAAAGAAAATAATAGTTTTAAAAGAGCATTTTTTTCTGATATAATAAGGCTTTATTTGTTGTCTGCTTATGGTGGAATTTGGATTGATTCAACAATTTACCTAACAGAACCTATTCCAAACAATTTATCAAATAAAGATTTTTTTATGTTTCAACGGGATTTAAATGAAACAAATCCTGAGTTTTGGGTAAAACAGGATTATAGATATTTTGGCTTTACGAAAGATTTTAAAGTTAATTCTTTGAATAGCTTTATGATATCAAAACCTCAAAACTTATTAATAAACGCATTGAAAGATATACTTACCCAGTATTGGAAAGATGAAGATTTTTTCCAATATTACTATTTATTTCAAATATTATTTAATGAATTGATAAATACTCCGGAATATAAAAATTTAAATTGTGAAATTATTAGTGATACGTTGCCACATTTATTGCAGGTATACAGAAATAATAAATACTCCGAACAATTATGGAATAAAATAAAAAAATCAAGTTTTATGCATAAATTAAAATATTATTCAAAATGCAAAAAGAACTCAATATTAGAGAAAATTATACAGGGAGAAGACTAAATGAAAATAGCTGTTTTATATATTGCAACCGGTAGATATAGTATATTTTGGGATGATTTCTATACATCTTGTGAAAATTATTTTCTAAAGAAACATGAAAAAACATATTTTGTTTTTACTGATGATGAAAATATTAAAGACAAAGAAAATATAAGAAAGATTTATCAAAAAAAATTAGGTTGGCCTTATGACACAATGATGCGTTTTGATATGTTTTTAACACTGGAAAAAGAATTAATAGATTACGATTATATTTTCTTTTTTAATGCAAATACAAAATTTTTATCTGATGTAAATGAAGAAATACTACCGGATGAAGCACACGATGGACTTGCCACCGCATCGCATCATGCATTTTATGATAAAAATCCGGATGACTATACATATGACAGAAATCCACTTTCAACAGCTTATATACCTTTTGGAGAAGGAAGTCATTATGCCACCGGAGCACTGAATGGAGGAATAAGTAAAAATTATTTAGATATGTGTAAAAAATGCAGCGAAAATGTTCACACTGATTTGGATAATAATGTAATTGCATTATGGCATGATGAAAGTCATTTAAATAAGTATTTATTAGATAAAAACCCTCTTATTATGCCGGTTAATTATTTGTATCCGGAAACATCAAAAAAAAGAAGTAAATGGAACAAACCGAATGAGTTTAGCAAAGATATAAAAATACTTTCTGTAGATAAGACAAAACCTCAATATGGCGGGCATGATTACTTAAGAGGAGCAGAAAATAATAGTTTTCTTAAAAATATTTTTTCTATATATGACTCTACTAAAGGCAATCATAAAATATTAAGAATATTCGGTCTTAAAATTAGTTTTAAATCTCCAAAATAGTCTAAATTTTTAAAAACGATTTACAATATCTAGATATTTAAAATCAAGATTACCGCCGCAACGACCAATACCATCTTGGGTTACATCTATGGAATATGCACCCAATTCTGCAGCCTTCAAGCTGTTTTGTAATGCAAATCCGGAATTATTATGACCATGAAAGCTTATTTTTTCAAATCCTAATATTTTTAATTTATTGAAATATTTTTCAGTTTCATCAGGAGTAATTGTTCCGTAACTATCTGCAAAATATAAACTTTCAAGGATACTTTTTTTATCCCAGCTATACAAATTTATATAACCATCTGCACCTACATTGGAAATGTCCATTAATTGTACAAAAACTTTATAATTTCGTTCATATAAGAATTCAGCGATATTAAGAGTATCTTGAATTCTGTCAGGATGACAAGCAACACGAACAAAGTCAATAAAATCATTATTTACTCCAGAAAAATCTTTTTCTGAAAATCTCTTTGTATCAACCATAACTCCAAGTTGCAACTGTCCTTTAGCTCGGTAAAAAGTTTCTAACATTTCCGGCGTACAATTGTAAAAACGTCCTTTATTATCAGTATCATAATGATTTCTATAACCAATTTCATAATAACTCACGTTATAATTATTTAGTTTTTCCATTAGAGAGAGGACAAATTTATCATCAAATTCCCAGTTAGTAGTATGTCCGCCATCTCTGGTTGTACAATCTAAAATTTTTACCATAGCTGTATTTTATCATAAATTATTAAATCTTTTTACTAAATGATGTACCTGATTGGATAATTTATTTTGATTTTTTGAAAGATAACATGAATTTAGTTGAGAGGAGTATTTTATGAAAACTAATATTTATCAATCACAAGTTGTTAATATGCAATCACTTAATAATTTATTTATAGAATTGACTGCGAAATCATGTAATCAACATTGCAAACATTGTTATATAGATTTTCCACAATATAGCAAAGTTAATGATTACATTAGCACAGATACTGTAAAAAAAGCTTTAGATGATACAATAAATGAAAACATTGAATGCATATATCTTACCGGAGCAGAACCAATGACTCATCCTGATTTTAACACAATTTTAAGATTATGCTTAAAACGTTCTAATGTCTGTATTTGCACTAATGGCTCATTCATCAATGAAAAAAAAGCACGATTTTTAAAAAAAGTTGAGGATGAATCATCAAATGAAATTATTTTTAAACTTAGCTTAGATCATTATGAAGAGATAAAAAACGATGATATAAGATACCGAGGAGCATTCAGACAAGCCGTATTCGCAATTAAACATTTGTGCAAATACAGCTTTAATCCAATCATTACTGTTACAAACTACTATAATTTATCAGAACAGGACATTTTTGAAGGTTTCGGTGTACTTTTTAAAAATATGAAATTAGACTTAGACAGTTCAAATATCCAAATTAACCGCTGGCACGATAAAAACTCACAGATTGACGAAAATTTATCTGAGAAATGGGAAAGTTTAGATTGTGAAAATGGTAGAATTTTAACAGCTACAGGAGTTTATACCTGCCCGTTTTTAGCAAATGATTATCGAGGACGTTGCGGCAGCAGTTTTGAAGATTATACAAAAAGAAGTTCGTTAGAAACGAACTTCTGTAATACCTGTATTAAATCTAAAAAACAATTATTCGGAATAGATTTTTCAAAATTTGAATAAAATATATTATTTTTTAGAATATAATTTTACTTTAAAATTGATTAGCAAAATCTTTTTATTCTTTTTATAAGGGACAATTTCAACAGATTGAAGATCCAAAAAATGCTCATGTTTATACATTTCTTTTAAGAAATTATCATAACTGGCATAATCACCAATCATTTCCATGTTCAGGCGTGCTACATTATATTTATCTTTAGCTCCCTGAACAAAATTGTCATCTTGCGGATCATAATCATATTTGATTGATCTAACTTTAATTTTATTAGCCCTTACAAGCTGAAGAACTTCCGCAAATTCACCTGCAATAACAGCTTCAGTATCCATTCCGGCTTCAATTGGCTTGTAGAACGGTTTACCCGCATTTGCATTTTCTTGAGATTCTTGTTCCTGTTCTTTCTTTTTTAATTCTTCTAATCTTGCTTGTTTTTCTTGTAATGTAGTTGTTTTATTAACAATCTCTTGTTTTGTTGCCATAATTGTTTGGACATTTGTAAAAATTTGAGGTGCTAAATAACAAACTCCAACAATAGTAAGAACTAACAACATTATAGGTACTAAAAAAGCTTTTAATTTTTCATTATCCATGTATTATAATTCCTTATAATTAATTTCCGTTAGCAGGGGCTTCCCCTTGATTTTGTTGTGCATTCGGATCTTGTTGTTGACCCTGCTGCTGATTATTGTTATTATTTGCATCTTTAGGTGCAAATAATTTATCCATAAATGATTTCAATTGAGAATCATCCATATTAGTTATTTCAAATACATACGGAGCATCATCAACAGTTGATATTGTACTTGTAACAATTTTATCCAATGATCCGCTCTTTAAATCCAGTTTACTAATACGAAGTTTTGATTCAACAAGAGAATCTTTCAAATTCTTGAAGAACACATAAACATCTTCCACAGAATCTGCACAGCCTTTGATATCAATCATTCCATCTTCACCTGTCATAAAATATGTAAGATAAAGACTTTTTGGTACTGATTCACCAAGTGCAGCGTATGCCATAATTTTAATTCGATTATTTTTCAAAACTCTTTCGATTTCTGCAATCGGATCAAAATCACTTCCACCTTGATTTTCCATTGCTTTAATTTGTTCATCAATACTTGTAATTTGTGCGTCCAAATTAGCACTTTCTTCTTGAACTTTAAGACACATATTATTTGCCATAAAATGTCCTACACCAACAGGTCCAAGAATTAAAGCGAGAATAATACCGGCAATAACTGATGCTTTTTGAGGTGTAAGTTGTATAGTTTTACCATTTCCGATTGGAATATCTATAACTTCTACATGGGCAGCTTTTTGTCCTGTAGCAGCTAAAAAGTCTACGACAATCGGGAACGCCGTATCCGGAGCAATAAAACCAATTGTTGGCAATGAAACCTTGATTTGGTCTTCAGGAAGAATATTTAAACTCATCTCAACTAATGGTTCTTTTTTAAATTTATTATCTTCTACCGGAATTACAGTCCCGCTAAATTGAAGCCTGTTTCCAAGAATTTCTGCAGAAAGTAATTCAGTTTCAGAAATAACAACCAATGCTGAAGATGGAGTACTCATCAAAGCAATTTGTGCAGAGTTGCTTACAGAAGAATAAATTTCTTCACCTTCATAAGATTTTAATGGAAGAGGTTCTTCATAGTATTCAACAATTTTTTGTCCAACAAGTCCATACATTTGATAACCGGAACTGTTAACAATCATCAAACTCCAAGAACTACCTTCACCCATTACACTTGTCGCAATACCACCGGCATACAATGCTTTAAGTGATGAAAACAGTGAACAGGTCACACCAACAAGAACGGCACCCATTCCTGTAAGGATATCTTTAATTTGATTTACTGCTTCCACCTGTAATGCGGTATAAAAAACGCTTCTGGAATCTGTATTTGTAGATTGTAAATCATCAAACCAAAACGGTAACGGCTCTTTTCTCTTAAAAATATAAGAGGATTCCAATTCACCAATAATAATATTAGAAATAGCAGATTCATCCAAAAGTAACGGAATACCTTCTTTATGCCCGAACCAAACTGTAGGTAAGTTCAAATGAACATTAGCCTTCTTTGGATCAATATGTCTTTCTTTAAATAAATCTTCTACCGCAGCTTTAAACTGTTCGTAGTTAGCGATTTCTCTCTGTGCTTCATTATATTCTAAAGGGGTTTGAGCATAAGACTTAACATTACCTCTGGCATCTAGCAGCATTAACTCTAACCCGCTTGATTGCGTAACGGAAAGATATACTTCAACTCTTCCCCCCAGTCCCAAACTGTCTAAAAAACTTGCCATATCTTCTTTCTTAATCTTTTTACTATTATCCTTTTTTATTATACAATATATTTTATAAATAGAAAAATTTTAACATAAATTTACACTAAACGGAGGAAAATCATTTAAAATGGTAACAACTATAGAGAAAATAAAGAAACTAAAAAGAGAGAAAAATGCAGTAATTCTTGCACATTGCTATCAACCCGTAGAAATAGATTTAGTTGCAGATTACGTAGGAGATTCATTGTATCTAAGTCAGGTTGCAGCAAAAACAGATGCAGATATAATTATATTTGCAGGTGTATATTTTATGGCTCAAACTGCAAAGTTGTTATCACCGGAGAAAAAAGTCTTATTACCGCAGATTGAAGCAGGATGCAGAATGGCGGATATGATAAGCCTTAATCAGTTAAAAGAATTTAAAGCTAAATACCCTAATATTCCTGTAGTTTGCTATGTAAATTCAACCGCTGAAGTAAAATCTGAATGCGACATGTGCTGTACAAGTTCAAATGCAGTAAAAGTTGTAAAAAGCATGAATGAAGAAAAAATTCTTTTTGCTCCTGATACATATTTAGGTAAATGGGTTGAAAAACAACTCGGGAATGTGGAAGTAATAACCTATCCGGGATTTTGTCCGACACATTTACGTATTAGACCTGAAGACATTGAAAAAGCCAGACAAGAACACCCTAATGCACTAGTTCTTGCACATCCGGAATGTCATACTTCGGTTTCTGATATAGCTGATTATGTAGGCAGTACAACAGGTATTATGAAATTCGCAAACGAAAGCAATAACAAATCTTTCATTATTGCAACTGAGTCAGGTGTTATTGACAGATTAAGACGTGATTATCCGGAAAAAGAATTTATTCCTGTAAAATCAAACATCGTTTGTCCAAATATGAAAATGACTTCCCTTGAAGATATTTTAAATGTTTTAGAAAATGAAAGTAACGAAATATTTGTAGATGAACAAATCGCTCAAAAAGCTGTTAAATGTATCGACAGAATGCTGGAGGTTTCAAAATAATTATGGAAAATTCCAAGGGTAAAAATCATAAAACAAATACATCGAACTCTGCTCCTATCGGAGAAGATATAATTTTTGGCAAAAACTCTGTTATGGAAGCACTTATTACAGGCAACAGAGAAATAAATAAAATTTTGATATCAAAAAATATTCATACTGATGTTAAAATTAATAAAATTAAAGAACTAGCCCAACAGCAAGGCATTGTTTTTCAGTTTGTTGCCAGAGAAAAGTTTCAAGCTTATGCAGAATTTAACCATCAGGGAATTATTGCCCAAATTTCACCAATTAAATACTTAGACTTAGATGAATTTATAGAAAATAATACAGCTTCAAATTCATCACTTGTTATTTTAGACGGTGTCGAAGATTCACATAACCTCGGTGCAATCATAAGAACTTGCGTTTGTGCAGGAGTTGACGGCATAATTATCCCGTCAAGACGAAATGTACAGGTAAATTCAATCGTAGAAAAAACCAGTGCAGGTGCAATAAATCATATTCCGATTATAAAAGTCAATAGCCTTGTTAATGCGGTACAAAAATTAAAAGATAACAACTGGTGGGTAATTGCCACAGATGCTTCAGCAAAAGATAATTATTATGATGTTAAATATGACGATATGAACTTTGCAATAATTATGGGGGCAGAGCATGCAGGAGTTTCAAAATCTTTATTAAAAGCATCAGATTTTGTTGTAAAAATCCCTATGCAAAACAGTTTTAATTCCTTAAATGTATCAAATGCATTAAGTGCAATTATTTTTGAAGCATTAAGACAAAAACTTATTAAAAATAAATAGTGCAGCTGTATGACCTCAAATTATTTTCTTAGTTATATTATAAGTATAAGATTGGAGAAATATTGTGGTTAAAGAATTTGAACATCTGGGTATAATGATAGACGACATTTCTGACGAAAATGTCGACTTTAAAAAGTTGCAAGAACTTGAACCTGACAATGATGAACAGGATGGAGAAGATGTTTTAAAATCTGTAGAAGATCCAAAAGTTCAAGAAAGTTTGTTATCTGTAAATTCCGATGACAGTGTAAAAATATATTTAAGACAAATTGGTAAAATCCCGCTGCTTAGTCAAGAAGAAGAATTAGATTTAGCCAGAAAAATTCAAGAAGAGCATGATACTTTTTCAAAAGATTTACTGGTAAATGCAAATTTACGTTTAGTTGTAAGTATTGCAAAAAAATATATAGGCCGCGGCTTGTCATTTCTGGATTTAATACAAGAAGGAAATGTTGGTCTTATCAAAGCTGCAAACAGATTTGATTATAAAAAAGGCTACAAATTTTCAACTTACGCAACTTGGTGGATTCAACAATCTATAACCAGAGCAATTGCAGATAAGGCAAGAATAATAAGATTACCTATTCATATGATTGATTCTATAGGTAAAATCAGAAGAACAACACTTGAATTAACAACAGAACTTGGCAGAACACCTACAAAACAAGAAATTGCGTATAGATTAGGATATTCCGTATCTAAACTGACTGCAATAATCAAATCCGCTCAATCTACTGTTAGTATGGATACTCCTGCAACTTCAGATGACGATTCTTCAAAAATTGCAGATTTTATTGTTGATAATTCAACAATTACTCCTGATGGCAAAGTTTCTCAAGATAATTTATTGGAAGATACCAGAAAAATTCTAAATCAGCTTAGCCAAAAAGAACGCGACGTTTTAATTTTACGTTACGGGCTGGACAACAGCGGAATGAAGAAAACTCTGGATGAAATCGGTTCTCAATACGGAGTATCGAGAGAAAGAATTCGTCAGATTGAAACCCGTGCAATTTCAAAACTAAAAAAATTATGTAAAGATAAAAAATTACATGATGGTTTAGTTAACTATTTTGGCGGAGTATAATTAAATTTATATATTCTAAAATGTCAGAACTAGTCTTTTGTTGTCGGTAACTTAACACAGAATTCTGTTCTGACATTTTCTTCACTTGTTACCGTAATCTCTCCACCATGTGCCTGTGCAATTTGCTGAGAAAGATATAACCCTAAACCTGTACCGACTTTTCTCAATTTCTTTGCAACGGAATAATATTTATTAAAAACCATTTTTATTTCATTTTTGCTTATGCCCTGACCAAAATCTACAACTGAGATTGTTATAAATTCAGGAATCTCGCCAATTGATACTTCAATATCTTTTTTGCTGTTACTATGATCTATTGCATTCGAAATTAAGTTTTTAATTACTCGCTGTAATTGAATAGGATCTGCAAAAATAACAGGATTATTTTTAGATGGGATGAACTTTATTCCCATTCTGGTATCTTTCGCAATTGTTTGCATTTCATCTGCAATTTCTTTGATAAATGGATTTAAAACAATATCTTCTTTTACAAGTTTTATACCTTTTTCATGAATTTTATAAGTTTCTAAAAGAATTTGTACCAAATCGAGAAGTTCTTTATTCGAATCTTTCATACTATTCAACGCAAACTCTTGCTTATCCGATATTGAACCAAATTTTTCCGCCAAGAATAAATCAATCATATTTGCAGCGGCAATAATCGGTACTTTCAAATCATGCGTTAAAGTGGCAACAAAATCTTCCTTTAATGTTTCTATTTCTTTTTCTGTAGTTATATCTTTTATAATTAGAACATACCTTTTCTTTTCCATGGAAGAAAGCGGCTGGGAATTAATAATGAAATTGTTAGTCGGAGTATGTTTTATAAAGACTTCGACATTATTCAATTGTTCAACATCTTTTTCATCATCTGCCGGTTGGATAAATTCAAAAACATTTTTCCCGACGATATCTTTCCCTTTCACTCCAAACCATTTTAAAATTTTAGGAGTTGCTCTTAGAATTTCAAATTTTTCATTGATAATTAAAATACCATCAGACAATGAATTAATTACAGATTCCAAAAGTTTATTCTGCCTCATTAATTCAGCCTGATATTCAATAATCATTTTTTCTCTGTCATTAAGAGTTTCAACCATTCTGTTAATACTGTCAGTAACGTTTTGATATGTAGGATGTTCAATTTTTTCAATTTTTGTCGATAAGTTTCCATAGCGGATAGAATCAACAGTTGTTGTAACCTTGCCAAGATAGTCATTGATTTTAGACCAACGTTTATTTGTCTTTCTGGTTATGAAAAACAAACAGATAAATACAATAATTACACAGATATTAATTATATAAAAATATGAAAACATTTATTACTTTTTTACTCTCACTCACTTAAAATTTATGACTTATATGTTATAATTATATCAAATAGTTTGAAGTTTGTTAAGGGTTCAGGTAAGAAATTAAAATGTCGAAAATAAAACTGCCTAAATCAATAAAAATGATTATCACAGATTTTGATGGAATTGTAACTGATAATTGCGTATATATTAATGAAGATTTTACAATGTCAAGAAAACTTAATTTTAAAGATGTTATGGGATTTTCACTATTAAAAAAGAACGGTTATGATATTGCAATAATATCAGGCGAAAGAAATTCGGCTATTGAAACAATGGCTAACAAATTTCAAATATCAGAAATACATCAGGGAATAAGAATCAAGATTGATGTTTTAAAAACTATTGTTGAGAAATACAATTTATCACAAGATGAATATGCTTATTTGGGCGATGATGTGAATGATTTAGATTGTTTAAATTTTGCAAAATACAAAATTACCGTTCCTCATGCTGTTGATAAAGTAAAATCGGTAAAAGATATTCAGATAACTTCAAATCAAGCAGGTAACGGTGCATTTAGAGAGGTAGTTGATTGTTTAGTTGGGTAGAAAAAATCAGTAAAAATATAAAAGACTTAAGCGGTTCGGTTGATAAATACAAAAGTGATTCAATAATCCAATCTCTACCGTCTGTTGCTTATGTCAATAAAGCAAAAAAACTAATTAACGAAAAACGTATAGATGAAGCTGAAGCCGTCCTAAAAAAAGCTTTAGATATTTCCGTTCAAGATTCCAGAATTTATAAATTTTTAGGAAAAATATATGAACAAAAATTCAACTTTGAAGAAGCTGTAAATTATTATAAACAATCTGCAGATTTATCTCCTCAAGATAAAGAAATATGGCTTCGCCTTGGAATGAGCCAGCTTAGTGCAAATTTATTAAATGACGCACTAATATCATTTGAAAAAGCTGATAAAGTATGCCCTTATAATACCGATGTTTTTACCGGCTGGGGTATGGTTTTAATGAAATTAAAAAAATATGCTTTAGCAAGAGATAAATTTGTTACAGCATCCAAAATCAGCAAATATAATTTTACTGCAATTTTGCTTTCCGCAGTTATGGAAGTCAAATTAAATGATTATGAATCTGCGGAAATGAAATTAAGTTTTTTAGCTAAAGTTGCCCCTAACGAAGGCAGTTTATATGAATATGCACATTTAAAACTTTTAAAATCAGACTACGACGCAGCAATCAAATACGCTAAAAAGACACTCGAAATAAACAAACAAATGCTTCCGGCATATTTAATTCTTGGTGAAGTTTATTCAATAAAAAAAGATATTGAAAACACAGAAAAAATATTTAACAAAGCTATTGAATACGATTTAGACGATTCACTACTACATTTTGAATGGGGTAAAGCTTATGTTAGATTTTTCGAATTTCAAAAAGCGAAAGAACAATTTACAATTGCCGGCGAACAAAAAGAAAATTACATTGACGCAAAAATAGGTCTTGCTCTAATAAACTCATACGAAGGAAACTTTGACCTATTAAATGAACTTGAAGAACGCCATGGCGATAATGTTTATATTCAGGAAGCTATTGGCTTGAAAAGACTATCTCAAGGTAAAACCGAAGATGCTATCGATATGTTCAAAAAAGCATTAAGAATTGATAATAAACAAACTTATAATTTTTATAACCTTGTAAAATGTTATGTTTCACTTGGAGATAATTATAAAATAAGAGAATATTATGATAAATTTATCTCGGCAAACTCTGAATATATCACCGGATTTATTGAGTATGCAAAATGGTTAATAAGTGTAAATGATTATGAGGAAGCTCAAAGAAAACTTAGAAGAGCCGAAAAAGTTACAAACACAAACCTTGATGTATTAAATTTAATGTTTTTTACTTCATACACACTTGTCAAGAATAACATTTGTGAATATAATATAAAGGAAGCAATTTCGATTGCACAAAAAGCTCAAGATTTAGGTAGATTTGATTTTGAAAATGAAAAACTTGAACTTGAAAATATTTTAAAAAATATACAGGGAAGTAATTAAATTGAGAAAAGTAATCGTACAAAAGTTCGGCGGAACCTCAGTAGCCGACACAGATAAAATAAAAAATGTTGCCCGCACAGTAATAAGAGAAAAAAATAACGGAAATGATGTAGTAGTTGTAGTTTCAGCTATGGGACATACTACAGATCACCTTGTAAAAATGGCAAAAGATTTAAATCCAAACCCTTCTGCAAGAGAAATGGATATGCTGTTATCAACAGGTGAATGCGTTTCTATAGCTCTTTTAACAATGGCAATTCAGGCACAAGGTCATAAAGCTGTTAGTTTTAATGCTATGCAAATCGGTATTCTAACCGAAAATGTACATTCAAAAGCAAGAATTGTTGACATTAAAACAGATAAATTAAGAAAAAATTTAGACGAAGGAAATATCATTGTTGTCGCAGGTTTTCAGGGTGTAACCGAAGATGGTGAAATCACCACATTAGGCAGAGGCGGATCAGATACATCAGCAGTTGCTCTTGCCGCAGCCTTGAATGCTGAAAGATGCGACATCTATACTGATGTTGAAGGTGTTTATACTACAGACCCAAGAGTAGTTCCAAATGCTTCAAGATTAGATATTATTTCGTATGAAGAAATGTTAGAACTGGCACATGCCGGTGCAAATGTTTTACACCCGAGAAGTGTTGAAACAGCAAAACAGTACGCAGTTCCGCTAAGAGTTAGAAGCAGTTTTAAACTGGATAACTTAGGAACATTAATTGTAGGAGTTGAAAATATGGAAATAAATAAACCGGTTGCAGGTGTTGCAGCAGATTTGTCACAAGTTAGAGTTGTAGTTTGCGATATTCCTGATACTCCGGGGGAAGCCGCAATATTATTTGGACGCCTTGCAGATGAAAATATTTCTGTTGATATGATTATCCAATCTTATGCAAGAAAAGTATCTAACACTAATGATATCGCATTTACAATTAATAAAGAAGATGTTGAAAGAGCAACAAATATTCTTGAAGATGTAAGAAAAAATTTAGGTGCAGCCTCAGTAAAAATTGATGACAATATTGCAAAAATTTCAATTATTGGAGCAGGTATGATTGACAGACCTGGTATTGCATCTACAATGTTTAAAACACTTGCAGATAATAGTATCAATATTAGAATGATTTCAACAAGTGAAATAAAAATCAGCTGCTTAATTAATAAAGAAGATGCTCAAAAAGCTGTAAAAGCACTTCATTCAGTATTTAATCTGGAAAGCGACGAAATTGCTGAAGTAAAAGGCACTCTTCCTGATGTTTAATTTTTAATAAAAGGGGGTAAATTCCCCCTTTTTACTAGCAAAAAAAATTATTTTCTGCATTAATTCAAATAAGTGTAACAATTTAAAATGGTCTTTAATGGTTAATTTAATTACTCAAAATATTAGCGGGAAACAAATAAATTCTTCCAATTCGGTTAATAAAACCGTTGAAGAATCAGATAAATCCGCAAATAACAGTAATCTTCAAACAACTAATACCGATTCGCAAAATAAACATAAATTATTGTTACCATTAGGATTAATTGGCAGTGGTGGACTGCTTATTTATTACGGGTTTAAAAAGCCAAATGCGGTCAAATTCATAAAAAATATGCTGAATGACAGAATGGTAAAAATGGAACAGCAAGTCGCTGATTTTTATTCTTTATCCAAAGAACTTGTAAAAAAAAGGTTTGCAGATGTTCCATCTCACATTGAAGCATATAAACAAGAACACTGCTTAGACATAAATCCTTATATATCAAATATAAAACAAAGTGATAATCTTGGAGCGTTGATTGAGCATTATACTTCTGCCTTCGGAGCAATAGACCAAGAGAAAGCAAAAAATATACGTGCAGGAGCTTGTGATTTCGATATTTTTAAAGGTTTTTTGCACAATATAAAAAAGAATACCGCAGCTCAAATTGATGAGTCCAGAGACAGACTAAACTTAGAATTTTCGGATTATGCTTATATTCCACCATTTAAAAACGGTGGACATGAAGAAATTATAGAAAAATTACAAAATAATATTACTGATAAAGTAAATTTAGAAAAAACTAATATGTGGGATTATAGAAACAGAATTCTGGATTTAGAAATTTCTGAACATACTGAACAGATGGCTGAAGTAATAAAAACATCAAGAGAACTTATAAGTGAAGGTAAAAAATCAACTCTGGATTCCGCTTTTTCAAAAATTAAACAATTACTAAATTTACCTGAGGATTTTGCACCTGTTCATTCTCAAAATTTTGGACTTGAAAGTTTTGCTAAACTTTCACCTGAAGATTTAAAACCTCAAAATTTACCAGATGAAATATCAGATATTTTTAAATTCGGACCATTAAAAAATGTACTTGAAACCATAGATTTTTCTAAGATAAATAAATCACAATTAAGAGAAATCTTTTTAAGATTAACTCCGGAATGTTCGATTGGTGATATTGGGATTTTAATTGACAGAATAAGATTACAAGATGTAATTGACAAATCTCAGGGTAAAAATAATGAGCAATTATATAAACCAATAATTTCCAAACTTGAATTTTTATCAAATAAATTAGCAGCTTCAGGAAAAAATGAACTAATTGCCAAAGTTAAAAATACAAATTTTGAAAACTTAAATGAAGACCAAAAACATGCAAGATTTTACTATATTTATGATATTGCAAGGAGATTAGGACTGGATTCCTACGATAAAATAAATAAATTCTTAATTCAAAATTATCCAGAATACACTCAAACATCTTTATGTAGAGTTATTCATGAAACAAGTTTGAAACCAGATTTTTATTTTTTCTAATTTAAAATTTTACCAAATTTTTGGGTGTATAAATATCTATAAATAAAACTTCATAAACATTTTGTCATAAGCATGTTCATGTTAAAATTTTATCAACAAATTATCTAGAGAGATATTTTATTAAAAGGAGAAAAAATTATGACAGAAAAACGAGTATGGCTTTTCAAAGAAGGAAATGCAACAATGCGTAACCTTCTTGGCGGTAAAGGTGCAAACTTGGCAGAAATGACAAACTTAGGTTTGCCGGTTCCTCCGGGATTGACTATTACTACCGAAACTTGTATGGCTTATATCAATAACGGCAACAAAATGCCAGAAGGTTTAATGGATGAAGTTAAATCAGCATTAAGAACTGTAGAAGACCAAGCAGGTAAAAAATTTGGTGACAAAACAAATCCTTTATTGGTTTCAGTAAGATCAGGTGCAAGAGTTTCAATGCCTGGTATGATGGAAACTATTCTTAATTTAGGTTTGAATGATGAAACAGTAGAAGCTATGATTAAATTAACTAACAATCCTAGATTCTGCTATGATTCATACAGAAGATTTTTAACAATGTTTGGTTCTGTTGCTTGGGAAATGGACAGACAAAAATATTTCGAATCTGAAGTTGAAAAAGTTAAAGCAAGAGAAGGTGTAAAATCTGATACAGAAATTTCTGCTGAAGGTTGGAAATCTTTAATTCCTATTTACAAAAATGTAATCAAAGAAGTTACAGGAAAAGAATTCCCTCAAGATCCATTTGTACAATTACAAGAAGCAATTGAAGCTGTATTCAGATCTTGGAATATTCCACGTGCAGTTGCATATAGAAATATGAACAAAATCGATCACAACTTCGGTACTGCTGTTAACGTTCAAACAATGGTATTCGGAAACATGGGTGACGATTGTGCTACAGGTGTTTCTTTCACAAGAAACCCTGCTACAGGCGAAAATAAATTCTATGGTGAATACTTAACAAACGCTCAAGGTGAAGACGTTGTTGCAGGTATCAGAACTCCAAAACCTATTGCTGAATTGGAAACTGAAATGCCTGAATTATACAAACAATACGTTGATATTGCTAAAAAACTTGAACTTGGATACAAAGATGTTCAAGATATGGAATTCACTATTGAACGTGGTAAATTATGGATTCTTCAAACTCGTAACGGTAAAAGAACTGCAGCTGCTGCTGTAAAAATTGCCGTTGATATGTGCGAAGAAGGTATCATCACTAAAGAAAGAGCAATTCAATTAGTTGATCCTTATACAGTAAACCAAATCTTACTTCCTTGCTTTGATTCAAAAGCAATGGCAGAAGCTCACAAAATCGCTACCGGTGTAAACGCATCTCCTGGTGCGGCTGTTGGTAAAATCGTATTTGATACAGAGGAAGCTGCTCAAAGAGGTGAAGCCGGAGAAAAAGTTATCTTAGTTCGTGTTGAAACTTGTCCTGATGATATTCACGGTATGGCAGTTTCTCAAGGTGTTTTAACTCTTCGCGGCGGTGCAACTTCTCACGCAGCAGTTGTTGCTAAAGGTATGGGTAAACCTTGCGTTTCAGGTTGTGAAGATATGAAAATTGACCTTGCTAACGAAACTTTAACAGGTTTTGACGGTAAAGTTTACCACAAAAACGACGTTATCTCTTTAGATGGCGGTAAAGGTATCGTTATGGAAGGTGCAGTTCAATTAGCAGAAGCTCAAATTGATGACAATTGGAATAAATTCTTCTCTTGGGTTGACGAAATCAGAACTATGGAAGTTGAAGCAAATGCTGATACTCCAAAAGATATTGCTAATGCATTAAAATTTGGAGCTGAAGGTGTTGGTCTATGTAGAACAGAACACATGTTCATGGATCCTGACAGACTTCCTTGGGTTCAAAAAATGATTATTGCAGGAACTCCTGAAGCTAGACGCGAAGCTCTTGATAAACTTCTTCCTATGCAATATTCAGATTTCTATGCAATGTTTAAAGCTTTAGGCAGCGAACACCACATGACAATCAGACTTCTTGACCCACCTCTTCATGAATTCTTACCTGATAAAGAAACTTTAATTGCAGAAGTTGCAACATTAAAGGCTCAAGGTAAAGATGCTTCTGAAAAAGAAGAAATGCTTCATATTGTTGAAGGATTATCAGAATCTAACCCTATGATGGGTCTTCGTGGATGCCGTTTAGGTTTAACTTATCCTGAAATCAATGAAATGCAAGTTAGAGCAATCTTTGAAGCTTGCTGTGATTTGAAAAAAGAAGGATTAGATGTAAAACCTTGGGTAATGATTCCTCTTATCGGTCACGTTAACGAACTTAAAGTTGCTAAAGACATTTTAGTTCGAGTAGCTGAACTTGTTATGGCTGAAAAAGGCATTAAAGTTGATTATAAATTTGGTACAATGATTGAAATTCCTCGTGCAGCACTTACAGCTGATGAAATTGCTGAATACGCTGAATTCTTCTCATTTGGTACAAATGACTTAACTCAAATGACTTTCGGTTACTCAAGAGACGACGCTGAAGGTAAATTCTTGAACAGATACGTTGAACAAAAAATCTTACCTGCTAACCCATTTGAAACACTTGATACAAAAGGTGTAGGTCAACTTGTTGAAATGTCTATGAATAAAGGACATTCAGTAAATCCAAGCCTTGTTGGCGGTGTTTGCGGTGAACACGGTGGAGATCCTGATTCAGTTAAATTCTGCCACAGAATTGGTTTGAATTATGTATCTTGTTCACCATTCAGAATTCCACAAGCAAAACTTGCTGCAGCTCAAGCAGTTGTTGAAATGCGTAAGTTAGCACTTGTATAATTCTTAGAATATATAAAAAAGAGACCGATAGGCAATGCCTATCGGTCTCTTTTTTATAACGGCATAAAATAATAATTTTTAATATTATAGCAAATTAATGTTTTTAGCGGTTTATAATAATTGAACACAAACTCAAATAATAAGACAAAGGATGTTTATAAAAGTTTATAATGTAACAAATAGTATTTCAAATTATAATACTACAACAAATAGAAATAATAATATTCAAAAACCGAACTCTCAGCAGAATTTTACCGGTCTATTCAGTTGTTTTAAATCTTCAAAAGAGCCTATTTTCTTAAATACTGATATGTCAATTCTTTCACCTAAACAAGTAAAAAAAGCCACAGAATATGTTATTCAGGAAGTCGGTTCTTTGGTGAAACGTGATTTTACTCCAGGTGCCAGCAAAAGGTTAGAGAATCTTTTAAATTCGCCTTATATTGATTATTCTTTGCCAAAATTAAAAAATGGTTTAGCTTTGATTGATTTAGTTGACGTACGTTATATGCCTACAAAAGAAAATAAGTTACGCAGTCAATTTATTCGAACTTCTCTTGCTAAAACTATGCCAATGGAACTTCTTGACAAGGAAGCTAAAAAACTAATGTATGGCAGAAATCATGGAATTTTTCATATATTTCAATCTTATTCTAAAATGGATGAGGCCTCAAAAGAGGCCGGCGAAGTTCGTGATATGATTTTACGAATGAAAGAATATGGAATTAAGGTTGATAATTATCCTGAATTTTTTGCAGAATGTATATTTAACAATAAACCCAAAATGTGTAATCTTTTAAAATCTGAATTTAATATTACACCGGAAACTGAAGTTAATATTCTAAGAGGAAATCAAAATAAAATTAATCAGTATTCAAACGAGTTTGGCTCGTCTAGTATAATTATAGAAGATCCTTATTATAATGATTTGTATGACCGCACAAATAAATTGTTAATGATTGTAAATCCTGAAAAAATTGAGAATAGAGACTTCTTTTACACGGTAGAATGTTCAAACGATAAAATAAATATGCTTGATTTAATGAGTTTGATGCCTGATACAGCTTTTAAAGATGTATTTGATGTTCCTAAATACATTGCAGAAAACATTGCGGGACGTACACGACAAGTATATAGAAGGAGATTAGCACCTGAAACAATTGACGAAGCAAGCGAATTTTTTATGAAAAGTCAATATCGTCATCCTGAATTTAAAACAATTGAATTTATGGAAAAATATATTTCAAATCTTTTGCAAACTAAAAAAGCAAATAATTTAAAGTACCACCTATCCTCTATTCCTTATAGCTTAGAAACAAGCCAAAACAAAATAAAACTAATAGAACTAATTGAACAGATAAAAAAAGATAAACCACAAGATATGTATGAACGACTAAATTCTTTAGAAATTTTATATAAATATTTATATAATAATTAATTTTATGTTTAGGAAATCCAACTTTTTTTGTAAATTATTATTAAGCTATTTCTAATATTTTTAAAGTTTCTGACAAAACTACCGACAACTATTAAAAGTATAAGGAGTAGTTCTATGAAAAATTTATCATCAAGTGATATGAAAAGAATATCCAAATTAAATTCTCAGTATGACGGTAAGAGCATTAAAATTGGAAATAAACATTCTAACAAAGTACCCTTGAGTATATTTACTGAAGGGATGGCTGTAACTGATGATATCAAAGATTTTCTAAACTTTTTTGATGCAGATAAAAATGGAACTATCGGGAAATCAGAAGCTGCAGTATTAAAAAAAGTTCTATATGAATATGCTCAATCTGATAAAGTTTTAGACAAAAAAGAATTTGCATCTATATACAATCTTGATGAAAATTCACCAAAAACCGAAAAGCTTTTTAATCAATTACAAACTCTTGTAACCAGACAAACTACCGGAACTTCAACCACTACAAGAACAGACAAAAGAGGAAATAAAATAACTTCTACATTCAATAGTGATGGTTCTGGAACCCAAGTTATAGAATCAAAAGATTCACAAGGGAGACCTAGAAAAACTGTTTCTACTTACGGAAAAGATAATAAACTGCTTAAAAATGTTACTACCGGTGCTGATGGAACATACACCAGCGAATATTCTTATGGTGAAAACGGTAAACGTACATCTGAAAAAAGTACAATGCAATCTACTTCCGGTAAAATATTACAATCGACTGATAAAAAATACACTTACGATGAAAATGGCAAAATATTATCTACCCAGTCAGAAACTAAAACTTTTGATAAAAAGACAGGTAAAGCTACCGGCAGTGTAAAAACAACAAGTGAATATAAAAATGGTAAAATAGCAAAAAGCTCATCTTTCGAAATAGGTAAAGGTAAACCTCCTGTAAAAAAAGAATATGAGTATAATGAAAATGGAAAACCATCTCATACTACTATTAGCCAAGGTATTCTAAAGAATAATAAACTTGAATTTAGAAAAACTCAGGAAAACAATTATGAATATCGTAATGACGGAACGTTAGCAAAAGTTACTAAAGAAGGAGTAGATGCTACCCAAAAACCATTTTCAGTTATCGAAAACTATGCTCCAAATGGAAAAGATATTCTAAATAAAACTATTAGTCAATATAAACGAGGAGCATTAATCAAAGATTATTATGATGGTCCAAATCTTGAAAACAGAATACCTGGAGGTTTGCCAACTACACGTATCGAATATGAAGCAGATGGCAAAACCGTAAAAGAAAAAACAGTTAATAAATTTGATTCTGACGGTGTCTATATCGGAAAAGAAACTTATGATAAAAATGGTAAGCTTACATCAACACAAGATTTTTCGAAAGTTGATTTTCAATTCAATACGGCATACCAAATAGGCAGAGGTGATTGTTATCTTCTAGCGTCAATAAATGCCTTAAGTCAAACCGCAGATGGAGTTAAAACACTTCAACAAAATGTTAAACAAAATCCAGATGGATCATATACTATAACTTTCCCTGGTGTTAAAAGTGCAAAACAATCACTAATAAGCGGTAAAGGTGGTGTACCAATACCTACTAATGACGGCAAAACATTACAAACATTACCTGAAGATAAAGTTTATATTCAAAATTCATATACAATATCTGCCGAAGAGTTTGCTGCCGCACAAAAACAAGCAGGTTATAAATACTCAGCCGGAGATAAAGATGTTTTATTATATGAAGTTGCTTATGAAAAATACCGCAATGACGTAATGAAAACAATAAAAGCAAACAACATTAATCCTGAAAAAACACTTGAGATTGCCGGTCTTGATATGGGTGGACATGTCAAAGAGGGTGATTATTTAAGCGGTGGCACAGGTTCATCTACAATATTCATCTTAACAGGTCGTCAGGCTAATCAATACATAAATCCTGAAGGTGCTCCGGTATGCTATGTTGATTCGGATTACAATATGCATTTACCAAATTCAAACGGTTATATTGAAGGCGGAAATCGTGCAAAAGCACTTGCCGCATCCACATCGACAACATCAGACAGCACTTTAGATGATTTGATATCAAAATTACAAGAAGATTCAAAGGATGGTAAAATTGATGATTATGCTGCTGTTGCAAGTTTCAATGTATCCTCTCAGGAAGTTAACGGCCGAGTTTTAAAGGGCGGTGGGCATGCTTTAACTGTTGTAAAAGTTACAGATGATAAGGTAATTCTTTCAAATCCTTGGAGTCCGGACGACCATATAGAAATGACAATAGAAGATTTCAAGAAAGCAGCAAAGAAATTAAGTTGCACACCATTAAATACAAATGCAGGCAACTCAACAACTCCACCTGTAAACAATAATGGTTCCGGCAGTGGACAATCACCAACACCACCTTCCGGGAATTCAGGAGGCAACGGAAATGTAGCACCAGGTAATGGACAACCGGCACAAAATCCTTCATCCTCAGTAAATGTTGGAACATATACAGTTCCAAAAGGTGCGTCTTATACTAACTTGATAAAAGATGCGTTGATACAACAAGGAATAGAACCAACACCGACTAATATTAAAAAAGCAAAAACCCAATTTGCAAAAGCAAACCCTGGAGCAGTACATACATACAACAAACCGGGTCATAAATATCACGGAAACAAATATCTAATAGCAGATGCAAAAGTAAATATTCCACAATTTCAAATGTAATATATAAATTTAGCCCATAAATATTTAATTATATTTATGGGCTTTTCGTATTTTTTAAAATTTTTACAAATAAAAATAACAAAAGGGGTTTACAAAAAAAAATTAGCATGTAAAATAAGAAATGTAGCCGAGTGGTAAATAAATAATTAAAAACATTTACTTCTTGGAAACCCAATTGGGGGTTTAGCTCAGCTGGTAGAGCACCTGCTTTGCACGCAGGGGGTCAGGAGTTCGAATCTCCTAACCTCCACCAATTAAATATAAGAGCCTTAAATGGCTCTTTTTTTTATGTCGTAATGATTATTGTTGTATGTAAATTAGTAGATTAAAGCAATGGAACAAAATATAGAGTTAAATGTTCATTAAATAAAAAGATTAGAGTTAGCATTATTGCTTTCTGCTATATATTTTGCAACTCCGCCAATTTCAACCCCGTCAATTAATTCTTCTTCCTTGATTCCCATAACATCCATTGACATATTACATGCAATGAATTTTACTCCGTTTTCTTGTGCTTGTTTAATAAGTTCTGAAAGAGTAGAAACATTTTTATTCTTCATAACCCATTTCATCATAATAGAACCGATTCCGCCCATATTCATTTTTGAAAGAGTGAGTTTTTCTGCCCCTTTTGGCATCATCATTCCAAACATTTTATCAATAATGCCTTTTTTAACATTTACATTTGATTTTCTTAAAATGTTTAGTCCCCAAAACGTAAAAAACATCGTAACCTCTTTGCCGCTTGCTTTTGCTCCGTTTGCAATAATAAAAGAAGCAAGTGCTTTATCTAAGTCATTGGAAAAAACAACTATAGTTTGACCGTTACCGTTATTTATAATTTTGTTTTCTACTTTTTTCCCTTTTGAGATTGAGACAATAATTTTTGTTTTATTTTGTGTTAAGTTAATCAAAGTATTTCCCGTACTTTCACACCAAGCTCCGATATCGGATTTGAAACCTCTATCTGTTGAAGTTACTTCAAAAACATCTCCTTCGTTTGCGTTCTCCAACGCGTTTGCCACTTTCATAATCGGACCGGGACATTGCAAACCGCTAGCGTCTATTTTAATCGCTTCGGAAGTTGTTGTTCCTACTGTAACGGGAATTTTTTTCTGAACCTTGCCTTCTTTATTCTTTACTATTTCATTGTATAATGTTATTCCGCCCATAAGTGAATAAACATTATTAAATCCTTTTTGCATTAAAATTCTGGAAGCACAATAGCTTGTATATCCCGTGTTACAGAATAAAATTACTTTTTTGTCTGTAGGAATTTCATCTATTCTTGAGCGGATTTCGTTAATAGGAATATTTACGGCTCCGTCTATAGTTTTTGTTTTGTAAGCTATCTCCACTCTTACATCGATTAAGTATGAATCTCCTAAATCTTCGAAAAATGCAGGTTTTACATAGCCTTTCAGAATATTATCAGCACTCATCCCAATTATATTTACCCCGCCATCTTTTGCAGAATTATATGGAGGTGCATAGCATAATTCGCTGTCTATGAGTTCTTGAACAGTTCCGCCATTTCGCATAATAGTACTTATAACATCAATTCTTTTTTCAACACCTTCCTGTCCGATTGCTTGAGCACCAAGAATTCTACCCTCTTGCGTAAACAATAATTTATATAAAGTTTGTGTAGAGTCAGGATAATATCCTGCATGAGAACGCCCGTAAACAAAAGTTTTCCAGTACGGAATATTTTTTTGTTTAAGTTGTTTTTCGTTATTTCCAACACCGGCAACAGTTAAATTAAAAACTTTTAAAACTGATGCACCCAGAGAATTTTTATAAGTTGATTTAAGCTCGCAAATATTATCTGCAATAATTCTTCCTTGTCTGTTAGCCGGACCTGCAAGCGGAATAAGAGTATTTTCACCCGTTACAAAATCTTTTACTTCAACACTGTCGCCGGCAGCATAGATGTCAGAATCATTTGTTTGCATATATTCATTTACAATAATTCCTCTGTTTACTTCTAAACCTGCATCTTTTGCTATGGCAGTTTCTGGTCTTACACCTATTGCCATAATAACCAAATCAAACTCAACTTCTTTTCCTGAATTTAGAATTATTCTGTCGCCATTGAAGCTTTTTACTCCATCAGAAAGAATCAGATTAACCCCATTGTCTCTCATTTCATTTTGGGCAACGGAGGCAATTTCTTCATCAACAGGTGCAAGAATTTGGTTGCCTAGTTCAACAAGAGTTGTATCTAATCCCATTTCAACAAGGTTTTCTGCTGCTTCAAGTCCGATAAATCCCCCTCCAACAACTACAGCTTTTTTAGAATTATTCTGTTGAATATAACTTTTAATTTTATCTGCATCGTTTAGATTTCTGATGACAAATATCTTATTTTTATCCATGCCTTCAAATGGCGGAACAATAGGGCTTGCACCTTGAGCAAGAACAAGCTTATCGTAATTAATTTCTTTACCTGTATTTAAACTTACGGTTTTGGTATCTCGATTTATTTTTACAACTTCGGTATTTAATAAAACATCAATATTAAACCAAGATTTAAATTTTTCGGGAGTTGATACAAGAATCTTTTCTCGCTCATTGATAACTTCTGAAATATAGTATGGCAGACCACAGTTGGCAATTGATACTTCATTAGTTTTTTCTATGATTACAATTTCTGCATCTTCATTTAGTCTTCTTAACCTTGCAGCACAACTTGCACCGGCTGCACCTCCGCCAACTATAACTATTTTCATCTTTACCTCATTTTCTACATATAAGTTTAACTATTTAAAATATTTTATGGAATTTACCCATGACAATGGTGACCTTCGCCATGATGATGGCAATGATGATGATCATGGCCTTCTCCACCACAAGCATTTTCTCCTGTTTCAAGAGTATTTGATAGATATTTTTCAAGCACTTCTTCTATTGGCAATTCAGGACAACCTGCAACAACTTCTACTCCATTTTGAGCAAATACCATCAATGGTCTGCCTCCCATACCACCTGCAAGAACTTTGCTTACTCCCTGTTCTGATATCCAAGATGCACTTTGGCAAGAAATACCTTCTTCAGGAATCCTTTCTTCTATATTTAATATTTCTTTAGTTTCCTGATTAATTTCGGCAAATGTAAAAGAATCACAGTGTCCGAAATGTCCACACAATTTACCTTCTGAAGTTGGAATACAAATTTTCATAACGTTATCTCCTTTTAACTTTTCTATATTTGTTTGTAATAGTATTGCACTTTCTAATGCTTCTGTATCAGTAATATTATGATTACGTGCATAATCTCGTAAAATATTTAAAATATTTTCATTAATTCTTCTATTAAACGGGACTTTTCTTAAACATGTTTTCTTTCTTCCTGCGGATTCACGTTTACCGCCCCAATTAGAGGTAGTACAATATTTCATAATAATACTCTAATTCTTATTTTTGATTTTGTCAATACATAATCAAGAAATCATCTTGTGAATTCAAGTATAATAGCAAAAATATTCTCTGCATTTTTACAAACAAAGCTTATGTCTAAAAAATAAATCCCATTTTGGGGTAAATTTCCCTTCTTTATTAAAATACCTTCTTTGTGGTTTATTTTTTCAGTGCTTAATGCAATTTCTTTATCTTCTAAAAAAATTTTTGTATTAAGTTCAGGATTATTTTTTGAAATTCCAAAAGGTTTTGAATATTGAATAACTTTTATTTTGGTGAAATTTTCATTTTGAAAATAAAACCGTGCAAATGTTTTATTTTGAATTTCATAATCTTTAATAAAAATATATTTTTTCTTTGAACAATCTAAACATATCTCTTCGTTTTTAATAGCTCTTTTGAGCTGTGGATAATCGTTGTCAATGTATTCTTTTTTCTGTCACCGCAAATTGGTACTAACGGATTTGATTTATTCCAAACGCAAGCACCTGTAAGGCATGTTCCTTTTTTATAAAAGCAATATCCGATTCCTCCGGCTGTTAAACCTCCGAAAATGGAACTGAGAGTTATTGCTGTTACTGCCCCCGGACTTAATCCGCCTGATTTGCTTTCTCCGCCTTTTGGAATGTTATTTATAGTAATATCAAAGGTGTTATTTGACTTGTTTGTTGCACAAAATCCTTGAAGTTGAATTATGCAAAGTAAAAATATAAAGTACTTTTTCATATTCCTCCCAGAGTAAAAGTTAGAGTTCCTCTATATTCCCCTATAACAGTGTCAGGTGTAACAGTCGCGTAAGGAATAAAATTACCGCTTATCACATGGTCATAAGGATTATTAATCGTGTAAGAAGTTGGTGAAACCGAAAGATTGGACTTATTGAAATTAAACTCTCCTTGCTTATGCTTTAAGTCTTTAAAATCTGCATAAACAACAATTGGCGTACTCATATTTGTTCGTATTTGTACTCTTACTGGTGAAAGCTCCAAAATATTTTGATTAGGATTAGGAGTTATAGAATTTTTTATTGTCATATTGCTCAGGTGTTCATCTCTGTTATATTCTTGAGTTTCAACAATAATTTTTTCTATTTCATAAACATTTGGTAGGGACGCAGTTAGATTCTGGCTTGCACTCTCTGAGCAAAACCCTCGTATTGAAGTTATTAACAATAAAAGAAATATCCATACAAATTTCATCTCAAAAATTTTAAATCTAAAAATAAAAAATAAAATTCCTCTTTATAATTACCCGACTGTTGATAGAAAGATATTTGTCAATCAGATATTTTTATCTTGTTAAGGATTTTAATGAAAAAAATATTAAGTTTAATTTTCATATTTTTCTTTTTTGCTGCTCTTAAAACCGAGGCGGCAATTACCGTACAAAGTGTAGGAAGTACGGTTGTTTCAGCGACACAAATTTCTCAACCGATAAATGTTACAATGAGCGGGTTATTAAATCTTTTAGTCACATTAAAAGTTAAAGCTCTTGACCCTTATATTACAAATACAACAGATAGTACATTACAGATTCCTATCACAAAATTATATCTAAATGAGAGAGGGATTGAACCTGGTGTATATTTTGTTCAGTTAGATGAAAATATTATTGAAGAAAATAATCTTCAAAATGTTCCAAACAAAAGTATTATTAAGGTTGAAATTCCTTATGAATACAAACATTTTACAGATAAAAAAGATATTAATTTAGTTTATAGTGTTGTTTCAATTTAAATTTTATTAATTGTTAAATAAAAGTTAAAAAATAATATTTTTTTGTAAAACAGATGTATAACATAAGTGTTGAAAGAAATAAGTAATTTGAAAGGAGCGAATTATGAAATTTTTAGTTAGAAAAACACCGGACAATTTTATCAGAACTGTGAATGACGAAATCAGCTCTTTACTTAACAGACATTTTGACAGCTATTTCCCTAATGCAAATTATTGGGAAGACTCTGAGAAGCTTTCAATGCCTATAGAAATTGCAGATAAAGGTAAGGAATTTGATATCAGAGCAGAGCTTCCTGGAATAAAAAAAGAAGATTTGGATATTGATATTGAAGAAAATTACTTGAGAATTAATGCTAAAAAATTTGATGAAACAAAAGAAGAAGACAAAAATTACAAACATTCAGAATTTAGTTATGGCGAATTTTCAAGAACAATTCAGCTTTCTGAAGAAATAGATATTGATAAAACAGAAGCTAAATTAGAACATGGAGTTCTTAAAATAGTTGCACCAAAAATGCACAAAGAAAAAGAACAAATAAAAAAATTAATTGTAAAATAAAATTTAAAAATTAAAATACGGGACAAAATGCATAACATTTGTCCGTATTTTAATTTAATCAGTGAATATTTTATTAAACATGTTAATTGTACCTACAAGCAATTCATTAGCTTTACAAAGACTTAACATTTTTCTATATATTTAGCAATTTTAGCATCAGTATATACTTTATATATAATATAAAGCAAATTACTAATTTGGAGAGTGAAGCTGTAATGAATTACTATGAGTTTTTAAATAAGCAATTAGAAACCCAACAAGGACAGCAAATTGGGCAGAGCAAAATTAAACAACCGACTTCCGGCAATGAACCCATATTTAATAATGATGCCCCAACAGTACAACTTAACGGTAAACCTATTTTTTCTAAAGCAGATAAAACAGAAGTTAATGAAATAAATTTTGATAAATTAGCTTCTGAAGAAGCTATGACAGACGAGAACCAAAAATTCAGTGCTTTAGAATTTGTATTAAAAACTTTCCTATCAATCGATAAAATAAAAAATCTTGCCGATAAAGACGGAGACGGCAAAATTACTGCCGAGGAAGCAAAAGCTTATATTACAGAATTAGCCGGAAAAGATGGCAATATTGAGGATATTTCATTAGAAGATTTTGAAGCCATACTTAAGGAAAATAATATCAACCTTGAAGAGCTTAACAATGAAACGTATGATGTTACTCCTGAAGACCCGCACAATTCAAACGCCAACACCGGACAAATTCAAGAAACACAAGGGGTAGCTAATACCCAGCCAACGGCAGTTCAATCTTCCGGTGAAGCTTCTGCTGTATCATCCGCTCCGGTTTCAGATAATACAGCTCCACAGCCAAAAACTATTGATAACATGTCATTGAGCGAACTTCAGAGCGAAAAAACAAACCGAGAAAATACATTAAAAGAAAAACAAAGTGCAGTCAATGCCGTTAATAACGGCTCTAATGAAAAAGTTAAGGCGGCAAAAACAACAGCGGATAAAGCTAAGGCAGAATACGAAAAAGCTATTAAAGAAGATGATGGAGCAAAGAAATTTGCTAAACAAATTCTAAATAATAATTCAAAAATAGAAAAAAATCAGGCAGCATTAGATAAAAATGATACTGAAATTACAAAAAAAGAAAGCGATATTTCAAATCAAGAAAACACCTTAGAAAATCTAAGGTCAAGCTTAACTGCATTAACTGACGCATTATCATCACTCCCAGCACCAACAGGAAAAGAAGAAGATAAAGACAAAGATGCAAAAATTAAAGCTAAAAAAGATGAGTTACAAAAAAATATAGCAGCAAAGAAAAATGAAGTCTCAAAACAAGAAAAACAATTAGAAAAACTAAAAAAAGAATTAGAAAAATTAAAAGAAAATAAAACAAAATTAGAGACAGAAAAAAAATCTCTAATGGAAGAAAAAAGCAAACTTGACGAACAAGTTAAGAAAAACTGTTCCGAAGCTACTAAAGGTAAACTTGAAGCATTTAATAAAGCTCAGCAAAATGTAGATAAAGTAAAAACTCAAGAATTAACAAAAGCAAAGAGTGAATTAAAAACAGCTCAAGACAAGGTTAAAGAAGTTGATAAGAAAATAACAGAAGCTAAAATTAGAGAAATCAAATCTTCAGCGAAAGCAGCTTCAAATACTACAGACTTAAATATTGAAAATATACCTGCAAGCGTCAGAAAACAGTTAGGCGGTAAAGTAAGCCAACTGTCAGACGGAACTCAAGTTTTAACATTTAATTATACTAAACTTGACCAAATGCAGCCGGAATTTGTTGGAAAAATTCCAGAATTCCAAAGGATTGCGGATGAGATGGGTTATACCTTCGTAATCTCTGACGGCAGCCGCAGCGTTGCAGAATCAAATGCAGCAAGAGCAAGAAAAGGAACATTTGTAGCTAAAGGTGGAAACTCTCCACACAATTACGGTGTAGCAATCGATATTGCTTTGTATAAAGATGGAAAAGCCGTTTCCGGTAATCAATTTAAAGAATATGCTAACCGAGTTAAAACAGAAGCAGGTATAACTTGGGGCGGGGACTGGGGTTCTTACGGACAAAAATACGAAACTCAGCATTTTGAACTTGCAGACTGGAAAGCTAAATACAAAAATCCACAAAATTTAATTCAACATCACTTAGCATAAAAAGACCCTTAACGGGTCTTTATTACGTGCATTATTTAAGCAAAAAAAAAGACCATAACGGTCTTTTTAAATATATCCTAATTCCTTAATTTCAATTTCCTTATATTTATTTCCTATATTCCAACGAACCTATATCGTTTATGCAATAAAATTTGTTCCAAATCTGTTTGCACCGTGGAAGAATGATTGTTTCATCATTTGAATCAATGTCTTTTTAACAATTCTTTTATCACTTAAATTTACATCGTTAATTGCTTTTGATGTATCTTTATATGCAGATGTCACAGCATCAGAAAATAATAGCACAGTTGCCATAGTTAAAATCCTCTCAATTCTTAAAACTTATTTAAACTTAAATTTCTTTTTCTTTATTTATCTCTTACATATATATAAAAACTTTCGCTAAAAAAATATTGCCTTTTTATATTCACTTTATATAAAGGTTGTTACATATCTTTACATGTCGAAGATTTTATTAAAGTATTCCCCTATTAGTGCCGAAAACATGAATATAAAGATACGAAAGGAATATGGCAAAATGGGATTGTCCTCCTCACAAGGTCGATTATTATCAATAACTGCAAGACTGACTTCTAACGAATATGAGTCACAACAAATCTCTAATGCAAAAATGAGATTGTCAACTCAATCACAAGAAGCCAGTAATCAATATATTTCGGCATTAAATGCACAGCAATTAATGTTTGTATCTTATGATGCACAAGGTCAAGCCGTAAAAGAAAACCTTACAGCTAGTTCATTATACCAATATACAGAAATGAAAAACCAATATGTACTAAGTAATAATGCCGGTCAAGCCTTATTACCTGCAAGTGATATTGCGGTATTTAAAAAATCAAACAATTTAGACCAATTTTTAACTGCATACGGAATTGAAAAAGTATGGAAAGCTGATACTTTAGAAAAGAATTATAATATTATGCAAGATGCCGAACAACCGGGCGGTGCAAAATATATCTGGGATCAAAAAATTAATGAAATAAAAAATGCTACATACGGAACTCATACTGAAGGACCAAATCAAGGAAAACCTATCACTGCAACAGAACAATGGCAGACTGAAAAAATGAATGCGTATACCGTTTATATGAATGCGATGGAAGAATATGATAGAGCCCAACTTCAAGAAGCAAACGGTATTCCTATAGGTAACATGAATGCAATAGTAAATGCATTATCTGATGCAAAGCAAGCTTATACTGACACAATAACTATTGATGCTTGGGCTACAGCAAGAGCTGTCTATGGTGAACCAACAATAAGTACTACCGAAATTGATGGAGAAACTATAAATGTATACAAATACAGCGGAGAACAAAGTGCAGAATACACAGCTTTGAAAGACTATAACGTTGCAAAAGCTGAATTTGATGCAGAAGCAAGAGACTATGGTACATCACTGGATGATTTGTATTCATACAAAGATCCGGAAAAGGCTCAATGGTATATAAACCTATGGTACAGAATGAACGGAAGTTCTACTCAAAAAAGTACTGATGGAGATGCCGGAACATATTATGCTAAATTAGACAGCAAATTATTAACAAGTACTTCTTGGATTAAAGATGCTTTATCTCAAGGTATTATAACTCTGGAAAAAGCAACAAATAATGATACACCAAACACTGTAGCAAGTGACAACTCATTAACAATCTTAAAACTAAACGGCATAAAATGGGATTCCACTATTTACACAAACAGCAGTAATTTTACAATGAAAGATGATGATCAGGCTATTGCAAGGGCTGAAGCTGAATATTCAAGAAAAACTCAAGAAATTACAATGAAAGATGAAAAGTATCAAAATAAAATTAAAAAACTTGAAACCGAACATTCAACGCTTCAAACTGAATATGAATCAGTACAATCAGCTTTGAACAAAAATATTGAAAGATCATACAAAGCATTCAGTGCTTAACGAAATAAAAACTAACCAAAACTACTTTAAATAATCTAATTTAATTTTTCCCCTACAATTTTTCCCTCCACTTTATAGTATAATTAAACTATTAAATGGAGGTTTTTATTATGAAGACGATTACACTAATTAACGGTGACGGAATAGGACCTGAAATTTCCCAAAGCGTTGTTAAAATCATTGAAAAAAGCGGATTAGAAATCAATTGGGATATTCAAACCGCAGGATCTGATGTTATAGAATCAGAAGGAACTCCTCTTCCTCAAAGAGTGTTAGAATCCATCAAAAGAAATAAAGTTGCTCTTAAAGCACCCGTAACAACACCGATAGGAAAAGGGTTTCGCTCTGTTAATGTTCAATTAAGAAAAGACCTTGATTTATATGCAAATCTTCGTCCTTGCAAAAACTTACCGGGAATTGATACCCGTTTCAAAGATATCAACTTAGTTGTAGTGAGAGAAAATACAGAAGATTTATACGCAGGGATAGAAGAACAAATTGATGAAAATACTGCACATAGTATAAAAATCATTACAAGAAAAGCTTCAGAAAGAATTTGCAAATTCGCATTCGATTATGCTGCCAAAAATAACAGAAAAGAAGTTTGTGTTGTTACAAAAGCAAATATAATGAAACTTTCTGACGGATTATTTTTGGATTCATACAGAAAAATTGCACAAAATTATCCGCAAATCAAAACACGAGAAATTCTTGTAGATAATTTATGTATGCAATTAGTTCAAGATCCGACAAAATTTGATGTTCTTGTACTTCCTAATTTATATGGAGATATTGTATCAGACTTAACAGCAGGGCTTATAGGCGGACTTGGAGTTGCTCAAGGTGCAAATATTGGTCTTGATTGTGCTGTATTTGAACCTGTTCATGGTTCTGCTCCTGATATTAAAGGTCAAAATAAAGCTAACCCAACAGCACTTTTATTATCAGCAATCGAAATGCTTAGATACATTAACGAAGATAAATATGCCGAAAAAATCGAGAATGCATTATTTAAAACTTTAACTCAAGGATTTAAGACTAAAGATATAGGCGGAACCTTGACAACTACCGAATTTACAGACAAAATAATATCAAATTTATAAAACAAAAAGGTGGTTTCTTTCAGAAACCACCTTTTTTATTTTATATTATAATAGATTATCTTGCACAAATTGTTCTAGCAACATGTACACCGGATGCTGAAGCTTGCAACAATCCTCTTGTTACACCGGCACCATCACCAATTGTAAATAAGTTTTTAACACCTTCTGTTTCCAGTTCATTTGTTAATTTTACTCTTGCTGAATAGAATTTAACTTCTATACCATATAGCAATGTATATCTTGAAGCAGTACCCGGAGCAATTTTATCAAGAGCTTGAAGCATTTCAATAATACTTGTCATCTGTCTGTAAGGAATTACAAGACTTAAATCACCAGGTGTTGCACAGGTTAAAGTTGGAGTAATAATACTTGATTTAATTCTTTCAGGGGTAGAACGTCTGCCTTCTAAAAGATCTCCAAATCTCTGAACAAGAATTCCTCCACCTAACATGTTAGCTAATCTTGCGATATGTTGACCATATTGAATTGGTTCTTTGAACGGTTCAGTAAATTTTTCACTAACTAATAACGCAAAGTTAGTATTAGGAGTTTTGTAATTAGCATAACTGTGACCATTAACAGTAGCAATGCCTGAATAATTTTCCTGAACAACTTCTCCGTTAGGGTTCATACAAAAAGTTCTAACTTCATCACCAAATGTTGGAGAATGATAAATCAATTTTGATTCATATAATTTAGAAGTTAACGGTTCAAATACAGGTGCAGGAAGTTCAACACGAACCCCAACATCAACAGCATTATTCACCATACCAATTTTATGTTTTGCGAATTCTTGAGTTAACCAATCTGCTCCTTCTCTTCCCGGTGCAATAATTGTATATTCCGCAGATATAATTTCTCCGTTATCAAGTTGAATACCTTTAACTTGTTCGCATTCAACGATTAAAGATTGAGCAGAAACATTATTCAGAATTGTGATTCTTTCATCTAGATAATCCTGCATATTTTTAAGAACATCTAAACTTCTTTCTGTACCAAGGTGTCTTACAGGAGAATGAACAAGTTTTAATTCAGCAAGAACAGCTTGATGTTCAATTTCTTCAAAGACCTTCATATCAGTACCGAAGACTTCTTCGGTTGCACCATATTTAAGGTATAAATCATCTGAGTATTTAATTAAATCTTCAGCTTGTTTTCTTGTCATATAGTCAACAAGGTGACCACCTACGTCAGGAGTAAGGGTTAATTTTCCGTCAGAAAAAGCTCCTGCACCACCCCAACCGCATAACAAACCGCATCTTTTGCAGTTTACGCATTTTGGAGAGCCTTCACGAATAGGGCATTTTCTTTTCTCAATTTTTTGTCCTTTTTCAATTAAAACGACTTTCCATTCAGGTTTTAATTTAGTGATTTCCAGAGCCGCAAAGATTCCGGCAGGTCCGGCACCAATTATTGCTACATTATACATTTAATCTATCTCCATTCTTGTCAACCGTTTAAGTATATCGTGAACATGTTTTAAATTAAAGCCTTTGTAAAGATTTTTACATAAATAATATTATCCGCAGGATAATCAAAGGAAGGTTCGGAAACGTAGTTTCTGATAATTTTCTTTCTTCACCACATTTCTTTGACCGCAAAGAAACGTGGCACAAAGAAACTCTCTCCCATCACTACGTTCGCTAATAAATAGTAAATGCTCAACTTAAAGCGAGTAAACTCACTTGTGTGTCACCCTGAACTTGTTTCAGGGTCTCAAATATTTGCCGTTCAAACAATACTCG
>CABRZP010000004.1 GCA_902475545.1 uncultured bacterium
TCGCTCGTTCAGAATGGGCTAAAGAAGGAAGAATTCCTCTTCAAACTCTTAGAGCTGACGTAGATTACGGTTTCACTGAAGCAGATACTATAATGGGTAAAATTGGTGTTAAAGTTTGGGTTTTCAAAGGTAACTTAATGCCTGGTGAAAAAGCAGACCAAAACATTAAAGCTAAAAGCGGTAAAGAAGGTTCTGACAAAGGCGCAAGACGTCCAAAACGCAGAGCTGTTGAAACTGCTGAATAACATATACAACTAGAAGAAAATAAAAGTAAAAATAACAGGAGCAAATAAAATGTTACAGCCTAAAAAAACTAAATACCGCAAAATGATGAAGGGCAACATGAAAGGTCATGAAACCAGAGGAACAAAATTAGAATTTGGCGGATATGCACTTCAAGCCCAAGAACCCGGCTGGATTACCAGCAGACAAATCGAGGCTGCACGTCGTGCAATGACTCGTGAAATCAAACGTGGCGGTAACGTTTGGATTAAAATATTCCCAGATAAACCAATTACTGCAAAACCTGCTGAAACTCGTATGGGTTCAGGTAAAGGTAACGTAGAATACTGGGTAGCAGTTGTTAAACCAAACAGATTGTTATTCGAACTTGACTATTTCGATAGAAATACAGCAGTGCACGCTCTTGAATTAGCTGCACAAAAACTTCCTATCAAAGTTAAGATTGTAGAACAACCAAGAGAACAAGCAAAATAAGTTTCTTCCTTAACGAGGGGTAACCCCCAAGGTCGGTATAAGGTAAGGACAAAAGATAAAGGAAAATAAAAATGAAATTAAGTGAAATGCGTGAAAAAACAGTAGATGAGTTACAAAATGCTATTGTTGATTGGAAGAAACAATTATTGGAAGCAAGATTGCAACTTTCAACTCACAAATTAGAAAATACAGCAAGTATTTCTAAAACAAAAAAACTTATCGCTCAAGCAAAAACAGTTATAACAGAAAAAGAGGTACAAAATGCCTAAAAAAGAAAAACAAGGAATGGTAGTTAGTAACAAAATGGACAAAACAGTTGTTGTAAAAGTTGCTGATTATGAACCACATCCAAGATACAAAAAAATTATTGAATCTAATAAACACTACAAAGCACATGACGCTGAAAATGTTTGTAACGAAGGTGATATCGTAAGAATTATAGAATCTAAACCGGTATCTAAAGACAAACGTTGGACAGTAGCTGAAGTAGTAGAAAAAGCAAGATAATTATTTTATGATTGTCTTATCCTGAATTTTTTCGGGAACTATGAAAAGAAAATGCAACATTACCACAGAGTAATGAGAGGCAAAAGTAGTAGATTAATACTAAAAGGAAAGAAAAATGATACAACAAGAAACAAGACTAGAAGTAGCAGATAACACAGGTGCAAAACAATTGTTATGTATTCGTGTTATGGGAAGCTCAAATAAAAAATTTGCAGCAGTAGGCGATGAAATCGTTGCTTCTGTAAAAGATGCGACTCCTAATATGGCTGTGAAAAAGGGTGAAGTTGTTCGTGCAGTTGTAGTAAGAACTAAAGCAGATATCAAACGTAATGACGGTTCTGTTATTAGATTTGATGAAAATGCTGCAGTTATTATTAACAAAGACGGCAACCCTAGAGGAACTCGTGTTTTCGGACCTGTAGCTCGTGAATTAAGAGATAAAGGTTATATGAAAATAGTTTCTCTTGCACCAGAAGTTATCTAATATACACAAACCATGTAATAGACTCTATAATGTTTAGAGTCAGTCCATGTAAGGAAACCAGGAGAAAAAAATGACAAACAAAGATAAAAAAAGCTTACATGTAAAAACAAGCGACAGAGTCGTTGTTATTGCAGGTAAAGACAAAGGAAAAATCGGTAACATTAAAAAAGTTGACACTGAAAAAGGCAAAGTAATTGTTGAAGGTGCTAACATGGTTACTAAGGCTCAAAAGCCTCAACCTGCTGCCGGAATCCAAGGCGGACTTATCAAACTTGAAGCTCCAATTGAATCTTCAAATGTTATGGTTGTATGTCCAGCTTGCGAAAAAGCAACAAGAGTAGCTATGAAAGTTATCGATGGTAAAAAAGTTCGCGTTTGTAAAAAATGCGGTGAACAACTAGATGCTTAATGTGTAATTTATTACGACATTAATACCAATAGTAAAGGAAAAGAAAAATGACAGTAACAAAAAATTTAAAAGCAAAATATGTTGAAGATGTAGTTCCTGCTATGAAGGAAAAATTCGGATACAAAAATGATCACCAAGTTCCAAAACTTGTTAAAATTGTTTTGAACATGGGTGTTGGTGAGGCTTCTCACAACTCTAAAATTGCTGAAGCAATTGAAGCTCAATTAACAAAAATTGCCGGTCAAAAAGCAGTTGTTACAAAAGCTAAAAAATCAATCGCTTCATATAAATTAAGAGAAGGTATGCCGGTTGGAGCAATGGCAACATTGCGTGGCGAAAGAATGTATGATTTCTTACAAAAACTAATTTGCGTAGTATTACCAAGAATTCGTGACTTCCGTGGTATCAGTGCAAAAAGTTTTGATGGTCGTGGAAACTATACAATGGGCTTGAAAGAACAAGCTTTATTCCCTGAAATCACTTATGAAGAAGTAGATTTAGTTAAGGGTATGAATGTTTCAGTTATCACAACTGCTGAAACAGATGAAGAGGCAAGAGAATTGTTAAGACTTCTCGGAATGCCATTCAAAGGGCTGAAGTAATTCAGCTAATCCGAACTTGTTTCGGAATCAATATCAGTAGGATGCTGAAACAAGTTCAGCATGACAAGTTAAAGTAAAGTACAAGATAGGAGAAATTCATGGCTAAGAAAGCGATGATTAACAAAGAACTTAAACGCGAAAAACTTGCTGCTGCAGGAAAATACCCAACAGTAAGACTTCACAACAGATGTTCAATCTGTGGAAGACCACACGGATTTCATAGAGATTTCGGTTTGTGCAGAATTTGTTTAAGAAAAATGGCTCACCAAGGTTTATTACCTGGTGTAACAAAAGCAAGCTGGTAGTTTGTTTGCCAAATTTGTTAATAGAATTAAAAGAGCGGTTTTATAACCGCTCTTTTTAAAATTAAATACAAATTTTAACTAAAGTTTATATCTTAGCAATATTTTTTATTTTGTTGTTTTATATATTTAAGGTACAAATTTAGGAGGTAATTTATGACTACAATTAATAATGTTTCAATGTCTTCGGCATCTGTGCAGCAGGCTCAAAATGCTAAAAAAGTTGAAGAAGTACAAACTGAAAAAAAAGGATTGAGTACTCCGACAAAGATTCTTCTTGGAACTTCAGCATTGGCAACCGCTGCTATTGGTGGAATTTTGTACCATAATAGTGCAAAATTATCTAAAGAAATTAGTAAGATAAAAGATTCCTTGATACATCAGATTAATTTTCAAAAAAATGATAAAGATTTTTGCAATATTTTTAATCCTGATTTGCTGCAAGGACATATTGATGAAGCTGCTAAATTAAGTAAAAAAGAACAATTGGCCAAATTAAAAGAAATCTCCGGTTGTTTAGGTTCAGATAGAGGTTTAAGTTCTGGGCTTAAATCTTCAGTTCCGGAGTTTAGATTAGATACTGCTAAATTACCTAAAGATGTTCAAGATGCTATAGCTTCAAAGGATCAATTAAAAGCTACCAAGGCATATTGTGATTATTGTGATACTTTATTTTATCCATCCAGTACGGCTGGTGCAAATATAGTTGAATCTGTTGAGAAAGTTTTTGGCAAAGGTAAAAATATCAAACCTCATACTTATGATATTTCAAAAGAGGCAGATAGGATTGCGACGGCTCAGTATGGTGCCAGCGGCTATCATGATATAACTGTTTTGTCGGATAATCGAATAGCTTCCCAATTAAATCATAAAAATATGGTTTCTTTATATTCAAGCTCACCAACTTTATCAAAAACAGAAAATGCAATTATTTCGTCAGGTATAGTTGACGGTAAACCTGTTGTTACTATAACATATAGGGCAGGAAATAGGGGTGATGCGGTAAATGCAATAAGATTAATGTCTCCAAATTCACAATTGACTCCTGCTCAGAAGGATTTATTAAAATTAAAAGATAGTGCCGCATCGTTGGATATTTCTGACTTGAGCTTGACAACATTACCTAAAGATAGTTCTTATTCACAAACTAATTTTGATGCAATATTGTCAGCTATTCAAACATTGGCATCTCAAGTAAAATAATTTTAGATTCATGTTAAAGAAGTGCAGGTTGAGCAAAATTTCAACCTGTACTTTTTAGTTTTTTATTAGCAATATTGATCTTGTATTTATTGCGAATTTGGTTTATGTACAAATTTCGTAACATGAGTATTTGTATGGTATTGTCAAAACTTTTGTTTGTAATATTATAATTATATACAGTTCCGAACTGCTGAAAGAAGCTCACTCGTTGAGCAAAATTAATTCAGTAAGCGGTGTAATAGTTAATAAGGATACTGCCTGTAACTGTGTAGGTAAGTCCGGAGGAATTAAAATGTCAATGACAGATCCTATAGCAGATATGCTAACAAGAATTAGAAATGCAGGTATGGTAGCTCATGAAACAGTTGATGTGCCAGCTTCAAAATTAAAAGTTCAATTAGCTAAACTTTTAAAAGAAGAAGGTTTTATCTCTGATTATGAAGTTAAAGAAGAAGGTAAATTCAAAGTTCTTACTATCACTTTGAAATATGATGCTAACCGTAAATCTGTAATTACAAAATTAGTAAGAGTTTCAAAACCAGGTTTAAGAAGCTACTCTAAATCTAAAAACTTACAAAAAGTTTTAGGTGGTTTAGGTGTTGCAGTTGTTTCAACTTCTAAAGGTTTATTAACTGATAGAAAAGCAAGAAAAGAAAATGTTGGTGGCGAAGTTCTTTGCTACATTTACTAATGCGAAGCCGGTGTGACGAGCCGGAATCGGTTCGCGGTTAGCGAAACGAGCAGGGCTCAAACACAATATGTCCGCCGTTGCGAATGAAGTAATAACGGAATGAGCGTACAAATCTTGATTTGTCAGGCGGGAAATGCGAAGCCGGTGCGAAAGACGGTAAAAATTTCAAACATAATTGGTAGAAAAGTTTGAGAATAAGTAGATATACCACAAGGAGAAATTAAAAATGTCAAGAATTGGTAAAAAACCTATTGAAATTCCTCAAGGTGTTGAGGTAAAAATAGAAGGACAATTGGTTACAGCTAAAGGACCTATGGGTACTGAATCTGTTAACGTTCGTCCAGAAATTGCAGTTAAAATTGAAGATAACCATGTTGTTTTATCAAAAGTTGGTACTTCAAGAGAAACTGATGCATTATACGGTTTGTCAAGAACATTAGTTGCTAATGCTGTAACTGGTGTTAAAGACGGATTCGTTAAAAAATTAGAAATCAACGGTGTTGGTTACAGAGCACAAATGCAAGGTAATACTTTGAATATGGCTTTGGGTTACTCTCACCCTGTAGATATCGTTCCTCCTGAAGGAATTACAATTACTGTTGAAGCTAATACAAAAATCACTGTTAAAGGTTCTAATAAGCAAACCGTTGGTGATGTTGCCGCTTTAATCAGATCAAAACGTCCACCTGAAGTTTACAAAGGAAAAGGTGTTAAATATGAAGGTGAATACATCAGACGTAAAGCTGGTAAAGCTGGTAAAAAATAATGCTAAGTAATATTGCGTTCGGAGGAATTTATGCAATAAACTTTCCTGAGAGTTATGGCAAGGAAAGAGTTAAGGCAGAAAATCGAAAATTAAATGCTTTTATTAAGGCAAATAATTTAGAACGAGTAGTAAAAGCTAAAATTGAGCCGGGTCATGATTTTGTTATTGGTATAAATACAAATGTTGAAAATCCTCAATTGCATTATATGCTTTTCAACTTGATAAGTCCGAAGATTGCAAAGGATTACGTAAGTAAAACTCAAATAAATTTATATGTATAGCCCGCATGAACCCTCAGGGTGGTTTCTTGAGAAGGTTTGGGTGAAATGAAAGGAAAAGAAAAATGATTAAACAACAAACTAGAAAACCAATCGTTCAAAAAAGACATAGATCAATCAGAGTTAAAATTTCAGGTACTGCAGAATTCCCAAGATTAGCAGTATACAGAAGTACAAAACATATTTATGCTCAATTGATTGATGACGTAAATCATGTAACATTAGCTGCAGCATCATCAAATGATAAAGAGTTAAAAGAAAAATTAGCTCACGGTGGTAACATTGAAGCTGCTAAAGTTGTTGGTGAAGCTATTGCTCAAAAAGCTAAAAAAGCTGGTGTTGAATGTGTTGTATTTGACCGTGGCGGATTCTTATATCACGGAAGAATTGCAGCATTAGCTGATGCAGCTAGAGAAGCTGGCTTGATGTTCTAATTTTGAACTAAAGGTTATAAATATAAAGGCGGCGGGATTTTATATTTATAACCTTTAGTTCAAAATTAAATTATAAAATTATTCAAATAATTTTTTAAAGACTCGATGGCACGGTTTGACATAAGCTCGCCTTTAAGTTTCTTATTTTTGCGTTCTTTTTTCGGTAATTCGACAGGCGGAACAATGCCCCAGTTGGAATTGATTGGCTGAAAGTTGTCGTGCTCAGGGTTTGTAATATAGTGTGTTAAAGCTCCGAGCATTGTATCAAGAGGTAAATCAAGTAAAGGTTGATTTGAAAGAAGTTTAGCCATATTTATGCCTGCTAAAAGTCCTGATGCAATAGATTCTGTGTAACCTTCAGTACCTGTTATTTGTCCGGCAAAGAAGAGGTCTTTTCTTTCTTTTGTTTGAAGTGTCGGTTTTAACAGTGTTGGAGAATTTATGAATGTGTTTCTGTGCATTACTCCATAACGAACAATGTTAACATTTTCAAGTCCGGGTATGCTTTGAAGTAATTCTTTTTGGCTTCCCCATTTAAGATTTGTTTGAAAACCTACGAGATTAAACAAAGTTTTTGCAGAGTTGTCTTGTCTTAATTGAACAACTGCATAATTCTTTTCGCCTGTTCGTTTGTCAATAAGTCCGATTGGTTTCATTGGTCCAAAACGAAGAGTATCAACCCCTCGAGATGCTAAAACTTCTATCGGAAGACAACTTTCAAAGAATTTTGCACCTTTTTCAAAATCATGTTGTTCAATACGAGGAGCATTAATCAAAATATTATAAAATTTTTCATATTGTTCTTTGTTCATCGGGCAGTTAATATAAGATGCTTCACCTTTGTCATAACGACTTGCCCAGAATGCAATGTCAAAATTTATGCTGTCAATTTCGACAATTGGAGCAATTGCATCAAAGAAGTGTAAATATTCACTTTTTGTAAATTTTTTAATTGCATCAGTGAAAGTTGAACTTGTTAAAGGTCCTGATGCAATAATTGTTGGAGTGTTAGGAATTTCTGTAACTTCTTCTCTTATTAAAGTAATGTTTTCATTTTGTTCAATTTTTTCGGTTACTGTTTGGGAGAATAAATGTCTGTCTATAGCAAGAGCGTTTCCTGCGGGAACTGAGCATGCTTTAGCTATTTCAATAAGTTCTCCGCCTAAAATTTCCATTTCATGCTTTAATAAGCCGCTTCCGTTTGTAATATCATAAGAACCAAGACTGTTAGAACAAACAAATTCTGCACAATCTTGTGTTGTATGAGCACCTGTTTTTACATTCGGTCGCATCTCATACAGGTTAACTTTAAAACCTCGTTTTGCCAATTGCAGTGCGGCTTCTGAGCCTGCCAAACCTGCACCTATTATATTAACTTCCATTCCTGTAGTGTAACCAAGATATGCTTTCCTGTCAAACCACTAATGTAAACTAATGTTACAGAACTGTTATAATTGTAGTAAAAAGCTTGAAATTTTTTCTCGGATTAAGTATAATAAATACACTTGTTCAAATAGAAATTACATATTATGTAAATCTTTTGAAACATTGCCCGAAAAAATAGCAATTTAAAGCTAATTGTTGTTTTTTTAAACTGTGTAGAAGATTTGGAAAATTAGTAGGGACTATGTCAGTAAAACCAATAATATCTAGTATTGACTCGAATAATAACGTCAAAAAATATAAAACCAATGTTGTTAAGGCTAACTATGTTCCGGCTAAAAGTGTATCATTCCAAGGTGGTGCTAACCCTGTTGTAGGTTTGATGGATTTTATTGAAGCCGGCGGATTTGCAGCATCATTTATTATTCAAGACGGTTTAGGTTTTATTGCCCCTCGTGTCGGTAAGGGCTTGCTTCGGGGCGGCAAAAAGAAGAAAGACGAAAACGGCAATGACATTATAGGTAAAGATGGCAAGCCGGAACGTGAATTGAATTGGGCTTATGCACGTAAAGAAGGGCTTCGTGAAATTATAACAGGACCTAGTGCATTTGTTATCCCGTATTTCATGTTGAAAGGTATTAATAAAAAGTTTGGTACCGCAAATAATGTTAAATTGAACTATATTGATAGTTTCAATGCTCCTTTTGCAAAATTTGCTAAAGCAAATATGGAGCAATTAAAAGCTGGTACTGCAAATAAATCAGAATTTTACAAGGAAGTATTGAGAGATACAATTGATAAATCTATCAATACTGTATTACCTGATGCTGAAAAGATGTCTGCTTCTGAAATTGAAAAGATTGCAGAAGAATTTACTCAAAAGCAGCTTAAAATTGAAGAAATCATGGCTGATAAATCTCTTTCTAAAAAAGTTAAAAAAGCCAAGATTGCTGATTTGGGTACAGTTGAAGATGCATTTATGAAGCTTAAAAAGAGTAAAATTGGTGGTACTGTTGATGAGTTGGCAGTTAACATGACTTCATCAAATGGTTCATTAAAAGGTGGTTCAATTGGTGAATTGCTTAAATCTATGAATGATTATTTTGGTGATGCCGCTAATACTACTAAAAAAGCTTTAAAAGAAAATTTGTCACCTGAACAAATTGAAAAAGCTATTAAAGAATTTACTCATAGAAGAATGGGTTCAAGAATACTGACTAACCTTGGTATTTTTGGTGTAGTAGCTGCTGCTTATACGCAAATCCCTAAATTATATAACATGGGAACCGGTGGTAAAAATCCGGCATTAGCTAATGATGAAGCTGAAGATGCTGCTGTTCAAACAGCTAAATCTGCAGATGCTGCCTCAACTCAAACTGATAAGGCTGAAAATAATAAGGATGTTAGTTTTGGCGGTTTAGGCGGTATGCTGAGCAAAACCGGTGAAAAAGTGTTTAATAGTAAACATGCCAAAAGTATTTCTGATATTTTTGAATTGAACGGACCTATTATTTCAGGTGCCGCAATGCCTGTTCTACTTTATGGCTTCTGTATTCCACCAAGATTACAGCATGCTCAAGATAAATACGATTACGGCGAAATTATCGTTCGTGATATGACCGCATTTACAGCATTGTTATTTGGTGCAAAAGCTTTGGCCAGAGGTTTTTCTGATGGATTTACCAAACTTACAGGTTTAGCTTTGAATAAGAGAAGCATGGAAGGTCGTAATATATTCCAAAAAATTGGTGATTATCTAAATCCAAATGATGGTCATCACCATGTATTAACAAGTAAACAGTTAAATTCTAAATACACTAACCTTCAAGATTATAGAGGTGGAGTAAATGGCTTTATTGAATTTATTGAACAAAGTGGCGGTAATATCAAAAAAGCATTTGCTCAAGATAAGAATGTAAAAGAAACAGTTGAACAAATTCTTAAAGAATTTAACGGTAAATCATTTAAAGATGCAACTGTTGCGGATGTAAAAGAAGCTTTAAAAATCGCTAACGAAAATAAAACAGATTTAATGAAGAAATTCTATAAATTGTTTGAAGGTGATAATGGCTTGTTAAGAAAAGCTAAAACTTGTAATAGTGCATTCGGCTTCTTATCAACAATAGTTCTTGTACCTGGATTGATTATATGGCTTACTGATTTCTGTGAAAAAATGACAGAACGCAGACAACATAAAGAAGCTGAAAATAATATAAAACCTGCAAATAATACATCTGCAGATGAGGTAGCTAAAAAATTGGATGTTAAACGCTTATCAGCAAGCAGTATTCCTGAAAACGCTCCTTCAATGGCTGGATTTTTAAATAAATAAGTAAAACCGAATCATAAAATAAAAAGCGGCGAACTATTTAGTTCGCCGCTTTATTATATATTGTTTAAATTATTCAACAGCTTCAATTAAAGCATTAATATCTGCAACCATTGCATCCGGATCAAATCCATGAACTTTAGCACCTGCTTCAAGGTTTTCAAATCTTGCAGCCGCACAACCAATGCAGCCAAGACCATATCTATGGAAAACTTCAATACTTTCAGGATGTTTTTGTGCAATTTCCAGAATGTTCATATCTTTTGTTACTTTTTCAGCCATAATCTTTATCTCCTTTTTGACTTTTTCACAATCATTATTAAAAACATTATACACAAAAAAAGAAGGAAGTGCAGATTATGGAATTATTAAAATTTTTTATCAAAGACGAAGTTCCGGCAGTTGGATTAACAAAGTTCAAAGAAAAAAAAGATAAATATTCTTATTTTGAACCTCCAAAATTGAATTTTAATCGACCAATATTTAAGCCTGATTATAGTAATAATTTCTTTTTGTTATAAACAAATTAATAATTCTTAATAAATCAATGTTAATTTAGCAATTTTTGACTTTCCAAATCCTTTATTATAATATAAGGGAAAAATTGGGGACAAATATGGCTGTATCATTAGGGAAAAATTTATTGACATATTTAGCAGGAGCAAAACCTGTTAATGTTGATGGTGCTAAAAACGTAGGCAAGACTTATACGCTAACCAAACAGAATGCAACATGTCCATTGGGTAACCCGTATAGTCCGGAATCTCGTAATCAGATTGGTTCTAATGTTAAATTACCGGGATATGATCCGAATGCACTTGGTGCTTGCTGCTATTTTTTAGCTTAACCCATTAAATCTAGTTTTTTGCCTTTTTCGGAGTTTGATACACTTGGATGAAAAGGATTATATCCTTTTTGTTTCATATCGTCAATAAAAGCAAACGGGTTATCTTTTACGGATTTGTTATTTCTTGTTTCGAATAACTGAACAGGTTGTACTGCACTTGTGTACTGTCTTTGAACTTCATTAATTTTATTAAACATAATAATTCTCTCTCATATTAATAAAGAGTTTTTAGTTATAAATTTTTCAAAAATTTTTCTATTTGTTACAAAGTTAATATTTTATAGTTGTTTTTTCTTTTTAGGAGCAGTTATATTAAAACTTATTCTAATAATTTCATCTAAAGCGTCTGTCGGTATATTGTTAACTTCAACAGTACACCAGTGTTTTTTATTCATGTGCCATGCAGGCTTTACTGCGTGGTATTGATCTTTTAGCACAGGTATTAAATCAGGAGGACATTTTAGATTTATACAGAGTTCGTCATTCATTTCAAAGATTAAACCAAACCATTTATTGTTGCTTTTATGTCGCATAACTATGATTTTTTCATAGTCATCCTTAAATGGTCTGGTTTCTATAGCATCTTTATCAATAAGGCATTTATTAATAAGTGTTTTAATATTCATTTGTTTTATTGATCACTTTCGTGATGATCATTGTCTTTCATTAATTTAGCAAAGTCAGAAGGTTTAATACTTTGAACAAAGTTTTTAAATTCTTCAGCTTCTTCTTGATCCTTTGCACTATCTGTAGAAACAGAGCCGTTAGAAAGGACATTTGCAGTAACATAAATTGGGGCATCAATTCTTATTGCAATTGCAATTGCATCAGAAGGTCTTGAATCTATTTCAATTTCGTTACCATCTTTGTCTTCTAAAAATATAGTTGCAAAATATGTTTCTTTTTCAACATCATTAATTTCAACTTTAGAAATTTTATAACCGGTTTTTTCAATAATACTTATAACTAAATCATGAGTCATCGGTCTTGTAACAGATAAATTTTCGATTTTTCTAATAATTGAACTTGCTTCAGCAGAACCAATCCAAATAGGAAGAGCTCTTCTGTTATCTTTATCATGTAAAACTACTATAGGAGAACCGGTTCTTGTATCAAGGGCAATGCCCATAACTTTCATTTCAATCATAATTACCTCTCTTGAATTAATATTATTATATATTATAAAAATTTTTTTTAAATACTTTTCAAAAAATCATCTTTATGATACAATTGACAATGTAATCAGATTTTTAAAGATTACCAAGCCGTGGAAAAGTGGCCGAGTGGCTTAAGGCGGCACCCTGCTAAGGTGTTGTATGGGGTTACCTGTACCGTGGGTTCAAATCCCACCTTTTCCGAATTACAGTCCAACTGATTTATCTGTTGGACTGTAATTTTTTACTGTTATAATTCTTCTATTTTATCTATATTAAAAGAAGTTGTACTTTTTATAATAATTAGTACTAGGGTTGACAAGATTAAAAAACAATTTAAAATTACTAATAGTATGAAATAGCTATATTAGGAGTTGTCTGAGGAAAAGATATTAAAAGTTTATTATAGATAAAAGATTAGAAGAATTTAAGGAATTTGAATATGGAAATTAAACCTAATGAACAACAGCAAAATGCAATAAATCTTATAAACGGTCCCGTAATGTTATTAGCGGGTCCAGGAACAGGTAAAACGTTTACAATTGTTGAACGTATTAAAAATTTATTATCTAAAGGGATTGAGCCGGAGAAAATTCTTTGTCTTACGTTTACTGATGCTGCGGCAACAGAAATGAAGAAACGTATTGAAAAAGAATTAAATGTTATTTCTTGCGGAGTCCAAATATTTACATACCATGGATTTTGCTGCAATCTTATTGAAGGATTCCCTGATGATTTTGAAATTCCTTCTAATTATAAAATTATTTCTGATCCTATTTCTAAAGCTTTTGTAAAAGAATGTATTGATGAAATAAATCCTGTTTATTTTAGAACAGATAAAAACGATCCTTATTACTATATCAATAAGATAAAAAACAGAATTAGTGCCATTAAACAAAATCGTATAAATAAGGAACAATTTTTTAAGAATTTAAAAGAAAATCCTGATTGGGAGCCTGAAATAAAAAGAATTGAGACCATAATTGATGATGTTCTGGCAGGCAGAAATAAGCGAATAAAGAAAGTTCCTTATGATAAACGTGATAATGCAATAAAAAAAGTTGAACAAGCAAAAGAGTTATGGAAGTTCTATGAACTTTATCAAAGCAAGATGGATTCTCAAAGATATCTTGATTTTAACGATATGATTAATCTGGTACTTGAAAAATTTGAATCGAATCCTTCATTTCTGCATGATGTAGCAAACCGCTATGAATACATTATGGTTGATGAGTATCAAGATACAAACAAATCTCAAAATGAAATAGTTTTTGCACTCTCTCATGCCCTGGAAACAGAAAATATATTTGTTGTCGGGGATGATGATCAAATTATTTATCGTTTTCAAGGTGCAAAATTAGATACGATTGAAAAATATTTAAAAGAATTCCCTGATACAAAAATCATTTGTTTAAAAGAAAATATGCGATCTTGTCAAAGTATTCTTGATGCATCAAGAGGTGTAATCGATCAAGATCCTTTGAGTTTGGTTAATTCACACAATTTTTTGGATTATCAGGGAAATCCTGTAGATAAGAATTTAATAGCAAAAAATGAAGATATTATTGCTAAAGATAAGCCTGTCAGATTTTATAAGTATGCAGATATAATGCAGGAATATACAGAAATTGTTAAAGAAATAGAAGAACTGATAAATTCGGATGATTGTCCAAAGGATAAAGATACTGGCGAGAAAAAATATTCCGAAATAGCGATATTAACCCGTTCAAATGCTGAAGCCGAGTCTTTTGCAGAAATGTTGAAAATTAGAAATATACCTTATGAATTAAAAGAAGGAAAAGATATATTTACTATCCCTGCTGTAAATATGCTGTATTTTTATATACAATTTTTGATTAATCCTGAACTATATTCATATCGTATTTTCGAACTGCTTGTATCAAAACCGTTTAATATTCATCCGAAAGATTATCAGATTTTGTATGAAGAAGTTTCTAAAGGTAAAACTTTTATTGATGTTTTGAGAAACATTGATAAAAAAAGATTTATTGAACCGAATAAGTTTGAAAGTTTTTTGAATACTTATGATTATTTGTCGGAATATAAGTCTAAAGAAAATATAAAAAATACTATTCTTGAAATTGGTTCTAAAACAGGGATATTTGATTATTACTTGAATACAGATATAAATAGAAGTGAAAATATTGCAGGTATCAAAAAATTTATAGATGAAGCTGTAGGGTTTTCTGAAATATTCAAAACATCATTTTTAGAAGTTTTTTATGATTATTTAAAATCAATTATAGAAGATGATGAAAAAATCTGTACAGATAAAGCTCCGGTAACATTAAATGCTGTACAGTTATGTACATATCATGGTGCAAAAGGTCGTGAGTTTGAATATGTTTATCTGCCGACACTTGAAACAAGAAAATGGGAAAGCAGTTCAAAATCATTAAAGTCAGACATCCCGCTTGATAAATCTGAATTTAAAAGTGAGGATGAATTGAAAAATGAGGTTAAGCCGTCTGATTTGGCAAAACTTTTGTATGTTGCAATGACACGAGCTAAGCATACTTTAAGAATGTCATATCCCGAAAAAGTCGGAACCAGCCCTAAAAAGCTTACCAAATTCATAGTTAATATTCAGGATATGCTTGAAAAAGAAGCCGAACCGTTTGAATATGATGAAAATTCATATTGGACACAGGTTAATGAGTTAATTATAAAAAGAGAATATGACTATAAAAAAGAATTTTACGAAATGATTGATTCAAGATTGAAAAATCGTAAATTCTCACCTTCGGCTATTAACGAGTATCTTAAATGTCCAAGACAATATTTGTATGATGCAATTCTTGGTTTGAAAGTCAAAGATGGAAACCCGAATTTTGCGAGTTATGGAAGTGCGGTGCATAAAGCCTGCGAAGAAGCTATGAGGTATTTGATGAATAAAAAAATTCATCCTGACAAATCTCAATTTATAAAATGGTTTAAAGATGAGCTTTCAACATTGCCTATGGAATCTCTTGAGCAAAGACATAATTTTGAAGGCAGAGGCGAAAAGAAATTAGAGGAATACTATTGTCAGATAACAAATACAAATTTTGCCGAACTTTATGCCCAAGAAGAAAAGTTAAGTTATGTTCTTGACGACGGTACAGAATTTTATGGAATAATAGATAGAATAGATAAGTGTGAAGATGGAACTTATGCTATTTATGATTATAAAACCGGTGATAATAAAAATTCTTCAATAAAAATTGATGGTGAACATGAAGATTATTATAATCAAATGGCTTGGTATAAATATTTCTATGAGCAATCAACAGGGAATAAAGTATCTGTTACCAAATTTATTTATCCTGAAGATTTTCTTTCAAAAAATGAAGGTATAAATTATACTGAAGAAGAAATTATAGATGCGGTAAACAAGTTTAAAAATGCGGTTGCAGATATTAAATCACATAAATTTGAACCTACTTATACGGAAAAGGTATGTAAATATTGTTCATATAAAGATTTTTGCAATATGAATGCAATGTGATTTTTTGATTATTACTCAAATTTTATATCTTATTTCCAGACTGGAAAAATTACAAAAATTTGATAAGTTGTAATGTCCATTTTTTTTAATAGACAAAAGATTTAAGCAGGCTATTTTTGTACTAACAATTATCTAACAATCTTTTTTTATCATAAAAATATGAAAAAGATTATTGGTTTAATTTTAATTCTTGTTAGTTTTACTTGTCCTTGTTTGGCAAAAAATCCTAAGTTTATTCAGGTAACTGATGTTCATTTGACACAGAATAATGCGGACTATTTGAAATAATTTGTTGATAACGCAAATCAGAATTTTAAAAATTTAGATTTTATTGTTTTTACAGGGGACAATATTGATAAAGCAAATTCGGAAGATTTGAAACTCTTTCTTAAGATTATTAAAAATTTAAGGGTAAAACCTTATGTACTTGTAGGAAATCATGATTTATTTAAATTTCACCGGTTAAATAAATGGAAATGGTATAGTTGTTTTCTTTTGCAAATTTTGCATATTTCATTAAGTCATTTTGTCCGAAAGTATAATTGAATTTATATATGGAGTTAGAAATCCGGACAATATTGACATAAAAATTACAATAGATAATAACTGTTTTAATCTGCGTTTTATTATGATTTATATATTTAATCCAGATTGTTCCTATTAAAACTGCGAAGAATGGATATATTGGTAAAATATAAGTAATAAGCTTGGTACCGGATAAACTGAAAAATATAAGAATTGATATAACTGCAATAAGATTTAGAGTTAAGAATTTATCCTCAAAATTTATATCCTTTATTTTTGTAATTTTAGAAAGTAAAACAAAAATATGTGGAAATAATCCCCACAATAGGGTTAAAATATAAAAATACCATGGTTCTGTTCTATGAATTACTTCTGAACCTAAGAATCTTAAAATGTGGTGCTTCATTATGTATTCATCAAAAAATAATGAGCCGTACATTTTTAACATAATTAAATGCCAAGGTAAGGTTAATGCTAAAAATATAAATATTCCCCAGACGTATTTAAAGGTTTCTTTATATGTTTTAAAAACAATAGTTGAAGCTGCTATAATAATCAGTGGTATTGCAACTCCCGGAATCCCTTTTGCAAGGACTGCAAGGGCTGAAAAAACATAGGTTAAAATCCAAAAATATTTTTTATTTTTTTCTTCAACATAAAATGTATAAAAATAACATAACACGGAACTGACGACAAAACTTGTAAGAACACTGTCTAAAATTGCTATCTTAGTTAAAAACATGTACTCTAAACTTGTAAATAATACGGCTGTTGTAATTATTGCAAATTTGTCTCCTTTAACCTTTTTGCAAAGAGAAAGAAGTAATCCTGCAGGTAATAATGATAATAATACTATAGGTAATCTGGCACTTAATTCTGAAACAGTACCGCTTATTTTAAAAGAAAGACATTCTATCCAAAAGAAAAGTGGAGGTTTTTCAAAGAAATAATCTCCATTCAGATATAATGTTAAATATTCTTTTGTGTTGAACATTTCACGAGCCATATTTACATAGCGTGTTTCATCAATATCTAATAACGGATATTTTCCAATCCAATAAAAAAATCCGTAAAATAAAATAAAAGCTAAAAAGCCGTATAACATGATTATGTATTGTTTCTTCATAAAAAACTATCCTTAAATATTTACCATATTTAAGGATATAAAAATTTTGTTAGTTTTTTGTTAGAATTTTTAATTAATTTTATTTTTAATCAGGTAAAACAGTTTCTAAATAACGTTTTTTAGCTTCTTCATAAGGAGGATTAAAAATTCTTTTTTCTGTATTTAATTTGTGAACTTGTTCCATTTCTTTATCGGATAAAGTAAAGTCAAAAATATCAATATTTTCTTTTATATAATCAGGATTACTTGCTCCTGGGATTACAACAAATCCTTTTTGTATGTGCCATCTCAAGATAATTTGAGCCGGTGATTTTTTGTGAGATTTTGCAATTTTATTGATTGTTTTATCCTTTAAAATCAAACCGTTACTTTGTCTTCCTCCTAACGGATACCAGTTTTCCTGCTGCATATTTTTTTTTATTCTTTTTTGCCAATATTCTCTTTGGGCGTAAGGATGACATTCCATCTGCATAATTTGTGGTTTAACTTCAACTGTTTTAAAGAATTCGTCAAACACCTTTTCATCTTTATCAAAATTTGAAATACCAAGAGCTTTAATTTTGCCATCTTTATATGCTTTTTCTAAATCTTTCCAAGCACCCGCAATATCGCCAACAGGCTGGTGTACATAGACTAAATCAATATAGTCTAAATCAAGCCTTTTAAGCATTTTATCAAGTGCTTCCGCAGTTTTACCTTCTCCAAATTCTGTTGGCCATAGTTTTGATGTAACCCAAATTTCTTCACGAGGAATTCCACTATCTTTGATTGCTCTTCCGATGCTTCTTTCGTTTCCGTAAGCGTGGGCTGTGTCAATATGTCTGTAACCTGCTTTAATAGCTGTTAAAGTAGCCGTATATGCCTCGCTTTCCCCTTCACCTTCGGCAAGCATGAATGTTCCAAGTCCTAATTGCGGAATTTTTGTTCCGTTATTTAATTCAATATTTGGAACTTCAACTGCGTTAACGCATAGACATAATGCTGTAGTCAATGCAATGGTTGCTAAAATTTTCTTTAACATTATTTAACTCCTATTTAATTTCTTTTAGCCAATTTTCAATATTTCTTCATTTATTAGCTCCTTTATTTCTTTACTCCTACCTTGACAGATTAATAATCATTTCAACAGTTTCAGGATCATGATGGGAGAAAAACAGACTGTGTTTTAAATCAAGCATTCTAATTTGTTGTAATTGTGGTAAGCTTGTGCTGTATCAAACATTCTGTATCCTACTTCAATTGCTTCGGATACTGCTTTTGTGGTTTCATCATCAGATATTTGGTATACTCCAAATCCTAAGATTGGCATTAAATTTCTTATCTAATTCTCTCAAGTTTGTGCTAAGATTTTATTATGAATAAATTAGAACAAATAAAAGAAAAAATTAGCAAAATTTATAAGGAAGCAGGGTATTATAATACTTCTGTAAAAGGGTTCAAAGTATCTAAAAGAGAAGAACCTACAGAGTTGAAAAAATGTTTTTATACTCCGCTTGCAATATTACTTTTACAGGGTAGCAAACAGACAATATTTGGGGATAGAGAATATACCTTTGGAGCAGGGCAATATATGGTTTGTTCTGTGGATATCCCTTTGATGAGCCGGATTAAAAATGCAACAAAGGATAATCCTTGTATTGGACTTGTTGTAGAACTTGATTCTTATCTAATTTCTCAATTGATGACTGAAATGAATATAACTGATAACGAATATAGTGAAAATTCAACCTGTTTTGCCGGTTCGAATGCAGATGAAGGTTTGATTAATGCATTTGCAAGACTTGTCGAACTATTGGAACAACCTGAAGATAAACAGAAAATATTAGCACCACTGGTTATGAAAGAAATTCATTATTTACTATTATCAGGACCTTTGGGTAATTTGATTAAAGCTGCAAATACCAATGGAAATCAATATAATCAAATTGCCGGAGCTATTAATCTATTAAAAGAGAATTACAAAGAAAAAATTAATATGGATGAATTGGCAAGAAGTTTAAATCTTGCACCTTCATCTTTTTATAGACATTTCAAAAAAGTTACAACAGTTTCACCTTTGCAGTATCAAAAACAATTAAGGTTATATGAGGCTCAAAGACTTATGTTAACAGGAGAATACAATGCTGAATCGGCAAGTTATATTGTGGGATATGAAAGTCCGACACAATTTAGTCGAGAGTATAAAAAAATGTTTGGTAACCCTCCTAAAACTGATATTAAAAATTTAGTTAATGTATAATGAAAGGTATTATTTATTTTATTCCAAAATTCTTTTGAAGTTTTTTCAGGTTGCCATTTTTTGTTTCAATTTCGATTACCTGATTAACTGCTCTAATCACATCTTTAGATTCCGGTCCCTTGCGAAAAGCAATTGCATAAGGTTCTTTTGTATATCTTTTTGGTAATAATTTTACACTATTATCTTTTAACGCAAGCCCAAGCAGGATTGTATCGTCAGACACAATGGCATCAGCTTTACCCTGTTTCAATGCTCTGAATGCATCAGTATATGTTTTGTATCCTCTAATTTGAACATAAGGTACTGCTGAACGTAAGCTTCTTTCACTTGTTGAGCCGAATACAATAATCGCCTGTTTTTTATTCAAATCTCTCAATGAGGTTATTTTACTGTTGTTTCTTACCAGTAATGCTTGCCCTGCAATGTAGTAAGCGTTAGAAAAATCAAGAATTTCTCTCCTTTGCGGAGTCACAGACATTGTTGCAATAATCATATCAATATCACCGGAATATAATTTCATTATTCTGTCTGATGCTGTTACCGGTACAAATTGAACTTTTTTTTCGCTGCCAAGAATTCCACGTGCAATTAATTTTGCAAGTGCTGCATCATAACCTACTATGTGTCCTTTTTTATCATAAAATCCGAACGGATAAGTATCAGTTTTAATTCCTACAACAATTTTATCTCGTTTTATAATGTCATTTAAATCATTTGCAACGGGTATTTCTTCTTTTTTATTACCACAGCCGCAGCATATAAAAACAACTAGAAATAGTAAAGTTATTATTCTTTTGAACATAATTTTTTCCTCTTTGATTTAATAATACATTATTAAACTGACAAGTCAAAAAAGTTAAGGATATACAGGTTTATAATTTGGCTTTTTTCATATTTTAATATATTATAAAACAATGAAAACAATAATTTTAATCGGTATGATGGGGGCAGGGAAGTCAACAATCGGGAAGCTTTTAGCGGAAAAACTGAAAGTGAAATTTATTGATGTTGATTCTGAGATTGTTAAGAATACAGCGATGTCTATATCTGATATTTTTTCCAAGTATGGTGAAAAATACTTTAGAGATATAGAAGCAAACACTATAAAATCAGTTTTTAACAATAAAGATTTAGTCATATCCTTAGGTGGCGGTGCTTTTGAAAATGATGATATCCGAGAATATTTGATTGGGAGTTCAAGTATAATTTATCTAAAAACTTCACCGGAGATTATTTATGAAAGGATTAAACTTGACAAGTCTCGACCGCTTTTGAAGGATAATATGAGTGTGGAAAAAATAAATTATATTATAAATGAGCGGGAAAAAAATTATGAACTTGCAAAATTTATTATTTCGACAGATAATAAAGAACCCGAGCAGATAGCAGATGAGATTTTAGGAGTTTTATAATGAATTTGGAAGTGAATATACACGGTAAAAGTAAAAATTATCCGATTTTTATTAATAATAATGATTTAGAAACTTTGACAAATGATATTTTTGCTCATATAAATAACAAAAATTATATTGTTGTGTTTAGTCAAAAAGTTTATAAATTATATGGTAAACTGCTAAATTTTGACAAAAAAAGAGTTTTTGTTTTAAAAGATGGAGAAGATGAAAAGAATATAAAAAATTATAACCGTATTTTAAATTTTGCACTTTCTAAAAAACTTACAAGAGAGGATTCAATTATTGCTATTGGCGGCGGTGTTGTTGGTGATATTGCCGGTTTTGCGGCATCAACTTATATGAGAGGAATAAATTTAATACAGGTTCCGACAACTCTTTTAGCTGATACTGACAGTTCTGTTGGCGGAAAAGTTGCTATAAATACTAAGTTTGGAAAGAATTTAATTGGAGCTTTTTACCAGCCTAAGGCGGTTTTTGTAAATGTTAATTTTTTAAAAACACTTGATGAAAGACAATTTAAAAGCGGACTTGGAGAGGTTATAAAATATGCTTTTATTGAAAATAGCTGTCCTATTGAAAATAAGGCAAATTTAATCAGTTTTTTGCGTGATAATTATGAAAAAATTATGGCAAAAGATATCTTAACTCTTCGTGAACTTATAAAGATATGTATTGAATTAAAAATTTCAGTTGTGCAGGCAGATGAAAAAGAAAGCGGTCTACGTAAGATTTTGAATTTTGGACACACATACGGGCATGCAGTTGAAAAAATTACTAACTATAAAAGATTTACGCATGGAGAGTGTGTTGTGGCGGGAATATGTTTTGCTTTAGACTTAGCCTTTAAGTTAAATTTAATAGATAAAGAATACAAATTTCTAAGTGATGATTTGTTGAAATTGTTCAATTATAAAAAACTTCCGTCTTTTGATATTGATAAAATTATTAAAATTATGGAAACAGATAAAAAAGCGACAGATGAACATATAATATTTATACTTCCTAAAAAATACGGTGAAGTTCAGGAATATAATTTTACAGTAGAAGAATTAAAGGAAATTTTGTAGCCCTTAATAATTTTACGGATAGTAAATAACATGCTATCATAAATAATAAGTTTAATCTAATGAGGGATTTATGAAATATAAGGATTTGCCGAAGTGTCCGGTTGAAACTACAATAAGAATGATGAATTGTAAGTGGAAAATCTTAATAATAAGAGATTTACTTTCCGGTACAAAGAGATTTGGAGAACTGAAAAAATCAGTTTCTGGTATTACGCAGAAGGTTCTTACGTCAAAACTTCGAGCACTAGAGGAAGATGGTTTAATCGAACGTTTTGAGTATCCGCAAATTCCCCCAAAAGTCGAATATACTCTTACTGATATCGGATATAGTTTAAGACCTGTAATCGAAGCATTTAAGGATTGGGGTAAGGATTATAAAAGGTATACCAAACTTGTTGAAAAAATGAAAGGTTAAAAAAATAAAAAGGACAGAAATTTTTCTGTCCTTTTTATTTATAATTTTATTGAATTTAATCTAATCACTTTCGGCTACAACTGATGCAATTAACTCTCCGTAGCTGTTAACTGTTCCGTTTGTTTCTTCAACGATATAACGAAGGTCTTTTCCTTCAATTGCTTTTTCTGCACAATCCATTGCTTCGTCATAATCTTTGAATTCACCGATTAAATTTTTTGATAATTCTGATTTGTCTTTTGCTGTGTAAACTTGAAACATACCATATCTCCTTTTTTACTAATTATATTCTATCATAAATAATAAAAAACGATTATCAGCTTAATTATATACCGTTGCTAATTTTGCTGTAATAGATTTGAAAAAAGGAAGTTTTTCAGGTAATTCAATAGTTGATGCAAGTGGTAATGAAATGACAATTTCTTTTGGGTCTTCAACTATATATTCAAATTCTTGTGGTTCTTCTTCAATATTATTATTCTCTAAAATATCTTCAACATTTAAAAATTGTGGTTTTTCTCCTAATTTAATAAATTCATGAAGTTTAGATTTTTGGAACAAAATATCAATAGATTCTTCATTTTCTTGCATTTTTGGTCTTGATTGGAACATATTACCAAATTTTGTTGCTTTAGTTCTTAAATTAGATTGTTTTGTTTTTGTTGAATTGTTTTTTATTGTTTCAGATAGCATAATTGTCCTCTCCCACATTTATAGTATAGGATTCTATTGGGATTTTGGCATACTCCATTTGATGTAACTTTGAAGAAATAATGATTATTTCGATAAATTTTATAATATTTATTAAGCAATGTGACAAGAAGTATATATTGCGAATATATTGCTAATCAATTTTGAAATTAAATATTTGTTTATAAGAACATAGGGGATAAATAATTTTATAGAAAAGAAATTTTGGAGGAATTAAGATGGTAAAAGTATCTTACACACCGACTGCTGAGCAATTAGCAGCTCAACAAGCACGCAGACAAGCACAAGCAGCCGAAAAAGCAGCCAGAAAAGCACCAATGGGTGGCAGAACAGTATTTGATAAAAAACAGGGAAAATATGTTTCTATAGATATGGAAGCAGTAAATGCGGCAAAAGCTCAAAGACAAGCCGCAGCAGATGCTGCAGCCGCAGCTAAAAAAGCCGGTAGATATGGTGGTAAAACAGTTCCGGATCCACTAAATCCTGGTAAATATGTTTCTCAATCTGCCGCTGAAGTAGAAGCTGCAGCACAAGGTGCAAAAGATGCCGGAAATGTTGTTAAAAAAGGTGGTTTTTTCTCAAAATTAGGTCAAGGTATTAAAAATATTGGTACAAAAATTGGTAACTTCTTTAAAGGTAAAGGCGGTAAAGCAACTTTAATCGGTTTAGGTATCGCAGCACTAGTCGGTGGAGCAGCATGGTTATTCAATAAAATATCAGGCAAAAAATCTGAAGATGCAACACCTGCAAAACCAGATCCAAGTCCTGTTCCAGGTAAAGAAGAACCAGAAACTCCGGTAGTACCTGTTCCAGGTAAGGAAGAACCTGAAAAACCGGTTGCACCAGTTGAACCTGGCAAGGAAGAACCTGAAAATCCAGTAAACGTTGTACCAAAAGATTATGAAGTAAAACCTGGTGACTGCGTATGGAACATAGCTAAACAACACTTAAAAGATTTAAGCAACGATCCTAATTACAAACCAACCAATGCTGAAATCTTAAAACATACAAATGAATTAATTCAATTAAATCAATTACACTATGAACCGGATGGTAAAGTAGTATTGATTTATCCAAAACAACACTTAAAGTTATCAGCTTAAAATCCCAAATTATAATAACAGGCTTACTTTTAAAAGTAAGCCTGTTTGATATTTATTTAAAAATCATAACTGATATAAGTGCCATGAGTATTAATGGGATGTTGTAGTGCAAAAATGTTGGAACACAGGTATCCCAGATATGATTGTGCTGACCGTCAGCATCAAGTCCTGCTGTCGGTCCAAGTGTTGTGTCAGATGCTGGTGAGCCTGCATCTCCTAATGCTGCAGCTGCTGCAATTACTATTATTGTTGATGGAATACTAAATCCGAGTTTTATACAAATTGGCACATACAGTACAGCAAGGATTGGTATAGTTCCGAATGATGTTCCTATTCCCATTGTTATAAATAAACCTACAAATAGCATTAATGCTGTTGCAACAATTTTGCTGGACATCATATATGGCGTAATTGTATTTACGAGTGAATCTATGCCGCCGGTTGCTTTCATAACACTTGCAAAGCCTGCTGCAATAAGCATTACAAATGCAACATAGCCCATTAAGCCGACGCCTTCATTAATGAGTTTATCCATTTTATCGTGGTCAATAGCTTTTAATCCGAAAATTACTGATAAACCTACTAATGCTCCTAACGGAAGAGAATTTGTCCATAATTGGACAATTAAGGTTAGTACTGCAGCAGCTAAAGTTATGTAGTGGTTTTTATTTAAATGTAAATCTTCATTATTTTTAACGATATTGACTTCCAGATTTTGGTATTCTCTAGATTTTCTATATGAAATAAATATTGCAACTAAGAAACCTATAAACATTCCTAATCCTAATATCCATGTAGATTTCCAGATATCATTTTTTGCTACTTCCATTCCGTTTTGAATCATATTTTCTGCAATTAATCCTTGGAATATTAATCCAAAACCTGCCGGTATCATAATATATGGTGCTTTTAACCCGAAAGCTAAACCGCAGGCAACTGCTCTTCTGTCAATTTTTAATTTGTTCATTATTGCAAGAAGCGGAGGTATAAGAATTGGAATAAAAGCAATATGTACAGGTATCAGGTTTTGTGAAAGTATTGCTATTCCTGTTAAAATGAATATCAATAAATATTTTTTTGATTGGATTACATTAGCAATTTTCATTGATAATATAGGTGCAAGTCCGGTATGGGTCATTGATGCGGCAAATGCTCCAAGTAATATATAACTTAATGCAGTTTCGGAGTTCCCGCCCATCCCGTTTATGAATATATTCATAACATCGGATAAACTTATATGCCCTATTAATCCGCCAATAACTGATGTTATTATCAGTGCTAATAATACATTTACTCTGCATAAGCATAGAACGCAAAGTAATATTACTGAAATAATTATTGGATTTGTAATAATTGAAATCATAAAACCTTCCAATTTTAGGATAACACAAAAATTTACAGCTTTTTTGTTTTGCTTTGCAAACATTGATTTTTATAATAAAATCAAGTTATGGATATCACATCAAAAAGCAATATTACTCTTGAATTTGATAAGGTTAAAGAAGAACTTTCAAAATATGCCAAATTTGAGCAAAGTAAAGCCCTTTGTTTGCGTTTGGCTCCATTTAACGATGTTTCTAAAATACAAAAAGAGATTGAATTGACAAGGGAAGCTAAAAAAATTCTTGATTATGCAAAAGATACTCCAACTGAATTTATTGCCGATATTTCTAAAATTAAATCCAATGCGGCTGTTTCTTATTTACTTGAAGATGAGTTAAATGATATTGCTAAAACAATGAAATCTTCAAGACTATTGAAACGTTTTATTTTAGACAATTCTGATGAGGATTTTTTACTTAAAGATATTGCAGAAAAGCTTGTTGCAGATAAGGATTTAGAAGATAGAATTTTTGAAACCTTTGATGAAAATTTGAATATAAGACAGAATGCGACTCCTGAACTTAAGGGTTTGTATTCTTCGTTGAGAGATACTGAACAAAATATTAGAGATCAGATTAGTTCATTGATGAATAATCCTAATTTTTCAAAGTATTTGCAAGAAAATATTTATACCCAGCGTGATGATAGAATTGTATTTCAGGTTATGGCTTCAAATAAAACGAAAGTTCCCGGAATTGTTCATGATGTGTCTTCATCTGCCAAAACTTTTTATATTGAGCCTGCTCAACTTGTGCCGTTAAATAATAAGGTTAGAGAAGTGAAATCAAAAATTCATGCAGAATGTATAAGAATACTTGTGGAATTGACTGATTTAGTTAAACAATATATGCCGGAACTAGAGCTTTGCGAAAAAATCATGTCAGAAATTGATTTTCATTTTGCAAAAGCCCGATACGCGGTAAAACTTCATTCTGTTGAGCCGGAATTATCAGCTGAAAAGTATATTTATTTTGAAAATATGAAGCATCCGCTGCTTTTGGAAGTGACCGAAGATGTTGTCGCAAATAATTTTGAGATTGGGAAAGATTATAAATCTGTAATTATAACAGGTTCAAATACAGGCGGTAAAACTGTTACATTAAAAACTATAGGTTTGTTTATTTTAATGGCAAAATCAGGAATGTTTCTTCCTTGCACCTGTGCAAAGGTTTATCCGTTCAGAAATGTTTTTGCAGATATTGGAGATTCTCAAAGTATTTTGCAAAGTTTGTCTACGTTTTCATCACACATGACAAATATTATTGAAATTTTAAAGCAGAGCAGTGATGAATCATTTGTTCTTCTTGACGAAATTTGTGCAGGAACTGATCCTGTGGAAGGGGCAGTGTTGGCTCAAGGTATATTAGAAAAATTAGCACAAAAAGATGTTACCAGTGTTATTACAACTCACTATGGAGAATTAAAAGCTTTAGAATACAGTAATAACTTTTTTAAGAACGCTTCTGTTGAATTTAACACAGAAACTTTGCAGCCTACCTATAAACTTCTTATAGGTATTCCGGGATTGAGTAATGCAATATCTATTGCCTCTAATTTAGGATTGGATAAAGATATCGTAGATAAAGCTAAAAATACTCTTGTTACCCAGAAAGACCCAACAGTTGCGGTGGTTGAAAAATTGCAGGAAACTCATCAGGAACTTTCTAAAAATCTTGAAGAAGCACAGGAATTAAAAGAGTCTTCTTTAGAAATTAAAAAAGAATATGAGGAAAATTTAAATCAGGTTAAAAAAGATAAGAAGAAAACACTTAAGAATATTAAAAATAAATTTGATGTTGAAATGATGGAGGCCCGTGCTGAAATTAAGGAAATTTTAGATGAACTTCGTCGTGAAAAATCAGAAAAAATAGCACGCAGAGCTTATTCAAGACTTGCAAAATTAGAAGATGGTTTCCGAGGGGAAATTGATAAGGTATCAGATAAGCAAAAATATCTCGAAATTGATTGGGATAAAGTCGTTGTCGGTGATGTTGTTATGATTAAAACTCTTAATCAAAAGGTTAAGATAATGTCTCTTCCTGATAAAAATAAACGTTTGTTTGTCGATATGGGTGCGATGAAAATGAAGGTCAAAAAAGACGAATTGGCGGTTTTAGATGATAATTATAAAGAGCCGATAAAACAGAAAATCCCCGGAACTTCATTTAAGAGTTTTGAACTTAAGCGTTATGAAATTTCTCAAACTTTGGATCTTCGAGGATACAGAGTTGAGGAAGCATTGGATGAAGTCGAAAATTATTTGGATAAAGCCAGTTTGGCTAATCTTACTCCGGTATATATAATCCATGGGCATGGCACAGGGGCTTTAAAGCAAGCAGTAAGAGATTTCTTAAAAACATCACCTTATGTCGCAAAATTCCGTCCGGGAGAGGATGCAGAAGGCGGAGACGGTGTTGCTGTTGTGGATATAAATTAGGGGTAAATAAAGGGTTAAAGTGGTAAATAATTCCCCTTGTCGGATAATTGATAAATATATAATTTTGTTAGATAACCTTGTAAAAGTGAGGTTGTATTCATTATGAAAAAATTAATTCTAACATTAACGGTTTTGGCAAGTCTGGCTGGAGTGGTTATGGCTGCTACATATTCTTCCGGATATTCAAAGAATTTACAAGTCTGTAATCCTTATATTGAAAAATATAAAGTTCAAATTCCAACAGAAGATCCAAATACTCCTGTTTTAAATTTGCATTCTACAGAAACAATTGTCGGTTGGCGTGAAGGTAAATGTATAACAACAAGTATGGTTCATAGTGATGATTTACAGCAGGATATTATTGAGACAAAATGTGCTTTTTCCAAAAATCAGCTTGATTCTATAGTTAAGAAAATTGATTTAGCAAATAAAGGCGATAAAAACGCTTCTCAAAATTTGCAAAACGAATTAACAGGTTATGCAAAAGATGGGACAACCTGTCAGGTTAACAATTTAATCAAAGAAGATTAAAATGCATCAAAAGCTGTATCAATAGGGTTTTTGAATTTGGTAATATTGCCTTGGAATAACAATTTAACAGTTCCAACAGGACCGTTTCTGTGTTTTGCGATAATAACTTCTGATAATCCTTTTGAAGTTGCCTTAACATTTTCTTCTTCTTCGGATTCTCCTTTGTTATAGTAATCTTCACGATAAATAAACATTACAATATCTGCGTCTTGCTCGATTGAACCTGATTCACGTAAGTCGGAAAGCATTGGACGCTTATCGTTACGACCTTCAACCGCACGTGACAATTGTGATAATGTAATAATTGGTACATCAAGTTCTTTTGCAAGAATTTTTAAACCTCTGGAGATTGCAGAGATTTGTTGTAAACGGTCATCTTTTCCGCCGCCTTCCATCAATTGCAAATAGTCGATTACAATTAAACCTAAATCTTTCTGCTGGGTTTTTAATCTTCTGCATTTTGTACGAATATCTGTCAATGTACAACCGCTTGTATCATCAATATAGATAGGTGCTTGGCTGAAGTCGTTCATTGCCATTGCGAGTTTATCCAAATCTTGTTGTAACATATTACCGGTTTTGAGTCTTTGAGCATCAACTTCGGCATAAGAACACAACATTCTCTGTACAAGTTGAGAGGCTGACATTTCCAGTGAGAATATACAAACAGGAACGTTTTCTTTTATTGCAACATTTTGAGCAATGTTTAGTGCAAATGCAGTTTTTCCCATTGCCGGACGTGCTGCAAGAATAATCAAGTCTGATTTGTGTAATCCGCTCATCATGTTATCAAGCTCGGTAAAATCTGTTCTTAGTCCTGAAAGTTCGTCTTTGTGGTTATAGCGATATTCAATACTGTCCCAGGTATCAAGAACAAGATCTTTTACGTGTTTAAGATCGGTTGTTGCTTTACTTGAGCCAATATCAAAAATTAATTTTTCAGCCTGTTCTAATGACCTGTCACTTGGTTCCAAATCATAACCTTTTGTCACAATTTCAGAACCTGCATTGATTAAAGCTCTTTTTACGGCTTTTTCTTGAATGATTTTTGCATAGTAAGAAATATTGGATGTTGTAATAGTGTTTTCTACTAAATCGTTAATGTATGCACGACCGCCGACTTTTTCAAGTTTATCACTGTAGCTTAATACATCCGAAACTGATACGATGTCAATGTTGTCGTTGTTATTAAATAATTGAAGCATTGCTTCATAAATATATCTGTGTGCAGGTTTATAAAAACTTGCAGGCAATAATGAATCCGAAACTTTTGATAATGTTTCAGGATTAACTAAAATTGCACCTAAAACGGCTTCTTCGGCTTCTATATTTTGTGGGATTAAACTTTCGTCAACTTTTTTTCTGGTTTCTTTTGAAGTAACTGGCATGAGATTTTCCTTATCTATACATATAAATCATAGTACATAAATACTTCAATTGCTCGTTCATGTTAAAAAGATGTAATATAACTTTATTAAATGTGTTAGGCTCTGGAAATAGCGGCTTCAATCTCAGATAACAGCATATTTATATATTCAACATTTTTAGTGTTTCCACGTTGTTCAAAGATTTCTCTTGCTGAGAGTAATTTTGCTCTGGCATCATGAGGATGTTTTCTTTTTGTAATTTTTCCTATTTCAGTTTGGACATGTGCAAGCATTTGTTCATAATCTTTTTGTTTTGCGGCTTGTCTTGTTACTGATTTATATGAATTTACAGCATTATCATAGTTTCTGGTTAATTCTTTTAAACATTTTTCTTGTTTGTATAAAACTTGAATATATTGATATAATTTTTCGGGACGGCGGTAGTATATTTTTCTTAAATCGTTAAGTCTTGCCATCATGTGTATCGGGTCGCCATTAGCTTTAGCAATTTTATAACCTTTAATTGCAAAAGGTTCTTGTTTTTCAGGAAAAAATTGTGTTAATTTGCATAATGCACTCATAATTATTCCTGCAAAATCATTATTTTTGTGTTCTGCTAATTGTCCTGCAAATCTGTCTGCTTCTGAACAAAATAAATCTTTTTGTTTTTCTATAAGATATTGTCTTTGTATTTTCCCGAATTCTTCAGAAAAAACTCGTGGACTTATTTGATCTGGGTTGCCTAACACAAATCTCGAAAATTGTTCAAGTTTTGTTGGTGGATAATATGGGAGTAATTTTTGAAATGTATAAGCCATTTTGTACCTTCCGGTATTATAAATGGCTATAAAAATAAAAATTGCTTTATTATTAAATTTTGTGAATACTAAAAAGCGGAGCTTTAAGCCCCGCTTTTATATTTATTTAATTGCTTCTAAACAATCTTCACAAACACCGTCTTCATTCAATGAACGGTATTTCCAGCAGCGAACACATTTTTCGCCTTGAGCTTTTGTAACCCAAACTGTATATCCATCTTCAGAATATTCATTCAATACATCAGACGGTGCAGAATCAGTTAAAGCTGCCTGTGAAACAATATATATGTCTGCTAAATCTGTTTTATTAGCTTCTAAAATTGAAGCATCATCAGCCTTAATCCAAACAGCAACTTCCAAAGAGCTTCCAACTTTTTTATCTGCTCTAAGAGGTTCGATTGCACGAGATACAACTTCTCTTGATTTAAGAATTTTTCCGAATTCTTCTTCAAGTTCAGGTGCATTCCATTTTTCGTTTACCACCGGCCAATCAGATAACAATATACTAATCAAGCCTCCGCGTTGAACTTCCGGTATATTTTGCCAGATATCTTCAGCCTGATGAGGCATTACAGGAGCAAGAATTCTCACAAGTGCCATCAAGTTTTCAAATAATACTGTTTGACAAGCTCTACGTGATAAAGATTTTTTACCTGCTGTATATAATCTGTCTTTTACAATATCAAGATAGAATGAGCTTAAATCAACTGCCGCAAAGTTTTGCAAGCATTGGAAATATTTGTAGAATTCATAGTTTTCAAATGCTTCTGTAACTTCACCAATCAATTTATTTAATTTATGAAGTGCGAATTTATCAATATTTTTCAATTCATCATACTGAACATAATCAACCGCAGGGTCAAAATCAAATAAATTACCGATTAAGAAACGTGCAGTGTTTCTGGTTTTCTTAAATATTTCAGTCAATTGACCAATAATATTGTTACCGATTTTGATATCATTTCTGTAATCAACAGATGCAGCCCATAATCTTAAGATATCAGCACCATAATTTTTAATAATATCGTCAGGTCTGATATAATTGCCCAAAGATTTTGACATTTTTCTGCCATCTTCACCAAATACAAAACCGTGAGTCAAAACTTCTTTATAAGGAGCTTTACCTTGAGTTGCAATTGATGTTAATAATGAAGATTGGAACCAACCTCTGTGTTGATCTGAACCTTCCAAATACATATCAACAGGAGTATGACCTAATTCCTCAGAACGTTTTTCAACAACTGCTCTCCAAGAAACACCTGAGTCAAACCATACATCCATAATATCTTTTTCTTTACGGAAATGAGTTTTACCGCATTTAGGACATACAAAACCTTGAGGAAGTAATTCTTCTGCTGAGTATTTAACCCACGCATCAGAACTTTCTTTATCAAAGATTTTTGCAACATTTTCAATAGTTTCATCTGTGCAGATAACTTCACCACAATCTTCACAATAGAAAATCGGGATAGGAACACCCCATGCACGTTGACGGGAAATACACCAATCTGTACGGCTTTCTACCATGTTTCCAATTCTGTTTTCTCCGCTTGCCGGAATCCATTTTACATTATGAATAGCGTCAAGAGTTTCTTTTCTAAATTTATCAACTTTAACAAACCATTGCGGAGTTGCTCTGTAAATTACAGGTTTTTTACATCTCCAGCAGTGCGGATAACTGTGTTGAATATCTTGTTGAGTTAATAATGCTCCACAGTTTTGAAGCATTTCAATAACCATAGAATTTCCTTTGTAATATGGAACACCAACAAGTTCAGGAATTCCAACAACATCTGTCCAAACACCTGCACCATCTAAAGGTGAAAATACTTCAATATTATATCTGCATCCAACTTCGTAGTCTTCAAGACCGTGTCCAGGAGCTGTGTGAACTGAACCGGTACCTGCATCCAGTGTAACGTGTTCTCCTAAAATAATAGGTGATTTTCTATCTACAAGCGGATGTTTTGTATTTAATAATTCTAAATCCTGCCCTTTGCATGTTCCAAGAACTTTAATATCAGATTCTTCCCACTCAACATCTTTTAAGAAAGAACCCAATAATTCTGTTGCAACAATGTAAATATCATTTTTATAATCAAAGAATGTATATTCAAATCTTGGGTGCATTGAAATTGCCATATTTGAAGGAATTGTCCAAGGAGTTGTTGTCCAAATAATTGCGTATACGTTTTTACCTTCAATATTTGCAAAGTTTTTAATTGTATTTAACGCTTCATCATCAAACTTAAATCTTACATAAATTGAAGTTGATGTATGGTCAGCATATTCAACTTCAGCTTCTGCTAAAGCTGTTTCACAAGATGCACACCAGTATACAGGTTTCATACCTTTTTCAATATAACCTTTTTTATACATTTCACCAAATACTCTAACTTGTTCAGCTTCGTATTCAGGATTAATTGTTAAATAAGGGTTTTCCCAATTACCTAAAACGCCAAGACGTTTGAATTCACTTTCTTGTCCTTTTAGGTTTTTGTGTGCGAATTCTCTACATTTTGCTCTTAACTCAGTTTCTGTAATAGAGTGACGTCCGCCTTTAATATTTTTAACAACAGCATTTTCAATAGGCAATCCGTGTCCGTCATAACCAGGAACGTATGGTGCGTAAAAACCTTTTTGAGATTTATATTTAATCAAAATATCTTTTAAGATTTTATTTAATGCTGTACCAACGTGAATTTTTTCGGAACTCAAATAAGGAGGTCCGTCATGCAAAACAAAAGCATTTGTTTTATCACGATTAGAAATCATTTTGTCATAAATTTGATTTTCTTCCCAAAACTTTTGGATTTCTAATTCTCTAACTGTTGCATTTGCTCTCATTGCAAGTGTTGTTTGAGGCAAATTTAGAGTATTTTTATACTCGGTTTTAGTACTTTCTGCCATTTTATTGTCCCTCTATTTTGTTATTAGTTTCACAAATTAGTTTTTCTTCAGCCGAACAATCCTCTGATTTGTCGGCGTCAAAATTCTTTATAAATAATTTCATTTTATCATAATCAAATTGATTTTCCCAACGAGCAATAACAACTGTAGCAACACAGTTACCAACAAGATTAACTGTTGTTCTGCCCATATCAAGAACCTGATCAATACCTAGTAGAATTGCTACACCTATCAATGGAATATTGAAACTTGCAAGAGTTCCTGCAAGTACAACCAAAGATACTCTAGGAACACCGGCAATACCTTTACTGGTAAGCATTAGTGCAAGCATCATCAATATCTGTTGGTTCAAATCAAGATTAATCCCGCAGATTTGGGATGAAAAAATTACAGCCATCGCAAGGTACAATGTACTACCGTCTAAATTAAATGTATAACCTGTTGGCATAACGAAACTTACAATATTTTGAGGAACTCCAAAACGTTCCATAATTGTAATTGCTTTTGGAAAAGCTGCTTCTGAACTTGCTGTTGAAAACGCTAATATTGCAGGTTCCTGAATTGCTTTTAGTAAGTTTCTTAGAGAAATTCTTGCATATTTGCATGCAATAAATAATACCAAAAGTACAAATACTGCCAAAGCTGTATATAATGAGAAAATTATCTTTGCATAATTTTTTAAAATTGATAAACCGTTCATGCCAACCGTTGAAGCAATTGCACCAAAAATACCTAAAGGTGCAAAATACATAACATATTCGGTAAATTTAAACATTATCTGAGCTACGGAGTTAAGTAAATCCATAACAGGTTTTGCTTTTTTACCAACTGCACAAATTGCAATTGCCATAAATATTGAAAATACAACAATTTGCAATAAATTTCCTTCTGACATAGATTGAACAATACTTGTAGGGAAAATATTCATAACCATTTCGGATATAGAAGTGTGAGGCGTTGTAACTGCCATCAAGCCGGCTTCTTTTAATAATTCAGGATTTGCAACCGTGCCTGATACAAAACCTTTTCCGGGGTTAAAAATATTCCCCATAGTTAAACCGATAATTAATGCCAAAGTTGTTACAACTTCAAAATAAACTATTGTTTTTATACCGATTTTACCAAGTTGTTTGATATCTCCGTGTCCAGCAATCCCTGTTACCAGAGTTGAGAATAATAACGGAGCAATAATCATTTTTACCATGCGTAAAAATATAACTGCAAAAGTACGCATTTTAACCGCTATGTGGGGGCAAAAATGACCAAATAATACACCTAAAATTAGTGCTATAAATATTAATAATGTAAGTCTTGAATGTTTCAATTCTAACCTCTTATTAGATTATAGAACAAACATGGCGGACATTGTACCGATGGGTAATATTTTGTAAAAAAATTTAAACTTCCGGATTATCGTCATCTATCTTATCGTCTTTATGAATATCATTTTTCAGATTGTCAAGATCTTTTGATAGTTTATCAAGTTCATTTTCAATTTCACGTAATTCTTTTTCTTTTCGTTTTAAGTGATCGTGTGCCATTTCGTTAAGAAGAAGAAATATTAATAATACAATATTTGCTTTACGCCAAAAATCATTTTCATTTGAAAAGAACTTGAATTTTTCCATTGTTTCTAATGTTTCTTGATATTCTTTATAACGTTGGACATTTTTCTTGTTCAATTGAACCTTTTTGCCGTTTTGAACTTGGTATAATTCCCCAAAATAATCTCTGCCAAATACGTACTTTTTATTTTTATCTTTTATAAGAATTTTAAACTCATCTTTATTATCTTTTGGAAAAACTGCTGTATAATTTACAAAATTTCTATCTCCGAGTTTAACTCTTCCTCGAATAGTATCTTTATTGTTTTGATTCAGAGTCATTTCCATAACAACTTTTTGTTTATCAAGTTCAAATTCTAATGAATAAGCATTTTTACCGAGAGCTTTTACTTTTGGCTGCTCAATATCAGTAAGTTGATTTAAATGGTAAAATGCAGAATTTACATCTTTTTCTTTAATCAATTTGCCATAATCATGGACAAATTCGGTTTTATCTAACTCTTCTTGAGTTGGTTCATAAGGGTGAAGATAATTTTGTACTGCCGGATCATTTTTAAATGCAAAAAATATCAATGTCGCAAGCATACTTTTTCTAGCCCACTCCGGTAGAGGTTTATTTTCCTGTTGGTTGGAATCGAAATCATTATTCTTTGACGTTTTGGGTTGGGTTGTATTTTTTGCTCTAAATCTAATTTGATTGTAATTGTTTATAGAATTAATTGATTGAATTTTCATATATATATGAAATCTTATCAAAATATTTTTTGCTACGCAACGGCTTGAAAAAATGTTTTATCCTTTTTATAATTCTTATGAAATTTGTTAATGGTTATTTATAGAAAGGAGAGTTTATTATGTGGGAAAAAGACATTAATATTAATGAAGTACGTGAAATTCGTACACGAACAAATGTTTACTTTGGTGTTGGTGCTATTCAAAAAATTCACGATATTGCAAAAGAGATTAAAGGAAAAGGAATTGATAAAGTTATTGTAATGTCTGGCAGAAATGCATATAAAGCAACCGGAGCTTGGGATGTTGTAGAGAAAGCTTTGAAAGATAATGGTATTGGTTATGTTAACTATGATCAGGTAACTCCAAATCCTAATACTCACCATGTTAATGATGCTGCAAAATTAGCAAAAGATTTTGGAGCAAAAGCAGTTATTGCAATTGGCGGCGGGTCTCCAACTGATGCAGGAAAATCCGTTGCGATTTTATTAGAATATCCTGATAAAACTGCTGAAGATATTTATGATTTTACTTTTGCTCCAACAAAAGCTGCACCGATTATTTCAATAAATCTGACTCATGGAACAGGAACTGAAACTAACAGATTTGCAGTTGTTACAAATCTTGAAAAGAACTTTAAACCTGCAATTGCTTATGATTGTATTTATCCGACTTATGCAATTGACGACCCGCAATTGATGACAAAATTATCACCAAAACAAACAAGATATGTTTCAATTGATGCGGTTAACCATGTTATTGAAGCTGCAACATCTGCTGTTGCTTCACCATATTCAATTTCACTTGCAAAACAGGTTATCGAACTTGTTGCAAAATATCTTCCAAAAGCAATTGCAAATCCTGAAGATTTAGAGGCAAGATATTTCTTGGCTTATGCTGCAATGATGGGCGGAGTAAGTTTTGATAACGGATTATTACACTATACTCACGCTTTGGAGCATCCGTTGAGTGCTGTTAAACCTGAACTTGCACACGGGCTTGGTTTAGCAATTCTTTTACCTGCAGTTGTGAAATCAATATATCCTAAAAAATCTGCAACATTAGCAGATATTCTTGCACCGATTGTTCCGGATTTAAAAGGTGAAGCTTCAGAAGCTCAAAAAGCTGCTGATGGAGTTTATGAATGGTTGAAATCCGTAGATGTTCCGGAAAAACTTACTGATATGGGTTTTGGTGCAGATGATGTCGAAAAATTAACAGATTTGGCATTCAATACACCATCTCTTGACGGTTTAATTAACATTGGACCTTGCGGTAACTCAAGAGAAGTTGTTAGTGAAATTTACAAAAATTCTTTATAGTTTTTGAATACAAATAAAAAGGGGAATTCTTTTTAGAATTCCCCTTTTTATTTTATAAAATTTATTAATCTTCTAATGATTCGTGTCCTGATTTGTGAGATTTTAGAAGAACTCCTCGTTTTGATGTTTGAATAAATTCAATCATTTTTTCAATATATTCATTCATCGGTATTTCAGCTTTGATTTTTTCTATTGCTTGAGAGGTATTATAATCAGGTGAAATTAAAAGTTTAAATGCTTCATTCGTAGCTGTTCTAATTTCAAGAGGAACACCTCTGCGTTTTAGTGCGATAACATTAATTCCGCGTGGAACAGGAGGTCTGCCTTCACCTTTAGAATACGGAAGAATATCTTGACGAGAAGCAGAAAATCCGCTAATAATTGCCATATCTCCGATTCTGATATTTTGATGGAATACGCTCATTCCACCTACGAATGCTCCAAATCCAACATGAACGTGACCGCCTAAAGTTACAAGGTTTGCTAATATAACTTGATCAGCTAATACGCAGTTATGTGCAACGTGAGAGCCAACCATTAATAGACACTTGTTACCGATTCTTGTTGTGTAATCACCGCAAGCTGCACCTCTGTGAATTGTTACATTTTCTTTGATAATTGTTTCATCACCGATAACAACTTTTGTATCTTCACCTTTATAACCCAAATCTTGAGGTTCTGAACCTATTGTTGCAAATGGTGAAATTGTACAATTTTTACCAATTTCGGCATGTTCAATATGAGCATTAGAAATTACTCTTGTGCCGCTTCCGATTTTAACACCTTCGCCTATTACAACGTATGGTCCGATAATTGCATCTTCTGCAATTTGTGCAGATGGATGAATTATTGCTGTTTTGTCTATCATAATTTACCCTCTTTCTTACTGTCCAATATGTCAATTATAGTACAAATGAGAGTAATCTTTAAATCCTTTATATTATTTTAATATGAGAAGCTTTTTTAAATGATGTTTGCAAAACTCAGGAAATATTCTTCTATAACATTCATAAACATTGGCAAAATCCAAACCATAATAGCTGCACCCAGTACAGGTTTGAATAAGAAACTTAATTGGAAAACGTTAACCTGTGGTGCTGTTCTTGAAATTACACCCAGAATAATATCCTGTGCAAGGGTTGCAAGTAATATTGGAGAAGCTATTTGCAATCCCATATATAAAGTATTTGAGGACATTTTTATAAGTAAGTCCATTTTAATAAGTTGTGGCAGCGGAACATGTGCTGAATATATCGGGAATATTTCAAAACTTCTTAAAAGAGCTTTAAAAAGCCAATATACACCTCCAAGATTTATGAATATCAAAATTCCCATTAGAGAAATCATTTTTGTAAGAATTGAAACTTGAGCTGATGTTGTCGGGTCTAATGCTGTGGCAGAAGACAAACCCATTTGGGCGTTAATCATTTCAGCTCCGCAATCAATTGCAATTGTTATAAGTTGTGCCATATATCCTATCATTGCACCGACTACAATGTTTAATACTATTGACAGTAAAAATGAATCACATTCTGTTAAGCATTTTTCAGGATGTAAAAATGGAACCATGAAAACTGTAATAATTAGTGCCATTGGTATTTTTACAAGGCTGGGAAAATCTTTTCTGTTGAAAATCGGGGCAAATCGAAAGAATCCGATAAGTCTTGCAAATACAAATGTACCTGCCATAAGGTAGGTATTTATATGGGGGAACATTTTTATTAATTCTGCAAGAATATTATCCATATTATCTTCCTAAAATTCTTTTAGTTTCAACTTGATCAGGTTTTGGCATTGGAGTTTTTGGTGCCTGATTATATTTTTCTCTTTGATAGTTGTCTATATAAGGTACTTTACCAGGATTTTTCATTATTTCGTTAATATTATCAACATTTTTAAATCTATCTTTCATCTCACCTTCAAATGGTGTTGTGTATTTGTGGTAATCAGCTTCTAAAACAAAACTTTCAGATTTTGGAATTGTATTGAACGCAAGAACCATACCTTCCTGATAAAGGTTTGTTAAAAGTTTAATAAATCCTACCCCGCCGATAACAATAACAAGAAATACTCCGAGAATTTTTGGAGCTGCTGCGATTGTTTGTTCTTGAACCTGAGTAACTGCCTGTAAAATACCTACGACAAGACCTATTCCAGCGGCAGTCAGTACGCATGGCATTGATATTGCAAGCATTATTAAAAAACCTTTTGATAAATATTCTAATAAAATTTCCATTTTATTTGTCCTTTTTAATTAGTTGTAACTTGAAACCAGACCTTGAACTATGAGAGCCCATCCGTCAACAGCAATAAATATCAGCAATTTGAAAGGCATTGATATAATTGTAGGTGACAACATGAACATACCTAGTGCTAACAGAATATTTGCAACTACCAGATCCAGAATAATGAATGGTACAAATATTACAAAGCTTATTTCAAATGAGGTTTTAAGTTCACTTATAATGTATGCCGGAGCAATTTCCCATATTGATAAATCATCCGGTGATTGAGGTTTTGTTTTATGGGCAAGTTCAACGAAAAATGTTAAATCACTTTCTCTTGTTTGTTTTAGCATGAATTCTTTCAATGGTTTAGAACCTTCGTTTATAGCCATTACAATATCGTGATTTTTTTGATAAGGAACGGAACCCATGTCATACATTTTTTGGAAAGTACTTCCCATTGTATAAAATGTCAAAATTATAGATAATCCGATAATTACAATTGCAGGTGGAACTTGTTGGGTACCCATTGCAGTTTTTAGCATTGAAAATACTACAACAAATCTTAAAAAACTTGTCATTGAACAAAAAATGAACGGTAGTAATGAAAATACAGTCATTACTACAAGTGTTTGTAATACAGGATTTAAATTTTGTATTTGATCCATTTTATATCAGTCCTTTGTTTATAATTGATTTATTCTTTTTGCCATGTCCTTAATTGTTGTTATGTTTGGCTGTCTGTTATGTTCAGATTTCTTTATTAGTCTTTGTCTTACTGTTCTGTCAGGTTCTCTGTAATCCATATTTTTTCGTGGAGAATTCGGATTTTTTTCTTTTATAGTTTCAAGGATTACAGGTTCTTGTTGGTCGTAAATATTGATATCTACGACTCTGTTTTTTTGAGGTTTTTGTGGCTCTTCAATAAGTTCTTGAAAATATTTTTTAGGTTTTTGCTCTGAAGTATTTTCAAGTTTTGAAATTAATGTAGTTTTATCTATATCTGATGCAATGAGAAATTTTTCTTCTCCGGCTCTGACCACAAGAAGAGATTTTCTTGGATTTATGTTCATTGTTTCTTCGATGCTGAGGAAATTGGATTTGTTAGAATGAAATCCTCCATTCATAACTTTTTTATAAATAAATACAGCAAAGAATATCAATCCTGTCATTGCCATTGCGTATACTGTGAAATTTGCTAAATAACTACCCATAATCTTCCTTTATTATTAAGAGTTTCTTATCTAAATGTTTTCATCTTCAAGTTCAAAGTCACTATAATCGAATTCTTCATCTCCTTCTTCATTTGAAGATTCGTCTGAATAATTGTTGTCGTTCTCTTCTTCATAATTGTCTTCTGAGGTTTCATCATATTGATTATCTTCAGAACCTTCTTCATTTTCAGAGTTGTTTTGAGGTTTGACAGGTGCTGAACCATTTTCTTGAGCAATAACATTATTGATTTTTACACCATATCTGTCATTAACAATAACAAGTGAACCGCTTGCTATTGGTTTTCCTTCAACCTTTAATGTTACGTTGTTGTCGTATAATGAAGTTAAATCGACGACAAGTCCGTCTTCTATGTTTTTCAGCTCTCCAAGTGTTATTTTTACAGAATCAAATTCTGCATACATTTCAACTTCAATGCTGTCCCATATATTTTTATGAGTCTCACCCATATCCTCATCTCCTTCGTTATCTATGTCCGGAATAAGTAATTCCATATTAGGACTTATGTTTACATCCATTTCTGTATCATCTATTGATAGTTTTAATTGTTTGATGTTGCTGTCTTCAAAAACTACTACATCTTCCATTTCTAAATGCTTAAGGTCATATAGTGAAAATTTTGTTTTACCTACAAGGATTTTGGCAATAGTTTCACTATTAGGAAAGTTTTCGTTAGAAAATTTATCTCCTGACGGTTCAATATCATCTGGGTCTAATAAGGATCCCGGAAGAGTAATAATAATTTTGCCGGCAGTTTTATCAAGTTCTTCTTTGTTTCTTATTATAAATGTCAAATTTATAACATTGAAATCAGATCTTTTCAGTTCTGTAGCTTGTGGTTTTAGAAGTTTATCTTTTAACGCATCATATAACGTGCTGTTAAATGAGGTGATAATTTTTGCTTCTAATTCTGACATTTTGTTGATGTTAAATTTATTTTTTGATTGACCGAGTACGGTATTCAATATAATTGAAATTGCTTTGTCCGTAAGTCTGAAGAACATATCATAATCTTTGGATATGCGAATTTTTGTTACAAAACAAGCTTCGTTGTCGGTAAGGCAATTAATATTTTTGCTTAAACCGATAAATTTAATATCAAAATTTTCTGAGAAAAAGTCGTCACAAGAATCTTGCACTAAAGATGGAAAGGTATTTTCATACCAGTCGTATTCTCTGCATAATTCTTTTGTTGATATTGAATTTTGAACTTTTTCGTCCATAACAACTATCCCTTGATTTATCCCCGGAAATATTATACACATTCCCCACATTAACAATATAATATAATCGGGTATATTACATCAATCTTTTAATGGATTTTTTTCAAAAGTCATCTTTTAGAATAGTACTTTTGTAAAAATCAATCTTTTGATAAATATATTCTTTCTCATATAAAATGTAACAAGATTTCTACTGAATTTGGCAAATTGCGATTTTTATGATATTATTTACACAAAAGAAAGAGAATCACTTTTAAAAAGGGGAAAAATATGATTTCAGTAAACGATTTTAAAACAGGCTTAACAGTTGAATTAGACAACGGTCTATGGTCAGTTGTTGAATTCTTGCACGTTAAACCAGGTAAAGGTGCTGCATTTGTTAGATCTAAATTGAAAAACGTTATCACCGGTCAGGTTGTTGAAAAAACATTCCGTGCGGGTGAAAAAGTTGCTAAAGCTACATTAGACAGACGTGAAATGCAATACTTATATAAAGAAGGTTCAGCTTACGTTATGATGGATAACGAAAGTTATGACCAAATGCACGTTGAAGAAGCTCAAATCGGAAGCGGCATCAAGTATTTGAAAGAAAATATGAATGTTATGATTCTAATGCACGAAGGTAAAATTATTGGTGTTGATATTCCTGCACACGTTGAATTAGAAGTTGTGGATACTCCACCTGCTGAAAAAGGAAACACTGCTCAAGGCGGTACTAAACCTGCAACATTAGAAACAGGTGCTGTTGTTAACGTTCCATTCTTCGTTGCAAATGGCGATAGAATTAGAGTTGATACCAGAACTAACGAATATCTGGACAGATGCTAATATCTCTGTCATTTTTGATATTTTAGAGATTTTTTCAGAGCTTGGAATAACCTAAGCCGAAGAATCTTGTTAAGTTTAACTTAATGAAAGGCAATATAAATGAAATTTGAAACAGAATATATAGAAAAATTAGCAAAAGTATTATCAGAAACAGGACTTACTGAAATTTCTCTTGAAGATGGTGAACAAGCTATTACTTTGAGAAAAGATGTAATTGTGGCTTCTGCTCCTCAAGTTGTGGCGGCTGCTCCTGTTGCTGCACCTGCTTCTGCTCCGGCAGCACAAGCACCTGCTGCAGATAATGCTCCGGCTAAAAAAGGTACTCCGATAACATCACCAATGGTTGGAACTTTTTATAAAGCTCCTTCTCCTGATTCTGATCCGTTTGTATCAGAAGGTTCTGCTATTAAGCAAGGCGATGTTGTTTGTATCGTAGAAGCTATGAAAATGATGAACGAAATTAAAGCCGAAATTTCAGGTAAGGTTGTTGAAATTTGCGTTGAAGATGGTCAGCCTGTTGAATTCGGTCAAGTTCTCATGTATGTTGAGTAAGTAAATTTTAAATATAAGAAGTGAATGGTTTATCCCGTTCACTTCTTACTTTGATAAGGGATTTTGAAATGTTTAGAAAAGTATTAATAGCAAATAGGGGAGAAATTGCAGTAAGAATTATCAGAGCTTGTAGAGAGCTTGGTATTCCGACTGTTGCGATTTATTCGCAAGCTGATGCTAATTCCCTTCATGTAAGATTGGCAACCGAAGCATACTGTATCGGACCTGCTAAAAGTGCAGATAGTTATTTGAGTATTCCTGCAATTATGTCAGCAGCAATGGTATCAGGAGCTGATGCAATTCATCCGGGTTATGGATTTATGTCTGAAAGAGCAGATTTTGTTGAAATTTGTGAACAACAGGGTATTAAATTTATTGGACCGTCTTCTGAAGCTATGAAAAAAATGGGTGATAAAGCTACTGCCCGTAAAACAATGATTGAAAATGATGTACCTGTTACTCCGGGAACAGGTATTGTTCATACTGTTGAAGAAGTTCAGGAATTTGCAAACAGAGTAGGTTATCCTGTTATATTGAAAGCTACAGCAGGTGGCGGCGGAAAAGGTATGAGAGTTTGCCGCAATGATGAAGATGTTCAATTAAATATGGAATTGTGCCAATCAGAAGCTAAAAATTTCTTTGGAAATCCTGATGTTTATGCTGAAAAATTCCTTGAAAATCCTCGTCATATCGAAGTTCAAATTTTGGGTGACAGTTTTGGTAATGTTGTTCACTTAGGTGAAAGAGATTGTTCAATTCAAAGACGTCACCAAAAATTATTGGAAGAAGCTCCATCTCCTGCAATTAATGAAGAAACAAGACAGGAAATGGGTGCTGCTGCTGTAAGAGCTGCTAAAGCTATTAATTATGAAGGTGCCGGAACTTGCGAATTTTTACTTGACCATGACGGTAAATGGTACTTTATGGAAATGAATACACGTATTCAGGTTGAACATTGCGTAACTGAAATGATTTCACAAGTTGATCTTGTGCGTGAACAAATTCTTGTTGCAGCTGGTGAAAAGCTAAGTTATACACAGGATGATATTAAATTATACGGTCACGCAATAGAATGCCGTATTAATGCTGAAAATCCTGCTAAAAACTTTATGCCTAATCCTGGTACAATTTCAGGATATCTTGCTCCGGGAGGTTTTGGTGTAAGAGTTGATTCTCACGTTTATCAGGATTATGTAATTCCGCCATACTATGATTCAATGATTGGTAAATTAATTTGTTGGGGACGTGATAGAAACGAAGCCCGCAGAAGAATGTACAGAGCATTAAAAGAATATGTTGTAACAGGTGTAGATACAACTATTCCGTTCCATCAGGCAATTATTGAAGATGAAGTCTTTATGAGCGGAAAATTTAATACTGGTTTTATTGAAGAGTTCTATAAACGTAAAGGTATAAGTGAAGAAGGTTAAAAACTTTAAGGCGGCGGGAATTGATTTCCGCCGCCAAATTATTAAAGGTTGGAAAAATGTTGAAAACATATAGTGATGCTGTTAATTTATTAACTTCTGTCGGTAAATTCCATATCTCTCTGGGTTTGGATAGAATGTATGCAATTTTGGAGCTTCTTGGCAATCCACAGGATAAGCTTGATTGTATTCATGTTGCGGGAACTAATGGAAAAGGCTCGGTTTGTGCAATTTTGGCAACAGTTTTAGCGGTGACAGGTAAGACTGTTGGGCTTTATACATCTCCGCATTTATTTAAATATACAGAGCGGATAAAAATTTTCCAAAAAAACTCCACCCTAGCTCTCCACCATGGAGAGGGAGTATTATCAGACATATCTGATGAAGATTTTGTGCGATATGTTTTTGAAATTTCGGAACTTGCAGATAATCACGGAATTGATTTGACAGAATTTGAAATTTTGACGGCTGTAATGTTTAAATATTTTGCGGATAATAATGTTGATGTTGTGGTTCTGGAAACCGGTCTTGGCGGCAGGTATGATGCAACAAATGTGATTAAAAAGAATTTGTGTTCAATAATTACCCATGTTGATTTTGATCATACTGAACGGTTGGGGAATACAATAGATAAAATTGCATACGAAAAAGCAGGAATTATTAAACCAAATTGTCCTTGTATTGTGTTTGAAGGTCGTGAAGTCTATCGTGATGTTTGCGACAAATTAGATTCAATGCTTGCTGTAATTGCTCCTTTTCGTAATGTTGAAGATTTGTCGTTGAAAGGAATTCATCAACAGGAAAATCTATCACTTGCACTTGCCGCAATAGAAATGTTGTTCCCTGAAATTCCTCAATCTGTTATTTGTGAAGGGTTAAAAAGAGTTAAACATCCTGCAAGATTTCAATATATCGCAGATAAAAATTTAATAATTGACGGGGGGCATAATCCTAATGGAATTTCAGCACTGAAACAAAGTTTGGATATTTATTATCCTAATACTGAACGAAGATTTATTTTTGGTTGTTTGAAAAATAAAGATTACGAAAAAATGTTGAATATTTTATTTTGTTCAGAGAATGAGGAAATTCCGGAAGTATATTTTTATCATTTTAAACATAATAATTCGTGTGAATTTAATGATTTGCAGGCTGTTTGTCCAATTGAAGCAAAAGAACTAACTTCTGATACAAAAATAGATTTTAATGACGGGAAATTAAATGTTATTTGCGGATCTTTGTATATGATTTCTGAATTGGTTGATATGTTTGGAATTAATATTTATTAAAATTTGGCAATTTTTCCTATCAAATTTTCTTTATATATATATCGGGGAAAATCAATAGGAAAATTTAATGCTAAGTTTTAGTACTATAAGACAAGTTGTAAATGGTGCAAAATCTGCATGTCGTGCAACTGCACCTGAAGCCTTTTCAAAAACTGCAGCAAAAGGTGAAAAAGCTGCTGCAAGTGCTTTTAGCAGAACATCGGATTCTTATGTTAGGGCATCTGTTCGTCAGCCTAATAATGTAAAAACAGCTCAGAATCTTCGTACTTCAATATCACAAGCTGAGGCAAAAGCTTATTTTGAAACAAGACTTCAGGATCCAAGATGTATTTTCAGACATCCTGTAGGCAGAGCTCAAATGGTTAATTTTTTGAATGCCAATGGTGATAATTATAGTTTGTTATATAAATTGGCTAAGTCCGGAAAATTCTCATTGCAGGAAAATCCTTCTGCATTTATGAGGGTGCTTTCTTCGACAAATCAGAATACTTCAAATTATTTGAATTTTATACTTGACGGTACTTTAACTCTTGAAAAAGTTGATAAGTCAGGTAAAATATCTGCTTTGACTGTTGATGAAATTGCAAGTTTTATTCAATTTAACAGGAACAATAAACATATTAGTGAATTGGTCACAAGTCCTAAAAAGATGACAGAATTTTTAGAAAGAAGTGAAACGTTAATAAATAATGCGAAAAGAATTGATAAAAGAGATATTTTCGATCCATTGATGCAAAATACAAGTTACCATTCTAAGACTTTGTATAATGCAACTTTGAATAAAAACCTTCTTGATGATATGGAAGCTCTTATTCATGGTAAAAGTTATTATCCGAAATATTCATCCACAACAGCTTCTTCTCAAATTTTGCGTGAAACAAAAATGGGAGATGCAATTGCAATTGACGGAAAAATGTATTTGAATAATGGTAAAAGTTTAGAAAAATTGAATTTTGATGAGAAAAAATATACTGAACTTTTCCCACCGATACGCAGATTTCATGCAAAACAATCTACAGAAATTGGGGATTGTTTTATGGTGAGTCCGCTTTCTGCAATGATGAATAGTGAAAAAGGCAGATGTCACATATATAGAATGTTTATGCAGGATTCTGTCGGAAATGTATGGGTAAAATCTGCAAATAGTGCAGTTCCTGTATGTTTTGACGGATTTGAAAAATCAGTACCGCATATTACCAATAATAGAGGGCTTGCCATGATTGAGATGGCTTATGCAAAAGGTGCTAATCCTGAATTAACGGATTTTAATGAGATTATGCACTGGACAGGAGGCGGCTGGACTTCTAACAGTAAAGGATTAGAACTTATTTTTGGTGATTCTGCAAAAACTGCAAGGTATACTTTCCATGCAAGTGATATTGATAAGCATTTGAGAAGTGATCTTGCAAAGTATGCTAATAAAGATGATTTTGTAACTACTATCGGTGTATGTAAAATTAATCCTGAATACAATATGATGCCAAGTCATGCATATACTTTAAGAGGTTATGATGCCAAAAATAAAATGGTTACAATAGCAAATCCTCATAGAGCAGGACTCGATGTAAAAATTCCGGAAGAAGAAATACTTCCATATATTAGTAGAATTTCGGTTTCTCAATTGGCATAAAAAAGGCGGTATTAACAGCCGTCTTTTTATTTTTATTTAGATAATTTTGCTTTTAGTCTTGCTTCTGCTCTTGCAATAGCTGCTTCAGCACGTTTAGCATCCATCCTTGCGGAGGCCTCTCGTTTACGGCGTTTTGCCCTTTCAAGAGCTTCTCTGGCACGAGCTTCGTCGATTTCCTCATCAGCTTCTGCTAATGTTGTTAAAATCAAGCATTCGCCATCTTTGAACTGAAGAATTCCGCCCATTGTGGTGAACATTTTAACTTCATCACCAATTTTTACTCGTGTAACTCCTATATCAAGTGGAGTCATCATTGGGATATGGTCTTTCAATATACCGAATTCGCCATCAATGCCGCGAGAATATATTTCATCTACTTCTTCATCGAAAACAACTCTTTCTTGTGTAATAATTTTTAATTTCATAAATTATTCCTCAATAGTTTTTGCTTTTTCGACTACTTCATCAATAGTTCCTACCATATAAAAAGCTTGTTCCGGAATATCATCATGCTTACCTTCTATGATTTCTTTAAAACCACGGATTGTATCTGCAATTTTAACATATTTACCTTTAATTCCGGAGAACTGTTCTGCAACGAAGAACGGTTGAGATAAGAATTTTTGAATTTTTCTTGCTCTGTTTACAGTTTCTTTATCTTCTTCTGATAATTCATCCATACCCAGAATTGCGATAATATCTTGTAACTCTTTGTATTTTTGAAGAATTTCAAGAACTTTTCTTGTAACTTCATAGTGTTCTTCGCCTACAATATTCGGATCTAACGCTCTTGAATTAGATTCAAGCGGATCAACTGCCGGATAAATACCTAAAGATGCAATATTTCTTGATAATACGGTTGATGCATCAAGGTGAGAGAATGTAGTTGCCGGAGCCGGGTCTGTCAAGTCATCTGCAGGAACATAAATTGCCTGAACTGATGTAATTGAACCGTCTTTTGTTGATGTAATACGTTCTTGTAATTCACCCATTTCAGTTGCCAGAGTTGGTTGATAACCTACGGCAGACGGCATACGTCCAAGAAGTGCAGAAACTTCTGAACCTGCTTGAGTAAATCTGAAAATGTTATCAATAAATAACAATACGTCTTGTTTTGAATAATCTCTGAAATATTCAGCGGCAGTTAGGGCTGAAAGTCCAACTCTCATTCTTGCTCCAGGTGGTTCATTCATCTGACCGTAAATAAGACCAACTTTATCTAAAACTCCGCTTTCTTTAAATTCGTTCCAAAGGTCGTTTCCTTCACGGGTTCTTTCTCCAACCCCGCCGAATACAGATACACCGTTGTGTGCCAGTGCAATATTATGAATTAATTCTTGAATTAATACTGTTTTACCAACGCCGGCACCTCCGAACAAACCGATTTTACCACCTTTTTGATAAGGTTGTAAAAGGTCAATTGCTTTAATACCGGTTTCAAGAATTTCAATATCGGTATTTTGATCAACAAGTTTTGGTGATTCTCTATGAATTGGCAAATATGTATCAGTTTGGATTTCTCCGCCGTTATCAACGGCATCTCCGACAACATTTAGTATTCTGCCTAAAATTGCATTTCCGACAGGAATTTTAATCGGTTCATTTGTATTTATAACTTTCATTCCTCGTCTCAAACCGTCAGTTGATGACATTGCTACAGTTCTAACTTTATTAGAACCTAACATTTGTTGTACTTCTGCAACAATTTTTGTTCCATCATCATTGTACATATTTAATGCAGTATAGATATTTGGCAAATTTCCGTCAGGAAACTCAACGTCAACTACAGGGCCTATAATTTTAGTGATTAACCCTTCTGTTGCGGTTAATGTTGTCATATTTACCTCTCCTTATTTTTTGCTCCTATATGTAATTTATAATACAACAAAAAAAATTTTTATATAATATATTAGAGATTAAATACAAGTTATTTTAATTCTTTTGCAATTTCTTTAAAATATTCTGAATTGGTTTTAGCTTTATCTGCACAGGCTATACCGTTGTAATTGTGTCCGGAACTTTTACTGCAATATGTATTTAAATCAGTATATCTTGTTCCGGTTGCTCCCATTGTACGTAATTCGCCGTTTAAAAATTCAAAAGTAAATAAATCATATCCCCAGCGATTTGGTGGTTTTTGAAATCCGTTAATATCCACATGCACAAAAATTTGATTTCCTGACGCATTTTCAAATAATAAATTTGTGCCATCCATTAAAATTAGTTGTCCATCATCAAAAAGTTCCGTATAGGCTTTAGTTGTATTGCTATAATTTCTATATGCTCGGGGACTTGTTTTTGTATAGCATTGAGGATATGATTTCATCCCTTTTGCATTTGTTCCGCAATCAATTGTTCCTTTAAGATATTGAGCAAATGTTTGATAGAATTTGTCTAAACCATAAGATTTTGGGTCTAAATCTATTTCATCAGCTATCATTTGTCTAAAAACTTGTTGAACAATAGCATACGATTTCAAATATTGAGCTCTCATTTGATGAGCTTTTACTGCTGTCATTAAATTGGGAATTGTAATTGCTGCTACAACTCCGATAATACCAAGTGTAATTAGTACTTCTGCCAGCGTAAAACCGTTTTTGTTTAAAATTTTTCTAAAAGGTGCAAAAATATATTTCATATCTTCTCTCATATTATTTAATTGTGTACTAGTAGAATACTATTAGTAAACAGTAGTATACACTCTTAAATCTTTCTTGTCAAATTAGTATAATCTTATATATGAAAGATGAACGGAATAAAATTTTTGCACGTAATCTAAAGGCGGAACGGTATAGAAAAGGGGTTACTCAGGCTGAACTTGCAGAAGCTGTTGATGTGAGTGAAAGTTCTATAAGTCTTATTGAACGTGGTATTCAATCCCCTTCAATTTTTCTTGTCTATGATATATCAAAATTTCTTGAAATTGATATAAATGAATTGTTAAAAAATATCTCTTAATAATAGATGCATATAAATTATAAAATATTAATATTTTTTGAAAAGGGTAGCAAAATTTTTTTTTCTCGTGTATTATGACATGCATATCCCACAATTATGGAAAAGAATATGCAACTTTTAATCGATAAAGAATTGAATTCAACGGACAAGATTTTAAAGCCAGACTTTAATTCCAAATCCGGTCGCGAATTATTAGCGTTTTACCTGCAAACTAAGTTTAGACAAATATTTTTATATGATAAAAAACAAGATGTACCTATTATAAATGCGATTAATCCTGATTTTGTTAATCGCTTTAGCAGAAGATTAATTAATAACCCTACAAAACGTTTGTTAATAGGTGTAACAGGAGAATCTGCATCAGGTAAATCAACAATTTGTCATGAAATTAAAAATGTTATTGAACAATTATCTATGCCTGTTACTGTATTAAGTACGGATAATTATTTCAATGATATTTCACTTCTTATTAACAAATACGGTTCTTTTGATAATTTGAGAGATAACGGATATGATGTTGACGCCCCTACAAGTTTTCAATTGGATATATTAAAATCTGATTTAGAAGATTTATCAGATGGTTTGGACATTAAAGCTCCAATGTATCTTCCGAATGGTACCGGAGTATCTGTTCCGAAGGCATTTGATGTTCATTCTCAAAAAATTATTGTTGTTGAAGGTATTGCAACAATGTATGAAGAAGTTAAAGACACCTTTGATATAAAAATTTATGTAGAAACTGAAAATGAACTTAGAAAAGAAAGATTTATAAACAGAGCTGTTGAAGAACGAAATCAGAGTGAAGAAAATGCATTGAAGCACTGGCATTACATTACAGATGCCGGAGAAAAATATGTCAAACCTTTCCGTAAAGAAGCTGATTTGGTTTTGAACGGTAACTCTGATTTGAAATATTTTGCACAAATTTTAGAATATATTTATACAATTACCAATAATTTTCAATAATTTTACTTTGTCTCCTCAATATTTTTCATTGGAATTTTTTTGCTTGAAAAGTGTATTAATAGATTATTGAGATTAGAGATTTTAAAACATTTTATTTGATTAAAACATTGCCAAAATAAAGATTTTGACAAAATGCTATAAATGTAGTATAATGAATGCATTATTTTTACACTAGCCAATTAGATATTGCATCCGTTTAAGAAAGACTTGGAAGAAAGCGAGGTTTTATATTAACAATAACAAAATATAAATAGCAAAACAACTGAATAGTTACTCAAAAATCCGTAATACGTTTGAATTTACGGTAAATTTGTTGGTTAATATCTAAAATATAACGTTATATATAGGAGGCAAATAGCAATGTAAAAAATTTGTATAATTAGAGTTATATTGGTAGAATAAATTTATGAAAAAATTTGTTTATATATTTATTATTATAATGTTATCTTTTTGTACTTTATTGAGTTTTGCATACGTAGTAAGGTATAAAAAACAAGTTAAAGTGTTAAGTGAAGAGATAAATAAATTAAATAATGCAATTACAGAAATAAGTTCTGAAAATAGTAAACTTGTTGAAGACAAAGATTTTGTCCAAAAACAATATCAAGATTTAAAATCGACTAAAAATGAAGCAGAACTTATAGATGTGGAAATCCAAGAATGCATGAAATCATGTAATTATACAACTGCTTGTATGAATAATTGTGTTTATGATTCTGAGCACAAATGGGAAAAAGAAATAGATAAAAATATAAAGTCTCTGGAAAAAATAATGAATAAAGAACAAATGGGGCTTCTGCATGATACTCAAAAGAAATGGGTAAGATACAAAGATGCCCAACAAAAGTTGAATAGCAAAACAATTGGCACAATGACAGGAACTATATATACAAATATTCTTGCTAGTGATCAAGCTTATTTAATTGAGTTAAGAGCGAAAGAGCTTGATGAATTGTATTATATTTATTCTAAAAAATAAATCTATTCTACCTTATTTAACAAAATAATTAGTATGTAGTTAAACAAGGAGAATTAAATATGAAATATGATAAAAATTTTGAAACAGTAATGGAATATGTTTTTAAATCCGAAGGTGGATTCAACGACGGAAAAAATGACCTTGGGGGAAGAACAGATAAAGGTGTAACTCAAGATACATATAATGCTTGGCGAAAAAAGAAAGGACTTGCACTAAAAGATGTTAAAGGCATTTCAACTGATGAGGCAAAACAACTTTATTATGAAGAATTTTGGTTACCTACCGGAGCTTCAAATGTTAAAGATTTGCGTGAGGGCTATTTGTTGTTTGATATGGCTCTAAATAGTGGTCCTTATGAGGCTAAAAAACTATATGAAAAATCTAATGGTAATATATATCAATTTTTAAAAGATAGAAAAAGTTTTTATGATAATTTAATAAAAAGAAAGCCTAGTCAAGAAGAGCACCGTAAAGGATGGTATAATCGTTTAAAAGATATCGAAAACAATATGAATGAAATTGTTAATAAGGGTTATTATACCCCACCCTATCAGAATGAAAAAACACCTTATGATAAAAACTTTAATGACCCTAATTTAAATACAGATTTTCATAATTATAAACAAAATGAATTACAAAATATTAAAAATAAATATCTTTATTTAAAACATAAAGGAGGTATATTGACAGGTCAAGCTGCAAATATTGATGTAAATCAATTAGCTCAAATTTTTGGTTTGGAATCCCTAGGTACTCCGCTGTTACAACCTAAACGAAATCAATCCGGTTTATCAGGTTACACAAATCCTTTGACCGGTAATAATCGAATATTTACTCGAGAAGAAGTTGGAGCAATGTCGCCTGATGAATTTTCTAAACACGAAAAAGAAATAGATGCACAAATCTCAGCAATGGGTGGTACAATGCTTACTAACGGAGATCTTCAACGAGAAGCAATGACAGGTGGCGGAGTTATTTATGTAAATTCTTACACTAGAGCTGATGGAACTAAAGTTAGTGGTTATTATCGTTCAAAATAATTGATTTCATAAAGGAGATGTCCAACGGTCATCTCCTTTATGGCACATTGTCTGATATTAGAACTACTAGCTAATTAAATATTGCATCCGTTTAAGAAAGACTTGGAAGAAAGCGAGGTTTTATATTAACAATAACAAAATATAAATAGCAAAACAACTGAATAGTTACTCAAAAATCCGTAATACGATTGAATTTACGGTAAGTATTTTGGTGATTTTCCTTGTTTGATTAGTCTCAAGTTTTAACATGAAAAATTAAGTAATATTTATGAAATTTGTCAAATTGTTAAAACGACTAATCCGAGTATAGAGAAAATAATTGCAGATATAAAACCAATAGAAAATATAACATTGTAAATGTATGTAATTACTTTTGGAATCTTAATTTTTATCTTTAGCTTTAGCTTGAATTTAGGAAACCTTCTCTCTATTATAAATTTTCTAATCAAAAATTCAAGAATAGTTAAAATAAAAATATAGGCAAAAATTATTAAAAATAATATAACTACACTAGACCAACCTATTATTACATCACTTATTAGTGGATGGTGATACAACAATATAGGTTTTATTATTTGAAAATTAAAATAAAAAAAGAAATAAAACCATAATGCAATTACATTTGTAAAAAAGTATTTTCTTAAATCGAGGAATTTCATACGGTGATAATAGTATAAAGATATAAAAAAGAAAAGGAGTAAAAATGACAAATAATTAAAAAGATAATTTAATAGACTTTGCAAGAAAAGAACAGCAAACAAAAAGATATAATAACGAAATTGGGGAAAAAACATGGCATTACCAAAAGAAATTTGGATTTAAAACGAGTCCAAGACAAGGACATGAATTCTGGAATAATGAAGCCGATGCATTTAAACACACCTTTATGGGTGCGGATTTATCTTTAAAATATGGTAGTCAAGGTAGCCTTTGGGCAGGAATGTATCATGAATACCAAACACCAAATAATCCACCAAGAGAATGGAACATGGACTCTTGGAACAATCATCAGGGAATAGAAATTGCTAAAGAAATTCAAAAAGAATATGGTAAGGATTTTTTCAAACTACCAAAACAACAACAGGATGATATTATAGCAGTAAAAGTTATGGATAGAATGCGAAATGGACAGCTTATAACTAATCCTACTGATACTAGAGATTATAAGGGGGCAATTGAAAATTATATAAAAAGTCATCCTGAAATATTCAAAAAAGGAGAGCAAATTTTCGGAATAAATAGAATGACAGGTCAAGCTGCAAATATTGATGTAAATCAATTAGCTCAAATTTTTGGTTTGGAATCCCTAGGTACTCCGCTGTTACAACCTAAACGAAATCAATCCGGTTTATCAGGTTACACAAATCCTTTGACCGGTAATAATCGAATATTTACTCGAGAAGAAGTTGGAGCAATGTCGCCTGATGAATTTTCTAAACACGAAAAAGAAATAGATGCACAAATCTCAGCAATGGGTGGTACAATGCCTACTAACGGAGATCTTCAACGAGAAGCAATGACAGGTGGCGGGGTTATTTATGTAAATTCTTACACTAGAGCAGATGGAACTAAAGTTAGCGGTTATTATCGTTCAAAATAATTGATTTCATAAAGGAGATGTCCAACGTGCATCTCCTTTATTTCTCCTATAGTTGTATTAGAAATCTTTATTCAAATTCTATAAAAGGTTGATTTAATTTCAGTGAAAATTTGAAATAATAAATATGTAATCACCCGTTTTATAGGAATTAATAATAATGAATTTACACGAACAATGTTTACTTCGATATTTAAAGCATCCTGATGAATTGTCATATTCTACGGAAATTTTAAAAATTAATAATCAAATTCTTGAACAAAAATTCATTGTTAAAAATATTCTTGCTAATTTGTCTTTTGTAAATTATACTAAAGACATTAAGTAACAAGGATTCTGGTTATGTTGAAAAAGTTTTTATATGCACTCTGGATTTCAGTTTTAATTGTTCTGGTTGGTTTAGGATTAAAAAACGGTAGTTTCTTTGCATTTGTTCAATCAATGGAAAACAGAACTTTTGATATTCGTCAGAGTATTTTAGCTAATTCTCATACAAAACATCCAAGCAAAGATATTGTGATTATTGCAATTGATGATGGTAGTTACGAGTACATACTTGATAATTATGGGGAGTGGCCGCTTCCAAGAGATATGTATGCCAAGATGGTTGATTATATTGAGGCTCAAAATCCCAAAAGTATTGCATTTGATTTGATGTTTGTAAAATCAATGAAAAATGAAGCTAATAGAGATAAAGCTCTTGTTGAAGTATTTAAAAAATATAATAATGTTTATACTTCTATGAATTTGGATAATCAGCCGGAGGACTTAAGAATTCCGCCTCAATTACCGGAAGATTTATCTGTAAAAATTAATAATAAATCTTCTAAAATTGATATGGATTATTTGGAATATTCTAATTGCAGATTGATTTTGCAAGAAATTTTAAATTCAACTTCAAATGTTGGTATGATTAATGTTTTAAGAGCCGATGATGGTGTTTTGCGTAAAATGCCGCTGGTTTTGAAATATAAGAACGGATATTACCCGCAGTTAGGTTTTAAGGTTGCTCTTGACTATTTAGGATTGAAAGATAAAAAAGATTTTGTAATTGACAGGCATGGAAATTTAAAACTTACAAAATCAAGAAAGATTAATATTGATTCCGATGGTGGTGTGATATTGAACTGGTATGGACCTGCCGGTACTTTTGAAAATATTTCTGTATATAAGTTGTTGAAAGCAATTGAAACAGGTGATAAGAATGCTTTTGATTTTCATAATAAAATAGTATACTTCGGGGCAACAGCTGCAAGTTTATTTGATATAAAAACTGTTCCTGTTGATAAGGTTTATCCGGGGGTTGAGGTTCAGGCAACTTATGTTAATAATTTAATTGATGGTAATTTGATTCATAAAGCTCCGTTAAGTGTGAATTTGCTTATCGGGTTAGTATTATTTTTAATTACAGTCGGTATTGTGCTGGCAGTTGAATCAATGCCTGTAGCTATAGCTTTATCTATATCAATTTATTTTGCATATAGTATATTTTCTTATTATTTATTAAAATTGGCAAATTTATGGGTTGGTATCGTTACTCCGCTAGGTCTTGCTGTATTTGCATTTCTTTTGACAGTCATAATAAAATATTTGATTAAATCTCGAGATTTTGATCAACAATATAAGCTTGCAACAACAGATGGTTTGACTGAATTATATAATCACAGATATTTCCAAGAACAAATGCAGAATGCGGTATCCCATTCAAAAAGGTATGAAGTTCCGTTTTCTTTAATTATTATTGATATTGATTTCTTTAAAAAGTTTAATGATAATTTTGGACATCAATCCGGAGATGCTGTATTAAAACAGGTTGCTGCAGAATTAAAGAAAAATGTCAGAGCAACCGATATAGTATGTAGATATGGCGGGGAGGAAATGAGTATTATTCTTCCGAGTACCAAAAATGAAGAAGCAGTTGCTATTGCTAACAAATTATGTTCAATAGTCTCATCTAAAAAAATGAAGCTAAGTAATGGCAGAGAAAGTAATGTTACAATAAGTCTCGGGGTTTCAACTTTCGGGGCTGACGGCGAAACTCCAACACAACTTATTGAAGCTGCTGACAAACGATTATATAATGCAAAAGAAAACGGCAGAAACCGTGTTAACTAGAAAAAGATAAACTTATGAGAACAGATTTTCTGGAAAAACCTATAATAATCAAAGAGATATTAAAAGATTCAAAGGATTTGCTATTTGAACCATGTCTTATTGAAAATAATGAAAAGCAAATAGGACAAATTTGTGAATTTTTGCAGTCTGATAATAATCTTCTTATTGTTAACGGATTTAAGGGAACAGGGAAGTCTGCAATGGTTGATTTTGTGTCAACTTACTTTGCTGAAAATGTTTTAACATTGAGATATAATTGCCTTGAAACAACAATTTTGGACGATATGCTTCTAAACTTTTTTGAAGCTTTTAGATATTATACAAATCAAGGTAAAATTATTCCGCCTAGAATTAAAACTGAAAATTTTACTCAAAAAATTGACTCATATTTTCATGCAATAGTTAAACCTGTTGTAATTATTTTGAATTCTTATGATGTAATTCTTAAAAATAATAAACCGGAAATTGATAATTTTATTAAACATTTATTAAAACTGCGTAATGTAAAAATAATTATTACATCAAGGACACTTATTGCAGAAAGTTTTGAAGATATCGAAAATATTTCAAGGGTTTCTACGATTGCGATTGCACAACCTATATTTGAAAAATATTTGAGAGCAAACGGAATAAAAAATATCGGCCCATTATCAAATGAGTTGTATAAGCATTCGAAAGGATATTTTAATCTTATAAATCTTGCCGTAAAGATAATGAATTTGAGACAATTGTCTCTTGTAGATTTTCTTGGTTCATTTGCAAAAAGTTATATGTCTTTTTCTGAATTTATTTCCAGAGAAGCATTGTCGCTGGTAGATCCGGTTTCTGCACATTTGTTCAGACTTTTAACGGTTATGAGAATTCCTATTCATTTGAATTTGTTAAAATCCTTGCATTTGTTTAATCCTGAAAGGGTGTTCTTTTTTGTAACAAATTCTATTTTGTCTGTTGATGGAGAGTTTTTATATTTGCAGGAATCTTTCAGAGACATAATCGAACATCAAATTCCTGAAAATGTAATGGTTAAACTGCATAGTGCATGTATTGATTTGTATAATACTCAACTTCCTTTAAAACCTTTAGAAAGAGATTTGAGATTATCACGTCAAACAATGAGAAATGAGATTGAATATCATACGCTTTTCATTCCAAAACGACCGACCTTGAATTTGCAGGATGTTCGTATTATTGATGTGAACCCTGTTGTGGAAGCTCCAATAGAGGTTTCTGCTGCTCCGACTGTTGAAAATGTCGAGGTTAAGGAAGAAACTAAAGAAGAAAAAATCAATAAAATTAGTTTTATTATTGATGATGAAGCTGTTTTGGACGGTATTGCCGATTCGATTAATGGTTTTATTACTGATAAAATTCAGCGTAATGAGTTGGAAGAGCAAAGTGTTAATGTTGGATTGACTCAGCTTTTAAATTTAGCAAAGCAGGAAGAAGTAAAATATAATTATAAGAATGCGATTTTACTTTATCAAAAAGCATTGTTGAAAAATGATGATGAAAATTTTTACAGATTCCTTCCGGTTATTTATATTAAACTTGCCGAAGCTTATAAACATCTTTCTCAATGGTATGAAGCTTTGGAATCATATACTCAGGCACAGGATTTTTATTTTAATGTTTCTGATATGACAAAAGTTTGGGAAATGAAACTTGAAATGGCATCCATATATTATATTATGTATAAACATGATAATGCCAGATTTATTTTAAATGAATTATACAATAATGATAAACTTCCAAAGGAACTGAGAATAAAGGTAAATTTAGCTCTTGCTAAACTTACGGATAACTTAGATGAGGAATACCGATACTACAAACAATCTATTGATTTGTTAGAAGCCGGTACGGATAAGGCTGTTGCGGCTGAATTATATTATAAGTTTGCCGGTACAAATGACGAAATGGGTAATACTAAGTCTGCGGTAATTTATTATAGGAAATGTATTCAGCTTGATTCTAATCCTAACAGAAATAAATATTTATCAATGGCTCTTGCAAATATGGCGGAATTATATGATGAAGCAGGAAGTTCTGAACATGCTGTAAAATATTATAATGAAAGTATTAAAATAGATAAGGCTATGAAAAATTACAGCGGGTTATATTATTCTGCAATTCATTTAGCCGAAATTTATTCAGCACGTGATACGGAAAAATCTCTGGATTACTTAAAGCAGGCTTATGAGTATTCTAAACAATTAAATGAGCCGTTATATATTGCAGGTGCAACAATTGAGCTGGGTGATTTTTATATCTTACGAAAAGATTATGAAAATGCTTATAAATATTACATTTCTGCATATAATATTTCAAAATTATCATTTAATAAAGAGAATTTGAATAAAATAGAAGCACGTATTGAAGATGTGAAAAGTAAAGTTGTTGAGTCAGAATTTAAACGATTACAGGAAAAATATGATAAATAAAAATAATTACACAGATTATATGAAAATATTTTTAGAAGAGAATTCTAAGGTTAATCTAATATCTAAAAATGATGAAAAATATTTGTGGGAGAAGCATGTTTTTGACTCCCTGTCGATTAGTAAATTTTTTGAAAAATATGGTGTTCCTAAAAATCTTTTAGATATAGGTACTGGCGGAGGTTTTCCATCTGTTCCGGTTGCAATTGCGTTTCCGCAGGTTGAGGTTGTCGCACTTGATAGTATTGCAAAGAAAATTAGAGCAATTCAAGCAGTAAAAGATAAGATGGATTTGAAGAATCTGATCCCTGTTTGTTCCAGAGTTGAAAATTATGACGGTAAATTTGAGGTGATAACTTCCAGAGCTGTCTCATCTTTAAAAAATATTTGCGAATATGCACTTCCAAAACTTTTAAAGGGCGGATATTTTGTAGCATTTAAATCTCGAAAAGCTCCTGAAGAAATTGAAGAGGCTAAGAATGTTTTAAAAAAATACAATTCTAAAATTATAGACATTCTAGAATATGATTTGCCTCTGGAAGAAAAAATTACAAGGAATTTAATAGTTATAAAACGTTTTTAATGTTTTATTAAACGCCAATCCAGTTAAAATGACCTAAAATAAGGCCTATTACCGCAGAAATTCCTAAATAAAATAAAGGATCCTGTTTTTTCTTAATGCTTATAATCAAGAAAGCTGCAAGTATTATGGAGCCTAGCAGGTGAAGATTTGATGTAAATAATAATTTAATTCCTACGGCAGATAATAATGCACATCCTGCAGGTTTTAATGCTCGAATTGCTCCCTTAATATTTCTGTTTGTTTTAAATTTATCCAGAACCTTAGATACGATTGTGACTATGATAAAAGATGGTAGAACAATAGCAGTGGTTGCAATTAATGAACCTAATATTCCGGAGGTTGTAAATCCTGCAAATGTTGCAACGTTAATTCCAACAGGTCCCGGTGTGATGGAAGAAATTGCAAGCATATCGGTTAACTGTTTTGTTGTGTACCAGTGATACTTTTCTGCAATATCATATAGGAACGGTAATGTTGCATAGCCTCCGCCAAATGAAAATACTCCAATATGGAAAAATTGTAAAAATAATTGTATAAATAAATGCATTAGTTTTTCTCCATATTTTCTGAAGATTTTTTGTTATTTCTTTTATCTTCAAATCTTTGATAAATAATTCCCGCTACAAGAGCTAAGATAATAATTAGTGATAATGGTATTTTGCCCCATAATGCCAGTAACAAACAGATACAATATACTATTATGGTAAATTTATCAGTAACACATTTTGTCCACATCTCTTTTACAGCGAGAAATAATAAAGTTATAACTCCAATTCCTACACCCCAGAATATATGCTGTACTGAGGGTTTTGCTACAATTTCGCTTAAAATAGATGCTAATAGGACAATTGCAAGGAACGCAGGGGTAATAATTCCTATTATTGCCGCAATTGCTCCTTTGCTTCCAAGTAGCTTCCTGCCTGTAAAAATTGCAGTATTTGCTGCAATAATTCCGGGTAAACTTGCACCTAAAGCATAATATTCACATAATTCTTCTGAGGTTATCCACTTTTTCTTCTCAACAAGTTCAGAAGTTAACAGAGGAAGAATTACATATCCTCCTCCCAATAATAATGTTCCAACTTTGAAAAATGTTTTAAAAATACTGTAAAAAGATTTTTCCATAACCTAATTATTGCATAAAACCTATTTTGGGTAAATGAAAAATTATGTTACAAAATTGTAATCTTTTTAATAAAAAAGCAATTTCGCATAGAAAAAATACTTTATATAAGTGGGTTAGTTATTTATATTTATGGAAAGGTTATTATTATGTCAACACAGGTAGGAATGAACACAGGGGTAAATACAAATTTATATCAAAACAATACTACAGTGCCGTCTGTAAATCCGGTAATGCCAAATGCTTTACCAACAAATATTTTTGGCAATAACAACTTACTTCAACCATCAGTTAATAATTATGAAGATGATTTTTTGATGCCGGAATATTTAAAAATGTCTAATATTAATACAAATCCTTATGGTGCATTAAACCAATACCAAGCTCAAAATCAACAAGCTGCACAAACACAACAGCAAATTCCGGCACAACAGGAGCAACAAGCTTTGATTAATCAACCGCAAGCATTGGTTAATCCTCAGCAAACAGCATTCACTGCTCAACCTCAAATGCCTGTTGATAATTCCCAATTGATGAACGGCAGTTTGCAAGCAGTTGATAAAAATATTGGTATTACAGAAGCCGGTAATCCTTACCAAAAATCAAAAACATTTGCTAAATACGGTACAATTGCAGGTGTAATGACTCCTGTTGTTACAAGAGGTTTAAGCGTGTTGAAAGGTAATAAATCATTTGCAAGTGCTTTCAAATTTAAACCATTAGCAGTTACTGCCGGTATTTTAGGGGCATTAGGCTGGGCCGCAGGTAAAATCGCAGATAATTTTATTACAGGTAAACGTGCTCAGGCAGCAGACTCCCAAATGTTGATGGCAGGTCAAAATCAACAATATATGGTTGCATAAGATTTTATAAATAACATAACCCCAAATTTGTGGCAGGATTTTATATCCTGCTTTTTTATTTTTGGACAATATATCTTAACAAAAAATGATGCTGCCTATTGCAAATAAAGATTTTGCATTATATAATCAGGTTAGCCGAAATTATGGGCTTTGGTATGCCTATAGTTTTTCAGTTACTACTTTAAAATAAAAAGGAGAAGAAAATGCCAAAAATGAAAACACACAGATCGGCTGCAAAACGTTACAAAGTAACAGCAACCGGTAAAATTATGAAAAGACAAGCAGGCATAGGCCACTTGCTCCAACACAAATCATCTTCTAGAAAACGCAGAATTTTCAAGATGGTAGGTGTATCTGAGTCACACGTAGCATTGGTATCTAAAGAGTTACCATACAAGAAGTATTCAAGATAGGAGCATAGAAAATGAGAATTAAACGTGGAAATGTCGGTTGTAAAAGACATAAGAAAATTTTAAAACTTGCTAAAGGTTTTATTGGTGCTAGAAGCAGAATCTTTAAAGTTGCTAATATCGCTGTTATGAAAGCTTTAAAATACGCTTACAGAGATAGACGTACTACAAAACGCAACATGAGAAGATTATGGATTGTTAGAATTAATGCTGCTGTTAGAGAACGCGGTATGAGCTATTCTAGATTCGTAAATGCTTGCAAAAAAGCTAATGTTGTTGTTAACAGAAAAATGCTTGCTGATTTAGCAGTAAGAGATCCTGAAGCATTTAACGTAGTTTTTGAAACTATTTCAAAATAGTTGAAACTAAACAAATTTATAAAAAAGGAATCGTTAATATGACGGTTCCTTTTTTATTTGTAACAAATATTTAACTTTCTTTTCCCCTTTTAATAAAAATTTTTTGATGTGCTATACTTTAATCAAGTTAATTATTAAGGAGTGTGTGTATGTTAGTATCTGCGATTTCATCTGTAGGGAATTATTATACCCGTGTAAATTCTGCTGCTTATAATGTGAATAGATCAAATATTTCCTTTAAGCAAAAAGAAGAAAATAATGATGCCCTTAATTTTATGGAAGAATTTAATAATACAAAAGTTTCTGTTGATCCGGAAACTATGATTAAACGAATTTCCAGAACAGATAATTCCGGAAAGGTTATCAAAGAGGTTTTTGTTGATACTAATGATAAGATTTTAAAGATGGTAGAGCGTTCTGAAGGTGATAATGTTAAAGAAACCCGTTTTGAAGATGATGGAAAAACCGTAAAAGAAGTAAAAGAATTTGATGCCAATAATGAATCAGTATTATTGAAACATACTACTTATAGTTCTGATGAACTTCCAATTCAAAAGGAGTATAATCATGATGGTGTTTTAATTAAATATCATGAAATTAAGAAAATGCCGATTACTGATAGCGGTTCTTATATTACATACAGCTATGTAAAGCTTTTTGATGAAAAAACGGGCTTGCTTACTGTAGAAAAAGATGATACTCAATTATCATTTAAGAAAGAAAAAAAATATTATTATAATTCTGAAAATAAATTGGAAAAAACGGTTCTGGACACAAGAGATTATCTTGAAACAACTGAGTATGATCCTGAAGATGAACGAATCCTTAAAGTCTACAAGCACAGTTACACGCAGGATGAACGACCGGATTCAAGAAATCAGTGTCCAGGTGAAGAAACATATACAGATTTTATTTATGATAATCAGAAAAGACTTTTAAAGACTAAAACTTATAATGCTGCCGATAATTCTTTTATGTATGGACAAAAATATAATCCTGAAACCGGTAAAGTAAAATTTGAACGTTGGCATCTTTATCATAATGATTCAGCAACAGTATATGATGAGCATGGTGAAAAAGAAATGCACAGAGATAGATCTTATGGCAGACCTCTAACTACAACTTATTATGATAAAGAAACACATGTGCCATATCGTGAAATTGTAGTTGAAGGAAAAAATTATACAGTTGATAGAGTTTATGAGCCTGATGTTGAAAGATACAAGAATAGTCGTGACGGAATTCGTGGTCAAAAGTTAAAATCCAGAACATATTCTAATTTAGACGATTATTATTTTAAGCAGGCAATGCAAAGATTTACAAGACAAAATGTTGTCGAGTTAACTAAAAACTATTCTGATGGAGAATATGATACTTACACATTGAAGGTTAAAAAAGATCCTAGTACACAGGATTATGATTACTAATTTGCAATAAAAAAGGAAGACTATAAGTGTCTTCCTTTTTTTATATGTTCTAATTATTTAATAATTAGTTTTCTGTATTATTATCCAGCAAGCTTGTTTGTTGAATATCTTCTTTTACTTCTTCAACAGTTGCTGTTGTTTTTATCGTAACATCATCTTCATCCGGATTAATGATTTTATTAACTGAACATACAGTATCATTATCATTCAAGTTTTGAGCTCTAACACCTGTTGCCGGACGTCCTTGTTGAGAAATTGAACCTGCATTTAATCTTGTAACAACACCGTTTGCTGTAACAAGCATAATGTCATCAGAATCTCTTACAATTGTTAGTGCGACAAGTCTTGAATTTGAAGATTTGAATTTGGTTGCAATTAAACCTATTCCGCCTCTGTTTTGAGTTCTGAATTCAGACAATTTAGTACGTTTACCAAATCCGTCAGAAGTTACGACAAGTAAGTCAGCATCATAATCTTGCGGAACAATATCACAACCAACAATTTCATCTCCGGTTCGTAATTTCATAGAAATAACACCGCGAGCACTTCTGCCTAATGGTCTTAAATCTTGAATTGGGAATCGGATTGCCATACCGCAAGATGTTCCGATAATAATTTCATCTTTTGATGTTGCAAGTTTTACCCAGCACAAGCTGTCGCCTTCATCTAAACCGATTGCAATAATTCCGTTACGTCTGATATTAGAGAAGTTATCCAACTCAATACGTTTAATATAACCTTTTTTAGTAAGCATTATCAAGTTTAAATCTTTTGAGAATGAGCTTACAGGTACAACCGCAGTAATTTTTTCATCCTGATCAATAGGAAGAACGTTAACTATAGGAAGTCCTTTTGCTTGACGACCACCTTCAGGGAAGTCATATACATTCAAGCTGTAAACAGTACCTTTTGATGAGAAGAACAATACTTTATCATGCATCATTGCAGTAAAGAAATGTTGAATATCATCATCTTCTTTTGTTTTCATTCCTGATTTACCGCGGGTAGCACGGTTTTGACGTTCAAATGTATCTAATGAAATACGTTTTAAATAACCTTGGTGAGTTATAAATACAGCCATAGGAGTATTTGGTGTTAAATCCTCAATTGTAACTTCACCTTGTTCAGGTAAAATTTGAGTTTTTCTGTCATCACCGTATTTTTCTTTATCTTCAAGTAATTCAGCTTTAATAATATCAAGAATTTTTTGACGGCTTGCTAAAATTGATTCATATTCAGCAATTTTCTTCAATAATTCATCGTATTCAGCCTTAACTTTATCTTGTTCCAAGCCTGTCAAACGTCTTAATTGCATTTCCAAAATAGCATTTGACTGATCAACATCAAGACCGAATCTGCTCATCAAACCTTCGCGGGCATCATCAGTAGTTTTAGATTTTTTGATAAGTTCAATTACTTCATCAATAGAACCCAAAGCAATAATTAAACCGGCTAAGATATGGGCTCTAACTTTAGCTTTTTTCAAGAAGAAAATAGTTCTTCTTGTAACAATTTCAATTCTGTGTTCAACAAACTCTGTCAGAACTTGGTGTAAGTTCATTAAACGAGGTTGTTTGCCGCATAATGCAACCATGTTAACACCGAAAGTAGTTGCAAGTTGCGTGTATTTGTACAAGTTATTTCTAACAACATCAGGTTTGGCATCACGTTTTAATTCAATAACAATTCTCATACCTTCACGGTCAGATTCATCACGAATATCAGAAATACCATTGATTCGTTGTTCTTTAACAAGATCTGCAATTTTTTCAATTAAGAAAGATTTATTAACCTGATAAGGAATTTCAGTAACAACGATTGCTGTTCTTGATTGGCGACCGCCGCCACCTGCAATTTCTTCAAAACCTGAAACCGCAGACATTTTGATAGATCCTCTACCTGTTTCATAAGCTTGTTTAATATCGTTCAAACCGATAATAGTAGCTGCTGTAGGGAAATCCGGTCCTTTAATATATTCCATCAATTCAGGAATAGTAATATTAGGGTTATCAATTAAAGCGATCGTACCGTCAACAACTTCACAAAGGTTGTGAGGAGGAATATTTGTAGCCATACCTACGGCAATACCTGATACGCCGTTCAATAACAACATTGGAAGTCTTACGGGAAGAACAGAAGGTTCTTGTAATGAACCGTCAAAGTTAGGTTCAAACTCAACAGTTTCGCAATCAATGTCAGCTAGCATAGATTGTGTAATTTTATGCATACGAGCTTCAGTGTAACGCATTGCAGCTGCTCCGTCACCATCGACTGAACCGAAGTTACCATGACCGTCAACCATCAAATATCTCGTAGAAAAGTCTTGAGCCATACGAACAAGAGCTTCATAAACCGAGCTGTCACCGTGAGGGTGATATTTACCAAGAACTTCACCGACGATACGGGCACATTTTTTAAATGGTTTATCAGGATACATACCAAGTTCGTTCATAGCGTATAAAATACGTCTGTGAACAGGCTTTAACCCGTCACGAACATCAGGTAATGCACGTCCTACAATTACACTCATTGCATAGTCGATATATGAGCGTTTCATTTCTTCTCTTATATTAACGGGAACAATATTTCCGTGGTTAAACATATTTTGCTGAGTCAATACTCTACCCTCCAAGTCTATATCTTAATAAAGATTATAGCACAAACATAGCCTTACGGGCTAATATCTTTACAATGGGTAAAGTTATATATAGATGGGTTAAATTTATAACAACAATACTGCTACTGCTTCTTCAGCATTCAAGCAATATACCATGTCCATTAGAATTGGAATTAGGTCAGGATCTTCGTTGTAAGTCCCTTTAACATTAACATCGTTGCCAAATAATGTTTTATTTTTTATTCTTAAAGACATATTGTCACTTTCTAATCCATAACCTACGAGTTTACTGTTTAATTTTATATCAATGTCTTTGTCTTTGAATTGCCCTTTAATTCTATAACCGCTCCAAGTATCTGAAACTTTTAAATTAATAGGCTGTTCTCCGATATCGCCATTAATAGTTTTAGTAAATAAACCTTCACTTACTTTCAAATTTAATTCTTTATCTCCGATATTACCTGTTAAGGTATCTGCTTTTAGAAATTTTCCCTGATGTTTGATGTTAAAATCTAAGTCATCAATTGTGCCGGACATCACTCTATTGGTTAAATTTTCTCTGCAATCGACTGTAAATTTTTTGTCAGCAAATGTTCCAGATGCTTTTTGTTCTTTACTTCCGGTAAAATGGACTGTATCAGTAGTGTTTGTTTTAATTTGAGTTTGCAATTGATTGGAGAGTTTTTCCGTATTTATATTAGAAATATTATATTTTGGAGAAATGCAAGGAGTAATACTTAAATTTGACATATGCACACACCTATTAATTTTGTTTTCAATCTTATTAAAATCTATAAAAGGTTGGATTTGTTATATTTGGTAGTTTTTGTAATGATATTGTAACATTATTACATAAATAATATTATAGGAATATTCTTGGATATCTTTCTCTTTTATTGCGAGTAAAAGAGAAAGATACCCAAACCCAGAAAGAGAAAAACGCTGACCAAATGATACGAGTAATCAGGGGCATAGCCCCCGAACCCCCAAGACCAATCCCTCACCCAACCCTCTCAAAATGGGAGAGGGAGACAATGTTGTTGAGCTTTGTGAAAGTTACACTGGCGGATGAGGGTTTTATAGATTAGGAAGGTTCGGAAACGTAGTTTCTGATAACTCGAACCATTTAATCAGGCGTGTTTTCTTTTCTTTCCGCCGATTTCTTTTCTTTTGCATCGCAATCAAAAGAAAAGAAATCGGCTACCTGCGATAATATTATTTATGTATGGCGTTGTTTTTGGTATGATTTTTCTGTCAGTTCTAACCATTTTGCATTGTTATAGTTTTCGTAACTTTTAGCAAATTTTATTAATGCTGAAACAAGAACCCTTCCGCTGTCAGATTTACCAACAATTAGATAATCCCCATTTGCATTTTCGCAGTATAAAATCTCTTTGTGAACTATTTTGTCTATATTATTCTTTGGGTTTTTGTTAATAACAGTTCTCAACCACTCGTGTAAAAGTATTATTGGAGTAGTTTGTCGGGTTAAAAGTTCTTCATTATGTTCTTGTAAATATTTTGAGAATTCAGCTAATATCACTTTTGATTATTTCCATGGTGTTGTTGTTGCAAAACAAACTATATCATAAACTCCAACATTATTAAACTCTTTTACCATTTCTTCAAATGTTGAACCTGTTGTGCAAATATCATCTATTATTAAAATCTTTTTGTCTTTAATAATTTTTGATTTATCAACTTCAAAAGCTTTTGATAAATTCATCATTCTTTGAGCTTTATTTAGCTTATATTGTGGTTTTGTATCTTTTATACGTTTTATTGTTTCAAAATTAACTTCATAACCTGAAAGTTTTGCGAATTCCTCTGCAACAAGTTCCATGTGATTATATTTTCTTTGTTTTTTTCGTTTAGGGAAAATAGGAACCGGAATTACTTGAAATTCGCCATTTAGTTCTAATCTTTGCCAATACTGCCACATGAATTTTGCTTGATAATATGCCAAATCTTTTTGACCATGATATTTTAATCCTCTAATCATTTTCTGGAGATTTTTTGTATATAATCCTGCACAATAAATGTTAACATCAAAAAATTTACGATTTACTTGTGCCGGTAAAAATTCAAGCTCGTCAAAACATTTTGAACACATTTTTACGCATTCTTGCGAGCTTTTGCAAAAATAACATCTCTTTTTATAAATCCAGTCAAGTAATCCAAGTAAAAAATTTTTCATAAATTGAATTTAGCATATAATAATAATTTTGTAAAAATTTAGTTTAATGAGTAATATTGTGGTAAAATTTTTATTATGAAAAAGATTTTATTGATACTATTAGCTGTTATATTTATGCAATTCCCTGTATCTGCACAGGATACAAACCTGACTTTTTTGTATATCAATGGTTCTAATAATAATGATACTAAAATGAAAAATTGGTATATCAAGGGTGTTAATAAACTTCATCCTGTTATGAAAAAAAAGTTTGAAAATAATTCAGCAATAAAAAAATGGTCTCAGGATAATAAGTTAGTAATTGAGGAAACTCCTCAAATATTTTTCTGGGGATATAACAGTAAAACGGATTTGGATTTTGTAAAAGAAAGATTGAATATTTCTAAAGCGTACAGTTCAACTCTGGCTTATGAAGTCAGAAGTCTTCTTACCCAGTTTATGCATGATGCAATCTGGGTTCAAAAAACTCACAATATGCTTCCGATAATTGATGATTTGAATGATAGAGTTAAAGAGCAAGCTGATAAAGGTCAAAATGTAATTTTGTACGGGTATTCTGCCGGAACTTTTGTCACTTATCAATATTTATTATATAAACTGCCGTATATTAATTTCGAAAATTTGTTTAAAGCGGTTAATGCAGAGGAAGATTTTTTAGAATTTGTGAAAGCTAACCCTCAAAATGATACATGTCTTTCTGCTTTGACTCATGATAAAGGTAATTTGGGTGTTTTAACAAATACCGGTCATCTTGTGCTTAATCAAAATAAAGAAAGTTTAAAAGAAAATTATTTGAAAATGAATGAAGCAACAGAAAAATATTGTGCTCCAAAGGGTTATGTTCGCGGAGTTGTAAATTTTGCAAGTCCGATACCTCTTTTTTATTCTGATTTAGCTGATCCTAATTATGAAATCAATTTTTATAATAAATATATGTTAAAGTATGTTCTGGAAAACGGAATTTATTTTCTTACGGTGAATTTCAGAGAAGATCCGTTAGGTTTTCCGTCCAGTAATAATCTGACAATTTCTCAAATTGAAGATAAACTTAATATGAAAATTGAAAATCCGTCAGGGGTTGTTTATGATCATTCAAGTGTTTGGTCAAAACGTTCAGCACTTTTTGCTCATACTTCGTACTGGTCAGCAAGAGGAACTTTTGCAAATGGTGTTGTAAAAAGTTTTATAAATGGTACAAAATTTCAGTATGATACAAAGTATCAAGAAAAAGTTTTAAAGAAGAAAAGTAGAAAATCCGAGGTATTATAAAATGACAGAAACAAAAACCGTATTATTTGATCCCGGCTATGCTCAGCATACTACGATTTTATCAATTAGTGCAGAATATATTTATACCGGTTTAAACCAGATTAAAAATTTTGGGCAAAAGAAAATGAAGTTTAAAATGTTTTATCCTCAGCTTACGCGAATGGCGGATAATAATGTTGGTTTTTGTTTGGGCAGTTTGCTCTGGGCTGTATATATAAAATCTCTCGGCGATATTCAAATTGACGGAAACCCTTGTTTGGGCGGAACTTATAATAAAGAAGAAGCTGTTGAAGAAGTTGATTATTCAATTGAATTTTTTAATAAATTAAAGAAAGATGCTAAGTATTATTTAGGTACAGATTATTATATAAATCCTCTACATCTAACTATATTAGAGCTTTATAAAGAATTTTTAGTGTTAAATTGTGGTTTTGTAAATACCAGAACCACAAACGATGTTCAGCTTCCGGCTTCGATAATTATTCCGTCAAAAGATAATTTAGATAAAATAAAAAATAAGATTGAAGAAGTTATAACATCAGGGAATTTACTTGATTTAACAGAAGTTTTTGGTTTGATATACGAAGGATAAAATGGCTGAATTAAAAGAAAAACTATACCAGATGTTTATTCTCGGCACTGGCGAATATTGTGAACAAGCTTTGCAAAATGGGCTTGGCGGTGTGATTTTTTTTACAAAAGATATTCAATCTGTGGAACAGTTTCAAAATTTGATTAATAAATTTAAATCAATTGCAAAGTTTCCTCCGTTTTTATCTATTGATCAAGAAGGCGGCAGAGTTGAAAGAACCGAAAATATTCATAATGGTAAAAAATATTTATCAGCAAGGCATGCCTTTGAAAAAGGTACATCTTTTTTAACGCAGCAAACACGGGAAATAGCACAAGAACTGGTATTTTATGGCATTAATTTGAATTTTGCACCTTGTATTGATACTAATACAAATCCAAATAATCCGATAATTGGTGAAAGAGCTTTTTCTTCAATCCCTGCTGAGGTTATAGCGGCAGAGCATATAGTATCTGAAATATACCGCAAAAACGGGGTTATTCCATGTGTAAAACATTATCCGGGGCATGGGGATGCAAATGCTGACAGTCATTTGACGTTGCCTGTTATAGATTTGCCGTTATGTGAAATGGAAGAAACTCATATTAAACCTTTTAAGTCTGCAATTGAAAATAATATTGAAATGATTATGGCTGCTCATCTTCATTGTACTTGTTTTGAAAAAGATGCAATTCCAACCTCTTTAAGTAAGAATGCAATCAATTATCTTCGAAATAAACTGAATTATAAAGGAGTTATAATTTCAGATGATATGGTCATGAAAGGTGTTGCTGATTTTGGTGAGGTTGAAGCTTGCTTAATGGGAATTAAAGCAGGTTTAAACATGTTTATTTACAGATTTGCAGATAAAAAAACAATTGATATAATAGAAGAAATATACAAAAAATCTCTTAGTGACGTTGAATTAAGAAACAATATCGAAAAATCTTATGAGATTATATCAAATTTAAAATCTAAATATTTAAAATAAAATGGTGAGGTCATGTTATGAATAAGAAAAAGTTTGCAGTTATAGTTATATCTTTAGTTATTCTTATTGCAGTGTCATTGTCAGGTGGTTATTATTTTAATAAATTCAAAACAGAGCGAAACTCGTATGATGAAGATGAATACACTCCGCCAACTGCTGAAGAAATTGAAATGGAAGTTCAGGAATTTGATGTAAAAGAAACAAGAATTCTGGATTGGTCGAAGGATATTCAAAAACTTACTAAAAAATATCACTTCTTTGAAGATATGTATAATTCAGATAAAAAGATTTTTATATATGGTTATGAGAAACATGAGCAGTTTCCAATGGATGTAAAGACTCATAAAGAAATTCAAGCGGTAATTAAGAAAAATCACTTCGATGATGAGTACAAAATTATTGCAATGACTGATTTTAAAAAGACATTTATTAAGATGTTAAAAGCTAATAATATTCCTGTAGACGAGGATGGAAATTGCGGGGATGAAACTCCTCAAGAACGTGATATTAATCAAATTATTGAAGAGGCCATTCCATGTTATTTAAACAGTTGTATTATTGATCCGAAAAAGAAACAATCAATCATGATACCTAAATTTGCAAGGGTTATTGAAAAAGGATTACGTGATTATAAGTAACAATTTGCCTTAAATAGGTTTCTTATTTATAATTGCATGTAAAAAGGGAGAGTGTAGATGAATATTGAACATATAAAAAAAGTAGATCCGCAAGTTGCAGAACAAATAGAATTAGAATTAAAGAGACAACAAGAAACAATTGAACTGATAGCAAGTGAAAATTGCACATCAGAAGCAGTTATGGAAGCCTGTGGAAGTGTTTTAACAAACAAATACGCAGAGGGAAAACCACATAAAAGATATTATAACGGATGTGAACATATTGATGTAATTGAAGAAATTGCACAAAAAAGAGCATGTGAACTATTCCACATGGATCATGCCAATGTCCAGCCTCACAGCGGGGCACAGGCGAATATGGCAGTCTTTATGGCTACAATGAAACCGGGTGACAGAGTTTTAAGCATGGATTTATCAAACGGCGGTCATTTGTCACATGGTTCACCTGTTAATTTTTCAGGCATGTATTATGACGTTAAAAGCTACGGTATTAATGAAAACGGTGAAATTGATTACGAAGATGTTCGAAAAATGGCAATTGAACACAAACCGAAGCTAATAATTTGCGGTGCAAGTAATTATGCTAAGGTTATTGACTTTAAAAAGTTCAGAGAAATTGCTGATGAAGTCGGTGCTTTACTATTAGCTGATATTGCACATATTGCAGGATTAGTTGCTGCAGGAGTTCATCCGTCGCCTGCACCATATTGTGATTTTGTTACTACAACTACTCATAAATCACTTCGAGGACCTCGTGGCGGTATAATTATGTGTAAAGAAGAATTTGCAACTGCTATTGATAAAGCTGTTTTCCCAGGTTTACAGGGTGGTCCGCTAGAACATATTATTGCGGGTAAAGCCGTTGCTCTTTTGGAAGCTGCTAAACCTGAATTTAAAGAATATGCCGAACAAATTGTTAAAAATGCCAAAGCTCTGGCTCAGGGACTTATGGATGAAGGCATGGATATTGTTGGCGGAATGACAGAAAATCATCTTATGACTCTTGATTTAAGAAGAACAGGTAAAACCGGTAAAGATATGGCAAATGTTTTGGAAAAAGTCGGTATTACAGCTAATAAAAATACTGTTCCAAATGATCCTCAAAGTCCGTTTGTGACAAGTGGTATCAGATTAGGTACTCCGGCGGTTACTACAAGAGGGTTCAAAGAAGAAGATATGATTGAAGTTGCAAAAATTATTGCATCTGCGGTATTTTCGTCAGATAATGAAATTGCACTTAATAATTTGAGAGAAAGATCTCTTAAATTATGTAGAAAATATCCTTTATACAGTAAATAAGGAGACACATTATAATTATTAAATTAACACATGCTCATATAATCGGAACTATAATAGCCTATATATTTGGGGTATTCATTGTTCCTATGGTAATAAGTTTTTCTAAGAAAGAAGGGCTTGTTGATGTTCCTAATGAAAGAAAAATTCATACCAAACCAATTTCCAGAATAGGTGGAGTTGCGATATGGGCAAGTACAATGTTAACATTTTTGTGTCTTGTACTTATGAGTTATTATCCTTATGGGAAACTGATGTCAGGAATTTTACTTGGAAGTTCCTTGATGTTTTTACTCGGGTTAATTGACGATGTATATGGATTGAATGCAAAATTCAAACTTCTTATTCAAGTTTCAATTGCAACAATTGTTTATTTGCTGGGTGTACAGATAGATAGTCTGCCGTTTTGGGGCGGTATTGATTTAGGGTTCTGGTCATATCCGATAACTTTATTATGGATTGTCGGAATTTCAAATGCGTTGAATTTTATTGACGGGGTTGATGGTCTGGCAGGATCAGTTGTTACTGTTAACGCGATTACTCTTGCTATATTAGCTATTACACTTTCGCCTCCTAATCCTATTAGTGCATTGATTGCATTTATTCTTGCAGGTTCAATGCTTGCATTTTTAACATTTAATTTCAATCCTGCAAAAATATTTATGGGGGACAGCGGTTCTTTATTTTCTGGGTTTTTACTTGCAACAATTTCTATTACCGGTGTTATGAAGGTTGCAACGTTATCAATTCTGTTACCGTTTATTGTTTTGGCTGTGCCTATTATTGATATTACGTTTGCAAGTCTTAGAAGAATTTTTAAGGGGCAGTCACCGTTTGTTGCTGATGCTGAACATATACATCACAAACTACTTCATGCAGGTTTTTCACAGAAAAATACTGTAGTTATATTGACTTCTGCTGCTATTTTGGCAGGCGGGCTGGCATGTTTATTTGCAAGTCATAATGCAATTAAGTATGATTTCTTTTTAACTCTTTTAATAGTAGGTGTGATGCTTCTATTAAATTTGATTAGAGTCTTGACAAAGAAGTAATTTTGGTATATAATGCCTAAAAATTAGAACATGATTACTCAGTTCTTGACTGATTATTTTCTATAATCTGTAAGAATATTTAAGTGCAGGTTCTTCTATATGAAAGTTGAGTTCAGGATTCCTGAAACTTGATGAAATGGATATTACTTGGAAACAAGAGGATTCATGATATGAAAGTAAATGCAGTAGAAAGTAATGACAGAAGACGTACTTCTTTAGTACCAATGGTGCAGGGTGCAGCTATCGGTGCTGCTGCCGGTTATGTCGCAAAATACGTGCAGCCATTAGCCCCTCAAGAAAAAAATAATCCTGAATATAAAAGAGAAATCAATAGAATTAATGAAATGAGACATCAATATACTCCGAGAACAGAAGAGTATTTGAATGATATTAAAGCAAAAGGCAAATTGTCTTTAGCTGAAGATACTTTCGTAAAAATGTTCGACGGTATGAAAGATGGTGAAAAGTTGAAACATGGTACAATCCGTAATGCACTCAAAAAAATTATGGAAAAAAATCCTGCAGAGGTAATTGAATTCCGCAATATATGCAGAGATTCTTCAATGAAGGCTCAAAAAATTGCAAAAGAATCAATTCATGCTTTTAATCTTGCAACAAAGGATTTCCGTCCAACATCATTCTTTGTTATTACAGGTTCTATCATAGGTGCTTTTATTGCATTAGCACATGATGTTTTAAGAACAGATGTAAAACATAAATAGTTTTTAATTGAGTTAATTATTCGGCAGGTTGTATGAACCTGTCATTTTTTTTATTTATAAAGCTGTTTCAAATTCGCTGTGATAACCAAACAGTTTTTCTCTGTTTAATGCCATTGCTTCCTGTGTTTTTGTTTCATAGTCCATAATTTTGGCTTTTAATTCTTTATTTTCTTTAGGAAATAATTGTAATAATTGTTTTAAATCAAATAGAAATAAGCTAATTTCTGGCATATCACTTCTCCTTATATACTTCATATATATAAAGTATTTTAAGTTTTAAAAATTGCAGAAATTTACTAAATATAAATTTATGTAAAGTTAAGGATTTAGTTTACGATTTTTAGCCGCTATAAATATAATTCCTGCTGTGCCTATAAAAAATAAAGTTACGGAAATAATTTCAGCAATTGGGATTGTGCCGATATTTAAAGCACTGTCAATACGGATTTTTTCAATAAAGAATCTAATTAGAGAATATATTGTCAAATATGCAAAAAAAGTAATTCCTTGATATTTTTTCCCGAATTTTATTAATATGAATGTAAGTATTATAAATGCCAGAAAATCTAATAAGCTTTCATACAGAAATGTTGGATGAAATAAGCTGTAATCCGAAAATTGAGATATCCGCTTTGCTTCAGGAATATAAAGTCCCCAGTTTTGGCTTTTTACCGGTAATCCGTATGCTTCTGAATTAAAATAATTTCCCCAGCGGCCTATTGCTTGTCCTAAAATTGTTGTACTTGATAAAGCATCTAATATATTGAGTATTGGAACTTTTGATTTTTTTGAGGCAAGAATAATTCCTGTTATTCCGCCAAGTATTGCACCATGAATAGAGAGACCGCCCTGTCTGATATCAAGGATTTCTATAGGGTTTTGAAAATAATAATTATGCTGCAGTATACAGAAATACAGGCGAGCACCTAATATGCCCAGTATAATTATTAAAGGAGCATAATCGATTATAATATCTTTTTGAAATTCCGGATTGCTTTTATTATAGAAATAATTTCCTGTAATCATTGCTATAAAAATTGCACAAGCCATTGTTATCCCGTACCAGTAAATAGGGATTGAAAATAAACTGAAAGCAATGTCTGCCGGAGCATTAATAATCATATTTTAATCCTGAGGGGTAGATTCTTTTAATGTTTTAATCTGTTTTTCAACAAATTCTTTATCTTCAGCTTTCGGATTTAAATCAAGATATTTTTCATAATTTATAATAGAAGAATTGTAAAGTTCTACAATATATTGTTCTTCTTTTTCAGTTAATTTAAGTTCTTCTTCTGAGTTAAGTTCTTCCGGTGTCGGGGTGTATAAGGTGTCATCAATATTCATTCTGATTTTGCCGTCTTGCATATCTATGGCAAGATTATTTTGAGCTACAGCCAGCGAATAATAAACGTCAGCAGTTTCAGGCTTTAATTTGAGGGCTTTTTTGTATTCTTCTGTTGCATTAATATAATCTTCGGCTTTTGTATATGCTACAGCCAGATTGTAATGAGTTTCGAATATTGAAGAATCAAGGTCTATACTTGATTTTAGTCTTTCGATTGCAGAGTTGTAGTCGCCTTTTTCCATATAGACTTTTGCTTTGTTATTTAAATCCTGTACTGCAAGATTATTTATACAGGCTGTGGATGCAATTGCAACAAATAAAATGCTTGCAATCAAAAGTACTTTTTTCATAAAATCCCTCTTTTTATAAACATTGTAAAATTGTTGTTAATCTAATTATAAATTGCTAATAAAAATATGGCAAATTTCATTAATTTAAGTTACAATAAAAAAGTAAAAAAGGAGAATTATATGTCAGAAGATAAAGTAGTCAGTCTTGGTTCTAAGAAGAAACATCATACTGATGAAGTGTTGCAGGAAGACAACAATAAAAATAACGAGTTAGTTTATTGTAGTTTTTGTGGACGTCCTAATACCGAAGTTATTAAGATGATTCAGGGACCGGGGGTAAATATTTGTTCCGAGTGTACAATGATTGCAGTTCAATACTTGATATTGCAGGATAGAATGCCGTCTGCTGAAGCTCAACATATTTTAGATGCATTTTGGGGAAAGGCAAGATAACTAATTATGACAAGTTCAAAATTTAAGCAGTTAAACCCGTTTGAGTTAAAGTCGGCATTGACAGATTTATTGTCCAGAATAAATTCAGTTCAGGATCTTCAATCTTGTATTGTTGATTTTGAAATGCTTGATGCCCAAGATGATAAAACTGTTTTATCAAAATTGCTTTTTAAAGAACTTGTTAATTCAAAGCCTGAAAAAATTCCTGTGATTTGTTTTATGTTGGAGCATTATACTCCTAAAGACGAGTTGATTAAAAAATTATGGGAAACTCTTAAAAATCAAAATTTAAATAGTGAAGTAAAAATTACTATAATTAATTTACTCAGAGAACTTGATGCTGATTGGTCCTATGAAACCTGTGAAGATTATCTCGGGGAAGAAACCGATGAGATTCTTGATGAAAATACAAAACAACTTTTGAATACTGCAATAATAAATCCTGAAGTTCAAATTGATTTTATGGATTTTCTTGCATCGTTGAGAACTCAGGATAAGATTACACTTTTAAATTCTTTCGGAGATGATTTTTCACAAGATGCACTTGCTAATATTTTAATTCCGGTTTTCGTTTCAAATCCTGCGGGTGCCGAAGGAAAAGAAGCTCTGAGACTTCTCGGCACTACTAAATCAGAATTGGCTTTACATATTCTTGAAGATATGTCAAAAATTGTAACAGGTGAATTAAAGCAAGAGGTTAAACGCAGTCTTTCAACTTTAAAAATTTCAGGGATTAGAGAGGATAATACGGCAGAATTTTATAGGAAAGTCCTTTCAAACAGTATTCCGGACAAATTTTATATAACTTATCCTGATGGACATGGTGATCAGGCAATGATTTTTACAAGGTTGACAGATAACAACAAAATTCGTTTTGTTTCTGTGGTAATCAATCTTGATACAGGTATAAAAGACTGTTTTGGATTTTTTGAAATCTCTCAATTTGAATGCAGTAAAATTCTTGAAAGATTTTTGAAGGATGAAAAAACTGTTGCGGTTTCACCTGAAACTTTTAAGACAATTTTAAATAATGCGGAAATTATAACAATAGAACGAAACAATAATGGTTGGAAACTTCCTTATGAATATGTATGCTGGAAAAATCTTTTGATTGATATAGATTCAGATTCCGAAAAGTTTGAACAAATTTTGAAAGATAATATTATTCCGACAAAACCTGAAAAATCTATTATTGAAGCTCTTGAAAAAATGAAAGTTTCATCACATTGGTTTTTGGATGAAAACTACAGTGATGAATTTGAAGAATTGATAGAAAATTTAAAAGAAACTGAAAATCTTGATTTGTTAGTTGAAAAATATTTTGAAAAAGTTTTTTATCCGGAAGAAAAGGCTTCATGGATAAAGAAGCTTTTGATGAGTGCGTATATTAAGTATTCGATTGGTAAAGACGATGAAGCTGAATTGATTTATGGCTTAACAGAAGATAAATTGCTAATAACAGAATTGTTGAACAATATTCTGAAACGCAGTATTTATGAATACTTGACTAAAATAAAATATGACAAAAGTGCAAATGCTTATAACTTTACAAATGAAGAAATTGACGATAAAATAAGCTACATAGAAGAAAATTGGGTTCAACATGTATAAAGTAATGGCTCTTGACGTAGGAACAAAAAGAATTGGTATTGCCTTAAGTGATTATCTTTTGATGCTTGCCAACGGTCATTCCTATATTGCTCGCGAACCTGAAGATAAAGCTATAGAAGCTATATATAAAATAGCAAAAGAAAATAATGTCAAAAAAATCGTAGTCGGATTACCTTTAAATATGGATGGAACAAAAGGTTTTCAAGCCGAAGACTGTGAAAAATTTGTGACAAAAATTAAGAATTATGATATTATTTTTGAGGATGAACGACTTACGTCAGATACAGCAGAAGAAAATCTTCGCAATAAAAAAATAGACTTTAGAAAAGATAAAGGTTTAGTTGATATTGAAAGTGCTTGTATTATACTGGAACAGTACTTATCAAGAATAAAATAATTAAGTTACAAAATAATATAGGAGAATTAAAATGACCGAAGAAGAAAACAACATAATTGAAATTACTGATGAAGACGGTAATGTAATTAAATGCGAATTATTCGATATGGTCGAATTTAAAGATGAATATTATGCATTATTAGTTGAAGAAGGTCATTCTGAAGATGATGAACCTGAAGTTATTTTAATGCACTATAAAGAAGATGGCGAAGATGTGTATTTTGAATCTATTGAAGATGAAGATGAATTCAATGCTGTTTCAGAATATATTCAGTCTCTTTCTGAAGATTTTGATGAAGATGAAGAATAAGGATTTTTATTTTGTTTGAAAAATTTACTGAAAAAGCTTTAAATGTAATTGTTGAAGCACAAAATATTGCAATTTATGATCACTCTGATAAGGTTTTATCAGAACATTTGCTTCTGGCTATTGTTAAAGAGACAAAAGGGTTTTGTGCAAAGATTTTTAAATCCTATGATATTACATACGAAAGACTTGCTGAAGAAATTTATCTGACTTTAAATATGGAAGAAGCTGATATGAATTCTTCTATACCATTCAGTGATGATTTCAAACGGATATTGCAGACAACTATGGATTTAGTTGAAAAGTCCGGAAATTCAACAGTCCATTATGAACATTTGGTTCTGGCGGCTATTAATGATAAACATTCTAAAATCTCTCAATATTTGGATAATTTAGGGTTTGATATAGATAAATCAAGACCATTAATAGAAAAACTGGTTCAACGTAAATCAAAAAAAGATTTCCATCCTGAACTTGATGAAAATAAAGAACCGGAAATAAATCTTACTCAGGAAACCGATTCCCTTTTTGATAATGCAGAATCTTCAAAAGTATTTGAAAGAGCTGTATCAAAACTATCAACTTCTGGTTACGAAATTTTGGGAACCGAACAGATAATATCTTCTATTCTTGAAGATAAAGAGTCTGATTTGTCTAAAATTCTTGCTCAATTTGGTGTAACAGAAGAACTTTTTGAAGAGAAATTAGCAAAGGTTCAATCCCGTCAGGCAGAGTATGAAGGCAGACAGATTGTATTTACTCCGAATGCTTTTGTTGCTATGAGTTTGGCACTTCAAACGGCTAAGGAATTGGGTTCTTCAGAAGTTTTACCGGAACACATGATATTGGGTCTGTTAAAAACTAAAAAAGGTGTTGCGTATAATATATTCAAAGAATTAAAAATTAATGATGATGATTTGGCTCACGGAATTATCAAACCTATTGAAAAACAAATGCCTGAAACCTTAACTATACTCCGACTTGCAAAACAGGAGGCTCGCAGATTAGGTAAAAGTGTTGTTGGTACTGAAATGTTTTTATTAGGCATTATTGGTGAAGCTACAGGTATTGGTGCCGTTGTATTAAACGAGCTTGAAATAAATATTAGGGATGCACGTATTGTAGTTGAAAGAATTATTGGTTTCGGTAATGACTATTTTGATTCCGAGATAGTATTTACTAAACGAGCAAAACGTGTTCTAGAAGCTGCTTGGGAACATGCTAAAAAAGCTAATAAAACAAAAATTGAATCTTCTGATTTGTTATGGGCTATTACAACAGAGCCAACGTCTTTGGCAATGCAGGCTTTAGAGCAGTTAGGTGCAGATGTTGTTGAAATACGTGAAGGTATTAAAAAACACACTCAAGTACAATAATTATGAATGATATTCAAGGAAAAATCAAAAGTTTTTTAGAAAAATACAAGTTAGATTGTCCTGAAAAAATTTTTCTTGTTGCGTTTTCCGGTGGTTATGATTCAATGTGTCTTCTTGATGTGTTGAGTAAAAGTTGTTCAAATAAAATTGTTGCAATTCATTTGAATCATTGCTGGCGTGGTGCTGAAAGCGATGAAGAAGAAGAAAATTGCCGTATGTTTTGTGCAAAACTCGGAATTGACTTTTATAGCGAACATTTGAGTTCTGATATCTCTAAAACTGAAACAGCAGCAAGAGAAGCAAGATATAGGTTTTTTGAAAACTGTGCTAAAAAATTTGATTCTAACATTGTTTTTATGGCACATAATAAAAATGATAATGCTGAAACATTGATTTATAGAATTTGTAAAGGTACAGGAATTGCAGGTCTTCAGGGAATTGCAGAAGTTCGTGATATATATTACAGGCCGCTTCTTGGTATTTCCAGAGATGATATAGAAAAGTATTGTATTGATAATGGCTTAAAGCCTAATTTTGATAGTTCAAATAATAATACTAAATATAAAAGGAATTTTATAAGAGCAGAAATCTTACCAAGATTGTCGAATATAAATGAAAATATTTTGGACTCATTAACTTCTTTATCTCAAGTAGCTAAAGATGAAACCGAAATTGTTGAAGAATATTTGAAGCTGGTGTCAGGAAAAATTACCGAAGATGGTAAAATTGGTACTAAAAAGTTTCTGGAATTGTCTAATTCGGTACAAAGGCGAATTATATATAATATTTTTATTCAGAATAATTTAGATTACGATAGAGAAAAGATTCTGCGAATTTTAGATTTTGTTATTGAAAATTCATCGTCTAAATCAGGTAAAACATGTTCATTAACTAAAAACCTATGGATATTTGTAAGTGCTAAATATATTGAGCTTGTGGCTGATACTCAAAGCCGGATGACATCTTTTCATATCCCGAAAGAGGGAATATATGAAAATAACGGTTGGATTTTTGAAATTGAAAAGTTCAGTGATAAAATTACTCAGTTTCCAAAAGATGACGAAAATGCTGCTTATGTAGATTTGAGTAGTGTTGTAAGACCGTTTAATTTTGAGGTTCGGGGTCGTAAAGACGGAGATATTATTACTCCTTTTGGTTTGAATGGTTCTCAAAAGCTTAAAAAATATCTGAATACAAAAAAAATTCCGAATCATGAAAAAGACAATTTAGTATTTTTGACCTGCGGAAATGAAATTTTATGGGCTATAGGTTTAGGTATTAGTGATAAAATTAAAGTAACAAAGAATCCGACACACAGATTAAAATATTATAAAAAGAGGGAAATATAATGGAAATTAAACTTGAAGATTTAAAAGTATTATTTAGCGAAGAACAATTGCAAACAAGACTAAAAGAACTTGCAAATGAGATGAATGAATTTTATAACGGCGAAGAAGTTATTGCAATTTGTGTTCTCAAAGGTGCGGTTATGTTTGCGGTAGACCTTGTTAAAAACCTTAATATGCCTTTAAAAATGGAATTTATAAGGCTTTCAAGCTATGGTTCATCAACTACAACGTCAGGTAAAGTTAATGCTGTAGATATTAAACTTCCTGACTTAAACGGCAAAAATGTTTTAATAATTGAAGATATTGTTGATACCGGACTGACAGCGAAGTTTTTAATTGATTTTATGGCAATAAATTTTCATGTTAAATCATTAAAATTTTGTTCTCTTTTAGATAAAAAGATGACCAGAAAAGTTGATGTTGAACCTGATTATTATGGGTTTGATGTTGATGATAAGTTTGTTGTCGGCTATGGACTTGATTATGATGGTTACTTTAGAAATTTAAGGTATATCGGCTATAAAGAAGTTTAAGTATGTTTAAAAATGCAGTAGAAAAAATAAATGAATTCTATAATATTGATATTGCCCAAAATCCTCATGCCGATGAAGTTTTTGAAGTTTTGTCAGAAATTATTTCATTTGAGTCTGCGGCAATTTTTTATTTGTCTCCAAGTTCTCTAACACTTGAATTTGGTAAAAATTTTGAACTCTTTGAAGATATTACTATTGATGAAAGTTTATATTCAAAAATTTATAAATCTAACGAAGATTTATTAAGTTGTTTTAAGCATATTTTAAAGATTAATTCGGAAATTCTGGTTCAACGCTTACGTGTGAAAAACACTGTATTTGGTGTTATTTTGCTTGTGCGGCAGTCTGAATTTATTGATGATGAACGGATTATTTTTGAGACTTGTACCTCTATAATATCAAATTTAATAAAAGATATGGAACTTTCTAAAGTGTTGAAAATGCAGCTTGAGGCACTTCAATCCGGTATTATTGAAACAAATAAAACCTGTGAAACTATTAAAGAACAAAATAAAAAAATAAAAGAAAATGAAAAGCTTCAGAGTGAATTCGTTGCAAATATTTCGCATGAATTGCGTACACCTTTAAATTCTATAATCGGATTTTCTGAACTTTTAAGCAACAGGTTATTAGGCGAACTTAATCCAAAACAATCTGAATATGTTGAAGATATAAGAGTTGCGGCTCTTAGACTTTTAGGTATGATAAATGAAGTTCTTGATATTTCAAAGATTGAATCTCATACGGTAAAGTTAAACTGTTCTGAAGTTGATATGAATTTATTAATTCAGGAAGTTTGTAATATTTTAAAACCTCTCAGTGATAAGAAAGGAGTAAATATCGTATTAAATTGTTCCGAGGATATTATTTTTCTTGGTGATTATGTAAAATTCCAACAGGTTATTTTTAATATTTTGGGTAATGCTGTGAAATTCTCTCCTGAAAATTCAGAAGTTGCTGTTTTTTGGGAAATTGTTGATGGAAATATTATTATAAAAATAAAAGACCAAGGTCTTGGTATTGAAAAGAAATATCAGAAGAAAATATTTGATAAATTTTTCCAAATCCCTGATTCAACGCAAAATAAAGAAGCTTCAACAGGTTTAGGGCTTACGATTGCAAAAGAATTTGTTAAACTTCACAATGGAACAATCGAAGTTCAAAGTGAACCTAAAAATGGTGCAGAATTTATAATAAAATTACCTTACCATGGATAATCTTTACTAATTTTCCATCCATCATGGAATATTACTGCAGCACAGGCTGAACCTGCTCCTGTTCTTCCTCCGGAATCATTTGGAGCAAATTTGCTGCATGCTCTCAATACTTTATTTGGTTGTAATAATTCATCTCTTGTGTAGGCTAAATGTGGTGCACCACAGTTGTCAAAACTACCTATGTAAATTCCGTTTTTCATTGTTGCTGCTCTTTGTGCGTTGTGTCCGGCACAGAGTGAGTTACTGTTGTATGGGTAGAATACGAAAACATCTTTCCCCATAACGTTTCTGGTGTTATGACCATTTATATCAACAACTATAGAAAAAAGGTTAAAACCTGAAATTTTCCCAAATCCTATTATCATTCCGTTGTTTAATACCAGACTGTATGGTACTGTATCAGTTTTTTTATGTCCCGCAAGGTCATAATATCCGTAAAAATTATCAGTTTTCCAGCAACCTTGATTTACATTGGTACATTCTCTTGCAACTTTCAGGTACGGTTTGAAATATTTTTCAGCAAAGGCTTGAGGGGATAGTGTTGTATCAAAATCCGTACCGTCATCATAACCTGAATCGTAGGCATACATTTTTAGAGCCTGTGTTAAGATTGAATGTGCTTCTCGTAAACCTGTTACTGTTGCATTTTTTTGTGCCTGTGTAATCAGGTTTGGAATTGTCATTGCTGCAACTACTCCAATTATTCCAAGTGTAATTAGTACTTCAGCCAAAGTAAAACCAAATCTTTTAATCATAACTTCCTCTCATTTAAATTAAAAATGATAATTTTAGCTAATATATCATTTTGAAGTTTATTTTATCATGGTTAATTATATTTTTCAATATTTCACAATTAAAGCTTTGTTATTTAATTCCTTAAATATTATTAAAATTAAAAAAAGGATTAAACTAGATATGAGTATTAAAAAGTGTATAGGTAAACGGATAAAAGAAATTCGTAAAAATAAGCATTTGTCTCAGGAACAATTGTCAGAAATGCTTGATATAAGTCAAAATGCCTTGAGCTATATCGAAACAGGTGAAAATTTCTTTTCTGCGGAAACTCTTGAAAAATTGATAAACTGTTTGGAAATTGAACCTTATGAATTATTTAAGTTTGATCATTTGCAATCTCAGGATAATTTATTGGATGAAATTATTAAAATGTTAGAAGAAAATCCTGACAAGATTCAAGATATATATAAGATTACTAAAGCCTTGACATTATAAACTCTTAGTATTATGTATATGTTCATATTGAAATATTTGTAGTATAATTTCATCAGAAAAGGAGAGCCAGATGGATCAAGAAACTTATATGAAAATAATGGGTTATGTCCCTACAGTTATTGAGGCTTCATCTCGTGGAGAACGTTCTTTTGATATTTTTTCAAGATTGTTGAGAGAAAGAATTATTTTCTTAGGAACAGAAATTGATGATGAAGTTGCTAATTCAGTTGTTGCACAATTGTTATTATTGGACAGCGAAAATTCTGAAAAAGACATTATGTTATATATAAATAGTCCTGGTGGTGTTATTACAGCCGGCATGGCGATTTATGATACTATGAACCTTATTAAATCAGATGTTTCTACAATCTGTTTAGGCGATGCGGCATCAATGGGTGCGTTTTTATTATGTTCTGGTGCAAAAGGTAAACGATTAGCTTTGCCTAATGCCAGAGTTATGATTCACCAGCCTCTTGGCGGAGCTCAAGGTCAAGCTACTGATATTGAACTTGAAGCAAAAGAAATTCGTAGAATGAAAGATATGCTAATTGGAATTATGGCAGAAAATTCCGGTCAACCTTTCGATAAAGTTAAAGAAGATTGTGAAAGAGACCACTTCTTAACTGCCTATGAAGCTATGGAATACGGCTTGATTGATAAGGTTGTGGAAAGAACTTCAAAATAACTAATTGTTAAGAAATATTAATAAATGGCTAAAAACATGCAATAACTTGGTTTTGCATGTTTTTATATATATGTAGGTTAGATAAAGGTTAGTTAAAAATTAAAAAAGGTAGGTAAGGTTATGGGCTTTCTGATGTTTACAGCTCGGATTCACAGCCTGATGCATCAAAAATTAAACATTGAGTACAGGTTATCCAAGCTAGCGAAAAAGATTACAGATGTTCAACAATACGCCTCATTAGTCGGTAAGGGCAGTATCAGTATTGGTGATTTGTTGAACTCACCATCATCAATGACAGGCAGGACAATGAATTATCTTGCTTGGGCACACAATAGTGCATTGCAGTACATGCAGCAAAATGCTCCAATGATGCAGCAAATGTACGGTCAGCAAATGGGAATGCAAAATCCTCAACAGGCACAGCAAATGCAGGTATATATTCAAAGAATGTTATATCAACAAGCTAGGGATCAAGCATCTCAAATTGAAGCAAGAAACTTAAATGAAGAGGAAAAACGTTATGCCTCTGAAAAAGATAAATTAGAAGCTCTATTAGCTGAAGTCAATCAAGATCTTAAGAGTGCTAAGGAAGCTCGTGATCAAGGTATTAAAGACTTTGCACCAAAATATGTAGCATAATAGAGTAATTTAAGAAGATTAAACCTTATCCTTAAAATAAACTAACCCCCTATTTAATCGGGACTTAATCCAATTAAGTCCCGATTTTCAATTTGTAATAATTAAATCAGTTTTTATGTCAAAGTTTTCATGTGGAAGATTATCTGTCAGGAGTTCAAGGGGAACAACAGTTATTGTTTTGCATTCAGGTTTTAGTGTTGGAAGAAATCTGTCATAAAATCCTCCGCCATATCCTAATCTGTATCCGTTTTTATCAGCCATAAGTGCCGGTATAATAACTAAATCTAAAATTTCCGGTTTTTCAGGGTTAGAACATGGTTCCAATATATTGAAAGATGATTTTTCTAAATATTCACCTTTCTTATATGGGCAAATCAGAAGGTCTTTGTCATTAACTTTTGGCAGGTAAAATTTTTTTTTGTCATTAAGTAAGTTTAATAAATTTATTTCATATTTTGTAGGGTAAAAAATCATTATATTTTCAGCGTTTTGGTAAAATTTATTCTGTTTTATTTTTTTTAAAATTTGTTCAGAAATTTTTTCAAGATTTAAGTTTTTACGAATGTCTTTTGCTTTAGTCCTTAAAGATGATTTCATATTCATACTATTAATATATAATAAATGCAGGTAAAATGACAGAATTATGTAATAACAATTTAATAAATCCTAATTGGGCACAGCACGGTTATATTCAAGTTTATACCGGAGATGGTAAAGGCAAAACTACTGCATCATTAGGTTTGGCAATGAGAGCCCTTGGTCGTTGTTGGAAAGTGCTTATTATTATGTTTACTAAGGGTGGTAATGATTATGGAGAGTTAAATTCTTTTCGGGAATTGTCGCCTGATATTTCTAATAATTTGAAAATAGTTCAAGCTGGCTTGGATAGAATTGTTTATAAAGATAATCAATCTGAAGCGGATAAAAAGGCAATTTTAGAAGGTTGGGAATTGGCTAAAAAAGCTATAGAAAATCATGAATATCAATTAATAATTATGGATGAAGCGAATATTGCTATTGATATGGGTATTCTTGATGTGGATGAAGTGGTTAGGGTCTTGAAAAACAAGCCTGATGAAATGGAAATAGTTTTGACAGGAAGAAATGCACATCCAAAAATTATAGAAATTGCACATCTTGTATCAAAAATAGAGCCGGTAAAACACTACTGGGATACAGGTATTGCTGCCAGAAAAGGTATTGAATATTGATGCAAATATTATGTGAGGTATGAAATGGTTTATTATGATGATTTAGCAATACAAATTGTAAACAGATATTTAAACAAATATAACTTGAATGTTGATACTTTAGACTATTATATTAAAAATATTTTAGTAAATTATAACCAAATTTATGAGACTGAAATTGATGGAATTCCTTTCAAGTTTAGTGATAGTGTGATTTCAAATACTGTTAATCTTGTAACTAATGAAATTAATGCTGCTAATGAATATGATTTTAAAAATATTGATTTCAAACCTGGAGATAAGGTAATAGATATTGGCGGTAATATTGGTATGGTATCTATTTATTTAGCTAAAAAATATCCGTTTTTAAAAATATATGCATTTGAGCCTGTAACTCAAAATTATGAAAATTTCCTTATTAATATACAATTAAATCAAATTCCTAAAGGTACTATTACAGTTGAGCATAAGGCAATAACATGTGATGGTAGAAATATAAATATGAGTATCAATGCTCTTAATTCAGGCGGTTCTTCAATTTCTGATGTTATTTCTGTAGGGGAAGTAACTCAGGAATGTAATTGTAATTTGAAGTCTACAACCCTTGAAAAGGTAATGTGCAAACATAAGATTAAAAATTTGAAACTCTTAAAAATTGATTGTGAAGGTTCTGAATATGAGATTTTATATGGAACAACACAGGATTATTTAAAAAGGATTGAATGTTTACGTGGAGAGTTTCATGAAAATAAAGATTTGACTCAGGAGTATGATATAGATGCTTTGGAACAATATATTAGGCAATATGTTCCGGATGTAAAAATTGTTCCGGCGAGAGGTTGTTTTGTAATGTAAAATCATAGAAATGTCGCAATGTGAAACATTGCGGCATTTTACCTAAATAAACACGAGAAATTTATATAAACTTTTAATTATCCGATATAGCAGGATAATAATTCTCCTCCGCATAATTTCATTTTCTTTAATGCTCTCAATTCTGTTTGGCGAATACATTCTTTTGTAACGCCATATAAGTTACCAATCTCTTCAAGTGTGTATTTTTCACTGTCATCAAGACCGTATCTCATTTTTACAACTTCTTGTTCTCTCTCTTTTAACGTTGATATAACATTTTGAATATCATTTTTTAATGATTGGTATTCTACATTTACTGAAATAAGTGTGCTTTCATCTGCAAGAATATCTGCAACATTTAATTCTTTTCCGTTACTTCTTTCAATACCGTTTTCAATTGAAATGGTTTTTGTGTACGCAGATAAAAATGTTTCAATTTTATTTGGAGAAATATTCATTTTTTTTGCAACATCTTCTGTTTTTACTTGAGTATTTGAGTTTTGTTCCATGCTATATTTTACTTTAGAAAATTTAGATAATGTTTCTTGAATATAAACAGGTATTTTCATGCAATGAGATTGTTCAGAGATTGCTTTGAACATAGATTGTTTTATCCACCAGCCTGCGTATGTTGCAAATCGGTATCCAAGTTTGTAGTTGAATTTTTCGGCAGCAATCATTAATCCTAAATTGCCTTCTTGAATTAAATCAATCATCGGTAATCCTGATGAGTGAATTGCTTTTTTGGCAATAGTAACAACCAGTTTTAAATTTGCTTGAATCAATTTTTGTTTAGCTTCAGCGTCTCCGTTTTGAATTTTTTCTGCAATAACTCTTTCTTCTTCTGCTGATAATTGTGGATAATCAGCGATTTCTCTTAAATAATTTGCAAGGGTGTCATCTTTTTTTTCTTCTACTACTTCATTTTTTGCCGGATTTGAGGATTGAGGACAAATTTTCATTTCAATTAATTCATCTCTTCTCATAAATTAAACTCCTTTTTGCATTGTTAAGTTGAACAGTTTGTAGTCTGCTCTTGGGGTAAGTAACACGAGATAATATATACTTTATATATACCCAGATATATATTATGTGTTACATCATGTTAAGAAATATTAAAATAAAAATTTTAAACAATTCAAATAGATGCAATGAAAAGTGTTCGTACTATAATAATGAATAGAGGAGGAGTTAAGATGGGTTTTAATTTTAAAGAACTTATTAGTAAAGTAAATAAAAAAAATATTGCAATTATAGCTTCAGTACTTTTTATTGTTGCTGTGTGTTCAATCTGCGGTTATGAATATTATCAGATGAAACATTTTCAATCAACAGTTGTAAATCCTGCAGATATTCCTGATGCTGCAGATTCTATGTTGGCAAAGGAAAATGCTCCAAAAAGTAATGAAGAGCCGACAATGAAACCGTCTCAATATAAAATAGGTATTGAATATAATCAGGCAATTAAGGCAAAAAAACCGATTGTAGCTTTATTTTATGCAGATTGGTGCGGATATTGTATTAGATTTATGCCGATTTATCAATCTTTATCTAAAATTTATAAAGATGATTTTAATTTTACAAAGGTAAATGTTGAAGATCCGAAATATGAAAAATTAGTTAAAGAAATTGGTATAACAGGATTTCCAACCGTATATTTGTTGGATCCGAAGTATGATAACCGAGTATTGTTATCAAATGCAATTTTTGGAGATTTAAAACAGTTAAGAGTTGAGTTGGACAGATTTCTAAGAATTAGAAAGATGTTGGATAAAAAAGGGAATTAATAAAACTTAACAGAGCACTTCCATTTTCATGTTGATGATTTATAATGGAAGTGTTCCTTTCTGCAGGGAACCTTTGGGGTGTAAATAGATATTTTTTTCTGCATAAGTAGTTAAGATTATGTAAAAGCTTCCATTGTAAAAACCTTACAAAAAACTGTTAAGATTTTGTTACAATTGTGAACATGTCTAGCAATTTTTTTTGTGTTGGGGACTCTATATTAATAGAAGGTGTATAGTGATGAAAGTAGAAAATTTAAGTCAGAATTATGTAGGTTTAAGACAGTCATATCGCAAGTCCGGTATGCCATCTGCATTGTATTCTCATTCAAATGTGAACCCTCAGTTTACAGGCAATTATGTTAAAGCTGCTAAAACAGGTTCAGATTTTATTCTGGATTTAATTCCTGGTAAAAAAGCTATTGAAAAAATGAAAAAACTGGATGTCTTAAAAGGGGAACTTGGAGGTATCTTAATTACAGCTTTAGGAACAGGGCTTGTCGCACCGGTCTTTATTGCGTATAACCCTTTTGTAAAAGCTCCTAAAGATGCTACTCCTGAAGAAAAACAAGAAGTTGAAAATACTAAGCAGTATACGGCTATGAGACAACCTATTTCTGCTGTTCTTGCAGCTTTATTCCAAGCCGGAGTTTTAAATCCGATTGATAAATGTTTAGATAAATGGACTAACGATCCGGAATATTCTAAGAATGTTCGTGTTGACTTAGATCAAAGTGCTCTTAATAAAGAAAGTTATTTAAAACGTATAATTTCTAAAGAAATGAAGCAAGAAGTTAAAGAAGGTAAGGCAACTTACAGTTCTAAAAAATTATTTGAAGAAGAACTTGCAAAAAGAGTTAAGGATGCACAGGAAAAGCAAATTTCAGCTTTAGCAAAAGAGCTTAATGAAACCGGTAGAATTAAAATTGGTCAACGTTTTATGGAAGATAAGACTGTTGCTGAGCTTATTAACAAACAGTTAGGTGCATATATTAAATCTGCTCAAAAATTAAAAGTTGATGATACAGGCATTGATTATGAAAAGCTAAAAGGTCAATTAGATAAGTTGAAGAAGGGTGCAAGTATTGACTTAGAAAAATTTGGTATTGAACAATCAGGTATTGGTTTCTATACAGAAAGAGCCAGAATGATTATGGATAATGAAGAAGCTATTAACAGATTGTTTGATAAAAATGTTTTACCAAAAGGTGAAAAAGAACTTGAAGCATATTTAAAAGGTCTGTTAAATACATCTGAATCTGCTGATATGAAGGTTTTAATTCAAGAAGTATTAGATCATGACCCTTCAGTTAGAGAAAGCAGATGCCAAAGAACTCTTGAACGTATTGATAAGATTAAACGTGCTTGCAATGGCGATTATTCTCCTAAAGCATATTTACAAAGTATGCTTGATAGAAATTCTGAAGTAGACAGATTGATTAAATCATTAGAAGAAACAAGAATTGCTGATATCACTCAAGTTAAAGGTAAAGATATAACTCAGGTTCTTGATGAAATAGTTAAAAAATGTCACTTTGATGTAAATAATAAAAAGATTGCAGATGTTCTTGATGGCAGCGGAGTTTTCCAATCTGATAAAAAAGGATTAGTTAAAAAAGTTTCTGAAGATATTATTAAGCAATATAAGAAATTTATAGAAAAGAATTATAAGGGTATTAACCAGATAACAAAAGTTGCAATCGGTGTTGGTATCACGTTACCAATTACTTGTACAGCTTTGAACTGGGTATATCCTCGCTTAATGGAATTATGCTTCCCTAAACTTGCAGGAATTAAAAAAGACAAACCTGCAGTTGAAAATCAGGAAGGGGGTGCTAAATAATGACATCAGTAAGTTCTGTAGGATCTAAATTATTTGGCTCAATGACCAAAGCAAAACCGGCTAAAAAATTATGTGAATGGTTCCAGAAAGATCCGGAAAAAGCACTTGCATATTCAACAATTGCATCAGTAGCAATTAAAGACGGTATTGGCTGCGGAATGTATGTATATCAAAGTTTACACAATGATAAAATTCCTGAAGAAAGAAGAAAATTCGTTTCTGCTTTAGACTTAACAAACGGTATTTTGATGATTGTATCTCAAATTGGTATGTTCTTTGCAATGAGAAAAATCAATGATAAATTATTCCCAATGATATTCTCTAAATCATTTGGTAAGAAAGCTAATTTGAAACCAATCTTAGAACAAGCACGTGTTGCTCAACGTAATGCAGGCTTGAAACCTGATAAGAAATTCCGTTTAGAAGAGTTCTATAATGAACATAAAGATAATTGCTTCGCAACATTTAAGTTTATTACTGAACTTGCTGCAGCAACTATTTTAGCAAAACGTGTATTAGTTCCATTTATTGCAACACCTCTTGCTAAAAAGGTAGAAAAGAAAATGGACGAAAAAGCTGCTGCAAAAGCAGGTAATGCTGAAAATAATTCAGGTGATAAATTTGAAAAACCAGCAGATGTTTCAATGAAAGGTTCAAACGGTGTTGAAGCTCAACCTGTACAATCTTCAGGTGATACATTCGTAAATACTAATTTGCTTGCAAAATATAAAAACTAATAAATTTTATAATTCTAAAAAGCCTCTGAGTATTTCAGAGGCTTTTTTATGTGATATTGGTTTATTATTTTAGAAGTTGTGATACAATTGATTTATGGATAGAGTTGAATTTATAAATGCAAAAAGAATTGTTATAAAATTGGGAACAAATGTATTACGTAATGATGAAGGTTATGTTTCATTACCGCGTATATATACATTTATTGAAGATATTGCGAACTTAGTTAAAGCAGGAAAAGAAGTTATTGTTGTAACTTCCGGAGCTGTTGGACTTGGTAAAAAACGCCTTGGTTTAGAAGATACTCAGGGTACAGCTTTAAAACAAGCTTGTGCGGCTATTGGTCAGGGTAAATTAATGTCAATTTATGAGAATGGATTTGATACTTATGGACTTACTGCTGCACAAATTCTCTTAACTGAAGATGATTTTTCTATTCGTGAAAGATATTTGAGCTTGAGAACTACTTTGAATAAACTTTTAGAGTTAGGTACTGTTCCGATAATCAACCAAAATGATACAGTTTCTACTCTTGATGTTGCTATCAGGTATGTTCAAGAGGATATGCAGGTTTGTTTTTCTGATAATGACAAACTATCCAGTTTGGTTGCCAGTGAATTGGATGCAGATTTATTGATTATACTGTCAGATATTAACGGTTTGTATGATGATAATCCAAAAACTAATCCTAATGCTAAATTGATAAAAGAAGTTTCTGAAGTTGATGATAAAATATTGAGCTTGGCTTGCGGGGTTTCTGATGGCGGCAGAGGCGGAATGGAAACTAAGTTGAAAGCAGCAAAACTTGTTACGAGATTTGGCGGTAAAGTGCTTATTGCAAACGGAAAACAGCCGTATATTATCAAACGCATTTTTGAAGGTGAAGATTTAGGTACAATGTTTTTACCATCTAATGAAAATCTATCGGATAAAAAACGTTGGATAGGTTACGCAACAAATATTGTTGGTAAAATTATTGTTAATGATGGTGCAAAAACAGCATTATTAACAGGTGAAAAAAGTTTGCTGCCGATTGGTGTGGTTGAAGTCAAAAATACATTCCATAAGGGTGACGTAATTTCTATTCTTGATGAAAATAAATGCGAATTTGCCCGCGGAATTGTTAATTATGATTCTGAATCGTGCAAAAAAGTTATCGGTTCTCATTCGGATAATATTGTTGATATTCTTGGATTTAAGAATTACGATGCAATTATTACGAGAGATAATATTACTATTTTGTAATTTTAATGGAGTTTTATTATGGAAACAAATTTTATAGACATTGCAAAGAATGCTAAAACTGCATCTTTGAATATTGCTGATTTGAGTACGGAAATTAAAAATGCGGCACTTATAAAAATTGCCGAAGCTTTTGAGAGCAACAAAGATGAAATTTTTGCAGCAAATAGAAACGATTTGACCGAAGCTGAAATTCTTGTACAAAATGGTGAGATTACAAAATCGACATTCAACCGATTAAAACTGGATGAAAATAAGATGCGAGATATGATTCAAGGGGTTTGGGATATTGCGAAGCTTGATGATCCGATTGGAAAAGTTATTTTTAAAAGAGAGTTGGATGAAAATTTAATTCTTTCAAAAGTTTCTTGTCCTATTGGAGTTTTGGGAATAATTTTTGAAGCCAGACCGGATGTAATATCACAAATTTCATCATTGGCAATCAAATCTTCAAATGCCGTTATTTTAAAAGGCGGTAAGGAATCTAAAAACACTAACAAAAAGATTTTAGAAATTATCAACAGTGCGTTGAGTGAAATTCCTGAATTCCCTAAAAATGTTGTACAACAAGTATTTTCAAGAGACGATGTTGCGGAAATGCTAAAATGTGACGAATATATAAATTTAATTATCCCGAGAGGCGGTAATAATCTTGTTAAATATATAAAAGAGAATACAAAAATTCCTGTATTAGGACATGCAAATGGAATTTGTCATATTTTTGTTGATGAGAGTGCAGATATTGATATGGCATCTAAGGTTGTTATTGATGCAAAAACTCAGTACCCGAGTGCATGTAATGCTGTTGAAACGCTTTTAATTCATGAGAATTTTAAAAAATCGAATGACTTACTTGCTTCTTTGCAGTTGTCTGAAATAAAACTTGTATCCAATCCTGAAAGCTGGGATATTGAGTATGGTGATAAAATTTTATCATATAAGTTTGTAAAATCTGTAGATGAAGCAATTGAACACATAAATACATATGGTTCCGGTCATACTGATTGTATAATCACGAAAGACCTGTTAAATGCTGAAAAGTTTATGAATAATGTTGATTCTGCGGGTGTGTATTTTAATGCTTCTACAAGGTTTGCAGATGGGTTCAGGTATGGCTTTGGAGCAGAGGTAGGTATTTCTACCAATAAAACACATGCACGCGGTCCTGTTGGTCTGGAAGGGCTTACAATATATAAATATAAATTAACGGGTGATGGTCATATTGTTGATGATTATGCAAAAGGCAAAAAGACATTTCACCATAAAGATATATAATATTTATTATGGATTAAAAGAATATTTTTTGGAAGGCGGCATCTGAACTTGATAGATTTTTTCTTGTGCTGTGCCATCGTTATCCTGAATTTGTTTCAGGATCTCTTTAAATTTCAAAATTAATATAAATCTGCGTTTTTGTCAGTGTCATCGTCTGTAAAATTTTCCAGATAATTGTAGAAATCAAATATATAATTTTTTAACGTTTTAAATTTTTTATTAATCATCATTAATATAGTTTGATCGTCGCCGGTTTCTATATCTATTGCCTCATCAACTATTATGTTCTCCAGAATTCTGGAGAGGCATTCTATATCGGAAATTTCATTTTTAATAATCCGTACGTTTTTAATTATTTGTTTTAAATCTGTTTCCGCCAATTCTTGTTTCATAGTTATCCTAAACCCCCTCCTTATCATTACATACGTGTAATGATTTGTCAATAAATATTAGCTAGTATTACATATATGAAATGTACTGATGAGAAAAATCTAAAAGCATTTGGACAACATGTTCGTAAAATAAGAACAGCTAAATCAAATTCCTTGAATGAAATTGCATTTAGCAGAGGTGGAGTTACTTCTGCAACATTAAGTCGAATAGAAAATGGACAGGTTGATTTTAAATTCTCATCTTTATTGAAATTAGCTCATACTTTGGATGTTTCTTTGGTTGATTTAGTCAAAGATTTTGAATACGAAATAAATTTGAATGAGTAGGTTGGCTTTTAGCATAACAAATAACTGGAACAAGTTCAGGATGACAATATAAAATAAATTTTATTTCTTCATTTCTTTCTCTTTGGAGCCATGCAAAGAGAAAGAAACCGAAGCAAAGAAAGAGAAACTGGCGACCAAATAAACGAGTTATCAGAAAATACGTTTCCGAACCTTCCTAAAGTTTAATGATATTGTTTCATGCATTAGAAAAGCTTATTAGAAAAAGTGACCCTGAAATAAATTCAGAGACATAAATAGGTTGGCTTTTAAAATCCAACAAATAACTGTGGTGTTTTACTCAACGTTTGGAATAGACATGCTCTTTTCAAGATGTAGTGTGTCTATCAAATTGTTTATGCGGGTAAATACCTCTTTGAATTGCGGGATAGATAAGCTCTGTTTTCCGTCACTCAATGCTCTTGCCGGATTATGGTGAACTTCCACCATCACCCCGTCTGCTCCAACAACTAATCCTGCTTTTGCCATTGGTTCTATAAGGTATCTTTGACCTGTTCCATGGCTCGGATCAACTATTATTGGAAGATGAGAGTATTTTTTGATAACCGGAATTGCTGATATATCTAATAAATTCCTTGTAAATGCACTGTCAAAACTTTTCAACCCTCTTTCACAAAGTATAACTTTTTCATTGCCGTTATACATAATGTGTTCTGCTGCAAGTAAAAATTCTCGGATAGTGCTTGCCGGACCTCTTTTTAAGATAATTGGTTTATCGCATTTCCCTACCGCTTTTAACAGTTTAAAGTTTTGCATGTTTCTTGCACCAATCTGAATAATATCTGCATATTTGTATACTAAATCCAAGTCTTCTGAATCCATAAGTTCTGTAACTACAAGAAGTCCTGTTTCTTCTTTCGCTTTTGCAAGATATTTTAAACCTTTTTCTCCAAGTCCGTCAAAATCGTATGGTGAAGTTCTAGGTTTGAATGCTCCCCCTCTTAGAAATTCACATCCAAGTTCTTTTGCTGCAATTGCAACTTGAAGAAGTCCTTCAAAATTATCTTCAACAGAACAAGGTCCAACCATAGCTACAGGTCGGTTTGCTCCTCCGATTTTAACTCCGTTTGAAAATTCTATAACGGTATCTTCTTGTTTTCTGTCTCGTGATGCAAGTCTGAACGGTTCACGGATAAATTTTATTTTTTTAACTCCATCCATTGCATCAATTTGATTAGCAGAAAGAGTTGTTTTGTCACCAAGGGCGTCAATTACTGTATGGACATCACCCTCGTGAACGATTACCTGAAATCCGTGTTCTTTTAATAATCCCGTGACTGCATTAATATTTTCAACGGTTGCATCACGTTCCATAATTATAATCATAATTTCATTCCTTTTTTAAATTACATTATGATTATAATATTAAAACAAAGAAAAATAATCAATGTTTTTTAGGATTGAAAGCATTTATTCCTAAATATTTTGCATTTAAGCCAAGATGTTGTTCTATTTTTAATAATCGGTTATATTTAGCGATTCTTTCACTTCTGGATAGAGAACCGGTTTTAATCTGACCGCTGTTTACTCCCACTGCCAAATCTGCAATGAAAGTATCTTCGGTTTCTCCTGAACGGTGTGAAATTATTGTTGTGTAGCCGTTATTTTTTGCATAATTAATAGAGTTCAGTGTTTCTGTTAAGGTTCCTATTTGATTAGGTTTTATAAGTACTGAATTTGCGGTTGATTTTTCCAATCCCATTTTTATTCTTTCAAAATTTGTGACAAACAGATCATCCCCAACAAGCTGACATTTTTTCCCTAATCTTTGGGTTAAAATTCTCCAACCTTCCCAATCTTCCTGACTCATTCCGTCTTCAATAGAAATAATCGGGAATTTTTCAACAATGTTTTCTAAAATTTCTGCAAATTCTATGTTGGAATATCCGTAACCTCTTATAAAATATTTTCCCTTTTCAAAAAATTCGCTGGAGGCAACATCTAAACAGATTTTTACTTGATTGGTATTATAATTTGCACATTCTATTGCTTCGATTATTAATTCCAGAGCATCTGTGTTTGTTGGAAGGTTTGGAGCAAAACCTCCTTCATCTCCTACACCGGTAGAGAGTTCTCGTTTTTTCAAAATTTCTTTCAAGCTGTAAAATATTTCTGCACCCATTTGAATTGCATGTTTGAAACTTTCTGCACCAACGGGAGCAATCATGAATTCTTGAAATTCAAGTCCGTTATTTGCATGAACTCCGCCGTTTAAAATGTTCATTAACGGTACAGGCATGGTTTGTCCGAATATTCCCCCTATATATTCGTAAAGCGGTAATTTATAATAATTTGCAGCTGTTCTTGCACAGGCTAATGATACTCCAAGTATGGCATTTGCCCCAAGTTTACTTTTGTTTTCTGTTCCGTCTAAATCGATTAATATTTTATCTATGGAAGCTTGTGAACAAACATTTTTATTGATAAGTGCGGGTGCAATAATTTTGTTAACATTACTAACTGCTTGAAATACACCTTTACCGCCAAAATCTTCTTTGTTATCTCTGAGTTCTACTGCTTCAAATTTGCCGGTAGAGGCTCCTGATGGAACGGAGGCAATTCCGACTTCTCCTGAAAATAATGATACTTCAACTTCTACTGTAGGATTGCCTCTGGAATCTAAAATTTGTCTTGCATGAATATTTTTTATTGCTGATGCCATAATTGTTTCTCCTAAAATTTACTTTAAAACTTTAATTAAATTTTTAAGTAGAAACAATTAGTCAGTCAGATTAAGTATATTGGTTAAATATATTTAAAAATTTCCTCCGGAGTATCAATAATAATTTCTGCGTTGTTTTCAATAAGAAATTGTTTTGTTTTAAATCCCCAACTTACACTAATACACTCCAAGTTTGCATTTTTTGCGGTTAAAATATCTACCTCAGAATCTCCAACATAAACAGATTCATTGTTATTTGCGTTAAATGTTTTTATGACTTTTAAAACAGTATCAGGATGTGGTTTTTTTCTAATTCCTTCAGCTTCATTTTCTCCCGCAGCAAAATCTATCAAATTGGGAAAATATTTATTGCAAAGTTCTTTAACTGCAATGTCAAATTTATTTGAAACAACTGCTATTGTACAGCCTTGCTGTTTTAAATTTTCCAGCATTTTTATAATACCTTTATAAGGAGCCGTTTTATTGTACATATTTTGTGCATAATTCTGTTTAAAAATATTTAAACATTCTGTGAAATTTGGATTATTTAATCCGTCAGGAATAGCACGTTCGATTAGTTTTGCAACTCCATTTCCTACAAATTGTCTGATTTCGTCTATTGTTCTTTCTTTATATTCAAAATGTTTTAGTGCAAAATTTGTGCTGTCTGTTAAATCTTCAAGTGTGTTTAACAGAGTTCCGTCTAAATCAAAGATTATTAGATTTTTGTTCATATTTCTCATCAAAAATAATTATACTTCAAAAATTCTTTATGCTAAATTTGAGTTATAAAAATGAAAGGTTTTATATGGATAAAATTTCGGCAGAACAAGATAAAAAATATACTAAATTATTCCGGTTTACACTATTTATGCTTTTAATTTTCGGAGCTGTTTTATCTGCTGTTTTTACTAATTATAAGGAAGAAGTTTTAGTATGTAAGAAATCAACTGATATTTGTTTTGTGAAAAGAACTAATTTAATTAACAAAAAATCAACTAAAAAACTTGTAAAATATTCAGATATCTCAGATGTTAGTTATTTTAAAGAAAGAATAAAAGGAAACAGGTTTGCAAAAGGGTATTCAAAGTATCTTATAACATTTATCAAAAAGGATAATAATCCTGTAGTTATCTTTTCCGGAGCCTATTATGAAAAAACAAAATTGAACTCTGATATAGAAAAATTATCGGAACAAATATATAATGATGAAGATACTGTTTTTCTGATTAAAACAGATGAATAATTAAAATTTTGACAAAATTATATCTGTTGGATATCCTTGAAACTATACTATAGTATAAGTTTCCATTTTTATTTTTGTGAAAATTTTGGCAAAATTTTTGAATAATTGCAGATTTTTACGGAAAATCTCCTCCTTAAGATGTAAATTTGAAAAATTTTTGGTATTTTTTTTGTTTTTATGTTATAAATTTGTTAAAAGTTTAGAAATGTTAAGTGGCTAAATGTTACTTATAGCTTGATTTTTTAAGTTTTTAAAATTTTAATCTTTTATTTATTTTAAAAAAGTAGTAGTATAAAAATATAAATTTAAAGGAGGTCCAAAAATGTTTACATCTAGTAAAAAAGAACAAAAAGAAATGCAAGTTCAAATTATTGAATCAGCTGGTAAAATTTATAATTACTTGTCTGACAAAGGTGAAGTTACAATCAACAAATTAAGAAAAGATATGGATTTAGATGATAATTTCACTTACATGGGTTTAGGTTGGTTATCTAGAGAAGATAAAATTTCTTATACTCAAAAACCAAAATCAATTACTGTTAAATTAGTTTAATTAACAGAAAAGAGAAATTTAAAAGCGGGAAAATTTATTTTCCCGCTTTTTTATTATGTGATAAAATAATAAAAAAGCGGAGGGGTCATGAATTTTAATATTTTTAGTCCTAAGGGAGAGATTGATAGAAGTACATTTGTTATATATTATATTCTTTTAACTGTTTTATATTTTATTATCGGATGGCTTATTTTTCCGTTATTTTTAAAATATAAATGGAATTCAGTAGTTGTTGAAATTTTATTATTTATTGTTAATTTATTTATTTTATTTAATTATAAAAAACGAATAGTACAATTTCTGAAAAACCTTATTGGCTCCGTAATTCTTTCATTTATTTTAACATTTGACCATCTTCTTCTGCCTATTTTGTTGCAAAAAGATGGGGATGCTTCATTTATTGTATTTTTAATTTTGGTTATTTTTACATTTATTGTGCAGCCTGCAATTGTAGCAATGATTCCTGCAAAAATAACCAAGAATAGTTGATTTAACCTGATTTATAATTTTGTAAAGAATTGTTAACAATTCGCTGTTTTTGTCTGTAAAACTTAAAGATTAGATAATGAAATTCCGATATCTGTATGTGTATATCAATGGATAAAGGGAATTTCAATGAAAGTTGATTCAAATAAAAAAAGCAGTAAACTTATTGTTGACAGTAGCAAAGGCTCTGCTCCTTTAGATGAACAATATACTGAAGGATATTCTCAGAATATCATTGATCTTGCTATGCAATATAAAGCAACTTATGGTTCTAAATATTCAGATGAATTTTATTTACAATATGCAAGCAGAGCTCTTTCAATTTCTTCTTTAAAAGTTATGGCAAGTCATACTTCAGGTAATGCTGCCAATGCTGCTATTCAAGATCCTGAATGGGCAGGTTATTCTTACGAAGAAATAATTCAGATGGAACATAACGGATATAAAATTCCTCAAGAAGTTCTTTTGTGGGCTCATGCTCAAGCTGAATCTGATATTACTTCATACCAGTGTGTTACAGATGCATCAACTGCTGATGATGGTTCTACTGATGCTCCGAATGCAGAATCAGATATCAATACTATTCTTGCAAATGCTCAAAAATATATTATTAAAGCTGAAAAAGCTGAAGAAGAAATTAAAGCTAAAACTGAAGAATTTGAATCTGTAAAAAGTAAAGCCTTACAAATAAAAAAAGATAACGAAGATTCTTTCAAAGAAGCATCTCAAAAGATTTCTAAAATGAAACAAGAATGGGATGATTTAAACAAAAAAGCTAAAGAAGGTTCATTATCTTCTACAGAAGAAAAAAGATACAATGAGTTATCTAAATTGATTTCAGCTGATACTAAAAAGAATGTAGCATCTAATCAATCTAATGTTGAAGCTTTAGATGAATTATTTGCAACAATGAATGGTCTGAATGATTTGATTGAACAAGATAATGCTTTGGTTGAAGATATTAAACAAGTTACTTCAAACTTAGGTAATCTTGATAAGTCATATAATGATAATCAAAAGAAACATGTAAACAATGCAATTGCCCCAACAGGTGACAGTTTATTGTCACAAACATTATTTGGTTTGTTTGGTCCTGCTGCAATTCTTCAAAAAGCCTATAAAGCAGGTAAAGATTTAGGAAATGATGTTGTTGCTCTTGATGAAAATGCTAAAAGTTCAGAAAGCGTTGAAGTAGTTCAATTTGCTGAAGACTATAAAACTTCAATAGAAGAACAAAAAGAACTTGCTGAAAAAGTTGAAGGCAATAATACTACCAATAATCCAAGTGCTCCTAAAGTAAATAACAATCCGGTTAAAGCTAATTTAAGCAAATCTTCAGATAAAAATTACACCGCTAATGATATTAAAGATATGTCAAATTCTACAGGTAGTTCATTTAACAAAGGTAATGGAGTAATGGAAGGGCTTTCAATTGCTACAACAGTTGCCAGTGGTGTTAGAGCTGCAGGTAGTATAGCTTCAGGTTTTGCTTCTGTTGGTTTATTGTATAGCCCGATTTGGGATGCTCAAGCAATGTCTATATTGAATATAAATACCGGTATTGCTATAGCATCTGCTGCTACGGCTACTGCTTCAATGGCTGTTCTTGAAGTGGAACAGGCAAATGTTAAGAAAACTCTTAAAACTATTCAGAAAGATATGAAGAAAACTGATCAAGAAATGAAAAAATTACTTTCTGAATATAAAGCTTCAAGTAAAAAACATGAAAAGATTGTTCAATCTTATGAAATTAATAGTGCCAAATTTGAACAACTCCAAGAAAAAGAATTGAAAAGAAACGAAGAAGCACAAGCAGCCGAAGATGAAAATCAAAATAATGATGAAAAAACTTCCGGTGCCGGGAAAAATCAAAAAGATGACAATAATAGTAACTTGTCAGAAATGTCTAATTTAGCTGGTCAAATGCAATCATCTGCTATGCAGGATAAAATGTTAACCAAAAAAATGGATAAGAATATTAAAGCTAAAGATGCAATGGTAATAAAAAACAAAAAGAATGCACAAGCTTTGACTGCAAAAAATGATAATTTTAAAAGCAGAAATAAAAGCAATAAAAAAATATCAAATATGGCTATTGCTACAGGTGCGATGACAGCTTTGTCCGGTGGTATGTTTGCACTTTATGCCGGTGTACAGAATGGAATTGGAAAAGCTTTGCAAAGTAATATATGGACTTTAGCATACGGTCTTTTACTTGAGGGATTATCCAATGCTGTTACTGCAACTGCTACTAAAACTATGATTGTTGGTGGTGCAACAAGTGTTCTTGGTGCTACAGGTCGAGTTTTAAGTAGTGTTGCCGATGGTGTTGTTAAAGATACAAATTCAGGTTTGAAAGAAATATCTAATAATATCAATGATAAAAATAAAGAACTTCGCGAAATGAAAAAAGATGTAAAAAATTGGGATAAAGCAGAAGTTCCAAGATTTATGTTTTCACCTAGTGATAACAATAATAATGATTCTAAATCATCAGGTTCAGGTTTTAAAGGCGTTCCGGGTGATGACTCAGCTCAGTCATCTGCTGATGATTCAAAATCAGTTGCATTAAATATCCCATCGTTAGATAACAACAATAATGCTGGTGTTGGATCTCAAAATCAAGGTGCAGTTAACAATAATGTGGTTCCGGTTCAATCACAAGAAGATAAAAAGCCTCAAGGGGTTGAAACTAAACAATCTGTTGTTAAATTCGAAAATTCAAACAATGAAACTCCAAAATCAGTTGATGAAATTGCACAACAAAAATCTAATAAACAAAATTCTGTACAACAAAAAACTCAAGAAGCTAAAACACCTCAAGAAAGAGTTGAGAAAAAATCACCTTTAGTTAAAAATGCTGAAGAAAAAGCTAGTAAAGCTGTTTCTAATCCTGATAAGAAAAAAGCTGATAAACAAACTAACAAACAATCTAAAGAAGTTGCAGCTCAATCTAATGAACAACGTATGAATCAAAAATTGGCAAATGATAAGAATGAAATTCTTGGAGAATTAAGAGCAATTGAACGCGATAGCAAATCTGCCGAAAATTCATCAGATAAAGTTGATGCACTTCTTAAAAATAATGCGGCTAAATCAAAATTATTGAAACAACAGTTCGATGGCTTAAATGCAGATGTTCAAAATATTAAAGTTGATGAAAAGAATGCAAAATCTGTGAAAACTCTTCAAAAAGATTTTGAAAAAGATTCAACAGAAGTTGATAATATTGTAGTTGTTCTAAACAATAAATCTTCAAAGACTGCTGCTACATCAAATGAAAATCTTGAAGATGATAAAGATATCAATAAGGATGATATGATTGCAATTGTGAACGATGCAATTGATGAAAAAGAACAAGAAAAGGTTCAAGAAGAAGAACTTTCAGAAGATACAAATATTCTTGCAGCTTCTGCATCAACAAACGTAAATGCTGCAAAAGATATAATAACAGATGACAAGGCTGATAGAAAACTTGCGAGATTTAACAATGACAGTATTATTGAATCTAAGAAAAAACGTAAGAAAGTTCAAGCTGTTTCAGCTTCTTCTAACAAAAAAGCTTAATAGTAATTAAAAGCGGCGGGAATTTATTCCCGCCGCTTTTTAGTTTGTATTCTATTAAATCAATTATTTTGATTTTTTAGCTGTAGGGTAATAATCTCTTACAATACCTTCAAATGCATCTAGATAGATTTGTTTCATATCTGACATAATAGGGTATGCAGGGTTAGCACCTGTACATTGATCGTCGAATGCTAGTTCAACCATTTCATCTAATTTAGCGTTGAATTGTTCTTCTGTTACGCCAAAGTCTTTGATTGAATTTGGAAGATTGATAGATTTCATTAATTTATCAATTGCTTCAATTAACAATTCAACTTTTTCATCATCATTCTTACCGCCCAATCCTAATTCGTCAGCAATTTGACCGTATTTAGTCTTAGCATTAGGGAATTTGTATTGAGGGAAGATTGCTTGTTTTTTAGGTGCATCAACAGCGTTATATTTGATAACCTGTCTGATTAAAAGTGCGTTAGCAACACCGTGAGGTACGTTGAACATAGCACCTAATTTGTGAGCCATAGAGTGGCATAATCCTAAGAAAGAGTTAGCAAATGCCATACCTGCGATTGTTGCAGCATAGTGCATTTTTTCTCTTGCGATAGGATCGTTAGCACCTTCAGACCAAGATCTTTCAAGGTATCTGAATACAAGTTTTGATGCTTCCAAAGCGTTAGAATTTGTGAAGTTTGTAGCCATACAAGAAACATAAGCTTCAATTGCGTGAACAAGAGCGTCAATACCTGATGCAGCGGTTAAACCTTTTGGCATACCGTCAACAAAGTTAGGGTCAACAATTGCCATATTAGGTGTTAAGGCGTAATCAGCGATTGCGTATTTAACGTGAGTTTCGTCATCAGTGATGATTGCAAATGGTGTAACTTCTGAACCTGTACCTGAAGTTGTAGGAATAGCAACCATTGTAGCTTTCTTACCTAAGTCAGGAATTCTGCAAATTCTTTTTCTGATATCCATGAATCTCATTGCAATATCTTCAAAGTTTGTATCAGGTTGTTCGTATAATAACCACATAATTTTAGCAGCATCCATAGGAGATCCGCCACCTAATGAGATGATTACATCTGGTTCATAAGGTCTGATGATTTCCATAGCTTGATTAATAGTTGAAAGTGTTGGATCCGGTTTAACATCAAAGAAGATTTGGTGGTCAATACCGATTTCATCCAATACGTTAACAATACTATCAACTGCACCTGAATTGAATAAAAATCTGTCTGTTACGATGAACGCACGTTTTTTACCTTCAAGTTCACGAAGAGCTAAATCAACAGCGCCTCTTTTGAAGTAAACTTTAGGTGGAACCTTAAACCATAGCATGTTTTCTCTCCTTTCAGCAACTGTTTTGTAGTTCAATAAGTTTTCAACACCGATATTACCTGATATAGCGTTTTTACCCCAAGAACCGCATCCTAAAGAAAGTGACGGTTCAAGTTTGAAGTTGAACAAATCACCGATACCGCCTTGAGCAGATGGTGAATTGATTAATACACGGCAAGCAGGCATTTTTTCAGCAAATATGTTAACTCTTTCTTGACTACGTGTATCAGTGTAAAGGTCTGCAGTGTGACCGGCTCCGCCTTTTGATACTAATTCATAAGTCATTTCAGTTGCTTCTGCAAAATCTTTTGCTCTGTACATTGTTAAGATTGGTGATAATTTTTCTCTTGAGAATGGATCTTCCCAATCAACAGATGGTCTTTCAGCTAAAAGAAGTTTAGCAGTTTCAGGAACTTCAAATCCTGAAAGTTCAGCAATTTTATGAGCTGATTGACCAACGATAGCCGGATGAGCTGTTCCACGTTTTGGATCGATGAATGGAAGGTCAATCATTTTCTTTTCTTCAGCAGAGTTTAGTAAATAAGCTCCTCTGTAGATGAATTCTTTTTTAACTTCTTCATATACACTGTCAACAACAACAACTGATTGTTCAGAAGCACAAATCATACCATTGTCAAATGTTTTTGACATAATAATTGAAGAAACAGCCATTTTGATGTCAGCAGTTTCATCAATAACTGCAGCAGCGTTACCAGGACCTACACCTAAAGCTGGGTTACCTGATGAATATGCAGCAGTAACCATTCCTGGACCACCTGTAGCTAAAATGCAAGCTATAGAATGGTGTTTCATTAATTGGCTAGAAAGATCAATTGACGGAACATCAATCCATCCGATAATATCTTCCGGAGCACCGGCTTTAACTGCAGCTTCTAAAACGATTTTTGCTGCTGCAATTGTTGAATCTTTTGCTCTAGGGTGTGGTGAAAAGATGATAGCATTTCTTGTTTTTAATGCGATCAAAGATTTGAATATTGCAGTTGAAGTAGGGTTTGTAGTTGGTACGATACCTGCAATTACACCAAGAGGTTCAGCAACAGTTTTTGTTCCGTTAGCTCTGTCTTCTTTGATAATTCCGCATGTTTTTGCATGTTTATGTTTGTTGTAAATGTATTCTGATGCAAAATGGTTTTTGATAATTTTATCTTCTAAAATTCCCATACCAGTTTCTTCAACTGCCATTCTTGCAAGAGGAATACGAGCTTTATCTGCTGCTGTTGCAGCTGCTTTAAAAATTTTATCAACTTGTTCTTGAGAGAAAGTTGAATAAAGTTTTTGAGCTTTTGAAACTCTTTCAATTAGAAGTTCTAATTGTTCTGCGTTGTCAACAAGACCAGACTTTGCATTTAAAGTCTCTTCAAGTTTTTCAACATTCTTTTTGCTTTTTGTTGTCATATTTTGTCTCCTTTTTATAACACAGCATTCTATATATTATTAATATTAAAATGTTTGCATATCTAATTTGTGATTTTTATCACAATTACATTTTACTGTAAAGTTAATTAAAAATCAAGTGTAGGTATTACAATCTTTATGTTTTCTTTATTTTATTTATAATAGGTGGAAATTGCAATTATTGTGCTTTATTGAGAGGCGTTTTAATTGCTGCGATTTCTGTTAGTAATTAATTTGCAGCATGACTTTTCAGGTACAGGATTATGTGCCAAATAGTACTATTTGGATTGCATGCACTCATACCTTCGCACTTTGCGGGACTCCGCTGTCGCTTCGCCCTACGCAAAATTCGCAAAAAAAGAGCCTCAAAGAGGCTCGTTGGAATTAAGAATAGCTGGAAGTATGAAAAAGATTAATTTTATTAAACGATGTATATATATTTAATACAATTGTACAGATGAGTAATTTATATTATCTTATTAGGCTATCTTTTTCTTTTGATTTGAAAAATTTCAAATTTACTACGTGGGTAGAATTCAGGAATAAGTGTATTTTTCGCACTTTATGCTAAAATATGCATAAAATCTATATTCTTAGACAGTTAATAAAAGTTTACAATAGGGGTTGACAAATAAAAGTTCATCGTGTATAGTAAAAATTGTTAGATGAAGTGTTAATTGAACACTTAATAACGAAAGGAGATTAGAAATGATTACTATAAATCCTGTAAACTTTAATAATAAAAAATATATTACTTTCGGCGAAGGTAATTTAAATAATGTTAATTCAAAAGTTGGTTTGATGGCTTTAGACAAAAAACCTAATGCAAAAATCAATTTTGAAAAAGATATGTATATAACTAAACAGGCTGATTCTGTTCAGTCTAATCCAATTAAAGCTATTGGATATAATATTGTTAAGGCTTATAATATACTATGCACACCTAAAAGACATGCAAATAAAACCGAATCAAAATACATTCACATTCCATATATGGCATAGTGAATTTTTACCAAATGAAATAGACTTAACTCTTTATTTACCCCGATATAACCGAAACAATTACCCCAATTGCGGAGGTTATTTTTTAGAAAATTGTAATATCCTTTCTTTATATAAAGAAAGGATATTATTATGAGTGAGAAAATTAAAGAATTACGTAAAAACACCAAAGAGGCACAGGAATTTTTTAATAAAAGATTAGCTTATACTCTTGGACCGGTTGAGTTGAAGAATTTTATTGAAAAAGGTGGTGTTCGTGTAGTTGATGTGCGTGCGGAATCAGATTACCAGACAGCCCATATTCCCGGAGCTATTTCTATACCTAAAGATGAACTGGGTGAAAACCTTGATAAGTTATCAAAAGATGAGGTAACTATTGTGTATTGCTATAATCAGCAGTGTCATCTTGGAGATAATGCCTGTCTTATTCTTGCAGAATATGATTATCCAACAATGCTCTTAGAAGGTGGTTTTGATGTTTGGGTAAATGATTTTCGTTTTGCAACTGTATCAGATGTTTAGAATTAACTGTTTAATTTATGATAAGCGGTATAATTATACCGCTTATTTTATAGTGAGGCTTTGGCAGTTTTGACATTTATATATGTTTGTAATATTCTTGTCATACATTGTAATTTTTTATTACATTTCGGAATTATGCTTATGAGAAAGAAAATCCTTACTTTTAGTATTATTTCAGGGCTTTTATTGAGTTCTTGTATATTTACGTCTGCATTTGGTGCTGAAAAGTTAACTCGAAAACAGAAAAAAGAAGCGATTCTTTTAGATGCGGCATCTATCTTTCTTGAAGATAAGCAATATGATGCAGCAATAGAATATTATAATGAAGTTATAGAATTAAATCCTTATAATGCTGAAGCTTATTCCAAAAGAGGAAATTCTAAATATTTGCAGGGTAAATATAAAGAAGCAATAAAGGATTATACAAGAGCTTTAGAAATTGATCCGGCACTGGAAAATACTCATTACAACAGAGGTATAGCTAAATCTAATTTCCAAGTTTATGATGAGGTAGTTGAGGATTATACTAAAGAATTAGAGTTAAATCCTAAAAATATAAATGCATATTTGAACAGAGGTACTACAGAGGTTCTTCGGGGTAAGTATGATGAAGCAATAGCAGACTTTACAAAAGTTTTAGAGCTTGATACTAAGAATAAAATTGCTTATTATAACCGAGGTTTGGCTAAACGTTATAAGAAAGATTATTCCGGTGCAATTTCTGATTATTCGAAAGTAATTGAAATTGATAATGATAATGCTGATGCTTATAATAATAGAGGGGTTGCAAAATATTACCTCAAAGATTATTCCGGAGCAATTGCTGATTATACCAAGGTTTTAGAATTGGATAATACTTTCAAAAGAACATATTATAACCGAGGTCTTGCCAAACTTGGCTTAAATAAATACGAAGATGCTATTTTAGATTTTACAAAAGAAATTGAAATTAATCCAAAGAATGATAGAGCATATTATGATAGAGGGTTTGCTGAAAATAAGCTTGCTCATTATGTTTCTGCAATCGATGATTATACAAAAGCTATAGAATTAAATCCAAATGTTGCTGAATATTTTTCTACTCGTGGTGAAATAATTTATCGTACAGGCGGTGATTTGAATTCAGCTTTAGAAGATTTGAATAAATCAATTAAAATTAATGAAAAAGATGTTGAAAATTATCTTACAAGAGCAATGATTTATTGTAAATTGAATCAATATCTACCTGCTATTGATGATTTGAATATTGTAATAAAAATGGAACCTGAAAATACTCAGGCTTATGATTTGCGTTCATTTGCAATTAAATCTATGAATGCTGTTTCTCAATAAAAATAGAATTCCACCATTTGTACGGGGTTCATAAAAAGTTCCGGTGGTATAATTATCCTTAAAAAAGGAGAGTGTTATATGGAATTTAAAATTGTAGAAAACACAAAAGATGTTGTTTGTGATGTGTTAATCATTAATAAATTCGAGGGAAAAAATACTTCAAATCCATTGGTTAACAGATTTGCTCCGGAAAGTTTTACCGGTAAATCCGGACAAATGTTTGTAATTCATACCCAAAAAGAATATCCTGCCGAACAAATAATTGCTGTAGGTTTTGGTGATGAAGCTAAGTTGAATAATGATATTATTCGAGAAAATGTTGCAAAAGTAGTGAGAAAATGTGCTGAATTGAATGCAAAAAATATTGCATTTGATTTTGATATTGATGAATGCTTTGGAATGCCGCTTGTGTTAGGTGCATCTATTGCAAATTATCACTTTGATAAATATAAAAATAAAAAAGGACATAGAATTTCTGAGGTTTATTTATCAGGCGTTTCTACTGATTCGATTGAAGTGGCAAAGGTTGTGGCTGATTCAATGAAACTTGCCAGAAATCTTGCTAATGAACCTGCAGCTTTTGCTACACCATCAAAGCTTGCTGAAATTGCTCAAGGTTTAGAAGGTATTGAAACTCTTGTTTATGACGAAGATAAAATCAGAGAGTTTGGAATGAATGCATATTTGGCTGTAGGTCAAGGTAGTGTGCAGCCGCCTAAATTTATTCACATGAAATATATTCCGCAAAATCCTAAAAAACGTATTGCAATTATAGGTAAAGGTTTATGTTTTGACAGCGGCGGATTGGATATAAAACCTGCAGCTTCAATGCTTAACATGAAAGATGATATGTCAGGTTCAGCATGTGTTATTGCTGTAATGAAAGCATTACCAAAACTTTGTCCTGATGTAGAAGTACATGGGATTATTGCGGCATGTGAAAATATGCCTTCAGGAAGCTCTTATAAACCTGGTGATATTTTAACCGCTAAAAACGGTAAAACAATTGAGGTAGATAATACAGATGCAGAAGGTCGTTTAACTCTTGCTGATGCTTTGTGTTATGCATGCGAACTTGAGGTTGATGAAGTTGTAGATATTGCAACTCTTACAGGTGCCTGCATGGTAGCATTAGGTTCTGCAGCTTCCGGTATTATGGGTAATAATGATGATTTTGTAAAAGATATTATTGAGACAGGTAAATATGTTGGTGAAAAATTCTGGCAATTACCAATGTGGCAAGAATATCGTGATAATATGAACAGTGATGTTGCCGATATGAAAAATACAGGTACAAGATATGGCGGAGCCTCTGCTGCCGGCATGTTCTTAAAAGAATTTGTAACTGATAATGTTAAATGGGCACATTTAGATGTTGCCGGTACTGCATTTTTGGATAAACCTCAAAAAGAATTTGGTAAAGGTGCGACAGGTGCAGGTGTGAGAACTTTGTTGAATTATATTATTGCTCAATAGAGATACTAATTTGAATAATTAGACAAAAGGATTGGTCATAGTACCAATCCTTTTTTGTATTGAGAAATTGCATTTTGACTATTTGTAAGGTATAATTCTAAAAGTTAAACAGGAGGTATGATCATATATGGTAAGATGTAGATATAGCAGCAATTCCCGGGGGGGGGGTACCTTTTAAAGCTTGATATTATTGGCTTTCGGTATACTTTAAAAAGTATAATAAAAAAGATTAATAATTCTTACCGCAAATACAATCCTGCATTTACTCTGTCTGAAGGTGCTATGCACCTAACTTCGCTACCAATTGCCACGAGATTTGGTTTTACATTAGCAGAAGTTCTAATCACCCTTTGTGTAATTGGTGTTGTGTCAGCAATGACAATTCCGACAATGATTACAAATTATCAAAAACGTGAGACTGTTACACGTTTAAAGTCTGCTTATGCTCAATTACAACAGGCTATAAAACTTTCAGAAAGTGATAATGATGAATTAGGCGGTTGGGATTTAACAACGGGAGATTGGTTTGATAGATATATTGCACCATATTTAAAAGTAACTAAAATTGAATTTAAAGATCTTAGTGATATTAAGTCAATTCCTTATAAGCAAATTTCAGGATCTCGAGAAACAGGACTAGCTCTTCTTAGACCTGGATTTGGAGGAAGTAATGTATATACGTTATTAAATGGTATTGATATAATTGCAGCAAATGAAAAAAATAAAGGATTGATAGTCGATATAAATGGTGTAAATTCAAAACCAAATCAATTTGGTAAAGATACATTTTATTTGGTATTATATACTGATTTTGGTTTGACATTTATGGGTATGCGTTCAACAAATGAGTGTAAACCACCTGTTGAAGGTAATCCCGGTAGAAATTATCTTAAGAATACAAATTGTTTGAGTTATTTTTGTAATAACCGAGGACGTGGTATGTGGTGCGGAGCTCTTATTCTGACTGACAGTTGGACAATTAGTAAAGATTATCCGTGGTAGTTTATTTACTAGCAAATTTTATTTTTTTGAGTTTTATAAATTTTAGAATAATAAAATTTCAGGAGTAAAATATGTCTGATAACAGAACAAATATGGCTATGGGGGCAGGTTTAGGAGTCCTTGGTATGAGTGCCTATCACATGCCGATAACAAAAAACCGCTTTGTTCGTAATGCTTTCAGTGTAACAAAAGATATGGCTGAAGATAAGTTAGAACTTTTAAATGATTCAGCTTTAGAGCTTACAAAGCGAGGTGAACTTTCCGGTGATAAAGCTGTATTTTTAAGAGAACTTGGAGTATCTGAGGATTTGGATTCGATTAGTCGTAAATGCAGCGAAATTAAGAAAACTATTACGGATCCTGATTCTGTTAAAGATTTGAAAAAATCTTTTGCCGATAGTTTTAAAGATATGAAAAAGAATGAAGCATTAATTGATAATGTTTCAGAAAAAGCATTTTCAAAAATACGTTGGACAAATTTCTGGTGGGGAGCCGGTATCGGATTTGTTCTTGGAAATGTGCTGGGTGCTATACGTTCCCCTAATCGTCCTGAATAATTATAATGCTTTTTTAATATGTTCGTAATATAATCAAAATATGTGCGATAAAAATATAAAATATTATATAAAAGAGTTATTGAATATAGCAGCCCCGATTATTATGGGTAATTTGGGGTTTATTTTGATTGGTGTCGGGGATGTTGTTATTGCCGGACGTCATTCAACCGATACTTTTGCCGCTATAAGTATTGCTACTGCTATTGTTAATTGTATTTTTACAATAGGGATTGGATTGATTGCAAGTATTTCGCCTTTATTGTCCAATTATAGGGGTGAAAAGAAATCAATAAAAAAATATTTTTATCCTTCAATCAGATTTTCAATGCTTTTGGCATTGATAACTTCTCTTGCAATAATTGCCGTTATACCTGTTATTCCTAAAATGGGATTTGAGGAAAAGCTTGTTGTTCCGGTTCAAGAATATATGTTTATTACCGCATTGAGTACGTTTGGTGCATATTTGCATGCTTGTCTTAAAGAATATTTGCAGGCTTTTGAAATCGTATTTTTCCCGAATTTATTAACAATATTTTGTGTATTTCTTAATGTTCTGTTGAATATAATATTTGTATTTGGCTTTGGTCCTATTCCGTCATTAGGCGTAATCGGGCTTGCGATTGCAAGTTTGTTGGTTCGTTATTTTATGGGCTTTGCTTTATTAATATATTGTTATATTAATATGTCGTTTAGAAATTATGTTGATAAGACTTACTATCGTAATATGGTAAAAATTGGAATGCCGATTTCTTTAGCTATACTTATTGAGTTTGTTGCATTTAACAGTATTGCAATTTTTATGGGAAGAGTTTCCGGTCTTTATGCTGCTGCTCAAAATCTTGTATGTACATTAACTACCATTTCGTTTATGATTCCGTTTGCAATTTCAAATGCAATTGCAGTAAAAGTAGGATTTGCAAATGGGGCACAGGATTATAAAGATTTAAGACGATATTCACAGGTTGGGACAACAATGTCAGTATTGTTTATGGTGTTTAGCGGTATAATATTTTGTACTTTCCCAAAACAAATAGTGGGGCTTTTCACTGTTGATGAAAATCTTTTTAAAATTGCAATTCCTGTAATGTATGTATTCCCGATATTCCAGATATTTGACGGATTGCAAATTTCTCTTTCCGGTATTTGTAAAGGTATTAAGCAGACAAAAGTTGTGCTTTTTGCAAATTTTGTTGCCTATTGGTGTGTTTCTATTCCTTTTGGGTATTTGTTAGCTTTCCATTTTGGTTTGAAGTTAAAGGGATTTTGGATTGGATTGGTTTGTGCGGCCGGTTTATTGTGTTCTATTATGCTCTTAGAGTTGAGAAAGTATTTTATTATGTACAAAAAACAAGAACCTTAATTCTAAGTTCTTGTTTGGTTTTCGGGGTTTGTGTATAAATATATTTCTATATCTTATTTTTAAAATGCGAAAAATAGGAGTGTAAACATGCAGCCTATAGATACTGCACTGAACAAAAACCAGGTATGCATAACAGGATGTTGATAAGACCAGATTTCTTTAATTGTTGTTGTTGCATTATTGATTGTTTGCATGTTTTTTCTCCAATAAACTCGTTTGTATATATTCTATTTTCCATATTTATGAAAAAACAACATCACCTGTTTGGTTGATTATTAATTTCGTTTATTTTATTATTGACTTATGCGAAATGTTGAGTTATTGATGCCTGCAGGCAATTTGGAAAAGTTAGAATATGCGGTTAAGTATGGTGCAGATGCAGTATACCTTGGAGTTGTTGATTTCAGTTTAAGAGCAATGCGTAAGGGTGATATTATTACTCTTGATAATTTGAAGCATGCTGTTGATCTTGCTCATAAATTAGGTGCAAAAGCTTATTTAACCTTGAATATATTTGCGTTTAATGATGATATCAAACATCTTGAATCTTGTATGGATATTATAAAAGATTCTAACCCTGATGCGGTTCTTGTAAGTGATTTTGGTATTTTGCGATTGCTAAAAAAATATATGCCTGATACTGAAATTCATGTAAGTACACAAACTAATATTCTAAATTATGAGTGTGTAAAATTTTGGCAGGATATGGGTGCAACCCGTGTTGTTCTGGCTAGAGAATTATCTATTCCTGAGATTACGGAGATTAAACAAAAAGTTCCTGATATGGAGATTGAATGTTTTGTTCATGGTTCTCAATGCGTATCTTTTTCAGGAAGATGTCTGTTGAGTGATTATTTTACTAATGGCGAAAGAAAAGCTAACCATGGTAATTGTTCACAACCATGCAGATGGAGTTATAAGCTTGTTGAAGAAACTCGTCCGGGTCAATATTATGAAATTAATCAGGATAATAGAGGCTCTCATATTTTGAGTCCTAAAGATTTATGTTTGGTTGAACATTTAAAAGAAATGATTGATGCCGGTGTTGACTCATTTAAGGTTGAAGGAAGAACTAAGAGTTTGTATTATGTTTCAGCAGTTGCGAAAACTTATAGAAATGCGATTGATGAAATTTTGCAAAATCCGAATGCTGATTTATCAAAGTACTTCCTTGAATTGAAAAAAGTTGGAAATAGAGGATATACAACAGGATTTGCTCTTGGCGAAAATAAACCTGACAGTTATAGTTATGATATTTCAAAAGGGTTGGCAGGAGCTGATTTCTTGTTCGAGTTTCATGGTAAGAAAATTCGTTCTGAAATTGATTTTACTTCAAGCAATGATGATAATTTCTACTATGTGAAAGTTAAAAATAAAGTGTTACTGAATGATGAAGTAGAAATCATTACTCCAAAAGAACAATTTACTGCTAAAATTATAGAAATTTTAGATGAAAAAGGTGAATCTCAAGATTTAGCAAATACTAATGCTGATGTATATTTGAAATTCGATAGAGAGCCTCAAGATTATGCGGTTGCCCTTGCACGTACTATAGGAGTAAAAGAACATGTTTCTTAAACCTGATTATAATTTAAAAAGTATTTATAGTATCAATTTTGATGAATTAAAACAACTTGGAATAAAAGCTGTTTTGTTTGATTTAGACAGTACGTTGATGGCATCAAAATCTGCAGTTTATTCGGTTGAAATGGTTGCTTGGCTGAAAAAAGTTCAGGAGAATTTTTTTGTAGCAGTTGTTTCTAATAATAAAAATCCGGATTATATTGAACGAGTTAAAAAGATATCATTTTTCCCAATGTTATTTAATGCAGGTAAACCTCGAACTAATGCAGTAAAAAATTTTTTAAATGAACATAATTTGAATATTTCTGAATGTGTTTTGGTTGGAGATAGACCATTGACAGATGTATTGTGTGGGAAAAATTTAGGTTGTAAAACTATTCTGGTTGATTCGATTACAGCTGATACAGAATCAAAACTGGTACGATGTGTAAGAGGTTTGGAACGAATTACTATTCGCAGATAGAGTTTCGTACATCTATAGATTGAAATTTTTTCACTTTTTAAATCTTTTACGAAATGTAAATTCTTTGAAATTAGCACTGGTCGGGTGTTTTGCCTTAATATCCTCTATTTGTTGTATTAATATGCGGTTTTTTGCCATAAATCGCTGATTATGATAATATCTATATAGGAGTATCTGTATTAATGTATATTCCGATTATTATAATTACTTTAATATAATGTATTTATTGAATGGGTGGGAATAAAGTGAACACAAATTTTGATAAGAAAGAGAGTTTATTGGCAAGTATTATTGAATTTGCGAGTAAAGGTAAGTCAATATTATCGTTAGTGGCAACGGTTGTTGTGATTGGTCTTATTGCTTGCGGGTGCGGTCTTATGGGTGCAAACCAAGAAGAAGCTCCTGTAGTTGAAGCTCCGCAGCCTCCAATGCCTAAAAAAGAAGTTTCTGTTCCGGCAGAAAATGTAGATTTAGATACAAATAAAGCTAGCAATTTGGTTTCCTATGATGTTACATCTATAGGTAGGGCAGACCCATTTATGCCAATTGATGAAATCAATGCTTTTGAGGAAGCTAGAAGATCTGCACTTGAAGATGCAAGATTACATAATGAATCTATTCAGAAAATTAAAGATATGCAGAATATATCAGTTCGTGAACTGGATGATATTAGTCCGTATAGTTTCAACTTGCCTGTTCCACCTACATCCTTGGCTTCAGCCTCTTCTGCGGCTGCAAAGATTACAAGAACAAAAGTTGTTGGGATTATGTATAACAAGGTAAGCCCGTCTGCAATTATTAATGTTGATGATAAAGATTATCTTGTAAGAATCGGTGATAAAATTATCGGACAAGAATATAAAGTTGTACAAATAAATCCTTCAATTATTACTGTTAGTTTAGGTTCAAATATCTATTCAGCAAGTATTGGGGAGTTATTTTCCAGAGATGATTTCGATAGAACACAAAATGATTTATATAATTTGAAAAACAGATTTGGTGGTAGAAAAAGTTAATTTAAAATAATAAGCAGGAGCAAATATGAAAAATAAGATTAGAGAAAAAATTATTGCAAGTATTATGTTATCAGCATTTGCTGTAACTAATTGCTTTACAACAGCCGCATTTGCTATGGATGATTATTACGGCTATAGTGAAATGAATAAACCGGCAATCAGATCAGCTGAAGCTCAAAATTCAGTTAATATGGATGTTGGAACTTCTATTTCAAATGCTGATTCTGTAGTGAATTTAAGCTTGAGAGATGCTGATATCAGACAAGTTTTGAGAATGTTTGCAGATCAAGCCGGTATGAATATAATTTTTTCTCCATCAATAACAGAAGGAACTGTTACTATGGATTTGGTGGATATTCCGTTACAGGAAGCATTAAATCTTGTTGTTAAAACAAATGATTTGTTCTATGACATTCAAGCAAATACTTTGCTTATCTCTAAAAAATCCGAAGCAATGTCTGTTGCGAAAAAGGATATGACTTTGATTCCAGTGAAATATGTTAATGCAGCAGCTCTTGCATCATTCTTGAATACTAATATATTTAAAAATGATTCAGTAAAAGCCGGTGTTTCCGTAAAACCGGTTGTAACAATTAACCCTGCAACAAATGAATTGATTGTAATGGGTACTGCTAATGATGCAAAAATTGCAAGACAAATAGTAGAACAGTTTGATAAAAAACCTGCAGTTACAACATTTAAAGTTAACCATACTACTCCGGCAGAAATGGCTGACTTAATTTGTTCTTCATTGTTACCTACAACACTTTCTTCTGAAGGTGGCGGCGGAGGTGGCGGCAACAGCTCAAGTTCCGCTGGTGGTGGCGGATCTTCTGAAGCTCCAACCGGATTTGCCGCAGGTGTACCGACTGGTTTTGCATCAGATGAGTCTTCTGAAAGCGGTGAAGGTGGAAGCGGCGGTAGCGGTAGTAATTTCGCTGTCGGTGGCGGTAAATTACTCTGTACTGTTGATTCATCAGTGTCTTCTGATGGATTAGAAGGTTTATCATTAAAGAACTTATCAGTTTCTTACTTCCCTACGCTTGGTACTATTCAGATTATTGGTGGTTCGGAATCTCAACTTGAAATGATTAGAGATTATATTGCTGCAAATGATAAAAAGACACCTCAAGCTTATCTTGAAGTTCAAATTATTTCACTTTCTGAAAATGGCAGTAAGACATTTGACAATACTTGGCAGTATTTGAGTAAAAATTTCTCATTTAATGCTAATGGAGGTATTGCAACTGATAGTATGTATCCTGTATTCTTTGCGGGTAAAGGTTATACTCTTGTTAATACTAAAGATGGTTGGGATGATGAAAAACAACGTTATGAAACTACCGGTAAAGTTGGTAAATGGAGTACTTCACCTCAGTTAGTTTACTCTATGAATTATATTATAGAAAACGATAAAGGTAGAGTACTTGCAAATCCTAGACTTTTAGTTACAAGTGGTCAAAGTTCGACTATTGACTTAACTTCTGATTATGTTTCTAAAGTTACTACTCAATATTTGGACAATGGTTCTTCTACCGGATCTCAAGTTCAAAAAGAATATGAAATTAAAGATGATAATGGCATAAAAGTATCAATTACACCGTTCATCAGTCCTGACGGATATGTAACACTTGATATCAAACCGCAATATGCGACTATTGCAACTCAAGTTACCAGTCCCGGTGAAGTCGAAGGTGAACGTGATATTGTTGCAACATTACTTCAAAGACGTAATCTTGACTTGAAAGGTATTCGTATCAAAGATGGTGAAACTTTAGTTATTGGTGGTTTGATTCAAGAAACTGAAACAAAATCAGTTAAGAAAATTCCGTTCCTAGGTGATTTACCGGTTGTAGGTATGTTCTTTAGATCAACCAGTACAGCTAAAAGAAAAGATGAAATGGTTATGATGATTACTCCGCAAATAATCATTGATACCGAAGATGCAGTTGCAGATGATACAACCTTATAAGGTTGTATCATCCAATAACAAGTTATCCTTTTATTAAGAAAAGAAGTATTATTAAAATAAATGAATGCACTAATATTAAGATTAAAAAATAGTATAGATAAAAAAATACTTAACAGTATTGATAAAAATCTTATGGGACAATATCTGTTTGTTCCTATTAGTGTCAAGGATAATTTTTTATTTGTAGCCGTTTCAAAAAGTTCTAATAAAGATGAAATCAATACTCTTTTAAAAAATACATTTTCACAATCTATAAAATTTATGTTGGTTGGAGAAGATGATTTAAAAGAGCTATTATCTGATTTAATACCGGGATTTGCAGCTCCTGCACTAGCCGGTGATAATAATAATTCATCAGAAGGTCAAGCTTCAAACGCAAATTCTGCTCCTAAAGGTAAATTAGGGGAAATGCTTGTATCAGAGGGGGTTTTGACTGATGTTCAATTAATGAAAGCTCTTGCGGAATCAAAACGTAAGGGTATACCTATCGGTTCAATGCTTTTTGAAATGGGTGTGATATCCCTTAGTCAGTTGAAGTCAGTTTTACATGAACAGACAGGTTATGAAATAGTAACAGAGGATCAGTTATCTAATCAGAAAAATTTCGTTAATATTTTGCCGGAAGACTTTATCAAGTCAAATTCTGTTATTCCTATTTCTTCTGATGGCAAAAATCTTGTTGTTGGTGTTGTAAAACCTTTAAAACAAGATATTATAAAAGAAATAATTTATCTTACTGGTCAGAGTCCTAAACAATTGTTGATGACTCATTATGAGTTTTCTACTGCAATCAATACTTTCTTTTCTGAACAAAAAAGACAAACAGATGAAATTATTGAACAAATTAAAACTGAAACTCTTGATACTGAAGAAGAAGCAACTCTTTGGGAACAGGTTGATGCTGAATTACAGGATTCTACGGGTTCAGTTGCAAAATTTGTTAACCAAATTATTACCAATGGTATTGATAATAAAGTTTCCGATATTCACATTGAACCGAGATTAAACGGATATATTGTTCGATACAGAAAAGACGGTATGTTACAAAAGGTTCTAGATGTACCTCAAAAGGTTGAAACTTCTGTAATTGCACGTTTTAAGGTTATGGCAAGAATGAATATTGCAGAAAACAGACGTCCTCAGGATGGTACTTTCTCAATATCTTATAACGGTTGTTCTTATGACTTCCGTATTAACACTCTTCCTGTATCAGGCAAGGAAAAAGTCTGTATTCGTATCTTAGCCCCTGCAGTTTCTTTGGCTTCAAATGACAAAGAAATTAAACTTGTTGGTGCTATAGATGGTGATATAGATAAAGTTAAACAGATGGTATCTTGTCCGAATGGTATTATCTTAACTTCAGGCCCTACCGGTTCCGGTAAAACTACAACTCTTTATTCTGTATTGAAGAGTTTGAATGATGAATCTGTAAATATTACTACAATTGAGGATCCGATAGAAATCAAGTTGGAAGGTATTAACCAATCACAGATTAATGCTAAGGCTGGTATTACATTTGCATCTTGTATGAGAGCTATCTTACGTCAGGACCCTGATATTATTCTTGTCGGTGAAATTCGTGACTACGAAACTCTTGAAATTGCAATTTCAGCAGCATTGACAGGTCACTTGGTATTAAGTACAGTTCACACAAACTCAGCTGCAGCTACAGTTACACGTCTTATTGAAATGGGTGCAAAAGATTACCTTGTCTCTTCAACTTTGTCAGGTGTAATTGCTCAACGTCTGGTAAGAAGACTTTGTGATGATTGTAAGGAAGAGTATCATTGCACCAGAGAAGAGGCTATGATGGTAACTCGAGATGAAGCTGAAATTAAAAAGATTATGGAAACTCCGATTTATAGAGCCAGAGGTTGTAATAAATGCGGATTCCAGGGATATAAAGGTCGTCTCGGGGTTTACGAAATCATGCAGATTACAAAAGAAATTAAAAAACTTATTGCACAGGGTGCTCATGACCTTGAAATTGAGGAAAGTGCAGTTGCAAATGGTATGACAACTCTTCACAAATCGTGTTATCAACATATTATGAAGGGTATGACTACTATTGATGAATTTGTCAGAGTATTAGGTATGGCAGGCGAGTAGGAAAGTTATGACAGTTTATAATTATACAGCATTAAAAGATGGTACAAATGAAATAGTTAAAGGTAAAGTTGAAGCCGATGACTTGCGTGAAGCTCGTGCAGCGGTAAAACGTTTAGGCTTTACTGCAACTAATATTACAGAAGAAAAAGAAGCTAAAAAGGTTGAGAAAAAAGTTCGCGGCGGTGCAATGCCAAAACTCGGACTTTCAGAGCAAATTGACTTTACTTCTACACTTCAAATTCTTGCAGCAGCAGGTATTCCGATTATTGAATCCTTGCTGTTTATTGAAAACGATGCTGCAAAATTGAAAATTAGGCAGGTTGCAACAGAATTAAGACGTCAAATTATGAACGGCGGCACATTTGCAGGTACGGTTGCAAAATATCCTGAACAATTTGGTCAAGTTTATATCGGTCTTGTTAGAGCCGGTGAAGATTCCGGTGAATTGGAAAAAACGTTAGACCGTTTGTTAGAGTTATTAAACAAACAGGCTGCAATTAAGGCAAAAGTTATTGGTACATTGATGTATCCGGTATTCGTAATTTTGCTTGCTGTATTTATTGTTGTAGTCATGCTTGTATTCGTATTTCCGGTATTTAAAGAAATGTTTGATTCAATGGGTATGCAGCTTCCTTGGATTACACGTGTTTTGATGGAAATGGGATTATTCTTAAAGAAAAATTGGCTCGGTATTCCAATTGGTTTTGCTGCGATTGGTGCATTTATTAACTTTTTATTCCGCTGGAAACCAAGTAAGTGGAAAATTGATGAATGGACATTAAAAATTCCGGTCTTAACTGATTTGATACAATATTCAAATTTTGCAAACTTTATTGCGGTAATGCAAGTTGCGTACGACGCAGGTGTTCCAATTTTGGAATGTTTGTATCTGTCTAATATGACCCTAACAAACCATACATTAGAAACAAGGGTTGAAGAAGCGACTGTTAAAGTTCAACAGGGTCAACACCTTTCAGCCGCACTTCGTTCAACAAGAACAATGCCTAAAATGATTTTGTTTATGATTGCAACAGGTGAACAGTCAGGTCGTTTGGGAGATATGCTTGGACAGGCAACAAATTATATTGATAAGCAGTTAGATACAATTATTGATATTATGACCAAGATGATTGAGCCGATAATGTTAGTTGTAATCGGTACAATCGTACTTATCCTTGCTGCTGCACTATATTTACCATTGTTCGCTTCTTACATGGGTATGTAGTCCTCGCCGGACAGGGTATAATGCCACCAGATAATTAATTAAGTGTAGAACTTATATAATAAAACAATGAATAAAAAGGGCTTTGGCAATCCAAAGTCTTTTTTAAAGGAGATAAATACATGAAGACAATAGTGATTACAGGTTCAACTTCCGGAATTGGCAAAGAATTAGTTAAAATTTTTTCCGCTGATAATAATTGGCATATCTTTGCCGGATATAGAAATAAAGATTTGATTACATCGCAGGAAAACGTTGAATATTTTTATATGGATATGACTGATAGAAAATCTATTGTCGATGCTGCACAGTTAATTAAGACTAAAGTTGATAAAATTGATGTTTTAATAAATGTTGCAGGTTGCGTTGTTGCCGGACCTATTGAAAAAATTGATACAGATAGCTTGCGTGAACAATTTGATGTAAACACTTTTTCTCATTTGGAATTTGTACAAAACCTTGTAGATGTATTAGAAAACGGAAAGATTATCAATGTAAGTTCAATGGCAAGTTTTGGACATTTCCCTTTTATCAGCCCTTATTGTGCTTCAAAAAGAGCTATGGATATTTTCTTTAATGCTTTTGCTATTGAAAATCATCATAATATTAAAGTGATTTCAGTTAAACCGGGAGTAATTGCTACACCTATTTGGCAGAAATCTGTTAATTCTAATCAAAAACTATTGAATAATTGTGATGGTTATGAAAAAGAAATGGAATTTATGAAAAATAATGCTCTTAAAAATACAACAAAAGGGCTTGCAGTAGATAAGGCTGCAAATTTTATTAAGAAAATTGCTTGTAAAAATAATCCGAAATCTTCTTATACAATAGGTGCGGATGCAGGATTTGCAAGAATGTTATCATTATTTCCTCAAGATATGATTAATTCTATTATTAAGTTTGGATTGAAGAAGCGAATAAATTCTTAATTTTACTAGCAAAAATAAATTTATTTGTACTTGATATGTATGTGTTAATTGTAATATAGGAGTAAATTTGTGCAAGTACAAAATAATAATTCTCAATCTTTTGGTAGTATTAAAATTCAAACTTCAAAAATGAATAAAATTCAAAAAGGTATTAGTAATGCTATTGCTGATGCTTTGGAATATACACCGGAATATCAACTGTCTTTAAATAAAGGTTTGGATGTTTATATTCTTCCTACCAAAAGAAGGGCTAATGAAGTTAGTATTCGTTTTATTGATCAGGAAAGTGATTGTTATATGAGAGAACCTTCACATTCTATTGTTAATGTTCAAGGAACTAGCAGAGGAATATTTGATGCTGCTGACCAAATAAGAGAAGAATTAGTTCGACTATGCGATAAGACTTTTAAACGTCCAAATTTTGATGTAGATAAAATCGCTGAAAAAAGAACTGATGTTGCCAGAATAAATCCAAACGCTTATGATGATTTAGATGAAGGTTTTGAAAGATGGGGCAATATATATAATGGTGATCATGATGCTGCAAAAGAACAAGTGGTTAATGAATTTATAAATTTAAAATCTTATTTTTCTGTTGATGAAAATTTCTAAAAATCTAAAAACTAATACAAAAAGGAACCTTTTTGTAAAAAGGTTCCTTTTTTACAATATTTAATCTGAAAATTTATTTAATTGCAAAAGTCATATCAGCTTCTACACAAACTTTTCCATCAACTCTGCCGATACCGTGGGCTTTGCAGATAGGACCTTTTACTTTAGTTAATTCTACTTCCATTTCAAATTTGTCGCCAGGTCTAACGATATTTTTAAATCTTACACCATCAACACCTGCATATAATGCTAATTTACCTTTAAATTCAGGCATTGTCATCAAAATTGGAGCTGAACATTGAGCCATTGCTTCAAGTTGTAATACTCCAGGCATAATCGGGTTATTAGGGAAGTGACCTTGGAAAAATGCTTCGTTCATTGTTAGGTTTTTGTAACCTTTTGCATATTTACCAGGTACACATTCTGTAATTCTGTCTACAAGTAAAAATGGGTATCTATGCGGAATTAAATCCATAATTTGCATAATGTCGAAGCTTAAAACTTCTTTAGTTTCTTCTGTCATGTATTCTCTCCTTATATTTCTATCAATTTTTCTTTTAACATTTTTGCAGTTTTAATATGAACTGCATGACCAGCTTCTTTTGCTAAAATTTGGCAACGAAGATTTAATGGATTTATACCAGTTAAATACAAATCTCCGATTAAATCTAAAATTTTATGTTTAATTTGTTCATTTTCAGAACGAAGTTCAGTTGTATATCCGCCATCATCTGTAAAACCAACAGTATTTTCCTGAGTTACACCTTGAGCAAAACCAAGCATTTGATATTTTTTTAAGTCTTTATAAAATCCGAAAGTTCTGGCTTCTATGATTTCATATTTATTTTTCGGATTATAGTTGACAAATCTTCTTGTAACATCAGGATGGTCATAATTTACTGCATAAGAAATAAATAAATTATCACTAGGTAAAATTACAAGACTGGTTTTACCGTTTAAATAATAAACAGGTTCAGATACCGTATAGTATTTTTCTTTTGCAAAGAATGGTCTGTCTGTTCCTGCTTCTTTAAAAGCTTCAACCCATTGTTTAGAACTTCCGTCTAAGATTGGTACTTCTTCTTCTGTCATGCAGATATCAACAGAATCAATATGGCAGAATGCCAAAGCTGCTGTTAGATGTTCAGTAAGCATTGCACGTGCTTTTTTTGAACCTAATACTACGCAATGATCTGTAGAAACTACATTTTCAACACTTCCGGTAAATGAGTCTTTATCTTTTACAAAGTATCTTATTTGACCTGAGTTTGAGGGAAATAATGTTACCTGACAAGGCTTGTTTTTCATCAAGCCATTGCCGGTAATTTTAACTTCTTTTTTTAGTGTAACCATTTGTTATACTAAACCTCTACTTCCTGATGTGCTTCTTCAAAAGATTTTAACATTGGTTCAAATTTTCTGAATTTAGCAAATATTTCTTGTGCATCTTTCATTGTTTTTAATTGTTTAATGAAATCTTTTCTAGGTACAGCCGGAATACCAACGATAATTGATTTTTCAGGGAATGATTTAGTTACCCCTGCTTTTGCTGTAATAATTGTATCTGAACCGATTTCAATGTGATCAGCCAAACCTGCTTGACCTGCGATAACTACTCTGTCTCCAATTACGCAGCTTCCTGCAATACCAACCTGAGAAACAATTAAGCAGCCTTTACCAATACGGCAGTTATGACCAATCATTACAAGGTCATCAATTTTGGTATTGTCGCCAATAGTTGTATTTTCAATAGTACCACGGTCGATTGCTGTGTTTGCACCGATTTCAACATTGTTGCCGATTACTACAGAACCGATTGAAGGGATTTTGAATATAACTTGTTCAACATTGCCTTTTTTAATTTCGCCATCTTTTCTTGCTGTTTCAATGTTGTTAGGATTTTCTGTTACAAAACTAAAACCGTCAGCACCTAGAGATACTCCGTGTTGTAAAATTACGTCATTACCAACTTGAACTCTGTCTCCAATGTTTACTCCTGGGTGGAAGAAGCAGTTATTACCAATTTTAGCGTTACTTCCGATATAAGAATTTGCTAAGATTTTTGTATTATCACCTATTTCAGCATTAGGAGAAACAACAACATTTGGTCCGATACAAACATTTTGTCCTAATTTTGCAGATGGATCAACAACTGCTGATGGGTGAATATCTTTGTTTACAACAGGTGGAACATAGAATAAGTTTAATAATTTCATCATTGCTAATCTTGGTCTTTCAACTTCGATAGTAGTGAAACCATCAATTTGAACTCCTAAAGGTACAAGTGCAGCTTTAGCTTTTGATTTTGCCAAGTTTGCAATTTCTTCTTCGCCTAAAGCAAGAGCAAGTGTATTTTCATCGCTTAATAAAGGTGGAGCAATATGTGTAATTTCAGGACTTTCAGCCTTTGTTAACATTCCGCCTACAATTTGTGTAATTTCATCTACTGTAAATGATCTCATTTATATTCTCCTTATAATTTAAAATTTATTATTTATTGGCTGGATTGTTTCGCTTTCGCTCACAATGACGTTACCAATATGTCATTCTGAGGACTTTAGTCCGAAAGAATCAAGCTTTTAGTTTATTATATCATAGTACAAATTATTCCAATCAGGATTATTTGTTTCTATTAAATCAAGTTTTTTCTTTCTTGAAGTGTTTTTTAATTTCTTTTCTCGTTCTATTGCAATTATTATATCCTCATATACTTCATAATATCCTAATTTATCTACACTGTATCTTTTAGTAAACCCATCTGCTAATTTGTTTTTATGTTCGTATATCCTTTTAATTAAATCTGAAGTTACACCTATATATAAAGTTCCGTTTCTTTTATTAAAAAGAATATAAACATAACCTTGTGGCATCATTTATCACTTTCTAACGGCTGGATTGTTTCGCTTTCGCTCACAATGACGTTATTTTTCATTTTTTCAATTGTGCCGGTTGTAGATTTCCCTTCTACAAAAGTTATAAATTCAACTCTTGTGTTGTTTTTTTTCATGATATCAGCTTCAGGAAGAGTTTCTATCGTGTAGTCCGCACCTTTTGTGTATACATCAGGTTTAATTTCATCTAATAAGTCTCGTGGACTATTTTCATCAAACATTACAACATAATCTACGCAAGATAATGCACATAATATTTCAGCCCTGTCATTTTCGTTATTGATAGGGCGTTGCGGACCTTTTATAGAACGTACTGATTTATCAGAATTTAGGAGTACAATACTGTAATCTGCATAAGATTTTGTCTGCTGCAAATATCTAACATGACCGACATGTAAAATATCAAAACACCCGTTTGTTGCGACAACAGTTTTACCACTTTTCTGCAGGTTACGAACAAAATCTGCTATATTTTCTCTTCTAAGAATTTGTCCCATAAAATATACCCTCTAATTCCTTAATTATACTATAAATACTTATTAAAAGACTTATATATTAACAAAAAGTAATAAAAAAAGAGCCATTGGCTCTTTTTTTATTACTTAGCTTTAAACATTTTGCTCCAAGGTGCCCAAATTGAATTTTCTGAAGCCATACTTTCCATTGGTGTATATGAGGAAATTTCATTTTGAGTTATTATTTTTAATTCGTATTTTGGCATTTCCTTAAGCATATTTCTTGCGGTTTCACGAATAAATGCATCACCTGTTTCGTTTTTAATCGCAAGTGTAGCAGCCATTTGTTGTTCAGGTTTAATTGCTGTTGCACGTTGAGCTGCCTTTGTTTTTGTCTTCAAAAGATTTTTTTTATTCTTTAGAATTTGATTTAATGATTTTCTATTTACCGGTGGTATTTTTGCCATAATTTTATCCTTTCAAGTATATGAAACCCCCAGAAAAAATTTTTTGCTATTATCTGTAAGTATCAATTTTACATCCAACATAAGTTTTTGGATTAACAAATCCTTTTAAGAATTTTGGCATTTTGGGGCGGATTGGTTTTTGAAATCCATATTGTGATGTTAATTTTTCTTTTATTAGCATTGCTGCTGTTTCCGAGTTTGGTTTTTTGATAACAATTGACTCAGCTTTTGATACAAGCGGAGTAATTGTCAATTTTGATATATTCATTAGTTTCCCTTTTTAAATAATATTATTTGTTTCATTTTATTAAATTTTGTACTCCAAGGTGCAAATTCTGCATATTTAGAACTATCTAGCTGCGAGGATAAAGAGCTAACATAACTATCATAGTTTAAATCTTTAGCCTCACAAATTTTGTAAGATGTATTTAAATTTATATTAGCTTTTATATTTGCAAGCATTTGGGCTTTTTTCGCAGCTTTTTTCATTTTGTGGGCAGAATTCCATACTTCAGGATTTTTGAAGGTTTTGTCTCCCACCTGAATTTTACTTATTAATTGACCAATTTTTGGCATATTTAATCCTTAATATAATTCCATTTCAATAACTTTTTGACATATTCTTACAGTATTTAATGCTGCACCGATTCTAAGGTTATCAGCAACACACCATAAAGAAATTCCGTTATCAAATGCAAGATTTTTTCTGATTCTGCCGACAAATACCGGATCAACACCTGAAGCATCACGTGTTGTAGGATATTCGAAATTATCAGGATTATCGATAACTTTTACACCGAATGAATTTTGCATGATTTCGCGGACTTCATCAGGGGTAACCGGTTTATCAAATTCAATATCAACTGCTTCGGAGTGACCGTTATATACCGGAACTCTTGCGGCTGTACATGAAATTGGTAAATCTGCCGGTAAATGAAGAATTTTTTTTGTTTCATTTACAACTTTCATTTCTTCTTTTGTATATCCATTGTCGCAAAATACATCAATTTGCGGCAATACATTAAATGAAATTGGTTTTTTGAATGCGTCAGGTGTAAATTCTTCGCCTGCAAGAGTTGCCTTTGTGTTTTCTGTTAATTCGTTAATTGCTTTAATTCCGGCTCCGGATACTGCTTGATAAGTTGAAACAATAAGTTTTTTAATTCCAAATTTATCATGAAGCGGTTTTAAAACAAGCATCAATTGAGATGTTGAGCAATTTGGATTAGCAATAATCCCTTTGTGTTTTTTCAAATCTTCGTCATTTACATACGCAATTACTAAAGGAACATCTTCTTCCATTCTGAAAGCGGATGAGTTATCAATAAGAACTCCTCCTCTTTTTACAATTTCCGGTGCAAATTTTTGAGAAGTTGAACCGCCGGCAGATGCTAATACAATGTTTACGCCGTCAAAACTTTCAGGTTTAGCTTCTTCAACAGTATATTCTTTACCTTGAAATTCAATTTTTGATCCTGCACTTTTAGCACTGGATAAAAATTTTATTGATTTAAAATCTATTTTTAATTCGTCAACAATTTTTGTAATTTCTCTACCAACAACACCTGTAGCACCTAAAATTGCAATATTTGCTTTCTCTTTTGTCATAATTTAATCCTTCCTAACGTGTCTAAAATTAATAATACTACAAGAATAATATCCTGCAGTATTATTAATACATAAATTTAATAACAATTTACATTATATTTTCCAAGCCGTATATGAAATTCTTTTTTTCTATAACGTGTTTAATCGCCATTAAAACTCCATTCATATAGCATTTTCTGTCCATTGAGTCATGTCTAATTTTGAAAATCTGACCTGAAGAGCCAAAAATTACTTCTTGAGATGCTATATACCCTGGCATTCTAACAGAATGGATTTGAATATCAGAATATGATGTTCCGCCTCTTGCTCCTTCTATAGTTTCTGTTTCCGGACAGTTTCCTATTTTGAAAGATTGTTTTGCTTCTGACATCATTAATGCTGTTTTTATTGCAGTACCTGATGGGGCATCTTTTTTCTGGTTGTGATGTAGCTCAATAATTTCTGCATTGTCAAAATATTTGGCAGCCATTTTGGAGAACATCATCATTAGTACTGCACCGGTTGAAAAGTTCGGAGCAATTAAGCAGCCTGTGTTGTTTTCAGTAGAAAGTTTCTTTAAAAATTCAATTTCTTCGTCTTTTAATCCGGTTGTTCCTATTACAATGTTAATTCCATTTGTAAGACAATATTTTGCATTTTCAAATATTGATTTTGGCTGGGTAAAATCAACTAATACATCAATATCACAATTTTGCTTAGCTTCTTCTATAGATTTGTAAGCATCTCCCTGAATATCAATTTTTGCGGCAAGTTCCATTGATGAATCATTTTCAACTGCTTCACAAACTTCTCTGCCCATTTTTCCGTAGGCACCACAAACTGCTACTTTTATCATTTTCGACTCCTTATTTTTTATAGTAAAGCAGGAATAGTATCCTGTTTTTACTGTTTAATAATCTTCTACAGCAGATTCGTCATCATCTTTTAGTGCTGATAAATCGTCTTTACACACGGTATCAAAATCTTCCGGCATTAAATCATCATCAGGCCAAACTGTGTCACTGTCATATCTTGCTGATGGTAAATTTTCAGAAGCTGATAAATCAGAACTTGTTAATACGGTTTCTGATAAAATACAACCTGCCATATCGCAGTCTGTAAAATTACAATAAGTCATTTCTGCATAGCTGCAATCAGCACCTGTTAAAATACTTTCAGAAAAATCACATTCTACTACTGATGAACGTGTAAAATCTACTGATGTTAAATCTGCACCATAAAAATTAATTAATGATAAACTGCAATCTGCAAAAGAACTCGAATTTAAATCTACGTCAGAAAAGTCGATTTCTTTTAAAATCATATTTGAAAAATCAACTTCGCTTAAGTCAACATCGTCTCTATCTCTTTTCCATTCATTAAATTTTTCGGGGTTTCGTTCTAACAAAGATAATAATTCTTCTTTTGTATAGTCTAGCATTGTTATCTCCTTAATTATATATATTTATTTTACTAAATTCATTTGCATTGCAATTAATACTGCCTGGGTTCGGTTTGCAACATTTAATTTCTTGAAAATACTGTTAAGATGGCTCTTTACAGTAACTTCACTTAACACAAGTTTATTTGCTATTGATTTGTTGCTTTCTCCCTGTGTAACTAATAATAAAACATCTTTTTCTCTCTTAGTCAAGGAGTTAAAATTATCAGCTTGACTAATTGTAACATTATCAATGTGTATATTTTCAGATTGACGTTTGGTTCTGCGTAGTACAGCCTCGATTCTTGCAAGTAAATTAGGTAGAATAAACGGTTTGATAATATAATCATCAGCACCTATTTTCAAACCGGAAATCATTTTTTGATCTTCGCTGACAGCTGTTACCATGATTACCGGAAGATTTTTCAAAACAGGATTATTTCTAATGGATTTAAGGACTTCCCAGCCTGTTATATCCGGCATCATTACATCAAGTAATACCATATCAAATTTAGAATCATTTGATAATATTTGTAATGCTTGAATTCCATTTTTTGCACAAGTTAAATCGAATCCATATAGAGGAAGAACCTCTTCAAGATACTTCGGATTATCGTCAACCAGTAAAATTCGTGTAAGTTCAGGCATAATTATCCTTATACAATTTGATATTTCAAAGCTTTAAGTGCTGCTTGCAATCTGTCATCTACTTCTAATTTTTGAAGAATACTTGCAACATGTGCTTTTGTAGTATTAACACTTATAACTAAATGTTGAGCAATTTCCATATTGCTGTAGCCTTCAGTCATAAGTTTTAGTATTTGAGCTTCTCTGGCTGTTAAGTCATAATTTTTATAGTTGGTATCTGTTTCCGGAATTTTTGAGTTTGAGGTTGCTTGTAAAACTACATGTGCAATGCTAGGGTCAAACCAAGCTGCACCATCGGCAACTGATTGCACAACCTGAACAAGTCTTTGTAAATTTATTTCTTTTGAGCAATACGCATTTGCTCCTGCTTTCAAACTGTTTAAAACTTCTTTTTCGTCATTATGTGATGTTAGTATAATTATTTTTGTATCTTTGTTTATATCATGAATGGCTTTTGTTGCATCAATTCCATTCATATTAGGAAGCCCTAAATCCATGATTACTAAATCTATTGCATTGTTTTTGAATATTTCCAAAGCGTCTTCCGCTGATGGTGCTTCATAAATATTTTCAATATAATCAACATCTTCAAATGTTGTTTTTAATCCGAATCTGGTTAATTCATGATCTTCAACAATTAATAGATTTTTTTTCATATACTTAGTTCCTCTTTTGCTAAATTATAATTAGGATTTAGATCAAGACTTTTTTCAAAATTTTTTCGTGCATCTGCTGTTAAGCCTTTATTTTTCAAAACAAGTCCCAAATAATAATAATATCTAAAATCATTTTCGTCAATGTATTTTGCTATGTTTAAAAAAGATAAAGCTTTTTCATAATCATCTTTTGAAATTTCAAATCTTGCCAAGTCTATCCATCCGTCTTTAAAATCAGGATTAATTGCGAGAGCTTTTTTTAGATAAGTTAATTCTCTATCTTTTTCCAAAAGTGCAATTTGATAATAAGCTTCGTATGCGTTAGAACTTACACGCAAAATTTTTGAATATATTTCTTTTGCTTTTTTATTGTTATTTAGTTTTTGATATGTTTTAGCAAGTTTTATTTCTGCATTGTAGGTATTATCTTTGCCTGCGGCTTTTTTATAATAGTTTTCAGCGGATTTAAAATCGTTATTTCTGAAGGCAATATCACCAAGTACGATTAAAGCTTGGGAATGAGTTTGTTCAATGTCTACAGCTTTAAGTGCATAATCTTGAGCTTTTTCAAATTCCTTCATGTCATAATATACTTTAGCAGTAAGAGCGTATACATCTTTATTTATATTTTTTTTGCCTGAGATTGAAGCTTGTAATACTCTTAAGGCTTTATTTAATTCATTTTCATCATAGTAATAATATGCAAGATGGTATTTTTTTATGTAATCATTTTTTGCAGTTTTGTATAGAATATACTGTTGAGATGAATGTAATTCTTTATCAAATACAACTGTATTAATTTCTTTTGAATCTAAATCGTTAAGGTATTTTAATCCTTCTTTCGGATTATTTGATTGAGCGTATATTTCTGCTTTTAATCGTTTATAATTGATGTTTTTTGGGTTTTTAGCAATGGCATTATTGATAGATTTTTTTGCCTGTTCTATGTCACCGTTTTTCATGCTGCCAAATGCTGCAAGATAGTTTGCATAATCAGATTCAGAAAGCATAGAGGTTTGTTTTAAGAGTTCATTTGTAGCTTCTTTACTCTGGTTATTATATATAATATTTGAATATATTTCTGCCAGATACAATTGATCTTTCTGTGTCAAAGTTGCCCCAGGAAAATAAAAATTTTTTATATCTTCTTCAAATAAGCTTGAAAGTTCATTGTCTTGAATTTTAGACATAGATAATTCAGCAAGGTTAAAAAATCCGATAGATGCCATTTCTTTAACCAATCGCATGTAGACGTAATCATTTGGTACGACATTGTCTATAAGCATCTTGAAATCTTTGTAAGATGAGCGGATATTACTTTGCATAAATTTATCCATGGCAATGGAATATTGATTTTTGACAGAATTTTTTGTCAGGGTTGCTCTTTTTAGATCAAATGATGGGTGTGCAAGTTCTTCTTGATATGTTTGCGGATTATTTTCAAGCGGATTAATAAGATTTATTCCGCTCATATCAAAACCGTAAGAAATATTTGAACATGTAATTAGTGTAACCAATGAATATGTTAAATATTTTTTCATGCTATTTACCCTCATCTTCAGCAGGTAAGCCCAGATAATATCTGTTGAATAAATCTGCAATTTTTTGATTATCTTCAGTTATGTGTTCAGAAACGAGTATTCTATGAATAGATAATAAATCGTATTGTTTTAACAGTTCTTCATCTGCCGGAGTAATTTTTCTTTTAGAATCTGACAAAAATACTTTGATGATTTTATTTACAGGTATAGATAAGAATGTATCAACAAGGTTTTTGTCGAAATGAGAGCCTGCACCTTTCATCAAGATATCAAGAACATTAACAATAGGCATTTTGTCACGATAATGACGTTTTGATGTTATTGCATCAAATACATCAGCTACAGCAAGAATTCTTCCTCCAAGGGTTATTTCTTCTCCTTTTAAATGTCTGTAATAACCTGTTCCGTCCCATTTTTCATGGTGAGAACAAGCCATTTCTGTTATTATTCTAAAATCAGAAGACATGTAAATCTTATTTAAGATATTGTGTGTAATCTTAACGTGTTCTTGAATATGTTTATATTCTTCATCCGTAAGTTTTCCGTCTTTTTGAAGTACTGAATCTCTGATACCGATTTTGCCGATATCATGTAGGATTGCAGCTTTTTCTATAAGTAATCGTTCTTTTGGCGGTAAACCTACGGCTTCTGCCAATATAGATGAATACATTCTAACACGGGTTGAATGACCTGCTGTAATTTTGTCTCTGGCATCAATAGAGGTTGCAAGTGTATCAATGAAGCTTTCAAACATGAGTTTTTGCTCCCTGTACATTTGTAATTGTTGGTCAAATAATTGGGCATTTTCTAAAGCAATACTTGCACTGCCTCCGATAGCGATAAGTAAATCTTCATCATTTTTCGTAAATATACCGTCAATTTTATTAATTACCTGAAATGCACCAATAATTTCACGGTTATTATTCATAATTGGCATACAAAGTATTGTTTTTGTTTTATAACCTGTTTTTTTATCGACTTCAGGGTTAAATCTTGAATCTTTATAGGCATCAGGAATGTTAAGAGCTTCCCCTTTTTTTACAACATAACCTGCCAAACCTTTATCTGCCGGAAATCTTATTTCTTGACTTTCGTCTAATCCCAGTGCAACTTTTGACCACAATTCATCAGTCTCTTTATCCCATAAAAATACTGTACATCTGTCAGCCTGTATTGCGTTTTTAGTTTCTTCCGCAATAACCTTTAAAAGTTCGTCTATATCTGTTAATGCTGTAATTGAACGACTAATTTTGACAAGTGATACCAGAGGGTCACTTTTTGTTGGAAGTGAATAATCCATGCCGTTTTGTAATTGTTTAATTCTGGTATTTATTGTGTCTGATAAAGCGTATTTATCTTCTTCAACAGTTAATTTTAAGGCATTGTTATAATGGATGAGTGCTATATCTTTATTGTTTTCTGCAAAGTTAATATTTCCGAAAACTACTTCATTAATAAGGTTTGCAGTTATACTGTTTGCTCTTTGAGCCATGTAGTTTCCATCTTTAGCAAGGGCAATGCTTTGTTCATAATCATATTCGTTTTCTGTGTATTTTAAAAATGCTATCAAACTTAAACTGATAGAAATTCCCTCAAGGTAATTTTCTTGTTTGAATGTTTCATAAGCTTTATTTATAATTTTTGCAGCTTCAGAATAATTCTTTTCGTCTAAAAGTTTTAATCCTTGAAGAATTATTTTTTCAGCATCATTTATTTCTAATTTGTTATTGCCCATAATTACAGCCTGACCTTTTTCAAATATTGTACAATATTTTTGTCTTAAATACAAAATATTTACATAAAAATATATCAAAATAGTGTAACTGTATGATGAAATAATATGTGATAATGTTAAATTAAAGGTGTGGTAATGTATAACGAGGTATAAAAGATGGCTGATACATTAAAAGAGTTAAAATGTCCGGCATGCGGCAAAATTATGGAGAAAGTTTTTATCCCGTCAGAGGGTATAAATCTTGATATTTGTACAGACGGATGCGGCGGAATATATTTTGATAATAGGGAATTTAAGCTTTTTGATGAGCAAAATGAAGATATTTCAAAGATTTTAGAAAAATTAGAAGGAAAGACTTTCCAAGCTGTATCGGAAGCCATGAATCGTTTTTGTCCAAATTGCGGAACAAAAATGGTTAAAAATCATTCAAGTATAAATGCTGATATAGAAATTGATGAATGTTATGCTTGCGGCGGAAAGTTCTTGGATAACGGTGAATTGCTTAAAATAAGAGAAGAGTTTGCAACTGAAGAGGAAAGAAGTGCTGCAACACTGCGTCAAGTATATAAAATTGCCGGTCAGGAATTAGCTAAAGTTGACGAACGTTATTCAAAAACTATTACTGATAGAACAATAGGACAGAAAATATTCTATAGACTTTTAGGATTGAAATAACAGGAAATGTTTTTTAGTTCGTTATAATATCCAATATTGAGAAGATAGAAGAATTTATTATATGTATGAGGGGCTAGATTTTTAATCATATCATGGTTAAGGTATAGCCCCTCTACAAATCTTGCAAATAATTCGGTTGGTTTTTTGTAGTATTTTTTTAATCTGTTTATTTTAGCAGATACTCGAGCTTGTTTTTTTTGACAGGATTTAAGTCTTATATACGCTGCAAATTCAGGAGATATGTCGAAATCTTTTTCTATATTATCTATAGAAAAAGTTTCAACTTTTTTGAATAATACACCGCTGACTAATTTAATCCTATCGTATTTTAAAAGATATCTTGCTTTAGATTTTTTTATGTATTTGTCAAATTCTTTGAATTTTTTTGATCGCTGAAATTTAGGGTATTTCTTTTTGATTATTTTTTCGTATTCCAGAATTTGATTTTTAATTTTTTCTTTATGCAGAAGTAAAATTTCAAATTTTGAATTTTTATCAACATAATTTGTGACCAGTAGTAATTCTTTTTCGTATATAGAAGTGTTTTCGGTATTGAATAATTTTTGTAAAGTTCCTCCTGTCCTAGCCATAAAAGGTTCAAGTTCTGAGTGAATATAATGAGCAAATTCATGTAATAATGTAGGGATAATTCTTTCTTTTGGTATGTTTTTTGAAATATCAATTCTGTTTTTTATATAAAACCCTTGATGTCCACGAGCTTTTGTTGAAGTGTGAACTTCCAAACCAATATTTTTTAAATATGTAATCAGCTCTTTTTCTTTGTTCATAATAATATTATACTTTAAAATTTAAAAGGCGGCAGGTAATTTACCTGCCGCCTTTTAATTAAATCCGTAAAATTTTCTATTCTTTTTCAAATTGGTCTTTACCAACTGAGCATAAAGGGCATGTATAATCTTCAGGAAGATCTTCAAATTTTACATTGTCATTTTCTGCCGGATCATAAACATAACCGCATACTGTGCAAACCCATTTTTCCATGACTATTTCCTTTCTATATATAAGTACCAAATTATTATAACACAATTTTAATTTTAAAATATCCTTCTTGTGTCGATTTATTTATTGTTTTGTTCAGGTTGAGCAGCCAGTTTGTTTTCAATATCTTTTTTTACTTGATATTCAGGACTGAATTTTCTCATAATCAGCATAATTGCAGGTGCTATAACTCCCAGGAATCCGATACAGGAGCCAATATTTTTCAATATTGCACTTCTTTTTAATTTTCTTACTGATTTAAGGAATGTATCTAAATTTTCACCTGAAGTTTCATATTGACCTAACAGTTTTTCAAGTTTTTCAGAAACTCCTCTAAGTTCTTTTAAATCAATATATTTTCTTGTATCAATCATTTCTGATTTTTTAACCAGTTGAATGATGTCTGATTTTTTTGCCATTTCAACGACAATATTTTTGTTTTTAGGAGTTACTGCAAATTTGTAGATATCAACATCTGATTTATCTGCAAGTTTGAATTGTTCAATATGTTTTCTGAGAGTTCCGTTTTGGAATGCTTTTTGTAACTCTTGAGATTCAATTACTCTGGCATCCAGGTCTATTGATTTGTTATGTTTATGCTCTGCATTTTTTTCAAGTGCTTTTGCAATTAATGGTCCAGCCAGATACATGAATGCCCAGAAGCTTCCTTCTTTAATTACATATCCAAAGAAATCCTGCGGGTTTCTTGAATGTGTTAATCTTTCGCCTGTGATTGACGCATCAACAAGCATCAAATTTTTAACCGGATCGAATATAAAGTCCTGAACTCCTCCTGTGAAGGTTAAATTTTTATTGTTGTTATGTACTTTTGAAAATGCAGATGAAAAAGGAATATTTGATGTTGCATTTTTATTTGCATTCGCTTTTTGTTCCTGTTGTTTTTCAAAGTAATCTTTTTTAATTTGATTTTCTGTATATTTATGTCTGAATTTAGTTAATCCGAAGTATGTTAATGTTGTTAAAACTGTTGATGCTGCGAATTTAGCAACAGTTAAACCTTTAGCTAATTTTTGATGTTTAGCAACATTTTCAAGACTTTCTTTGATTGCTTTTGTTGGTGCAAATTCTTTTGCTGCTTTTAGAATTTTAGGGTCTTTTAAAATTCTTACATCAACCTCAGGGTCAATACCTGCAGGTTTGAACATTGCTACATCAAGGATTTTTTTATAAGCCGGAATACCCCACAGCCAAATTGCCTGTGTTCCGAATTCGTCTATAAATCTGTCTTTTCCCTCTACTGTGTCTCCTGCAATATAAGAAGCTGTTGTTAATCCGCAGCTGTTAGCTATATCTTTAATAGCCAGGGGTACAAGTGAACTGTTATTTCCTAATGTTGAATATATTGTGCTTGCTGTTATTTTTGGTATCATTTTCCTTTATTCCTAAAACTTTGGGCAAATTACTGAGTAGCTGTATAAGCCTATGATGCAATAATTTACCCCTGTGTATTACAAGCCCCAGATTAAGTTCATTAATTTCACGATTGGAGCATTCGCTTTCACAGTTGTTTTTCGTCGAATATTTTTATGTTTCATTATTTCTACCTTCACCTTTACTCTAACTTTTCTGATAAATAATAATTGCTATTTATACAATTTATTTTTACCTTTTGTAACAAAAAACAAGACCTGAAATCTTTCAAGGTCTTGTTTTAATCTTTATTTCCAACACAAACAAATGTCTCGTTTATCTTAAAACAAGCCTTTCTTAAAATTACGTCTGCTGCGTCGGTTTTGAAATTTCATTTGTGTTCCTTTTCTTTTGTTGTACGGATAATTTACCATATATAGGTAGAAAAATCAAGAGTGTAGTTGGTACAATTTATTTTTATTGTTACAAATATACAAAATTAAAAAATATGTTATACTTATTCATATTACTTTTATTATAAGGAGTAAATGATGCCGGCGGAAGATGAGAACGCAAAAAATAGAGAAAGGGCTAATTCTACAGAGTCAACAAAATCTGAGGAAAAAGAATTTACTGTAATAAAAAAGAATCAAAGACATAAAGTTTTTATAATTCCTCACAACAACAATTCCGGAGACGGAGAACCAGGACCTAAAGGGTTGGTTGAAAAGTTTAACTGGGGAGCTTTTTTGTTTAATTTTGTCTGGGGAATTAAATATAAAAAATGGATATTATTAGCTGTTCCGTTTTTATGCTTTGTTCCTTATGTCGGTGTTTTGGCTGCTTTAATTATGGCTTATTGGGCGGGAAAAAATGGAAATCAGTGGGCTTGGCAAGAGGTTTCTTATCAGGATGAGGCTGATTTTCATGAATCTCAAAAATCATGGGTTAGAGCATGGTTTGTATTATTGGGGGTAGTTTTATTACTATCAGGTTTTATTTTTCTATTTTCAAGAAAACCTGAAAAAGTTACTGAAGAAGTAAAGTCGGATAAAATTGTTCCAATTAGTATTCCGGAAAAAGTTTATGAGGATACATTATTTGAAGATAAGCATTCTGATTTATTGGGTGTGAATTATTACATTATATACTGGAATGCTGTTCACTCTGAGCAAGTTGACAGTGATTATAAATTTATTGTTGATGAATTTACGAAAAATACAAAAAAGCTTGAGTATTTTTCACTTCAGCCTGACATTGTAAAGCCTTTAGATACTCAAAATATTTCAGATGAACTCGTTGATGAAAATAATGAATCCAAACCATTATGTTTGCAAGAAGATAAAATGTGTATTGCTAAATGGTTAGATAAAACTTGTAAGAGTCATTATTGCATATTGAATATGAGTTTAAAACAATATTATCGTGTTGATAAAAAAGAAGATATTGTTCCAACGGCAATTAAACTTAAAACGATTTGGCAATAATGTGGTTTTAAGCTGCATTTCTCATTTGTTTAAACATGTCGATACCTTCAATCCAGTTAGGGACAATATTCAAATCATTTTCTACGATTTCTTGCGGAAGTGCGGCATGGTGAATTTTTGGCAGCAAATAATCTTCTGAGTATTCAATTGCTTTAGGAATGTTGTCATCTGTATCGTTGCAGATGAATGTCATTTTACCTTGCTTATCTGTTTTATAACCAACTATAGTTATTTCATGACCATTAATGATAATATTATTTGAATCTGTTTGAGTATAGCCTATGATGACATTTTCACCCATATCCAGTGCTTGAACAAGATGTTTTTTCATTGTACCTAAGTCAGTTTCATATCCGATTAGTCTGGCATTTTCGTCAACAGTTTGGTATGTTACTGATAAAATATTTTTGTCGAATACAACAGATTCTGTGAATGTCTTTTCAAATTCAATCAAACCTTTGTCATTTTGGTTAAATTTGCCGGCTCTTTTATCGGTTATTGTATTGTAGGATTGTTGTGAGCCTATCTGCATGAATGTTGATTGCATAAGAACATCTAACGGAGATCTTTCATAAGGATCTTTATTTGTTGTTTGAATTTGAGCTCTTATAATTGCATTTTTATCAGGTGCAAATTTTAAAGTTGCATTGTTGAAATCTTTCATTTCGTAAGGAACTTCAAAAGCATTTAAGAGCCATACTGCATTTAGAGTGTTGTCTGCAAGATTGTTTAGCCCGATAGTTTTTTCTACGGACAATTTAGGTGAGCTTAATTCTTGAGCAAATCTTGCAAATTCAGCCGGCATTTGTTTAGCAAGTTTAAATTCTGTACTTGCGGCTACGCATGTTCCCGAATGTTCAACATCAATTTCGTTTGAAGATTTATATATATCTAATAAATTTGTCTGAATTTCTTTATTTGCCTGAATTACTTTTTGTCGGTATTCTATTGGAATATCGCCAAATTGCTGGGTTATTATATATGGATAAGAGATTGCAGCAATAGTATCTCGTAAAATTGTGTCAGAATCTAATCCTTCAGCTCTCGGTTCTTTCACTATTTTATATAAGTTGTCCAAAACGGTACTTTTGTCGTTTGAATTTGCATTTAGTAATACTCCGTTTTTAAGCAGAGAATCTACAATTTTTTTACCGTTTTTGTCCAGTTTTGTGAGTATCGTAGTGTATTTATTCTTCTCTTCTTTACTTGATAATGTTGTTCTTAAATTAATATTTTGAGTTTGATTGCTTAACGGAACTGTTGCAGCGGCAGTGAAAGATGGAGCATTCTGTATTTGTTCGTTATTTTTAGAATGCAGGCTTATATTTTTAACACTGTTAATTGTGTTATAATTATATTGTTGGATATGAGAACTAATTCTTTCTACCATATTCACTCCACATGTATAATAAAAAAACAATAAGAAAAAAATTGCTAAAACTTTTATTTATTGTTAATAAATATTAAATGAGGGTATCATTGAAAAATTCAAAAGTCAAACCATTAACAAAAGATCAAATACTTATATCTATTGATAGGTTAACTCGATTTAAAAATACCGAGGTTAAATATTTTAGAGTTTTCAGTGATATATTGATAAATAACTTAATTAGTCCAAAATTCAAAAAATCCGATTTGGAAAAAATGGATTATGAAAATTTAAAACTTTGGGCAGAATATATAATTAATTATTCTTTAGAAAATCTGGTTGAGAATTTAGATGATGATTATTTAATAAATCAACGTCTGTTAGATTACGAAAAATCTATATTTAAAATTGATGAAAATGTTGAAAAATTATTGAAAAATAAAATAAATTATAAAGCATGCTTATCTTTTATTGATGAAACTTCTCCTAAAAATTTAAAATGGATGAAATCTCTAGAGTTTGCTAAAAATATAGAAGCTGTTAGGTATAAAGAATCTTTGCGTTTCCCAATTGAAAAAGTTGTAATTGCGGAAGGTGCAACTGAGGAAACTTTGTTACCTGAATTTGCAAAAAGATGTGGATTTGATTTTGATAAAGAAGGAATATTTGTGTTATCTGCCGGCGGAAAAAATCAGGTTGTAAAGCTGTATTATCAGCTTGTAGAAGTATTGAAGGTGCCGATTTTTATCTTGCTGGATAAAGATGCTAAGGATAATTTGGAAGAAATTAAACCCAGATTACGTTCAATTGATAAGATTCATTTGCTGGCATGTGGAGAATTTGAAGATTTGCTTCCTTTATCTTTAATTCATCGAACTTTGGATTATGAATTAAGTAATATTTCAATTATAGAAAAAGAAATGTTGAATGAAGATACCCCAAAGGTGAAGATTTTAGAAGAGGTGTTCAGAACACGTGGCATGCATGAATTTAAAAAAGTTGAATTTGCCCAAATGGTAAAGAAAAATATATTGTCAGATGAGGATATATCTGCAGAAATTCGTGAGATAATTGATGAAATAAAGATTTCTAAATTAAAAAATTTAAAAAATGAAATGAAGTAGTTGACATTTAATTTTGTTCACGATAGAATGAATTTTGTCAAAGCACTAGCCCCCATCGTCTAGAGGCCTAGGACAACACCCTTTCACGGTGTAGACAGCGATTCGAATTCGCTTGGGGGTAATTTATAACAGGAACCGCAAAGGTTCCTTTTTTAATGTGTAATATAACAAAAGTTTATTGCTTAAAAAACGATTTACCTTTTAAAGGTAAATCGTTTTTTTATTAGTGAAAATTTTTATGCTAGGTTTTCAAAACCTTTTACTTGCATATTCAAGATTTCTTCATTATTTTTTGCATTTTCAGCTTTGTTATGAGCTATAATACCTGCGATTGCTAATACTGCAGCTGCTGCAATTGCAATTTTACCTTTTTTAGTTTTGCTGAATTCTGCAACTTTTTTACCGACTTTTTTAGCTAAATCTTTAACTTTTCCTAAAAAACCTTTAGCTTTATCAATAATTTTAGCTCCTTTTGTTGCTTTTGCTGTTGCAGCTGCTTCAACTTCTTTAGCTGATTGTGATATGAATTTCCCAGGTCTTGCGGGGTCTGCAATTGTTTTGCCGCCATATTTTAATTTTTTACGTGCTGCTTTTTCTGCTGCTTGTGCTGCTCTACGTGCTTGTTGTGCTACTACTTGTTCTGCTGTCGGAACATAACCTACTTTTACTGGCATATTTTACCTCCAAACCTTTCTACATAATTTTTTTGTCGTAACCTTTATGTTTATATAAAGAAATTCTTTGAAGATTAATTGCATGTGAGTATATTTGATGTATATAATATTCGTAATATTTTGTAATATTACTGCCGGTTATTATTTAAAATCGGAAAGTTTGCCTATTTCCTTTTGTGCTATAATACAGTTATGGAAGATAAAGAAATTGATAAAATATACGAGATGATTGATTCCTCGGATTATGACAACGCAAAAGTTTTAATTAATGAAATATTAGAAAAGGATTCTTCAGATATTGATGCTCAAAGACTTTTGGCATTATGTGAAGTTAATCTTGAAAATTTTGACAGTGCCAGAACTATTTTGGAAGATATTATTAAATATCGTCAGGATGATGCTTTGTGTTGGTATTACTTAGGTTGCTGTTATGATAATCTTGAGTTGTTTGTTGAAGCAAAACATGCTTATAACACGGTATTAGAATTGAGACCGGAATATGTTGATGCATATAAGAGTCTCTCTATTGTATATATTAAAGTTGAAGATTATGATAAAGCCGTAGAAATAGCTAAAAAGGGTTTGGAATTTACTGAAAAAGATGATTATTCCCTTTACTATATTATAGGTACAGCTTATATGGCTTCAAAAAAACTTGAGGAAAGTGTATTTTATATAGAAAAAGCAATTGAGTTGAATCCTGAAAATGTTCAACTGTATAATAATTTAGGGACTGCATATTTAACAACAGGACAGCCTGATAAAGCTTTTGATATTTATTTGAAGGCGGCTGAAGTTGACCCAACAGCATCTTTAACTTATTTTAATCTGGCTTCAATTTTGCAAGTGCAGGACAAGCATAAAGAGGCTTGCGAGTATTTTGCAAAAGCTCATGAGTTAGAACCGGAAGAAGATAGTTATATTGTTGCCTGGGCATTATCTGAAGTTAAAGCCGGACAATTTAAAGAAGCAATTGAGCATTATAAATATCTTGCTTCATCTTATCCTCAAAAATCAACATATAAATATAATTTAGCATGTTGTTATCAGGTTATTGGTGAGTACGAAATTGCAATATCACTATTAAAGCAGTTAGTTATGTTAAATCCTAAAGCGGTTAATATTCTGAAAAAACTGGCAAATGTTTATATAACTATCGGACAATATTCAAATGCTAAAGAAATATATGAAAGAATTATTAAACAAGGTTCTACATCATTTCAAACACATTATGAATTGGCTTTATTATGTGTCAGAACAGATGATATAGATAGAGCTGAACAAATTTTGAAAAAGGTTTGTAAGCTTAATCCGGAATTTGCACCGGCACATAAAGATTTAGGTGTAATTTATTTGAATAAAAGACTTTTTGATTATGCAAAAGATGAATTTGAAACTGCGTATAAATATGGTTCAGATGATTTTTCAATTGTTTTAGAATATGCGAATTACTTACATTCGACTTCTGATTTTGAAAAGGCGGATAAATTATATCAGGAAGCTGTTGCATTGGAACCAAAAAATCCAAGTGGTTTAGCATTTTCAGCATTAAATAAAACTCATTTAAAACAGATTGATGAAGCTAAAGCTCAAATTTCAGCTGCAATGGAGAACAGTTCAGATTCAGCATTTTTACTATTCATAGCAGGTAGAATATATCACCTTGCAGGCGATTATGAAACTGCAAAAATGTACTTGGTTAAGTCTTTTGAATTAGAAAAAATTCCGGATGTTCAAAACCTGTTAGGCTTATGTTATTTTGAACTTGGAAATTATGAACAGGCTAAATCGATATTTAATAATATGCTTGAAAAATCACCAATGAATGTTAACGTATTGTTGAATGTGGCAAAATGTCATGAAAAGCTTAATGAGATAGATAAAGCACTTGAAGTTGCGGAGAAAATAGTTGACACATTTCCTGAGTGTGAAGAGGCTCAAGAATTAATTCGCAAATTATCTTAATTTACTATTGCAAAATATTATTTTGTGAAATGTTAAAAATCTTCATAAATATACAGTATGTTTGAAATACACTTGTACAGACTTTCTTGGAAATGTGCAAGTGTTTTTTAATGTTATTTAACAAAAGTATTGTAAAACTTTTTTAGAAGAAAAATATATGTTCAAACTCTTGCCTGTTAAAGGTTTGCATTTTTGGGTGAAATTTTATTGTAAAGACTTTGGCATGCTAGGCATAAAATGTTAGTCAAAAGTTAAAATTTATTCTATTATGAATATACAAATCGGGAACGAGATTAAAAGATATAAAAAGTCAAAAGTGTTTCATTTTTACTCTAATTTATCCATCTATTGAACGATTAAATTTTATTCAAAAAAGCGATATTATTATAGTAGAAATAGGAAGTGTATTTTTTGGAGGTAGTTAAGTGCTAGAACATGGTTATATTCAAATTTATACAGGAGACGGAAAAGGAAAGACAACAGCGTCTTTGGGTTTAGCACTTAGAGCACTTGGACATGGATGGAAGGTTCTTGTAATTCAATTTACAAAGGGAGACGGTGCTACAACTTATGGTGAAATCACTTCATCTTCTAAATTTTTACCAAATTTAGATGTTGTACAGTTTGGGATGGATAGAGTTTGTTATTCTCACAATGTATGCTTGGATGATTATAAAGAAGCTAAAAAAGGTTGGGAATTTGCGAAAAATGCTATAAATTCCGGAGAATATCAGTTAATTATTCTTGATGAAATCAATATTTGTACATCAATGAATATGATTAAAGTTAGTGATATAAAAGATACATTATTGCATAAACCTGATAATTTGGAAATCGTATTAACAGGTCGTTATGCACACCCTGAATTAGTTGCGATGGCACATTTGGTTACAGAGATGAAACCGATAAAACATTATTTCGATACCGGTGTTATGGCGAGACAAGGTATTGAATACTAAAATAGAGAATTTGGATAGATAGTTTAGGTTAATGTGAATCCTTTTTTGTTTCAGAAATGAAATAAGCGGGAGTGCTTTGTGCACCCCGTTTTTTTTATGTATATAAAACTCTTGCCTTAACCCTTGTAAAATTAATAAAACAGTAGTATAATGTAAATGTATGCATTTCCTATAGATGAATGATTAAATAATGTTGTCACTTTATTAAAATATACATAACACACCAGAATACTTAAAATGATATTTCGAACTTGAAATATCTTTGATTATTTAATTTTTAAGTGTCATTAACTTCCGACTAATTTTAAATCTTCACATTTTAAGGTTTGAAAATCCTCAATATTCTTATGTTTATAAGAACGCACAAGTTTAAGTAAAATGATGCATAGAATAAGAGGTATAAAGATGAGAAAGATTGAAAACAACAGAAGTTTAAAAGTATTATCCGCAGCACTATTGGGAGTTGCAGCACTAGGAGCACCTGCTGTGGCAGAAACGGTGACGGTTACCCCCGATATGGATGGAACAGAACTTTCAAACTTGAACCAGTTACAAACAGATGAGGTTCGTAACTTTAATTTTAACTCATCAGATGAAACATATACAGTAACAAAGAATTTAGGCACCTCAACCGCCGGAGAAATAAATATAAACGGAATAATTGGAGAAACAGCAAAATCTGTGATTGATTTGAATACAAATAAAGGTTTTGATGTAAATAGTGCCGCAAATTTAACAATTGATAGTGTAGAAATTACAAACGGAAGGCATAATGATTATAATTCTGGTGCAGCTTTACAAATCTCAAATTCTAGAGCTAATGTAGTAATAAAAAACTCAACGATTTCAAATAATCATACTGAATTTTCGAAGATGTCAAATTCCTATGGTGCTATATCTGTTGGAAGTGGGACATTGGAACTTGATAATGTTGTATTTGAAAATAATTCAGCAACCAATAATTATGTTGGGAATGCGAATGCTTGTGGTGGAGCTTTAACTCTATTGGGGGATAGTAATATTCATGTAACAAAGATTACCGGTGAATTTAATAATAACTCAGTTATATCAAATGATAATACTAGAGATACTTATGGTGCTATTGGTGGTGCGATAATGAATAATGGTGGTATAATAGATGAAATAAATGCTAATTTTACATCAAATAAATCCATTAATTATCAACAATGGGCTGATGGTGCTGCAATTGCTAATTGGGCTGGTAAGATAAATAAAATCTCAGGAGACTTCGTAGATAATTGTTCTATTTCGTATTTGGGTTGGGCTTCTGGTGCCGCACTATCAAACCAGTATGGAACTATAAATAATATCAGTGGAAATTTTAAAAATAATAAAACCATTGCAGGAGCTTATGCCCTAGGTGCAGTGATACTTAATGGGGATACAATTGGTGATATTACCGCTAATTTTATAGGTAATAGAGCTGAAGCAGGGACTTACATAAATGGAGGAACCTTAAATAATCAGGGTACAATAAAATCAATTACTGGAGTATTTTCAGATAATTACTCCTTAGCTAAAACTGAGCAAAACTATGGCACGACTATACTTAACCGCGGTACAATTGAGAAACTGCACTCCTCATTTATAAACAATACCGGAGAGTCTAAGACATCTTATTCAAGTGGTACATTGGTAAATTATACAAATGCAAAAATTGGTGAAATAGAGGGTGATTTTATTGGTAATAAGCTGGTTGGAGCTACTTATGCTCGTTGTTCTGGACTATATAACTGGGGAACAATTGATAATATTAAAAGTAATTTTACCCGTAATAGGGCAGAAGCTGGTACATTTGTATCTGGAGGAACTTTACTGAATGATGGTACAATAAAATCAATTACCGGTGTATTTTCAGATAATTACTCCTTAGCTAAAACTGGGTACAACTATGGTACAACTTTATTTAATTATGGAACAATAGAAAAACTCCATTCATCATTTATAAATAACATAGGCGAAGCTAATGCTTCTTATGCTGTAGGAACTCTGGCAAATTATTCCGATGGGAAAATTGGTGAAATCATTGGGGATTTCATTGGTAATAAATTGACTGGAGCTACTTTTGGTTTTGGTGCAGGTATATACAATTATGGTACTATAGATGATGTCTCAAGTAATTTCAGAAATAATACCTTAACGGCAGGTACCTATGTGAGAGGTGGAGCACTAATGAATGTAGGTACTATCAACAATATTACCGGAGTATTTTCGGATAATTATTCTTCTGCAGGAACATATAATTATGGTGCAACTCTATTTAATGATGTAACAATTGAAAAACTACACGCATCCTTCATAAATAACACTGGCGAAGCTAAAACCTCTTATGCCGGTGGAACTCTGACCAATTCTGGTGAGATCGGTGAAATAGTTGGAGATTTTATCGGTAACAAGTTAGTTGGCGGAACATTTGCCTATGGTGCAGGATTGTTTAATAGTGGAACAATTGGTAGTATAGCAGGTAATTTTTCAGGTAACAGTACAGAAGCAAGTACCACTCTAAACGGTGGTACTATAAGAAATGGAGGGACTATAACTTCTATCGAAGGTGATTTTACTGAAAATCGGGCTAACTCTGGTACCTTTATGATTGGTAGTACTTTACGTAATGATGGAACAATAGAAAAGCTTCATTCTTCATTTATAAATAATATTGGTGAATCTAAAACCTCTTATGTTATGGGAACATTGGCGAATCTGGGGAATATAAGTGAACTTGCTGTTAACTTCCTAAACAACAGCGTAAAAACAGGATCAGAAACAAATCTCGCCCTCGGTGGAGCAGTCTATACAGAAACAGACCTTTTATTCACCGCCGATAACCGCCAATCAATCTTCAGCGGTAACAGAACCGAAGACTACCGCGGCAAACTCCCTAACGCAATCTTCGTTCGCACAAATAAAATAGATTCATCAACCGGCGAAGAAACCTTCTACAACCCAACAATCACTCTGAAAGCAACCAATAACGGCTCGTTCATCTTCGACGATACAATAGACGGCGGCGAAATCTCTTCAGATTGGACAAAACTAAAACGCGAACATCAATATAATTTAACCCTCACAGGCGATAAATCAGGCAAAATAAATATTAACAATAATATATATAATGCCAATATCTCTAACGATTATGTAACAACTAACATCTCAAATCCGTATAACTTGAGTAATAATCATAACAGCCTGACTGTAAATAGCGGTACCCTAAATCTTGGCTCCCTCTCTACTGCCCCTGTAATGTTGGAATCCTTTGCAATTAAAGGCGGTAACATTAATATAGGCAATGTAGACGTAGATCTGGCAACCAAAACAATGGGTAGAATTATCGCAAATACATACGGCGAATCAAGTAATAAAGGTTCCGTAAATGTTCAATCATTTAATCTCCTCTCAGATGGCGAAAACCTTATTACCCCCGTAGAATTTGCCGACAAAACCTTCAAAAATACTGTGAAAAGTAATATAAAAGAAGCCTATACAAAACTGTATCGCTATGACGTCTCCTACGATACTTCAAATAAATATGGCGAAAATGGCTACTTTGTATTTCAACGCGGTGGCAGCTCAGGCGGTAGCGATAGCTTCAACCCAGCTGTCCTGTCAACCCCAATCACCGCCCAAGCCGGTGCCCAAGCCTCAATGACAGAAAC